>NZ_JBIVFA010000001.1:0-416442 GCF_044747975.1 Streptomyces sp. NPDC090045
CCAGATGTGGAAGCCCGGTAACGGGTGAAGCTGACTGGTACTAATAGGCCGAGGGCTTGTCCTCAGTTGCTCGCGTCCACTGTGTTAGTTCTGAAATAACGAACAGCTGTGTCCATAGCCAGCGTTCAAATTTCATAGTGTTTCGGTGGTCATAGCGTTAGGGAAACGCCCGGTTACATTCCGAACCCGGAAGCTAAGCCTTTCAGCGCCGATGGTACTGCAGGGGGGACCCTGTGGGAGAGTAGGACGCCGCCGAACAATCATTGCGGGAAGCCCCGCACCAAACCTTTCGGGGTTCGGTGCGGGGCTTTTCTGCGTTCCGGGCCGGAGCGTGTTCCTCTCTGGCAGCATGTCCGCCGTGGAACACGACGTGTGGGGCGATCTGCTTGAACCCTTTCTTGACACCGAGTTCACTGCCGAGCAGCAGGCCGGCACGCTGGCTCGGCTGAGTGCGGTGGGTCTGGGACCGGAGGAAGTGGCCCGGATTCGCGAGCAGGTCGGGCCGCTCATGCGTGCTTTCAATTCGCTCCACTGGGACTGGCACCACCTGGGGATCACCGACCTGTTGGACGCCGCCGAGGCCGATTGGATACCTGAGCACCTGCGGGTCAGGCCCGATGACCGGGCCGCCTTCCGGGCCTGGGCGATGGAGATCGCGAACAGGGCCGCCTAGGTTCCTGGGTTCCGGTTCGGGTGAAAGCCTGCGGGGGCGAACGCCCGTTCATACGATGTGCCTCCTTCGAACGCTTCGAGTGGGGGTACGGGTGCGCAGAGTCAACGGCAGTGACGAGCGGGACGGAAGACGTACGAGGGGGCTCGTCCAGCGGGTGCTGGTCGGATTGCTGGTGGCGGGTGTCTCCGTCGCGTGCGGTCCTGCGGAGGGTGACGGGCCCGCCGTATCCCTGCCGCCGGTCGCCTCCTCGGCGTCGGCGGTCCCGTCGCAGACATCCGCTCTGCCCTCCGAGACCCCCTCGCCGTCGTCGTCGCCGACGCCCTCCGCCTCCCCTTCGGCGCTGCCGAGCCCGTCGGTTTCGGTGGCGACCCGCTCGGCGGACCCGAAGCCGGCCGCGACGCAGACGACGAAGCCGGTGGCTCCACCCACGACGAAGGCCCCCAGTCGGCAGGCGACGGCCGAGTGCGAGATCGTCTCCAACGCCGGCAACTGCTACAACGCGGGCCAGTTCTGCCGGAAGGCCGACTTGGGGCGGTCCACGCACGCGGGGAACGGGCGCGTGATCCACTGCCGGCTGGACGGCAGTCAGCCTCGCTGGCAGTACTGACGCCGGTTGCGACAGCGACAGAGGCACGCTCGCCGCATGATCGGCTCTGCCGCCGATCATGCGCGACACCGCCGTCGGCTAGAGGCGGCCGGCGGCCTTGAGGGCGAGGTAGGCGTCGGCCAGTGCCGGGGCGAGGGTGTCCGGGGTCGCGTCGACGACGTGGACGCCGTGCCGGGAGAGCTGGTCGGCGGTGCGGCGGCGCTGGGCCTGGGCCTGGGTGCCGGCCGCGGCCTCGTAGACGGCGTCCACGCTGCCGCGGGACTTCGTCATACCGGCGACGTGCGGGTCGGCGACGGAAGCCAGCAGGACCGTGTGGCGCTGGGTGAGCCGGGGGAGCAGCGGGAGCAGGCCCTCTTCGATCGGGGCCGCGTCCAGGCTCGTCAGGAGGACCACCAGGGACCGGCGCGGGGCGCTGCGCAGGACGGTGGAGACCAGGGTGCGGGCGTCCGTCTCCACCAGTTCGGGTTCGAGGGTGGCCATCGCGTTGACGAAGGACGGGAGGATGTCGGCCGCCGCGCGTCCCTGGACCTGGGCGCGGGGGCGGCGGTCGTGGGCCAGCAGGTCCACGCGGTCGCCGGCGCGGGCGGCCAGGGCGGCGAGGAGCAGGGCGGCGTCCATCGCCGAGTCCAGACGGGGGGCGTCGCCGACACGGCCCGCCGAAGTGCGGCCGGTGTCGAGGCAGATGAGGATGTGCCGGTCCCGTTCGGGCCGCCAGGTGCGGACGGCCACCTTGTGCTGGCGGGCCGTGGCGCGCCAGTCGATGGAGCGGGTGTCGTCGCCGGGGACGTAGTCGCGGAGGCTGTCGAACTCCGTGCCCTCACCGCGCGTCAGGACGCTGGTGCGGCCGTCCAGTTCGCGGAGCCGGGCCAGCCGGGAGGGCAGGTGCTTGCGGCTGGTGAAGGGCGGCAGGACCCGGACCGTCCAGGGGGCGAGGTGCGCGCCCTGGCGGGCCCACAGGCCCAGGGGCCCGTACGAGCGGATCGTGACACGGTCGGCGCGGCGGTCGCCGCGGCGGGTGGGGAGCAGACGGGTGGTCAGCCGGCGGCGCTCGCCCGCGGGGACGACCACCTCGTGGCGGGAGGCGGCGCCCTCCGTGCCCGGGAGCCAGCTGCTCGGCGGCCAGGCGTCGCGGACGCGGGCCCGTAGCGTGCGGCCGCTGGGGTTGGTGACGGTGAGGTGGACGTCCGCCGGTTCGCCGAGACGGACCGAGGTGTCCCCCGAGCGGGCCAGCACGAGGCTGCGGACCGGCGCCGCCAGGGCGTAGTCGACCGCGCAGGCCAGGGCGATCGGGCCGTTGACCGCGAGCATCCCCGTCCAGCTCGGTTCGAGGACGCCGACCGGAATGCTGCCGAGGGCCGCCAGCAGGGCGGTTCGTCCGGTGAGGGCCATCAGCGGGGGACGGGGACGTGGGAGAGGATCGCCGTGATGACGGCGTCGGCGGTGACTCCCTCCATCTCCGCTTCCGGGCGCAGCTGGACGCGGTGGCGCAGCGTCGGGAGGGAGAGGGCCTTGACGTCGTCGGGGGTGACGTAGTCGCGGCCGGTGAGCCAGGCCCAGGCGCGGGCGGTGGCGAGCAGGGCGGTCGCGCCGCGGGGGGAGACGCCGAGGGTGAGCGACGGCGATTCGCGGGTGGCGCGGCAGATGTCGACGACGTAGCCGGCGATCTCGGGGGAGACGGAGACCTTGGCGACGGCCTCGCGGGCGGCTTCGAGCTGGGCCGGGCCGGCGACCGGGCGGATGCCGGCGGCGTGCAGGTCGCGGGGGTTGAAGCCGGCGGCGTGGCGGGTCAGGACGCCGATCTCGTCCTCGCGGGAGGGCAGAGGAACCGTCAGCTTGAGGAGGAAGCGGTCCAGTTGGGCTTCCGGGAGGGGGTACGTGCCCTCGTACTCGACCGGGTTCATGGTGGCGGCGACGAGGAAGGGCTCGGGGAGCTTGCGCGGGGTGCCGTCGACCGTGACCTGGCGTTCCTCCATCGCCTCCAGGAGGGAGGACTGGGTCTTCGGGGGCGTGCGGTTGATCTCGTCCGCGAGGAGGAGGTTGGTGAAGACCGGGCCGTTCTGGAACGAGAACTCGGCGGTGCGGGCGTCGTAGACGAGCGAGCCGGTGACGTCGCTCGGCATCAGGTCGGGGGTGAACTGGACGCGCTTGGTGTCGAGTTCGAGGGACGCGGCCAGGGCCCGTACGAGGAGGGTCTTCGCCACGCCGGGGACGCCTTCGAGCAGGACGTGGCCGCGGCACAGGAGCGCGACGACGAGACCGGTGACGGCCGAGTCCTGGCCGACCACGGCCTTGCCGATCTCGGTGCGGAGCGCTTCGAGGGAAGCGCGGGCGCTGTCCGCGGTCACAGCCGCGGACTCGGTGGCCGGGTACGTCATGACGTACGGACCTCTCTTTCGAGGGCGTCGAGGTGGTCGGCGAGCGCGACGAGTGCCGCGTCGTCGGAGGGAGTGGTGCCGAAGAGGAGGGCGCTGACGTCCCGGGTGCCGTCCGTGAGCCGGGCGGAGACCGCCGGGGTGAGGGCGGCCGGGTCGTGGGCGTGGGTGTGCGGTACGCCGGTGAGGGCGGCGAGGCGTTCGCGGGTGGCGGCGCGCAGTACGGTGGCGGCGCGGTCGCGGGCGCCGGCCTTGCGGTACAGGCGGGCCCGGCCCTCGGTCGCCTCGGAGGCGCGGATGACGACGGGGAGCTTCTCGGTGACGAGGGGGCCGAGGCGGCGGGCGCGCCAGAGGGCGGCGACGGCGGCGGCGAGGAAGAGCTGGAGCAGGGCCCAGGACCAGCCGTCCGGGACGAGTGCGAGGAGGCTCTTGTCCTCGGAGGCGCCGGTGTCCGGGTCGGAGTCCGCGAGCGACGGCATGTACCAGACGAGTTCCGGGCGGGAGCCGAGGAGTTGGAGGGCGAGGGAGGCGTTGCCCTCCTCGGCGAGGCTCTCGTTGAGGAGGACCGTCTCGGATCCGAGGAGGACGGTGTCGCCGCGGGTCCCTGCCGGGAGGGTGAGCAGGGTGGGGTGGCCGCCGCTGGGGTAGCAGGCGACGGCTCCCGGGAGGGTGGTGGTGTAGCGCAGGCCGCCGCCGGTGGCCGCGCGGCCGGCGGAGGTCGCGGCGGGCAGGGTGCAGGCGGGGTCGAGCTCGTCGGAGGCGGCGGCTCCGGAGGCTCCGGCGGTGCGGACGCCGGGGGAGAGGTCGGGGAGGCTGTGGCCGCCCGGGGCGAGCAGGACGGTGCGGCCGCCGGAGAGGTCGATGGCCGAGCGGATGGTGCGGCGCTGGGTGGTGCCGAGCCGGTCGGGGTCGGTGACCAGGAGGGTGGTGCGGGGGCCGGCCGCGTCGGCGGCCTCCGCGGCGGTGGTGACGACGCGGGTGGTGACGCCGCGGGTCTTGAGGAGCTCGGCCACGGCGCGGCTGCCGAAGGGGTCGGCGGAGCGGGGGTCCAGGTAGCCGTGGCGGGTGCCGGATTCCAGGGCGGCCAGGATGGTGACGCCGGCGGCCAGGACGGCGGCGGTGGCGAGGATGAGGCGGGCCTTGCGGATTCGCTTGCGCGTGCGGGTGCGGGTGCTGTTTGGCTTGCCGTCGTTGCCGTCGTTGCCGTCGTTGCCGTCGTTGCCGCCGCTGCCTGTGCCGCCGGGGCCGGTCGGAGGGGTGGGGCCGGGTGTGTTCCGGTGCGTCTCCTCGGGCGTCGAACGTGTCGGGGGGTCGGCGGGCCGGGGCACCTTGTGTTCGACGCCCTGCGGGGAGCGCCCCTGCACACACCCGTCCCCGGCGGAGACGTCCTGGGGGCGGGAGGGGCGGGCCGTGTTGCGTTCGGCTTCCTGCGGGGAGTGCCCCGGCACGTACCCGTCCGCGGCGGAGCCGTCCTGGGGGGCGGAGGGGTGGGCCGTGTGGTGTTCGGCGTCCTGTGGGGAGTGTCCCGGCACGTACCCGTCCCCGTCGGGGTTTGAGGTGGGCTGGCTCCCGGGGGGCGTCATGGGGTGGGTCCCGTCAGGAGGGGCTTGGTCTGGGTGAGGGTGAGGTCGAGGGTGCGCAGGCGTGCGTACGTGTCGGCGTCGGCGGTGCGGCCGCCGTAGGTGATGTCGTCGAAGGTGCGGGCGGCGGCGCGGAGGTCTGCGGCGTGGCCGGGGAGGGATGCGGCGGCTTCGGCGGCCGCCTCGTCGGCGGTGCGGCCCGGGCGGGGGTCCAGGAGGGTGCGTTCCTCCAGGGAGCGGACGACGGCGCGCATGCGTTCCTGGACGGCTTCGGTCCAGCGGCCGGCGGCGGCGTGGGCGTCGGCGGCCTTGCGGTGGTCGGCGGCGCTGCGGATGCCGTCGTCGAAGAGGGTGCCCGGGGAGGTGGTGGTGCGGCTCGGGGAGCCCAGGCGCCACCACAGGGCCGCTCCGGCCAGCGCGACCAGGAGGACGATGGCGAGCAGGCCGACGGCGCCCCCGGGGGTTGCCCCGGAGGCGGCGCCGAACAGGTCGTCGAGCCAGTCGAAGAAGGCGCGCGTCGCGCGGTCCACCAGGCTCGGGTCGTTCTCGTGGTACATCGGCTTGGACAGCTCGCGCTCGGCCGCCTCACGGGCGGCCTCGCGCGGTGTCGTCACCGGCGGGACCTCCGCGCGCATCACCCGTAGTTCTCGACGCCGGCCGCCCGGGCGAGCTCCAGGTCGAGGCCCTCGCGCCGGATGCGCTGGTCGACGTAGAGGAGGACGGTGACGCCGGACTGGATCGGCATGACGATGGTCTGCGCGATGATCAGGCCGATCCCGGTGAAGATCAGCAGGCCCCAGGAGGTCTGCGCGCTGCCGTCCTGCAGGGCGTCGAACCCGCCGCCGAAGGCGATGGCGCCGACGAACTGGAACGGGACGACGATCATCAGCCCGACCATGAAGGCGATGAAGCCGGTCAGCAGCGTGATGCCGAAGACGCGCCACCAGGAGCCCTTGACCAGCTTCGAGGACCGGGTGAAGGCCTTGAAGACGCTGCTCTTCTCCAGCATCAGGGCGGGCGAGGCCAGGCTGAACTTGATTCCCAGCCAGACGAGGAGCGGGAGCCAGGCGAAGAAGCCGAGGACGATCAGGCCGGTGCTGTCGGCGGTGATGCCCGGCAGGATCAGGACGGCGCCGATCAGGACGGCGCCGAGGGCCATCAGCAGGGTGAGCCCGACCAGGCGCAGCAGCTGGGGGCGGGCCTCGCGCCAGGCGGTGGAGACCGAGGAGGTCTGGCCGAGGACGGCCCGGCTGAAGACCATGGTGAGCATCGCGGTGACCACGGTGGTGCCGAGGATCTGGATGAACTGGGTCACCACCGACACCGACAGGGTGCTGCCGACGCTGTCGAGGAGTTGCTCGGGCGTGACGTTCTCGTCCGGTGAGAGGGCGACGCCCTCCAGCATGTACTTCTGCACGAGCACGCTGATCACCTGGACGACCGTGGCCACGACCAGGGTGATGGGCAGCACCGAGCGCCAGTGGGTGCGCATGGTGGCGACCGCGCCGTCGAGGATCTCGCCCAGGCCCAGGGGGCGCAGGGGGATCACACCGGGCTTGGCGGCCGGGGGGCTGCCCCATTGGCCGGGGCCGCCCGGGTAGCCGTACTGGGGGCCGTTCTGGCCCGCGTACGGGGTGTCCTGGCGCTGTCCCCAGCCCCCCGCGGCGGGCTGCGGGGGTGTCGGCGGGGTTTCCGGAGCCGTCGTGCCCGGGCTCGACCACTGGCCGGGCGGCGGCTGCTCGGCGGACCACTTCGAGTCGCCTGCGGGCCGGCCGGGCTGCTGCGCGCCGCCGTCGGTGCCCGGCTGGTCGGCGGGGGTTCCCGGCCGCTCGCCGTCGGACGGAGAGGATCCGGGCGTAGCCCAGCCCGGAGAGTCGTTCATCGTCGCTCCTTCACGTGCACCTGCGGCGGCGGGGGCGCCGGTCGCTGCCATCGTGCCACGTGGGTGTCCCGAACGGAGTAGGGGATTGTGAGGCCCTCGTAACCCTGGCCGTCCCCCCGGATCTCCGGCAGCCCTTACCTTCAATTGTCGCCCGGATCCGGGGCAGACTGGTCGACCTGATCTCCACGCAGGTCCGAGGGGCGATTTCCAGCCCTTTTGGCTGTGGGACAGCTCACCGCCAGGTAACGATTAGCTAATGGGATGATGTCAACCATGAAGGGACGCGTCCTTGTCGTCGACGACGACACCGCGCTGGCCGAGATGCTCGGCATTGTGCTGCGTGGAGAAGGTTTTGAGCCGTCGTTCGTAGCGGACGGTGACAAGGCACTTGCTGCCTTCCGGGAGGCGAAGCCGGACCTGGTACTGCTCGACCTCATGCTGCCCGGACGGGACGGCATAGAGGTGTGCAGGCTGATCAGGGCCGAGTCCGGTGTGCCGATCGTGATGCTCACCGCGAAGAGCGACACGGTGGACGTGGTCGTGGGCCTGGAGTCCGGGGCCGACGACTACATCGTCAAGCCGTTCAAGCCGAAGGAGCTGGTGGCCCGCATCCGGGCCCGTCTGCGCCGGTCGGAGGAGCCCGCACCCGAGCAGCTGGCCATCGGTGACCTGGTCATCGACGTGGCCGGGCACTCGGTCAAGCGGGACGGTGCCTCGATCGCCCTGACCCCGCTCGAGTTCGACCTGCTGGTCGCCCTCGCGCGCAAGCCCTGGCAGGTGTTCACCCGCGAGGTGCTGCTGGAGCAGGTCTGGGGCTACCGGCACGCGGCGGACACCCGCCTGGTCAACGTGCATGTGCAGCGTCTGCGCTCCAAGGTGGAGAAGGACCCGGAGCGCCCTGAGATCGTCGTGACGGTGCGCGGTGTTGGCTACAAGGCCGGACCCAGCTGAGGTGCAGTCCGGCACGTCCGCCGCGTCCGGCCGAGGCCGCGGCGGTTCCCGCTGGCGCGGCCTCTGGGAGGGCCGGCCGTTCCGGGCCGGAGCGCCCGGCAGCCCCGTGCTGCGGCTGTTCGTACGCCTCGTACGCCGGCCGCTGGTTCCGGCTGTCCGGCTGTGGCGCCGCAACATCCAGCTCCGGGTGGTCGCCGCCACCCTGCTGATCTCGCTCGCCGTGGTCCTCGCCCTGGGCGTCGTCGTGATCGCCCAGGTCAGCAGGGGGCTGCTCGAGGCCAAGGAGCAGGCGGCGCAGAGCCAGGCGGCGGGCGGGTTCGCGGTCGCGCAGGAGAAGGCGAACGCCCCCGCGACCGTGGACGGACCCGACGCCACCGACAACAAGGTCGGCCGGGACGCCAGCACCTGGATGAACTCCCTCGTCAAGCAGCTGGCCAGTGGCGGCCAGACGGCCTTCGAGGTCGTCGCGCTCGGCGCCGGCACCGGGGAGCAGACCCTGCCCGGGACGCAGGGCGTCAAGGGCGCCCGCGCCTCCGGCAACGTCGATCCGACGGCCAGCGTGCCCGTGAAGCTGCGCCGGGCCGTCAACCACGCGACCGGCGCGTTCAAGACCTTCTCCGAGATCCGCTACACGGCGGGGGCCGGGGACAAGGCGCCCGAGCCGGCGCTGGTCGTGGGCAAGCGGCTCACCGACATCAACGGGGACCCGTACGACCTGTACTACCTCTTCCCGCTCACGCAGGAGGAGGAGTCCCTCAACCTGATCAAGGTCACCATCGTGACCGCGGGCCTGTTCGTCGTCGTCCTGCTCTGCGGCATCGCCTGGCTCGTCGTGCGCCAGGTCGTGACCCCCGTACGGATGGCCGCCGGGATCGCCGAGCGGCTCTCGGCCGGGCGGCTCCAGGAGCGGATGAAGGTCACCGGCGAGGACGACATCGCGCGCCTGGGCGAGGCCTTCAACAAGATGGCGCAGAACCTCCAGCTGAAGATCCAGCAGCTGGAGGAGCTGTCGCGGATGCAGCGCCGGTTCGTCTCGGACGTCTCGCACGAGCTGCGGACCCCGCTGACGACGGTACGGATGGCCGCCGACGTCATCCACGACGCCCGCGTCGACTTCGACCCGATCACCGCGCGCTCGGCCGAGCTGCTCGCCGGGCAGCTCGACCGGTTCGAGTCGCTCCTCTCCGACCTGCTGGAGATCAGCCGCTTCGACGCCGGGGCCGCGGCCCTGGAGGCCGAGCCGATCGACCTGCGGGACGTCGTACGCCGGGTCATCGACGGGGCCGAGCCGCTCGCCGAGCACAAGGGCACGCGGATCCGGGTCCTCGGCGACACCCAGCCGGTCATCGCCGAGGCCGACTCGCGGCGCGTCGAGCGCGTGCTGCGCAACCTCGTCGTCAACGCGGTGGAGCACGGCGAGGGCCGCGACGTGGTGGTCCGGCTGGCGTCCGCGGGCGGGGCCGTCGCCGTGGCCGTACGGGACTACGGCGTCGGGCTGAAGCCCGGCGAGGCCACCCGCGTCTTCAACCGCTTCTGGCGGGCCGACCCGGCGCGGGCGCGCACGACCGGCGGGACCGGCCTCGGCCTGTCCATCGCCGTCGAGGACGCCCGGCTGCACGGCGGCTGGCTGCAGGCCTGGGGCGAGCCGGGCGGCGGCTCGCAGTTCCGCCTGACCCTGCCGCGCACGGCCGACGAGCCGCTGCGGGGCTCGCCCATCCCGCTGGAACCCGAGGACTCGCGGGCCAACCGGGCCAGGGCCGCCGCCGAGGCCGCGGGCCGCACGGCGGACCGCCCGGCCCCGGACGCCGGCGACCGCTCGCCGATACCGCCGCGGTCGCCGGTCACCGGAGCGCAGCCGGTGCCCGCCGACCCGACGGCCCTGCCGGGCAACGGGGCCCGGGTGGTGCCCCGCCCGGCCGACCAGGCACAACAGGAGGACCGAGCCGATGGACGCTGAGCCCGAGAACGCGCGGCGCGGGCGCGTGCGGGTACGGGGCCGGCGGCTGCGCACCCTGCGGGCGTACGCCTTCGGCGCGGCCGGGCTGCTGCTGGCCGGCTGCGCCTCCATGCCCGACCACGGCGAGATCCGAGAGGTGAAGGCCTCGCAGGGCGTCGACTCCCAGGTCCGCGTCTTCGGCGTACCGCCCGCAGACAAGGCCAGCCCGGCCGACATCGTCGACGGCTTCCTGGAGGCGATGACCAGCGACGACCCGCAGCTGGAGACCGCCCGCAAGTACCTCACCGAGGAGGCGGCGAAGAGCTGGAAGCCCAGTTCCGCCGTCACCGTGCTCTCGTCCGGCCTCGACCGGGTCTCGATCCGCGGCGAGAAGGACCCGGACGGGCCGCGCTGGAAGGTGACGGGCAAGAAGCTCGCGACCGTGGACGAGCGCAACGCGTACCAGCCGAAGACCGACGACGAGAAGTACGAGGAGTACCTCCAGCTCGTCCAGGACGAGGACAAGCAGTGGCGGATCTCGCAGCCGCCCAACGGCCTCGTGCTCAGCGAGTCGGACTTCCAGCGCATCTACATGCCGGTCAACAAGTACTACTTCGCGGGCGGCACGCTCGTCGCCGACCCCGTGTACGTGCGCCAGCGCACCGATCCGGACTCGCGGATGGACCCCACCACGCAGACGGTGCAGTCGCTGCTCGCCGGGCCGTCCAGATGGCTCGGCCCCGTCGTCGAGTCCAGCTTCCCCACCGGTACGGAACTGCGCGAGGGCACCAAGTCCCTTTCGTACGACGGCCAGAACACGCTGCGAGTGCCGCTCAACGACAAGGCCGACAACGTCGCCCAGCCGCAGTGCAAGAAGATGGCCACCCAACTCCTCTACACGGTCAAGGACCTGACGGGCTCCCGGCTCGACCAGGTCGAGATCCTGCGCTCCGACGACAAGTCGTCCTCGCTGTGCTCGGTGACCGAGCTGAACGCGGCCGCGATCGCCAACCGGCCCAGGATCCCCGACTACCAGTACTTCGTCGACAACGAGAAGCGGCTGGTCCGGATGAGGCTGGACGTGACCAGCGAGGAACAGCAGAGGGCCGAGCCGGTGCCGGGGCCGCTGAGCACCCAGCCCGTCTTCAAGGTCGGCTCGGCGGCCGTGACGTACGACGAGCGGCGCGCGGCCGTGGTCTCCCCGGACGGGCACGGGCTGTACGTGGTGTCCCTGGTGGGCGCCGGGTCCATGCCGCAGCCGCTGCCGGTGGGCAAGGGGAGCACGCTGACGGCGCCCAGCTGGGACGCGGCCGGCGACCTGTGGGTCGCGGACGGCGATACGCAGCACCCGGGGCTGTGGCGGGTGCCGGGCGGCGCCGGGACCCCGGAGAAGGTGCAGGTGGCCGGGCTGGACGGCGGGCGGATCGTCTCGCTGAAGGCCTCTTCCGACGGGGTGCGGATCGCGCTGCTCGTGGAGAAGGACGGCCGCAAGAACCTGCACGTCGGGCGGATCGAACGGCCCGACGCCAAGGGCGACGCCTCGGCGGTGTCGGTGCGCGAGCTGCGCCCGGCGGCCCCGCAGATGGCGGAGGTGACGACGATGAGCTGGGCGCCGCACGGGCGGCTGCTCGTGGTGGGCCGGGAGAGCGGCGGGGTGCAGCAGGCCCGCTACATGCTGGCGGACGGCTCGATGGTCGCGGCCAGCCTGCCCGGGGCGGCGGGGCTGTCCGCGGTCGCGGCCGCGGCGTCGGAGGACGAGGCGAAGCCGAAGCCGGTGGTGGCGTACTCGGAGGACGGGATCGTGTACCTGCCGCCGGGGGCGCAGTGGCGCACGGTGGCGGCGGGCGGCTCGGCTCCGGTGTACCCGGGCTGAGCTGCGGCCGCGGACCCGGCCGCGGGCTCGGCCGAGGGCTCTGTCCACAGGGGTGGCGGGCTGCGTCCGCCGCCGTCAGTGTGGAGTGGTGCGCGGTTGGTGGCAGGAGCTGGCCGGGCTGGTCCTGCCGGTCGACTGCGCCGGCTGCGGAGCGGTCCGGGTGCTGGTGTGCGCGGGCTGCCGGGAGGCGCTGAGCGGGGCCGGCGCGGGGCCGGTGCGGCCTTCTCCGCGGCCCGAGGGGCTGCCGGTGGTGCACGCCGCCGCCGTCTACGAGGGGGGCGTACGGGCCCTCCTGCTGGCCCACAAGGAGCGCGGGGCGCTGCCGCTGGCCGGGGTGCTCGGCGAGGCCCTGGCGGGCGCCGTGCTGGCGGGCCGGCCGCGGGATGCGGGCGGCCCGGTCCGCACGGGGCCGGGGCCGGAGCCCGGGCCGGCTTCGGCGGAAGTGGCCCTGGTGCCGGTGCCGTCGGCGCGGCGGCAGGTCCGGGCGCGCGGGCACGATCCGGCGCGCAGGATCGCCCTGGCGGCCGCGGGGCGGCTGCGGCGGGCCGGTGTTCCCGCGCGCGTGGCGCCCGTACTGAGGCTGCGGCGGGCGGTGGCGGACCAGGCGGGACTGGGCGCCCGGCAGCGCCGGGAGAACCTCGCGGGGGCCCTGACGGTGTGCCGGGACGGGGCGCGGCTGACGGACGGGGCCCGGATCGTCCTCGTGGACGACCTGGTCACCACGGGGGCGACGCTGGCGGAGGCGGCCCGGGCGGTGCGCAGCGCGGGACTGACCGCGGGCCCGGGGGACGGGCTGCGGGCAGCGGTGGTCGCCGCGCCCGCGGACTCCTTCCGGTGGCTTCCCGGGGCGGTGCCCCGCCGGCCTGCTACGCGTACAGGTCAAAAATCTCGTGAATAGATTTGGAACTGGCGGGGAAGGCCCATCGTTGCAGGTAGTAAGAGGGAACAGCCACCTGACTGGAAGTACATTCCGGTAGCGGGTGCCGACAACCGTCATAGAGGGATATGTTCGGTTGTAAGGAACTCAGGAGGCTGTCTCTCGACTCCGAAGTCGGTGGGGTGTTGATCTTGCCGATGGGGGAGGAGGAGGTGAAAGTCGCCAAGTCCGAGGCTCCGGCCTTCACCGGAGTCTGGTGCGAAAGGGAGACGCTTCGCCCCGTCGGGCGGAGCTATCCGGGAACGGAGTTCTGCGTGGACATCGTCGTCAAGGGCCGCAAGACCGAGGTGCCCGAGCGGTTCCGCAAGCACGTGGCCGAGAAGCTGAATCCGGAGCGGATCCAGAAGCTCGACGCCAAGGTGATCAGCTTGGACGTCGAGGTGTCCAAGGAGCACAACCCGCGCCAGGCCGACCGTTCCGACCGCGTGGAGATCACCCTGCGTTCGCGGGGCCCGGTGATCCGGGCCGAGGCCGCCGCCGCCGACCCGTACGCGGCGCTCGACCTCGCTCAGGACAAGCTGGAGGCCCGGCTGCGCAAGCAGCACGACAAGCGTTACACCCGCCGTGGCAACGGCCGGCTCTCGGCGGCCGAGGTCGCCGACGTCGTGCCGGGCGTCGCGTCGCTCAACGGCAGTGGCCAGGTGGTCACCGAGGAGAAGGCGGACGGGGTTCCGATCACCCGGATCGGGTCCATCGAAGTGCAGGGCGAAGGCCCGCTCATCGTCCGCGAGAAGACCCACTCGGCCGCACCCATGTCGCTCGACCAGGCTCTGTACGAGATGGAGCTGGTCGGCCACGACTTCTATCTGTTCGTCGACTCCGAGACGAAGCTGCCCAGCGTGGTCTACCGACGTCACGCGTACGACTACGGCGTCATCCACGTGAACCCCGACGGTGCCTCCAGCTCGGAGGAACCGCGCGGCGGCGCCGGCGGCGCACTCGGCGGCTGAACCGACCATTCGTTGCCCCCGCGGGGACGCTCCGGCGTCTCCGCGGGGGCACCTGCATGACGGGTATTGCGCCAGCCGGGTCCTCGACGTCCCCCCGCGCCGTGGCGCGGGCATGGAATCATGGCGGGCAGTCAACCGGCCGCGGTGTGTGTCCGGTTGGCCCAGCAGCTCAGCACATGCAGGGGGAGGAACGATGGCGGACAGCTTCGGGCCGGTGCGCGGGGACGACGGCGCGGGCTGCCGCGGCGCGGACGCGTCGGCGGAGCCCGACGGCTCGCCGGCCGGGGAACCGATCCGGGTGCTCGTGGTCGACGACCACGCACTCTTCCGGCGGGGTCTGGAGATCGTCCTCGCGCAGGAGGAGGACATCCAGGTCGTCGGCGAGGCCGGGGACGGCGCGGAGGCGGTGGACAAGGCGGCCGATCTGCTGCCGGACATCGTGCTGATGGACGTGCGGATGCCCCGGCGCGGCGGCATCGAGGCGTGCACCTCGATCAAGGAGGTGGCCCCCTCCGCGAAGATCATCATGCTGACGATCAGCGACGAGGAGGCGGACCTCTACGACGCGATCAAGGCGGGCGCGACCGGGTACCTCCTGAAGGAGATCTCGACGGACGAGGTGGCCACGGCGATCCGGGCGGTGGCCGACGGCCAGTCGCAGATCAGCCCTTCGATGGCGTCGAAGCTGCTCACCGAGTTCAAGTCGATGATCCAGCGGACCGACGAGCGCCGGCTGGTCCCGGCGCCGAGGCTGACGGACCGGGAGCTGGAGGTCCTCAAGCTGGTGGCCACCGGCATGAACAACCGCGACATCGCCAAGGAGTTGTTCATCTCCGAGAACACCGTGAAGAACCACGTCCGCAACATCCTGGAGAAGCTGCAGCTGCACTCCAGGATGGAAGCCGTGGTCTACGCGATGCGCGAGAAGATCCTCGAAATCCGCTGACCCGGACCGACCGCCTAGAGCGCGGCGAGCTCCGCCGTGACGGCCGCCGCCTCCGCGGGCGAGCCCGCGCGCTCGATCCGTACGTCCTCGCAGCCGACCCACTCCGCGGCTTCCCGCAGGGCCTGTGCCATCGGGCCCGCGGCCTTCGGCGAGGTCAGCGAGAGCTGCCGGGCGACCAGCGTGCGGCCCTCGCGGGCCGGGTCCACGCGGCCCTGGAGCCGGCCGCCCGCCAGCAGCGGCATCGCGAAGTACCCGTGTATCCGCTTCGGCTTGGGGACGTACGCCTCGAGGCGGTGGGTGAAGCCGAAGATCCGCTCCGTGCGGGGGCGGTCCCAGACCAGGGAGTCGAAGGGCGACAGCAGCGTCGTGCGGTGGCGGCCCCGGGGGGCCGCGGCGAGGGCGGCGGGGTCCGCCCAGGCGGGCTTGGACCAGCCTTCGACCTCGACCGGGACCAGCCCGGAGTCGGCGATCACCGCGTCGACCTGGTCCCCCTTGAGGCGGTGGTAGTCCGCGATGTCTGCGCGGGTGCCGACGCCCAGGGACCGGCCGGCCAGCGCGACCAGGCGGCGCATGCACTCGCGGTCGTCGAGGTCGTCGTGGAGCAGCCGGTCCGGAACGGCGCGCTCGGGGAGGTCGTACACCCGCTTCCAGCCGCGGCGCTCGCTGCAGACCACCGCGCCGGTGTCGAGGAGCCACTCCACCGCGATCTTGGTCTCGGACCACTCGAACCACTCGCCGCCGTTCTTCGCGCCGCCCAGTTCGGTGGAGGTCAGCGGGCCGTCGGACTTCAGCCGGTCCAGGACCGCCCGCGTCGAGTGCTGCTTGTCCTGGAGGATGTGCCAGCGGTGGCCGCGCTCCCGGTTGGCCCGGCGCCGGAAGGCGAAATGCGGCCATTCCTCGATGGGGAGGATGCAGGCCGCGTGCGACCAGTACTCGAAGGCGTGGCGGTCGGACCAGTACGCCCGCTCCACGGTGTCGCGGCCGACGGCGCCGAGGCGTGCGTACGGGATCAGCTCGTGCGAGCGGGCCAGCACCGAGATGGTGTCCAGCTGCACGGCGCCCAGGTGGCGCAGGACTCCGCGCACCCCTCCTCGGCGGTCGGGTGCTCCGAGGAAGCCCTGTGCGCGCAGGGCGATCCGGCGGGCTTCGTCGGCGGAGAGGGAGAGCGCAGTCATGTCCGCAGCCTAGGCGGGGCCACTGACAGCGGGCAGGTACGGCAGCCGCGCGGGGAGGCCGAGGTCGGAGGGGAGCAGGGCGCCGACCCAGCAGTCGCGGGAGGTGCCGCGCTGCTCGATGCCGGCCCGCAGGACCCCCTCGACCTGGAAGCCCGCCTTCTCGGCGACGGCCTTCGAGCCCTCGTTGCCCAGCTCGGCGCGCCATTCCAGCCGGGTGACGCCGAGCGCGGTGAAGGCCCAGCGGGCGACGGCCCGCACGGCCTCGGTCATGTAGCCCCGTCCGCGGTGCTCCTTCACGGCCCAGTAGCCGATCTCGTACGACTCGGCGCCGTGGACGTGCACGCCGACGGCCGCGACCAGCGGGCCCTCGGCCCCGAGGAGGACGGCGAAGGGGTAGCCCGTGTCCTCGCGCCAGCCGTTCGGCACGAGCTCGTTGACGAAGGCGTGCGCGTGCGCGCGCTCGTACGGGGAGGGGACCAGGGTCCAGCGCTGGATGGCCGGGTCCTGCGCGGCCGCGTAGACCTCGTCCTCGTCGGCGGGGACGAAAGGCCGCAGGACCAGCCGGTCCGTGGTGAGTGTGATGGGCTCCATGAACGGATTCTGCTGCCCGCGCCGTGCCCGGAGCGAACACTTTCCGGGAATCCCCCCGGGGGATGCGGCACCTTCCGTGTACCCCGTACGTTCTCAATCCGGGCACCCGTGCCCCCACGGGAACGGCGGACCTCCCGACGTGGCCACGTCCTCGCTTACGATGGCCGTTGCGGTGGGGCCCACCTGCCGTGCCCGCGGTACGTACAGTGCCCAGGCCCGACCGGCAAGGAGACAAACCTCGGTGTCCGTCTTCAACAAGCTCATGCGTGCAGGCGAGGGCAAGATCCTGCGCAAACTGCACCGCATTGCGGCCCAGGTCAACTCCATCGAAGAGGACTTCGTCAACCTCTCCGACGCCGAGTTGCGGGCGCTCACGGACGAGTACAAGCAGCGCTTCCAGGACGGCGAGAGCCTGGACGACCTGCTGCCCGAGGCCTTCGCGACCGTACGCGAGGCGGCCAAGCGCGTCCTCGGCCAGCGGCACTACGACGTCCAGATCATGGGTGGCGCGGCGCTGCACCTCGGCTACGTGGCCGAGATGAAGACCGGTGAGGGCAAGACCCTCGTCGGCACGCTCCCCGCGTACCTGAACGCGCTGTCCGGCAAGGGCGTCCACCTGATCACGGTGAACGACTACCTCGCCGAGCGCGACTCCGAGCTGATGGGCCGGGTGCACAAGTTCCTCGGCCTGGAGGTCGGCTGCATCCTGGCGAACATGTCGCCGGCGCAGCGCCGCGAGCAGTACGGCTGCGACATCACCTACGGCACGAACAACGAGTTCGGCTTCGACTACCTGCGCGACAACATGGCGTGGTCGCAGGACGAGCTCGTCCAGCGCGGCCACAACTTCGCCGTGGTCGACGAGGTCGACTCGATCCTCGTCGACGAGGCCCGTACCCCGCTGATCATCTCCGGCCCGGCCGACCAGGCCACGAAGTGGTACGGCGACTTCGCGAAGCTGGTGACCCGCCTGACCAAGGGCGAGGCCGGCCAGCCGCTGAAGGGCATCGAGGAGACCGGCGACTACGAGGTCGACGAGAAGAAGCGCACCGTCGCCATCCACGAGTCCGGCGTCGCCAAGGTCGAGGACTGGCTCGGCATCGAGAACCTCTACGAGTCGGTGAACACCCCGCTCGTCGGATACCTGAACAACGCGATCAAGGCCAAGGAGCTCTTCAAGAACGACAAGGACTACGTCGTCATCGACGGCGAAGTCATGATCGTCGACGAGCACACCGGCCGTATCCTCGCCGGCCGCCGCTACAACGAGGGCATGCACCAGGCGATCGAGGCGAAGGAAGGGGTGGACATCAAGGACGAGAACCAGACCCTCGCCACGATCACCCTGCAGAACTTCTTCCGCCTCTACTCGAAGCTGTCGGGCATGACCGGTACGGCCATGACCGAGGCCGCCGAGTTCCACCAGATCTACAAGCTCGGTGTCGTCCCGATCCCGACCAACCGCGACATGGTCCGCAAGGACCAGCCGGACCTGATCTACCGGACCGAGGTCGCGAAGTTCTCCGCCGTCGTCGACGACATCGCGGAGAAGCACGAGAAGGGCCAGCCGATCCTCGTCGGTACGACGTCGGTCGAGAAGTCCGAGTACCTCTCCCAGCAGCTCTCCAAGCGCGGCATCCCGCACGAGGTGCTCAACGCCAAGCAGCACGACCGTGAGGCGACGATCGTCGCCCAGGCCGGCCGCCGCGGCGCGGTCACCGTCGCCACGAACATGGCCGGCCGTGGTACGGACATCAAGCTCGGCGGCAACCCGGACGACCTCGCCGAGGCCGAGCTGCGCCAGCGCGGCCTGGACCCGGAGGAGCACATCGAGGAGTGGGCGCACGCCCTGCCCGAGGCGCTCACGCGGGCCGAGGCGGCCGTGAAGGCCGAGTTCGAAGAGGTCAAGGACCTCGGCGGCCTGTACGTGCTGGGCACCGAGCGCCACGAGTCGCGCCGCATCGACAACCAGCTGCGCGGCCGCTCCGGCCGACAGGGCGACCCGGGCGAGTCCCGCTTCTACCTGTCGCTGGGCGACGACCTGATGCGCCTGTTCAAGGCGCAGATGGTCGAGCGCGTCATGGCGATGGCGAACGTGCCGGACGACGTGCCGATCGAGAACAAGATGGTCACGCGCGCCATCGCGTCGGCCCAGTCGCAGGTGGAGACCCAGAACTTCGAGACGCGCAAGAACGTCCTGAAGTACGACGAGGTCCTCAACAGCCAGCGCGAGGTCATCTACGGCGAGCGCCGCCGCGTCCTGGAGGGCGAGGACCTGCAGGAGCAGGTGCGCTTCATGATGGACGACACCATCGACGCGTACATCGCGGCCGAGACGGTCGAGGGCTTCGCCGAGGAGTGGGACCTGGAGCGGCTGTGGAACGCCTTCCGGCAGCTCTACCCGGTGAAGGTCACCATCGAGGAGCTGGAGGAGGCCGCCGGCGACCGCGCGGGCATCACCGCCGAGTTCATCGCGGAGTCCGTCAAGGACGACATCCACGAGCAGTACGAGACGCGCGAGAAGACGCTCGGCTCCGAGATCATGCGCGAGCTGGAGCGGCGCGTGGTCCTGTCGGTGCTCGACCGCAAGTGGCGTGAGCACCTGTACGAGATGGACTACCTGCAGGAGGGCATCGGCCTGCGCGCGATGGCCCAGAAGGACCCGCTGGTCGAGTACCAGCGCGAGGGCTTCGACATGTTCAACGCCATGCAGGAAGGCATCAAGGAGGAGTCCGTCGGCTACCTGTTCAACCTGGAGGTCCAGGTCGAGCAGCAGGTCGAGGAGCTTCCGGTGCAGGACGCGGCGCCGTCGCTGACGAAGGAGCCGGCGGCGGCCGGGGCCGGCCGTCCGGAGATCCGGGCGAAGGGGCTGGACGCTCCGCAGCGGCCGGACCGGCTGCACTTCTCGGCGCCGACGGTGGACGGCGAGGGCGGTGTCGTCGAGGGCGACTTCGCGTCCGAGGGCGCGGGTGGCGAGGGCGACGGGATGACGCGGGCGGAGCGGCGCAAGGCGGCGAAGGCCGCCGGCGGGCGGCGCCGCAAGAAGTGACCCCTGCGGGGTCGAGCTGTCGGCCGGGGCCGGACACCGTGCATGGTGTCCGGCCCCGGCCGCGTTGTGTGGCGGGTGCGGCGCCGCTCCTGGGGCTCCGCCCCAGACCCTCCCCCAGACTCCGTCCGGGGGGACCCCCAGGGGGCGCTGCCCCCGGACCCCCGCGCCTCAAACGCCGGCGAGGCTGAAAGAGCGCCTCAAACGCCGGCGGGGCTGGATGGGGCGGGCGGGGCTGAAAGATCGGGGCTCCGCCCCGGACCCCGCGCCTCAAACGCCGGCGAGGCTGGAGTGTGCCGGCGGGGCTGGATTGTGGCTGGTGAGCGGCTACGGGAGGGGGCCCTGGAGTTCTACTGCGGCGCAGCGCCAGCGGAGGTCTGGGCCCTGTTCCAGGCGGAAGGCCATGGCCGTGAGGCGGTCGCCCGTGGCGATGCGGGCGAAGGCTTCGATGACGCCCGGGCCGGGGGTGAAGCGGCCGCACCGGCGGATGACCGGGCGGAGGCAGTCGCGCAGGGGGCCTGCGGGGGCCAGGGTGACCAGCTGCTGGTAGGCGGGGCCGACGGTGTGGCCGAGGAGCGAGTGGACCGGGCGGCGGCCGCTGACCACCGCGAGGAGGTGTTCGGCGAACCAGTGGTGCGGGCCGTTCCGCAAGGCGCGCGGGGGCCCTGCCGGGCGCCGCGGGTCGCGCCGTCCGGCGGGCCGGGTGCGGGTCCGGCCGCCCGGCCGGCGGCGGCTCCCGTCGTTGCCGATCGTGCCGCGCGTCGTCGTGTCCATCGCGTCTGCCCCCGAACAGGCCGGGCCCGGCGGGTACCGGGCGGTAACTTGATGGGGATCTTCTACGGTCGCCGAACACGCTCCGCAACCACGCGCACGGTCGGCCGGGCCGCCGCCCCGGTTCACCTATCCGAGTGCCCGCCGGCCCCTCCGCAGGCCCGGAGCGCGCACGTCCGGGGAGCGGGGTGGACGGCCGCGGGTCCTGGTCCGGCACCTCGAAGGGGTACGGACGCCGTCACCCTGCCGGACCCTCCGAGTCGTATCCTGAGGGAGTTTTCCGACTACTGAAAGCAGCCGGCCATGCGTGTGTACGTCCCCCTGACCCTCCCCGGGCTCGCCGAGGTGCACAAGGCGGGTGAGCTGGGCCCCGCCCCGCTGCGGGCGTACGCCGTCACCCCCGGGCTCCGCGAGTGGTACGTGTCGGACGACATCGAGGAGCTGGAGTACGCGGCCCTGAACCGGGCTGCGGTCGCCTCCCTGCGGCTGCTCGCCGCGGACGCGGGCGCGCCGCGCCGGCGCGTCGTCGTCGCCCTCGACGTCGACGACAAGGCCGCCACCGCCACCCCCGGGGTCGACGAGGCCACGCTCGGCCAGGTCAGCCTGGCCGCCGCCGTACGCCTCACCGTGGCCGCCGCGGTGCACGTGGACGCCGATGACGCCGACGAGGACGTGGCCGCCGCCGCACAGGCCCTGGCCGCCGCCGACGGCGGGGACGCGGACGCACAGTTCATCGTCGACGGAGCCGAGGACCACGAGCTGCTGTGGTTCGGCGTGCAGGAGATTCCGGGGTTGCTGAAGTGACCGAAAAGCACATCGTCTGGGACTGGAACGGCACCCTCCTCCACGACATCGACGCCGTCATAGCCGCGACCAACGCCTCCTTCGCCGAGCTCGGCTTCGCGCCGATCACCCTGGAGACCTACCGCGACCTGTACGTCGTACCGGTGCCGAAGTTCTACGAGCGCCTCATGGGACGGCTGCCCACCGACGAGGAGTGGGTGGTCATGGACGAGGCCTTCCACCGGCACTACTGGGCGGCCGCCGAGGACGCCGGGCTCGCCGAGGGCGCCCGGGAGCTGCTCCAGGAGTGGCAGCGGGACGGGCTCACCCAGTCCCTGCTGTCCCTCGCGCCCCACGAGAAGCTCGTACCGCTGGTCCGGACCCACGGCATCGACCACCACTTCCTGCGCGTCGACGGGCGGATCGGCCCCTCCCACACCTCCAAGGCGGGACACCTCGTACGCCACATGGCCGCCCTGGACGGGACGGGGGTGACGGCGGGCCGTACGGTCCTCATCGGAGACGCCGTGGACGATGCCCTGGCCGCCGCCCACGTCGGTGCCCGGGCGGTCCTCTACACGGGCGGTTCGCACAGCCGCAGCAGTCTGGAATCGGCCGGTGTGCCGGTCGTGGACACCCTGGCCGAGGCCGTATGGACAGCTCGCGAGCTGGCCGAATAGTGGCTGGACAGCCCGCTGCACGGACAGCCCGGTCACGTCGCTGGCCAGACTGTCAAAGTTTCACCCCAAGATTTATACAGATGCAGCGAATGACGACCTGGGGGTAGGTCGGGATAGCCTTGTACCCGTGATCAGCGCGATAGTCATCGGGGGCACTGGAGCCTCCGGCCTGCGCCCGGCGCACGACCGTGCCCGGGCCTTCGCTGATCCCCGCCACCGGGACCTCCAGCCGATCTTGGCTCATTCCCTCCCGGTCGGCTCTCTCGACGGCATAGCGTCGATCCCGGACGGACACCCCGCCTCGCGGAGCTGTGCCATTCCTTCCTTCACCTACGTCACGCAATGGCGCGCGACAGGAGCCAGAGGACATGCAGACCAAGCTGGACGAAGCAAAGGCCGAGCTGCTCGCACGGGCGGCCCGGGTAGCTGAGCACAGCCCGGCCGGGGGGCTACTTCCGACTGGGTCCGAGCAGGGAGAGCGTCCAGACCAGGACGCGGTGCTCTCCTACCTCCAGCGCTACTACCTGCACACGGCACCCGAGGACCTCACGGACCGGGACCCGGTCGACGTGTTCGGAGCCGCGCTCTCCCACTACCGGCTCGCCGAGAACCGGCCGCAGGGCACCGCGAACGTGCGCGTGCACACCCCCACGGTCGAGGAGAACGGCTGGACCTCCAGCCACTCCGTCGTCGAGGTGGTCACCGACGACATGCCCTTCCTCGTGGACTCCGTGACGAACGAGCTGTCCCGCCAGGGCCGCGGCATCCACGTCGTGATCCACCCGCAGGTCGTCGTCCGCCGTGACGTCACCGGCAAGCTGATCGAGATCCTCGGCCCCGACTGCGACGCCCACGGCCCCCGCACCTCGCGCCCCCACGACTCCCTCGTCGAGTCCTGGATCCACGTCGAGATCGACCGTGAGACCGACCGCGCCGACCTCAAGCAGATCAACGTCGACCTGCTGCGCGTCCTGTCCGACGTACGCGAGTCCGTCGAGGACTGGGAGAAGATGCGCGACGCCGCGCTGCGCATCGCCGAAGGCCTGCCCGAGGAGCCCACCGCCCCGGACCTGCGCGAGTACGAGCTCGAAGAGGCCCGTGAGCTGCTGCGCTGGCTCGCCGACGACCACTTCACCTTCCTCGGCTACCGCGAGTACAACCTCGTCGACGGCGACGCCCTCTCCGCCGTGCCCGGCACCGGCCTCGGCATCCTGCGCTCCGACCCGCACCACAGCGGCAAGGACGACGGCCACCCGGTCTCGCCGTCCTTCAACCGGCTGCCGGCCGACGCCCGCGCCAAGGCCCGCGAGCACCGCCTGCTGGTGCTGACCAAGGCCAACAGCCGCTCCACCGTGCACCGCCCCTCGTACCTCGACTACGTGGGCGTCAAGAAGTTCGACGCCGACGGCAACGTCGTCGGCGAGCGCCGCTTCCTCGGCCTGTTCTCCTCCGCCGCGTACACCGAGTCCGTGCGCCGGGTCCCGGTCGTCCGCCGCAAGGTCGCCGAGGTCCTGGACCGGGCCGGTTTCTCGCCGTCCAGCCACGACGGCCGCGACCTGACGCAGATCCTGGAGACCTACCCGCGCGACGAGCTGTTCCAGACCCCGGTCGACCAGCTGCAGTCCATCGTCACCTCCGTCCTGTACCTGCAGGAGCGCCGCCGGCTGCGGCTGTACCTGCGCCAGGACGAGTACGGCCGCTACTACTCGGCCCTCGTCTACCTGCCGCGCGACCGGTTCACCACCGGCGTCCGGCTGCGCCTGATGGACATCCTGCGGGAGGAGCTCGGCGGCATCAGCGTCGACTTCACCGCCTGGAACACCGAGTCGATCCTCTCCCGCATCCACTTCGTCATCCGCGTCCCGCAGGGCACCGAGCTGCCCGTGCTGACCGACGGCGACGTCGAGCGCATCGAGGGCCGCCTCGTCGAGGCCGCCCGCTCCTGGGCCGACGGCTTCCAGGAAGCGCTGATCGCCGAGTGCGGCGAGGAGCGCGCCGCGGAACTGCTGCGCCGCTACGGCACCTCCTTCGCCGAGGGCTACAAGGCCGACCACTCGCCGCGCGCGGCCGTCGCCGACCTGATCCACCTGGAGCGGCTCGCCGCCAGCGACCGGAAGTTCGCGCTCTCGCTGTACGAGCCGGTGGGCGCCGCCCCCGGCGAACGCCGGTTCAAGATCTTCCGCACCGGCGAGCAGGTCTCGCTCTCCGCGGTCCTGCCGGTGCTGCAGCGCCTCGGCGTCGAGGTCACCGACGAGCGCCCGTACGAGCTCCGCCGCTCCGACCGGGTCAGCGCGTGGATCTACGACTTCGGCCTGCGGATGCCGCTGCCCACCGGGAACGGCGACGCCACGGCGGCCAACTACCTCGGTGACGACGCCCGCGAGCGCTTCCAGGACGCCTTCGCCGCGGTCTGGCAGGGCGACGCGGAGAACGACAACTTCAACTCCCTGGTGCTGAGCGCCGGGCTCACCTGGCGGCAGGCCGTCGTCCTGCGCGCGTACGCCAAGTACCTGCGCCAGGCCGGCTCCACCTTCAGCCAGGACTACATGGAGGACACCCTCCGCAACAACGTCCACACCACCCGGCTGCTGGTCTCGCTCTTCGAGGCCCGGATGTCGCCCGTCCGCCAGGCCGCCGGCAGCGAGCTCGTCGACGCCATGCTGGAGGAGCTGGACGGGGCCCTGGACCAGGTCGCCTCGCTCGACGAGGACCGCATCCTGCGCGCCTTCCTCACCCTGATCAAGGCGACGCTGCGGACCAACTTCTTCCAGACCGGAAGCACCGGCGAGCAGCACTCCTACGTGTCGATGAAGTTCGACCCGCAGGCCATCCCGGACCTCCCCGCGCCCCGCCCGGCCTTCGAGATCTGGGTGTACTCCCCGCGCGTCGAGGGCGTCCACCTGCGCTTCGGCAAGGTCGCCCGAGGCGGCCTGCGCTGGTCCGACCGCCGCGAGGACTTCCGTACGGAGATCCTCGGCCTGGTCAAGGCGCAGATGGTCAAGAACACGGTCATCGTGCCGGTCGGCGCCAAGGGCGGCTTCGTCGCCAAGAACCTCCCCGACCCGTCGGTGGACCGCGACGCCTGGCTCGCCGAGGGCATCGCCTCGTACAAGATCTTCATCTCGGCGCTGCTCGACATCACCGACAACATGGTCGCCGGCGAGGTCGTGCCCCCGAAGGGCGTGGTCCGCCACGACGAGGACGACACCTACCTCGTCGTCGCCGCCGACAAGGGCACCGCGACCTTCTCCGACATCGCCAACGGCGTGGCGGAGTCCTACGGCTTCTGGCTCGGCGACGCCTTCGCCTCGGGCGGCTCGGCCGGCTACGACCACAAGGGCATGGGCATCACCGCCCGCGGCGCGTGGGAGTCCGTCAAGCGGCACTTCCGCGAGCTCGGCCACGACACCCAGACCCAGGACTTCACCGTCGTGGGCGTCGGCGACATGTCCGGTGACGTCTTCGGCAACGGCATGCTGCTCTCGGAGCACATCCGCCTGGTCGCCGCCTTCGACCACCGGCACATCTTCCTCGACCCGACCCCGGACGCGGCCACCTCGTACGCCGAGCGCCGGCGCCTGTTCGAGCTGCCGCGCTCCTCGTGGGCCGACTACGACAGCTCACTGCTCTCCGCGGGCGGCGGCATCCACCCGCGCAGCGCGAAGTCCATCCCGGTCAACGCGCACGTCCGCGAGGCCCTCGGCATCGAGGCGGGCGTCACCAAGATGACCCCCGCCGACCTGATGCAGGCCATCCTGCAGTCCCCCGTGGACCTGCTGTGGAACGGCGGCATCGGTACGTACGTCAAGGCGACGGCCGAGACCCACGCCGACGTCGGCGACAAGGCCAACGACTCGATCCGCGTCAACGGCTCCCACGTGCGGGCCAAGGTCATCGGCGAGGGCGGCAACCTGGGCCTGACCCAGCTCGGCCGCATCGAGTTCGCCCGGACCGGCGCCGGCGGCGAGGGCGGCAAGGTCAACACCGACGCCATCGACAACAGCGCGGGCGTGGACACCTCCGACCACGAGGTGAACATCAAGATCCTGCTCAACGCGGTCGTCGCGGACGGGGACATGACCGTCAAGCAGCGCAACAAGCTGCTCGCCCAGATGACCGACGAGGTGGGTCACCTCGTCCTGCGCAACAACTACGCGCAGAACACGGCGCTCGCCAACGGCGCGGCCCAGGCCCCGAGCCTGCTCCACGCCCAGCAGCGCTACATGCGCCGCCTGGAGAACGCCGGACTGCTGGACCGCGGGCTGGAGTTCCTGCCCACCGACCGGCAGATCCGCGAACTGCTGAGCGGCGGCAAGGGGCTGACCCAGCCGGAGCTGGCCGTGCTCTTCGCCTACACCAAGATCACGGTGGCGGACGAGCTCATCGCCACCGGGCTGCCGGACGACCCGTACCTGCGCCGCCTGCTCTTCGCGTACTTCCCGGCCGCCCTGGGCGAGAAGTTCACCGAGCAGATCGACGCGCACGCGCTGCGCCGGGAGATCATCACCACCATCCTGGTCAACGACACCGTCAACACCGGCGGTTCGACCTTCCTGCACCGCCTGCGCGAGGAGACCGGGGCCTCCACGGAGGAGATCGTCCGGGCGCAGCTCGCGGCCCGCGAGATCTTCGGCCTGGCCGAGGTGTGGGACGCGGTGGAGGCGCTCGACAACAAGGTCGCCGCCGACGTCCAGACCCGGGTGCGGCTGCACTCGCGGCGCCTGGTCGAGCGCGGTACCCGCTGGCTGCTGAACAACCGGCCGCAGCCCCTCCAGATCTCCGAGACCATCGCCTTCTTCGCGGAGCGGGTCGGTCAGGTCTGGGCGGAGCTGCCGAAGCTGGTGCGCGGCGCCGACCTGGAGTGGTACCAGTCGATCCTCGACGAGCTGACGGGCGAGGGCGTCCCGGAGGAGCTGGCCGCCAAGGTGGCCGGGTTCTCCTCGGCCTTCCCGACGCTCGACATCGTCGCGATCGCCGACCGCACGGGTGTCGGCTGCCTGGAGGTCGCCGAGGTCTACTACGACCTGGCCGACCGCCTGGACATCACCCAGCTGATGGACCGGATCATCGACCTGCCGCGGGCCGACCGCTGGCAGTCCATGGCCCGCGCGTCGATCCGCGAGGACCTGTTCGCGGCGCATGCGGCGCTGACCGCCGATGTGCTGTCGGTGGGCAACGGCACTTCGACTCCCGAGGAGCGCTTCAAGGCGTGGGAGGAGAAGAACGCGGCGATCATCGGGCGTGCGCGGACGACGCTGGACGAGATCCGGGGGTCGGACGACTTCGACCTGGCGAATCTGTCGGTGGCGATGCGGACGATGCGGTCGCTGCTGCGCGTGCACAGCTGATCGGGCGGCTTTGCCGAACGGGCCGGGCCCGGGACCTTCGTGGTCCCGGGCCCGGCCCGTTCCGGGTTCCGGTGTGCGCTGCCGGGTGCGGCGCCTCCCCCAGACTCCGTCCGGGGGGACCCCCAGGGGGCTCCGCCCCCGAGCCCCCGCGCCTCAAACGCCGGCGGGGCTGGAGGAGGTGGCGGCGGGGCTGGAGGTGGTGGCGGGGGTGGATTTGGTGGTTGTCGAGCCGGTGGCTGTGGTGGTGGCGGTCCACAGGTGGGCGGCTGCTTCGGGGTCGATGGCGTAGGCGCGGACGCCGCCGTTGTCCATGGGGTCGGTGGGGGCGGCGATGCGGGCGATGTCGCAGTCCTCCAGGTAGAGGCCGCCGCGGCCGTCGAGGAGCGGGGACGTGGCCGCCCAGAGGCCGGTGGCGGCGCCCTGGGAGGGGGTCTTGAAGCCGGCGCCGATCACGTTTCCGTGCTCGTCCACCCAGCCGCGGTCGATCTGTTCCCGGAGGGTCATCTCCCGCTGAAGGCCCGTGATGATCTTGCCCGGGTGCAGGGCGAACGCCCGGATGCAGTCGCCCCGTCCGAGCGCGTCGAGGTGCACGGCGAACAGGGCGTTGGCGGTCTTGGACTGGCCGTAGGCCAGCCACTTGTCGTAGCCGGTGCGGAAGTGCGGGTCGTGCGGGCGGATGTCGGTCAGGGCGTGCCCGGCGGAGCTGTTGACGACGACGCGCGCACCGTCGGCGGCGGCCAGCAGTGGGTAGAGCTCGCAGGCGAGCGTGAAGTGTCCGAAGTGGTTGGTGGCGAGCTGGCCCTCCCAACCGGGTCCGACGCGTCGCTCGGGGGTGGCCATGACCCCGGCGACGGCCATGAGCAGGTCGAGCCTGCCGACGGATCCGCTGATGCGTGCGGCTGCGGCGCGCACGCTGTCGAGGTCGGCCAGGTCCATGGGGACGACCGCGCAGCCGGCCAGGTCCGCGAGGGCGGCGCGGGCGATCCCGGGCCGGCGTGCCGGGACGATGACCCGGGCCCCGGCGGCGGCCAGGCCCCGCGTGGTTTCCAGCCCGAGCCCGGAGTAGCCCCCGGTCACGACGGCGGTGACGCCGGAGAGGTCGAGGCCCGCCATGACGTCCTCGGTGGTGCTGGTGGCGGAGAAGGGGGAGCCGAGCGGCTGCTGATCAGTGGTCATGGCGACGACGTTAGGATCTCGAGCGAGGTCTAGATCAAGTCCTAGGCTGGGCCGCATGGTGACTACCGAGACCCGCGCGGAGCCCCTTGGCATCGGCGAGGTGGCCGAGCGGACCGGACTCAGCGTGCACGCACTGCGTTTCTACGAGCGCGAGGGCCTGCTGGTCGGACCGGTCGGGCGCACCACGGGAGGCCGGAGGCGCTATGCCCCGGTCGATGTCGACTGGTTGCTGATCTGCGTCAAGCTGCGCGAATCCGGGATGCCGCTCGCCGACCTCAAGCGTTTCGCCGAGCTGGTGCGGCACGGTCCGGGCAACGAGGCCGAACGCCTGCGGCTCCTCGACGCGCACCGGCAGCGCGTCGAGGACCGGATCCGGGCGCTGGAGGAGTGCCGTTCGGTCATCGCCCGCAAGGTCGGCGTCTACGCCGATCACCTCGCCCGCGGGGAGGCCGGCGGGCTCTGGGACCCGACGTCCGGAACGGGACGGCCTAGCGGCGGGTGAAGGCTTCGTAGGCGTCGCAGACTTCCTTCGAGGGGCCGTCCATGCGGAGCACCCCGGCCTCCAGCCAGATCGCGCGGTCGCAGGTCTCGCGGACCGTGTTGATGCCGTGGCTGACGAGGAAGACCGTGCCGGCCTGTTCGCGGAGCTGCTCGATGCGGGCCTGGCTGCGCCGTTGGAAGGCGGCGTCGCCGGTGGCCAGGGCCTCGTCGATCATGAGTACGTCGTGGTCCTTGGCGGCGGCGATGGAGAACCGCAGGCGGGCGCCCATGCCGGAGGAGTACGTCCGCATGGGCAGGGAGATGAAGTCGCCCTTCTCGTTGATGCCGGAGAAGTCGACGATGCCCTGGTAGCGCTCGTGGATCTGCTGCCTGGACATGCCCATCGCGAGGCCGCCGAGCACGACGTTGCGCTCGCCCGTCAGGTCGTTCATCAGGGCGGCATTCACGCCCAGCAGGGACGGCTGGCCGTGCGAGTAGATCCGGCCGCGGGCCACCGGCTGGAGGCCGGCGATGGCGGCGAGCAGGGTGGACTTGCCCGAGCCGTTGGAGCCGATGAGGCCGATGGCCTCGCCCTTGTACGCGGTGAAGGTGACGCCCTTGACGGCGTGCACCTCGCGGACGCCGGGGGCCGGCTTGCGGGAGAAGATCCGGCTGAGGGCCGCGGTGGCGCCGCCCTTGCGGCCTCCGCTGCCGTGGACCTTGTAGATGACGTGGACCCCGTCCGCGATCACGGTGGGGGTCCGGACCAGGGTGTCAGCCACGGCCGTATTCCTCCTCTGCCTTCCAGAAGTAGACGAAGCCGCCGACGCCGGCGAGCAGGGCCCAGCCGATGGCGATCGGCCACACGTGGTGCGGGAGCGAATGCGCCTCGAAGCTGTCGATCAGCGCGAAGCGCATCAGGTCGATGTAGACGGCCGCCGGGTTGAGCTTGAGCATCGTCAGGACCCAGTGCGGCAGGTCGCCCGACTTGTGGATCTGGTCGATGGACCACATGACGCCCGAGGAGTACATCCAGGTGCGCAGGACGAAGGGCATCAGCTGGCTGACGTCCGGGCTCTTGCTGCCGATGCGCGCCATGACCATGGCGCAGCCGGCGGCGAAGACGGCCATCAGCAGCAGCGTGGGGACGGCCAGGAGCCAGGCGGGGCCGGGCGTCTGGCCGAAGGCGAGCAGCAGGACGACGAGGGCGCCCATGGTGACGAGCAGCTGCTGGAAGAGCTGGACGACGGTGGAGATGGGCAGGCTCGCGCGGGGGAAGTGCAGGGCGCGGACCAGGCCGAGGTTGCTGTGGACGGCGCGGGTGCCGGCGTTGATGGAGCTGCCGATGAAGTCCCAGACGAAGACGCCGGTGATCAGGAAGGGGAGGTAGTCCGGTACTCCGCTGCTCGCCTTCATCGCGAGGCCGAAGACGAAGTAGTAGACGGCCGCGTTGAGCAGCGGGGTCACCAGGTGCCAGACCTGGCCGAGTCTGGCCGTGCTGTACGTGGCCTGCATGCGGGCCGTGGCGTACGCGGCCACGAAGTGGCGGCGGTCCCAGAGCTCCGCGACGTAGCGGGGGAGCGAGGGGCGGGCGCCGCTGAGGGTGAGGCCGTGGGCGGCGGCCAGGTCGGAGAGTTCCGCGGAGGTCGCGGGACCGGTCTTGGATGCGGTCGCGGTGGTCACAGGGTTCGCTTTCGACGGGGTCGGGCGTCGGGTGGCGATGGGACGGGTCCGTATCGTCGCTACGGCGAGGTTAGGGCGTGCAGCGTCGGAACGCAACCGTATCGTCGTGACGGGGCGCGGCTATGCTCTGTGCATGACCAAGGACCCTGCCGCCTCCGCCACCGCCCCCGCCTCGGCCGCCGACCCCGCCGCCCCCGCCCGTCGGGCCCCCGCCGGCGCAGCCGTCCTGCGCGAGGACGTGACCGAGGCGATCCGCAGCGCGGTACTGGAGGAACTGGCCGCGGTCGGGTTCTCGCGGATGTCCATCGAGGGCATCGCGCGGCGGGCGGGCGTCGGCAAGACCGCGGTGTACCGGCGGTGGAAGTCGAAGCTGCACCTGGTCCTGGACCTGGTGGGGGCCTTCGCGACGGACGGCCTGCCGGTACCGGCGACGGGGTCGCTGTACGGGGACGTACGGGCGCTGCTGGAGGTCATGTCGCACGTGCTGCGGCACCCGGTGGCCTCCGCGGTGATCCCCGACCTCCTGGTCGAGGCGTCCCGCAACCCGGAGATCGCGGACGCGGTGCGCGGCGCGCTCCTGGACGGCCAGCACCGGATGGCTGAGGCCATCGTCTCCGGAGCCGTCGAGCGGGGCGAGCTGCCGGCGGGCATCGACGCGAGCCGGGCCCTGGACCTGGCGATCGGGCCGCTGTACTGGCGCCAGGTCGTCGTCCGCGACGCCGTGCCCGCGCAGTACCTGGACGACCTGGCCAGGTCGGTGGTGGCGGGCCTGACGGCCACGGCCTCCAAGCCCTGACGGCCACGGCCTCCGCGCCCTGACGCAGCCGGGCAGGGGCCGGGGGCCCGCCCGGCCCCCGCGCGGCAACACCGACGGGTGGGGCGGGCGGGCCGGAGGCTAGCGGGTGTAGAAGGCCACGCGGAAGCCCAGATCCACGTAGGCGTTCTGGGGCGGGTCGTACGAGCGGAACTGGATCATGCGGGCGCGCTCTTCGCGGGAGAACCAGGACCCCCCGCGGACGATGCGGTCGCCCTGGCCCTCCAGGGCCTCGCGGCCGGGCCGGGTGTCGTCATAGGGCCAGGCCAGCGAGCGCGTCCACTCCCACACGTTGCCGATCATGTCCTGGGGTCCGCCCTCCCTGGCCGCCCAGGGGAACAGCCCCACGGGCACGGAGCGCTGGGTCCAGCCCGCCGCCGTGCGGACGTGGGCCATGCCGTCCTGCCACTCGCCACCCCACGGATACGGGTCGGACGCCGGCCGGCCCTGGCAGGAGCACTCCCATTCGGCCTCGGTGGGAATGTCCGCGTAGCCGTGGTCGTCCAGCACGTTCCGCTCGCGCAGCCGCTTGGTCAGCCAGCGGCAGTACGCCAGCGCCTCCCACCAGTTGACTCCGACGACCGGCTGGGCGGGCTGGTTGTAGCGGGGATCCCACCAGTACAGCGGCACCCGCCGCAGCAGCAGCTGGTCCACGTACTCCTGGAGGGACTCCTCGTCGACGATGCCCTCCCGCATCTCCTTGCTCAGATGGATCCGCTGGGTGTCCGTCGACCCGGCACGCGGTCCGTCCGGGGCGTCGATGAAGGCGGGGTCGTGCCTGACCCACAGCCGGGCCGGTCCGTCCGGCCAGCAGTCCAGGTCCTGGTACCCGCCCGAGGCGACGAACTGCGCGTAGTCCCGGTTGGTGACGGGCAGCGTGGAGATCCGGAAGGAGCCGATGCTCTCGGTGCGCTGCGGGAACCAGTCGATGTGCCGGTACTTGTCGTCCTGGGAGTTGAGCGGGGCCGTGGAGCCGATGGGGTACTCGCCCGCGGGTATGACGCAGCTGTCGGCGAGGAACGAGCCCGCTCTCTCCTCCCACGTGGACGGATTGAGCTGCGCCTGCACGGCGGCCGCCCGGGCCCGGGTCTCCAGGCCCTGTCCGCGGTCCCCGCGGGCCGTGCCGACGGCCTCCGACACCGTACGCCGCAGCCGTCGTACGAGCCCGGACGGCTCGGCTTCCGGCCGGGCCGCCGCGAGTATCACCAGCAGCTCGCCGGTGAGCAGCCACAGCGGCAGTGCCTCGTCGCCGGCCTCCTCCGCGGCGCCCGCCAGCTCGGCCGCCGTGCCGGTGACGAGGCGGTGCCCCTCGGGCGTGGTCTGGGTGCTGGCCCAGTAGCGCAGCGGGGCGTGCCAGATGGGATGACGGCACAGCCCGACGATGGTCTCCGAGTCCCGGCGGGCCAGCGCGCAGCCGGCGAAGTAGTCCCGGAACAGATTCTCCCGGAAGGAGAGGTGGCTGGCCGTGTCGACGGCGAGTATCCCGTGGCCCTTCCGGAGGAACTGCACGTAGTCGAACATGGCCGGATACATGGTGTGGAACTCGAGGCCCTCGCCCAGCGCCCGCACGATCGGCTCCTGCACGGCCGCCGCCGAGATGGAGTTGGTTTCAGGGTGCACGGATCGCAACGAGGTGATGGAGAAGCCGACTTCCTCGATGATCCGCTGGATCTCCGTGTCGTAGTCGGGCCGCAGGAGGCACGGCTCCGAGCCGGCCGCCGCACGGGTGCGGGGCCGCTTGTGCAGGAACTCCTCCGAGGCCAGCCGGCAGAAGTGCCCGACGGACGTGGGGACCTCGCGGTTGCGTTCCGTGGAGACGACCAGGAGGTGCAGCAGGTACGGGACGCGCGCGGCCGAGGCGAGGGCGCTGTCGCCCCGGATCGCGGCGATGAGCCGCTCCGAGAGCTTTCCTTCGTGCGTGGTCATCAGGCGGTGAACCATTCGGTGATGTAGTTCTCGAGGTCGCGCTGCTTGGGCGGACGGAGGAAGTAGGCGCTGACGTCACGCGACCTCGCGCATTCGGCGGAGAACCAGCTCGAATCCGAGATGGCCACAAGAACGCGCAGATTCCGGAAGTGCACGTGGAGCTGCGCCAGGGTCTGCAGGACGGTGCGCGGCGACCAGTTGTCGGAACTCGCGTGGCCGTGCAGCGGGACGTCCTCCACGCCGTCCACGAACAGGAAGGCCCGGTCCAGCGAGCCCCGCAGCAGGGTGCGTGCGTTGTCGCCGTAGACGCCGATGTCCGAACGGGTGACGGCGGCGTCCGTGATGGCCTCGGCGGTCGCCGCGAAGTCCCTCCGGGCGGGCACGTCGAGCGCGTTGACCAGCAGCGGTACGGGCGCCCCCGCGTCGCCGTCCAGGGCCCGCGCGGCGAGCAGCGAGGCGTAGTGCGTACAGATCGAGGTGCGCCCGGAACACGGCGGGCCGATGAGCACCACGGAGCGGCCCGCGCCGTGCAGGACGATGCCGTCGAGGGGCAGGCCCGGCGTGTCCTCGTCGCCCGGCGGCGCGGTCCGGGCCAGGGCGTCGATCTCCCGTACCTCCCGGGGTATCCAGACCGCGTCCAGCGGGCGGTCGGGGAAGGCGACGGCGTCCGTGACCTCCTGGCTGGTCGCCGACAGGGCGTGCAGCGCGCCCAGGTAGTGGACCAGCTCCACGGGAAGCTCGCGCGGGGCCGGTGCCGGGGCCGGCACCGGGGCGGAGGCGGGAGCCGGGTCGGGCACCGCACCCGGTGCGGGCGCCGGCCCCGGATCCGCCGGGCCCGGCTGTTCCGGGACGCGGCCACCGCTCCCACGGCGCGACTCCGGGTTGATGCGCCGCGCCCTCGGTTCCTGCGAGCCGGAGTCTTCTTCAGGGGTCGTCATACCACCTCACCCGTCACGGGCCGGCCGGATGCCAGGACGCGGGCTCGGGGACGGCGGTGATGCCCCCGAGCTCCGACCGGCTCCAGAACCGTCCATCACTGTCTGTGAACACGAACTTCAGCGGGAGCGCCCCGCTCTGGTCTGGCTGGACGGCCAGGGGGACCTCGTAGTCCGTCCGGCCGGGGACGAGCGGCCCGAGCTCCTCGTGGCACAGGTGCACCGATCCGTCCGGGCTGTCCGCCCGCCACCGGAAGACCGGCAGGGAGGTGGAGTTCTCCACCTGCACCGCCCAGTACGGCTGGCCGTCGTCCGACAGGACCGTCATCCACGCGGCCGCGGCGCTGCGCTGCCTCCTGCGCTCCCGGTTCTCGGAGCGCAGGACGGTGCCGACAGCGGCCGTGACCGCACCGACCTGCCCCAACCCGCTGACCCAGTCGCCCCAGGTCCCGGCCGTGTCGTGGTCGAACTGCTCCCCGTACGGCTGCAGGCCCCACAGCGGGAGGGAGAGCAGCAGGACCACCGCGGCCAGGAGTCCCCAACGCATCGCCCCGCTACGCCATATGGCCTTCAGGTCTGTTGCCGCCACTCGGTACGCACCTCACTGGAATCGCCGCGGGTCCATCACACACAGGGCATCCGCCTGTCCGTCCGTCAGCTCGGCCCCGGACAGGATGGTCCGCACCAGCGCCGCCGTGATCGGTGCGAGGGTGATCCCCACTCCGAAGTGCCCGGTCGCCATCACGACCTTGCCGTCGGCGTCGGCGTTCCCCACCAGGGGGTAGCCGTCGGCCGTCCCCGGCCGGATCCCGGCCCAGGAGCCGGTCAGCCTCCAGTCCCGGGAAGACGGCACCACCATCCGCAGCGCGGCCAGGAGCCGTTCGGTCGCATGGTCCTCCGGTTCCTCGTCCCAGCGGCCCTGGTCGTACGTCACGCCGACCACCACCCGCCCGTCGTGGCGCGGAACCGCGTACGACGAGACGGTGGTGTCGTCGTCCATGGCGACCTTGCAGTACACGTGGTGGCGCAGCGGGTACCCCGTGCTGCCGGGCACCACCAGCTCGGCGGCCTGGCCCCGTACGGGGAACTGCCCGCCGGGCCGGGTGGGCACGAGCTCGGAGCTCCACGCCCCCGCGGCCACCACGCACCGGTCCCCGCGGACGACGTCACCGCTGTCCAGCAGCACCTCGACCCCCTGGGAGACCGGCGTCAGCCTGCGCACCCGGGCACTGGACACGACCTCGATCCGCGGGTCCCGTCGCATCACCTCGCGCAGGGCGGACATCAGGACCCGCGGTTCGAGGGCCCCCTCGCTCGGCAGCCGCACGGCCGAGAGCACGGCCGCGGACAGCAGCGGCTCGGCGTGCGCGGTGCTCCCCGCGTCGAGCTGCTCGACCTGGAAGCCCTGTTCCACCCACTGGGGGACCAGCTGCTCCTGGACGCGCTGCTCCTCCGACCGGTCCAGGGCCACCTGGAGGAGCCCGGAGTCCAGGAACGGCACCGCGATCCCGGATCCGGCCTCCAGCCCAGCGAGCCACTGCGGATACATCCGGCGGCTCGCCTCGGCGAACTGCCGCAGCGGGCCGCGGCAGAAATCGTCGCTCTGCGGCGTGATCCCGCCGATGGCGGCCCAGCTCGCCGCCAGCCCGGTGTCCGGCCGGGCGTCCAGGAGCACGACCTTGTCGAAGAGGTCGCCGACCGCTGCGGCGACCGCGCAGCCTATGACGCCCGCTCCGACGACGACGAGTGCGGAGCCCATGCTCAGCTGCTCCCGTTGACGATGTACGAGTCCTGCTCTCCCGTCACCACGTTGACGATGGACTGGATGCATTTGACGGCCATGGCGTCACGGGCGTCGTGGGTCAGCGAGCCGATGTGCCCGGTGATCAGCAGCTTCGAAGCGGGCAGTGCCAGCAGCTCCGCCGTCTCGGGGACGTCCGCGTCGTAGAAGCCGTCGAACGCCGCCGTGTGGATGCGCCCGTTCTGCAGGCCCTGGAGCAGCGCCGCGGGGCTGACCACGGAGGGCCGTGCCGTGTTGACGAGGGTGATCCCGCCGGCCGGCAGCAGGGCGACCTCGTCCGGGCCGATCATGCCGCGCGTCTCGGGGGTGTCCGGAACCATGACGACGAGGTTCTCGGCCCAGGACAGCAGGCTCGGCAGGTCCTTGTACGTGATGCCGAGGCGCTCCTCGACCTCGGGCTTGCGGGTCCGGGAGTAGTACGCCGTCTCCGTCGCCAGCCCCAGCGCGCCGATCTCGGCGATGCGGGTGCCGATCGCGCCGAGGCCGATGATGCCGAGCCGGTGCCCGGCGAGATCGTGCTGCTTCTCCTCCGCGCCGGAGCGCCCGGAGCGGTAGTCGTCGGCGTACGAGGGGATCTGCCGGCGCTGGGCGAGGAGCAGCCCGACGGTGAACTCGGCGACGCTGTTGGTGAGCGTCCCGGGGGTGTTGGTCACGGCGATGCCGAGTTCGGCCGCGGCGTCGGCGTCGACGAAGGACTGGTATCCCACGCCGAGGAAGCCGACGACCTTCAGCGACTTGGCCCGGGTGAGCGCCGGGCGGGAGGCGAACTCGTCCCCGCCCAGCAGATAGGCGGTGCACGACTCCAGCTCGGTGCCCAGTTCGTCCTCGCTGAGCAGGCCCGGGACGGCGTGCACGCGGAAACCGGACTCGGACAGGCGGTCCAGATGCTTCTGCGCCACGCTGCTGCCCGTTACGAGGATCTTTCCCAGATCGGCCACGCGATACCCCAAACGTCGGATGTGACTGATGGTCATGTGAAGAGATCGGCCAACCTGTCGTAATACCGCATCCGCGCGGTGACAGAGCTGCGGGCGGCCGCCAAGTAGTGGTCGGCCAGCGACGGATCGTGCGCGATCAGCTCGGATGCTATATGCGCGATGAGGGCGGAGTGTTCCGTATCCTCGTAGATGTTGGCGTTCAGGAAATCGCCGTGTTCGACTTCCGGGGCCGCGCTTTCGAAAGCGCTTTTGACAGCGCCGTATTCCGGGACCAGCATCTGCTCGTTCCCCACTCCGAGCGCGCCCAGCGCGCCGATCGGGGAGCTCATGGAGAAGGCCAGGTCACGCAGGAAGTCGTAGGTCGGTTGGGCCGGTTCGACGGAGTCGGGCGCGATGCCCATGCTGTGCGCCAGCTTGTGCAGCAGCCACGGGTGCGAGGCCCGTGCGATCCCGTCCTTCACGCCTCCGTGCTCCCCCTGCAACACCAGGTTGAAACGGGCCCGTTGGTGAACATTCACCAGTGCGCTCGACGTCAGGCCGAGCAGCTGTGCGAACACCCCGGTGACGAACAGCTCCTGCGTCACCCAGAACTCCAGGGCGGGCCGCGACCTCCCGGCCAGGGCGAAGAACGGATGCCGCTCGACCCCGCTCTCGGGGACCAGCCGGCTCGCCTCCTCGACCACCGGGTGCAGGGGAACGGCCTCGGTAGGCAGGAAGCGTGCACCGTACTTCCATTGAACGAAGTTCGATTCCACGAGTTGGCTGGCTAACTCCGCGTTCCAGGGTCCGGTCAACGCCATCGTGATACCTCTTCCGTGTTGGGACGCCCGACGGTCAACACACAAGCAAGGCGCTCCCATAGTGGCCCAGAAGAAGCAGATGTGAGGGCGGAATAATCGGAAACCGGCGGACGGATCGGCTACTTCCAGAGGCCCGGTGTGGTCAGCGGGGCCAGTGCGGGTTCCGGGGCGGTGGCCGGGGCCGCAGGGGTGGGGCGGCGGTCCTCCAGGGGGGTGATCGCGGGGATCGGGGCCGCCTGGCCCAGGAAGACCCGCCGGACCACCCGTTCCGCCGCGTGGCCGTCGTCGTACGAGCAGAACCGCGTGCGGAACGCCGCCCGCAGCTGCGCGGAGCGCGAGCCCTGCCAGTGGCCCGTGGTGAAGATGTCCACCAGCTCGTCCTGGGTCCGGGCGATCGCGCCCGGCGGGCACGACCGCAGGTCGAAGTAGGTGCCCCGGGCCGCCTCGTACGCCTCCCAGTCGTCCGCGTGGATCACGATCGGCCGGTCCAGCGCCGCGTAGTCGAACATCAGGGACGAGTAGTCCGTGACGAGCGCGTCCGAGGCGAGGCAGAGTTCCTCCACCGAGGGGTGGGAGGAGACGTCCAGCAGCCGCGGGTGCGGCTCCCACGGGCGGTCGGCGTTCGCGTACGTGAGGTGGGTGCGGGCGAGGATCGTGAAGCGCGGGCCCAGGTCGCGCAGGACCCGCTCGAAGTCCAGGTGTTCGGGCCGGCTGCGCCGGTAGTCGCGGTGGGTGGGCGCGTACAGGATCGCCGTCGAGCCCGCCGGGATGCCGAGGCGTTCGCGCAGTTCCAGCACGTCCGCACGGCTCGCCCGGTGGAAGACGTCGTTGCGCGGGTAGCCGTATTCGAGGGTCGTGTAGGAGGACGGGACCGCCTTCTCCCAGACCAGGGTGGAGTGCCGGTTCGCGGAGAGCAGGTAGTCCCACTGGTCGGCGCCGCGCAGCAGGCCCGCGAAGTCCGTCGTCGGGGTGGCCGCCGGGCGGTCCTGGAGGTCGAGGCCGACGCGCTTGAGCGGGGTGCCGTGCTGGGTCTGGACCAGGATCTGGCCCGGCCGCTTGACCAGGGCGCGGTCGAAGTTGACGTTCGTGACCAGGTACGCGGCCCGCGCCAGGGCGCTCCAGTACGCCGCCGAGCCCGGGCGCAGCGCCGTCGTCTGGCGGGGCAGGGTCGAGGCGTGCGCCGGGTCGCAGATCCACGCCGTCCGCATCCGCGGCGCCAGTTCCCTCAGTTTGGCCTCGATCGCCGCCGGGTTGCAGGCGTAGCCGCCGTGCCAGTACGCGGAGAAGACCGCCAGCTCCGGGCGCAGGGGGAGGAGGCGCTGGGTCCGGTAGTGCAGGCGCAGGGCCGTCTCGCGCAGGCCCCGCCCCAGGGCCGAGGCCGCGCGGCCCAGTGCCAGCCCGGCCGAGCGCAGCGCCGACAGCAGCCGGTAGGTGCGCCGGGTGCCCAGCCGCATCAGGGTGTGCCGGACCCGGTCGGTCCGCGACAGGGACAGCGGCAGCGCGGACCGGCCGCCCGGGGCCCGGTAGCGGCGCAGCAGGGCGGAGGCCCGGCTGAAGAACTCGGCCCGTCCGGCGCGCGGGAGGCGGCGCGGGTCGGCGTACAGGGCGCAGAAGTGCTCGGCCATCCGCCGGTGCACGGCGGAGCGCCAGCGCTCCAGCTCGGGGCGGCCGGCGAGGTAGCCGAAGACCCGGTCGTACTGGTCGAAGATGTCGAGGTGGCGGCGGCTGGTGGTGGTCAGGATCGAGCCGGTGCGCCGCTGGCGGTAGTGGACGCAGACCCGGTCCAGGACGGCGACGGACTCCGCGGCCAGCAGCGCCGGGTAGGTCCAGGGGGTGTCCTCGTAGAGGCCGGGAGGGAATTCGAGGCCCTCGCGCTCCACGTACTCGCGGCGGTACGCCTTGTTCCACACCACCATCAGCATGGCCAGCAGCGCCGGGCGGTCGGCGAGCCGGAAGCTGGCCGGGCCCTCCTCGGACAGCCGGTGCGCGAGGCGGTTGCGCACCAGCTCGCCCGACCAGAAGGTGCGCGCGTAGTCGTAGACCAGGACGTCGGGGGAGCCGGTGGCCTTCAGCCGGTCGGTGATGGCCTGCAGGGCGCCGGGGGCGAGGGTGTCGTCGCCGTCGAGGAAGATCAGGTAGTCGCCGGTGGCCCGGGCCAGGCCCGCGTTGCGGGCCGGACCCAGGCCCAGGTTGTGCGCCAGGTGCACGGCGGTGACCCGGGGGTCGCGGGCCGCGTACTCGTCGATGATCGACCCGCAGGCGTCGGGGGAGGCGTCGTCGACCGCGATCAGTTCCAGATCCGGGTACGACTGCGTCAGGACCGAGTCCAGACCCTCCTGGAGGTAGGCCTGGACCTTGTACGCGGGCACGATGACGCTGAACCGGGGCACGGCACATCCAGGGGTCGGCGCGGGCAATTGCTCCCCCAGCAACCCCGGCGTGGCGATCGGGTTACGCAGCGTGTGGCAATCGGGTTACGCAGCGTCAACGTCGCACGTCGGTCACTTGATCGCGCCGGCCATCACCCCCGTGACGAACTGCCGCTGGAAGGCGAAGAAGACGACGAGCGGGACCACCATCGACAGGAACGCGCCCGGCGCCAGCACGTCGATGTTGTTCCCGAACTGCCGTACCTGCTGCTGGAGCGCCACCGTCACCGGCGGGTTCGCCGAGTCCGCGAAGACCAGCGCCACGAGCATGTCGTTCCACACCCACAGGAACTGGAAGATGCCGAGCGAGGCGATCGCCGGTGCGCCGAGCGGCAGCACCACCCGGGCGAACAGCCGCAGTTCACCCGCCCCGTCGAGGCGGGCCGCCTCCAGGAGCTCGCGCGGGATCTGCGCGAAGAAGTTGCGCAGCAGGAACACGGCGAAGGGCAGTCCGAAGGCGGTGTGGAAGAGGACCACCCCCGCCGTGGTCTCGAACAGCCCGATGGAGCCGAAGAGTTCGGAGACCGGGATCAGCGCCACCTGTACGGGGACCACGAGCAGCCCGACGACGACCAGGAAGAGCCAGTCCCGGCCGGGGAACTCCAGCCAGGCGAAGGCGTATCCGGCGAACGCGCCCAGGGTCAGGACGAGCAGGGTGGCCGGCACGGCGATCGCGACCGTGTTCAGGAGGGACCCGGTGATGGTGTCGTTGGCCAGCAGCCGCTCGTAGTTGCCGGCGGTCAGCCGCGAGGGCGCCGTCAGCACCTGCCACCAGCCGCCCTTGTTGAGGTCGGTGGGGGAGACGAAGGAGGAGATGAGCAGCCCGAGGGTGGGCAGCAGCCAGAAGAGCGCGGCCAGCACCAGGAACACCCGGAGCGCCCCGCCCGCGGCCCGCGCGGCCAGCCGGCCCGCGGCCCGCCCGGCCCCTGCGGTGCTCCCGGCCCCTGCGGTGCTTCCGGTCCGTGCAGTGCTCCCGGTCCGTGCAGTGCTCCCGGTCCGTGCGGGCCTGGACGGACTCATCGGGATCCCTCCTTGCGGAGCCTGCGTATGTTCACGAGCATCACCGGGATCACCAGCACCAGCAGCAGCACGGCGATGGCACTGCCCAGACCCGGATCGGCGTCGGTGCCGAAAGAGGTCCGGTACAGCTGCAGCGCGAGCACGTTCGCGTCGTCCTGGACCGCGCCCGGCGCGATCACGAAGACCAGGTCGAAGATCTTCATGACGTTGATGACGAGGGTGACGAGCACGACCGCCAGGACCGGCGCCAGCAGCGGGACGGTGATCCGGCGGAACACCTGCCACTCGTTCGCCCCGTCCACCCGCGCCGCCTCCAGCAGCTCGCGCGGTACGGCGGCCAGCCCGGCCCCGATCAGCACCATCGCGAAACCGGCCCACATCCATACGTACGCCCCGATCACCGCCGGGGTGACCAGCGCCGGGCCGAGCCACTGCACCCCGGCGTACGCCTCCCGGAAGTTGGCGGCGGGCAGCCGCAGCCGCGCCCCGTCGGCCTTCGCGGACAGGGTGAAGGTGCCGTCGGCGCGGGCCGTGGCCGAGTCGACCACCCGGCCGTCCTTGACCGCCTCGATCCGCATCCCGGCGAAGGCCGACTCGGTCGGGTCGACCGCGTTCGTACGGCCGCCCCCGCCGCGGGTGAAGTCCTGCCAGGTCGTCCCGGTGACCTTCCCGGGCTCCGCATCCGCCGCCCTGGCCGTCCGCGTGCCCCCGGGCAGGGACTCCGGGGCCACGCCGACCAGCGGCAGCAGCACCGGGGTGCCGGCGCGGACGGGGTCGCGGGTCACGAAGGCGCCCCCGCCGGCGTCGGTGAGCGGCGAGTCCCGGCCCGGGCGGGCCTTGGGGAAGGCCGAGGACTCCGCGAAGGTGTCGTGGACCCCGACCCAGACCGCGTTGGCGACGCCCCGGTCGGGATCGTGGTCGTAGACGAGCCGGAAGATGATGCCCGCCGCCAGCATCGAGATCGCCATCGGCATGAACACCAGCAGCTTGAACGCGGTGCCCCAGCGCACCCGTTCGGTGAGCACCGCGAAGATCAGGCCCAGGGCGGTGGCCGTGGTCGGGGCGAGCACCACCCACAGCGCCGTGTTCTTCAGCGCGGTGCGGATGGTGTCGTCGCTCAGGATCTCCCGGTAGTTGTCCCCGCCGACGAACACCCCGCCCGAGCGGTCGAAGAAGCTGCGGTAGACCGAGTACCCGATCGGGTGCACGACCAGCGCGCCGAGCAGCACGAGGGCCGGCAGGAGGAACGCCGCCGCGACCAGCCGGCGGCGCCGGGCCTCCGCGGACAGCCCGCGGCCGGCCTTGACCGAGGCCTTCACGGGATCAGTTCCCGTAGGCCTTGGCCGCGTCCGCCTCCAGTTTCGCCTGCGTGCCCGCCACGTCCGACGGGTTCGCCAGGAAGTCCTGGAGCGCCTTCCACTCGCCCGCGCCCGGGGTCCCGCCGAAGGCCGCCGGGGCCTGGTCCGACATGTCGAAGCGGAAGTCGTCGCCCGCGGCGATCAGCGCCTTGGCGATGTTCCGCTGGATGTCGTTCGGATAGGCCGCCGGGTCCACCGCCTTGTTCGGGGAGACGAAACCGCCCTCCCGGGCCTGGATCTCCGCCGCGTCCGGCGAGGCCAGGAAGGTCAGCAGCGCCTGCGCCCCCTTCGACGGCTTCAGCGCGACCGCCACGTCACCGCCCGAGACCACCGGAGCCTTCGCACCCACCGCCGGGAAGGGGAAGACCAGGGCGTCCTCGCCCACCTTCGCCTCCGTCTGCGCGATGTTCACCGCCACGAAGTCGCCCTCGAAGACCATCGCCGCCGCCGGCCGGTCGCCTCCGGTGAAGGTCTGCGTCACCGACTTCGGGAACTCCGTCGACAGCGCCCCGCTCGTCCCGCCCGCCAGGAAGTCCTTGCGCCCGAACAGCTCGCCGAGCGTGGTCAGCGCCTGCTTGACGCTGTCGTCCGTCCACTTGATCTGGTGCTTCGCCAGCTGGTCGTACTTCTCCGGGCCCGCCTGGGAGAGATAGATGTTCTCGAACCAGTCGGTGAGGGTCCAGCCGTCCGCGCCCGCCACCGAGACGGCCGGCGTACCGGAGGCGGACAGTGTGTCCGCCGCCGTGATCAACTCCTTCCAGGTCGTCGGGGGCTTGACCCCGGCCGCCTCGAAGGCCTTCGCGTTGTACCAGATCAGCGACTTGTTGGCGGCCTTGTAGTACACGCCGTACTGGGTGCCGCCGACCGCGCCGAGCGACTTCCAGCCCGCCGAGTAGTTCTTGTCCAGCTGCGCCTGGGCCTCCGGTCCCACCGGCTGCGCCCACTTGTTCTGCACGGCCGACACCAGTGCTCCGACCTGCGGGAGCAGCGCGACGTCCGGCGGGGCGCCGCCCGCGATCTTCGTACCGAGGAAGGTGACGATCGGGTCCTGGGCCGGGACGAAGGTCACGGTGGCCCCCGTACGCTTCTCGAACTCCTTCAGGACCTTCGTGAAGTTCGCCTGTTCGGGGCCCGTCCAGACGGCGGCGACCTCCAGCTTCTCCCCGTCGAGCTTCGGTAACTCCACCTGGGGCCCGGTCGGTCCCGCGGCCTTCGGCGGGTCCGTCTTCCCGTCCGTGTCACCGCCGCACCCGCTGAGCGCGAGCGCGCCCGCCGCGGCGAGCGCCGTCCAGGTGAGTGTCGTACGGCTCGTTCCGTGCCTGCGCATGGTTCTGCCCCCGATGCCCGTGGTGTGTCCCGGACCACAAGGTCTACGCCGACCCGCGCGCCCCCGCAATAGCGCCTCGCGGGGGGCGCGGTCCGGCCTCAGGGACCCGGCGGGAACAGCACGGGTATCGCCGAGACCAGGTGCGAGGCCCGGTCCAGGGCGCTGGCCAGCAGCGCGAGGTCGGTCGGCCCGTTGCCCAGTTCGCGCACCGGACGGCGGGCCGGCGGATCACCCATCCGCTCCCACTCCACCGGGACCACGGTCGGCCTCAGGGTCGCCGTCCGCGGGATCCGGCCGGTGACCCGGCCGGCCTGGAACGGGATCGTGCGGCCGTCCGCGTGACGGAGCAGGCCGCGGCCGGGGCCCGGCTGGTCGGGGGCGTCGAGCTCCACGCGCAGGGTGGTCAGCCGGGCCAGCCCCGTCTCGGCCGTGCGGTCCGGGCGGGCGGTGGTGGCCACCAGGTGCACGCCGAGCCGGGCGCCCTCGCGGGCCACCGCCTCCAGGGCCCGCACCACCGAGCCGGCGGCGGGCCGGCCCGTATTGCCGAGTCCCGGCGCGACCAGCGCGTCGAGGTCGTCCACCAGCACCACCAGGCGGGGCAGCGGGCTCGGACCGGCCGGATCCGTGCGGGGCGTCGAAGCGCGGAGCCGGAGCGTTCCGGTGCGCTGCGGGTCGAGGTCGCCGCGCAGCTCGCCCGGGGTGGGCTGGCGGGGCGCGACCAGCCGGTCGGAGACCTCGCGCTGGGCGTGCCACTCGGCGAACGGCAGTCCCTCCAGCAGCTCGGCGCGGCGCTTGAGCTCCGCGCCCAGCGCCTGCGCGAACTCCCGCATGCGCACCGGATCGGAGGCGACCAGGTGGGCGGAGACGTGCGGGAGTTCGGTGCAGGGCAGCAGCCCGTCACCGCGCTCGCCGCCGGCCCCGTCGAGGAGGACCAGCCCGAGCCGGTCGGGCCGGGCGGCCGCGGACAGCGAAGCGGCCACCGACCGCAACAGCTCCGTCCGCCCGCTCCCGGCCGGCCCCTCGATGAGCAGGTGCGGACCGTCGTGGACCAGCTCGGTGCCGACGGGGCCGCGCCGGCCGCTGCCCAGCACGATCTCGGCGAGGCCGCCCGTGCCCTGGCCCTGGTCGGTGGCGGTGGCCCAGCGGGCCATCAGGGAGGCCGGGGTGGCCCGGGCCAGCCCCAGCTCGTCCAGCAGCCGGGCGGTCGCGGGCAGGGTGGCCGCGGACGGCCGGTACGGGGCGCCGGAGCAGCCGTCGGTGGTGCGCAGGGGTGCCAGCGCCCGGGCGAAGCGCTCGGCCCAGGCGGCGGAGACGGCGTCGGCGGTGGCGGTGCCCCCGGACGGGACCGGGCGGCCGCCGCTGACCGCGAAGGTCCGTACGGCCGTGGCCACGTCCCCGCTGAGCAGGGCGACCGCGCCGCAGTCCCGGAAGGCCGGGTTGGCCGCGCACGCGGCCTCGTAGGTGTCGGCGACCGGCGAGGCGGCGGTGGCGGCCGGGGCCTCGGCCAGCGCGAGCACGTGGATTCCGGCGGCCGGGCCGTGCGAGGCGAGCCGCCCGGTGACGTCGCGCAGCGCGCCCGCCCCGGGATCGCCGTCGAGGACGAGGAGCGTGTACGGGCCCGCGTATGCGGTGGCGGCCTGCCGGACCCGCTCCGGATCGGCGGCGGCCCAGTGCGTGCCCAGCGGCCCGTCGTCCAGGCGCCGGGTCAGCTCACCGGTGCGGGCGGCGGCCTGGTCCTTGTCGTACGCGAGGAGGAGCCGGCAGTCCTGGCCGTGCGCGGGCCGTACGTGGGGCAGCCAGCCGAGCCAGCCCCAGTCGCGCCGCCGCTCGGCGAGGCCGCGCGTGCGGTCGGTGGAGACGAGCACGATCTCCAGCTGCCCCGGCGCGTGCAGTCCCGCCAGCTGTGCGACGGCCCAGCGGGCGGCCCCGGTCAGCCGGGCCCGCGGGCCGGCGAGGCCGAGGGCGCCGACGGCGGGCAGCGACACCCGGCTCCCGGCGCCGAGCCCCACCTCCAGCAGTCTGGCGTGGCCGGGCTGCCCGGGCGTACGGGACCACAGGCGCTCGGTGGGCCCCATGGCGGCCAGCAGCAGCGCGGCCGGGTCGTCGGGGTCGGGGGCGGCGGCGGTGGGCACCGCCTCCGGTGCGGCCTCGGCGAGGTCCTCGCCGCGCACCCACTTGCGGGCCCAGGCCCCGAGCCCCTTGCGGCGGCCGGCGGGGGCGGCGGGCTCGCCGCCGGGGCGCGGCCACGCGGAGGCGTCCGGCGGTCCGGCGGGGGTGCCGGGGCGCGGCCCCGGGGTCGCGTCGGCTCCGGCCGCGCCGGAGCCCGGAGAGCCGGCTCCGCCCGGGGCGTCCGGGGTCCCGGAGGCACCCGCCCACCCGGCCGGCCCGGTGACCTGTCCGGCTCCGGCGGAGCCGTCCGGCGCCGGGCCCGTGGTGCCCGTCGGGCCCGGGGTCCCGGGGTGCTGCGCCTCGGGCGCGGTGGCGGCGCCGGCCGGCGCACCGGCGGCGCCCGACCAACCGGCGGCGCCCGCCGGGGGCGGCACGGAGAGGTGGCCCTCCTGGTCCGGGGTCACCGGCAGCGGGGGCGTCGCGCCCGCGGGCGCGAGCCGCAGCGTGGACTCGCCGACCCGCAGCAGCGCCCCCGGCGGCAGGGCGACCGGCTGGGGCCCCACGGGGGAACCGTCGAGGGTGGTGCCGTTCGTGGAGTCCAGGTCGGCCACCGCGACCCGCCCGTCGCGGATCACCGTGACCGCGCAGTGCAGCCGGGACACGTCGGGGTCGTCCAGCGGGACGTCGGCGTCGGAGGAGCGGCCCACCCGGATCTGGCCGCTGTGCAGCAGGTGCACGCCGCCCGCGTCGGGTCCGGCGACGACGTGCAGCTGGGGTGCGCCGAGGCCGTCCTCGGGCAGCACGTCCGGCACGGGCCCGTGCAGCGCCAGGACCGCGCCGTCCACGAGCGGCGGCTCGCCCAGCACCCGCCGCTGGAGGTCGAGGCGCTCGGAGCCGGCGTAGAGCACGACCGTGCCCCCGGTGTCGGGCCCGCCGACGGTCGCCGCGAGCCCGGAGGCGACCGCGGCCAGCGCGGTGCCGGCCGGTGCCGTGACGAGCACGTCACAGCTCGCGGGGGCGGTCGCGGTCTGGTGGCCGCTGCGCGACCCAAGGACGGTCAACCGGATCTGCATCGCCGTCAGCGGTCCCTTCTGCGCGGTGCGCGGTGTGTGCGCCCGGAAGGGGAAGTTCGGGACATGACTGCCCGATCGCCCCCCACCCGGCACGGACGCGTCGTCCGGTCAGGTCTGCCGGAAGGCGGGGCTCCCGTCCCGTGCCGTCCGTACGGGTGCATCCTCGCACCTGTCGCGGACAACACGCCCGGCACCCGGCAACAAATGATCTTGATGGCTCGCGGACCTCCGCCGACCTCGACCGGATACGGACGGCGAGCGTGGGAAAGACAGGGAAAAACGCCACGGGCATACCCCCCAAACATCACCCTCCGTACATATGTGCGGCAACCAACCTCCGGCGACCGGCGTCTTCCACGGGGACACCCCCTAGAGTGGGCCGGAAAACCAATCAGCGGATCGACGAGAACTCGACCACGATTCGACCAGGAACAGACGACAGCAGGGGAGCGCGAGACGTGCGGCCAGTCGGCAGCAAATACCTGCTCGAGGAGCCGCTCGGGCGCGGCGCCACGGGCACTGTCTGGCGTGCCCGCCAGAGGGAGGCCGCCGGTGCGGAGGCGGCCGTCGCCGGACAGCCCGGCGAGACCGTGGCCATCAAGGTCCTCAAGGAGGAGCTGGCCCAGGACCCCGACATCGTCATGCGCTTCCTGCGCGAGCGCTCGGTCCTGCTGCGCCTGACCCACCCCAACATCGTGCGCACCCGCGACCTCGTCGTCGAGGGCGATCTGCTCGCCCTCGTCATGGACCTGATCGACGGTCCGGACCTGCACAAGTACCTCCGCGAGAACGGCCCGTTCACGCCGGTCGCCGCGAGCCTGCTGACCGCCCAGATCGCGGACGCGCTCGCCGCCAGCCACGCCGACGGCGTGGTCCACCGCGACCTGAAGCCCGCCAACGTCCTGGTCGACGAGCGCGGCGGCCAGATGAAGCCGATGCTCACCGACTTCGGCATCGCCCGCCTCGCGGACTCCCCGGGCCTGACCCGCACCCACGAGTTCGTCGGCACCCCGGCCTACGTCGCGCCCGAGTCCGCCGAGGGCCGCCCGCAGACCTCCGCCGTCGACATCTACGGCGCCGGCATCCTCCTCTACGAGCTGCTCACCGGCCGGCCGCCGTTCGCCGGCGGCACCGCGCTCGAAGTGCTCCACCGCCACCTCAGCGAGGACCCCCAGCGCCCCTCGACTGTGCCCGAGCCGCTGTGGACGGTCGTCGAGCGCTGCCTGCGCAAGGAGCCGAACGAGCGGCCCAGCGCCGTCAGCCTGGCCCGCGCGCTGCGCGTGGTCGCCGCCGGCATCGGCGTGCACTCCACGTCCGCCGACGTGGAGGCCGCGCTCGGGGTGGGCGCGCTGCTCGCCCCCGACCCCTCGCCGGCGCCGGTCCCCGCGACACCGGGCGCCGCCGACCCCACCCAGGTGCTGCCGTCCGGGGCGGGCTCCCCGATGGGCGCCTACGACCCGAACGCCATGACCAGCGTCATGCCGCCGGTCGGCGCCGCCGACGCCACCTCGGTGCTGCCGAGCACGGGAGGCCCCGCGGCCGACCCGACCTCGGTCATGCCGCCCGTGCAGCAGCCGGACCAGCCGCACCCGTGGCAGTCGCAGATGGCGGCCGCCCGCGACCGCAACGAGCAGACGCAGGTCCAGTACCTGGACCCGAGCGAGGACCCGCTGCGGCGCCGCCCGCAGCGGCAGGCGCCCCCGCCGCCGCAGCACCGGCCGCAGCAGCAGCCCCCGCAGCAGCAGCCGTACCGGCAGGGCCCGCCGCAGCAGCAGTACCAGCAGCCGCAGCAGCCCCAGTACCGCCAGCCGCAGCAGCCGCCCCAGCAGCAGTACGCGCCGCCGCCTCCGCCGCCGCAGCACTACCAGCCGCAGCAGCAGCGCCAGCCTCAGCAGTACCAGCAGCCGCAGCAGCCGCAGTACCGCCAGCCCCAGCCGCCTCCGCAGCAGCAGCCCCCGCAGAGCCCGCCGCCCCGGCAGCCGGCCCCCCGGGAGCCCCGCGAGCCGCGCCGCCGCAGTGCCAACCCGGTGCGGATCCCCGGCCTCGGCTGCCTCAAGGGCTGCCTGGTCGTCATCCTGCTCTTCGTCGTGGCGGGCTGGCTGGTCTGGGAGCTCACCCCGCTCCAGGAGTGGGTCGGCACCGGCCGCGGCTGGTTCGACCAGCTGTGGACCTGGGGCAGCGGCATCGTCGACTGGGTGAGCACGGTCGGCGACTCCGCGGGCTCCGGTTCCTCGGGCTCCACCAAGTCCTGAAACGAGGTCCGTAGCGCCGACTTCGTGGATTTGTCGACTTCTGCGGGGTGATTTCGCCCGCAGAAGTGAAGGTCGCCGCGAATCCGGGCCCCTGCTGGCCTCCAACGCCCACCCGGCCGCGTAGCTTTGGTGCGTACGCCAGCCGCTGAGGGAGCAGTCGTGGCACGGAAGATCGGCAGCCGGTACACCGCGCACCAGATCCTGGGGCGCGGCAGCGCGGGCACGGTGTGGCTGGGCGAGGGGCCTGACGGGCCCGTCGCCGTCAAACTGCTGCGCGAGGACCTCGCGTCCGACCAGGAGCTGGTCGGACGCTTCGTCCAGGAGCGCAGCGCGCTGCTCGGCCTGGACCATCCGCACGTGGTCTCCGTCCGCGACCTCGTCGTGGACGGCAACGACCTCGCCCTCGTCATGGACCTCGTCCGCGGTACGGACCTGCGCACGCGGCTCGACCGGGAGCGGCGGCTCGCCCCCGAGGCGGCCGTGGCGATCGTCGCGGACGTCGCCGACGCGCTGGCCGCCGCGCACGCGGCGGGGGTCGTCCACCGCGACGTCAAGCCCGAGAACGTGCTGCTGGACATGCAGGGCCCGCTCGGCCCGGGCGGCTCGCACCCCGCCCTGCTGACCGACTTCGGCGTGGCCAAGCTGATCGACACCCCGCGGCGGGCCTCCGCGGGCCGGGCCTCCGCCCCCACCACCCGGATCATCGGCACGCCGGACTACCTGGCGCCGGAGATCGTCGAAGGCCTGCCGCCGCGGGCGGCGGTGGACATATATGCCCTGGCCACCGTCCTGTACGAGCTCCTGGCCGGCTTCACCCCCTTCGGCGGGGGCCACCCGGGCGCGGTGCTGCGGCGGCACGTGACCGAGACGGTCGTCCCGCTCCCGGGGATCCCCGACGAGCTGTGGCAGCTGATCGTGCAGTGCCTGGCGAAGGCCCCGGCCTCGCGGCTGCGGGCGTCGGAGCTCTCGGTGCGGCTGCGGGACCTCCTGCCGCTGCTGGCCGGGATGCCGCCGCTGGACGTGGACGAACCGGACGACGCGGATCCGGACCCCGAGCCCTCGGACGAGCCGGCCGCGGACCCGGTCCGCCGCCGGGGCGTGGTCCCGCTCGTCCCCGGGTCCGCGACGGACTCCAACCGGGACACCCACACCTCGATGCGGGTGCCGGGGCCGGACGAGCTGGCGGGCGGGGCGCTGGGCACGGCGCGGGTCCCGCGTCCGGCCGGCGGCCACCGGCCCGGCTCCGCCCGGCACCGGGCCGAGGCCGCCCGTAAGCGGCGGCTGGTGCTGTCCGTCTCGGCCGTCGCGCTGGCCGCGGCGCTCGGCCTGGGCACCTGGCTGGCCTTCTCCGGGGGCGACGAGCCCCCACCCCAGGACACCAAGCAGTCGGTCCCCCGTAAGCCGTAGCCCTGCGGGCCGCCCGCTGGGCCCCCGCCTCAATCGCCGGCGCGGCTTCAAGACCGGGGCTCCGCCCCGAACCCCGCGCCTCAAACGCCGGCGAGGCTGGATTTGCCGGCGTTCGAGGCCCCGGTCCGGGCGGAGCCGCGCTATTTCAGCCCCTCCGGCGTTTGAGGAGTGGGGGTCCCCCCGGACGGAGTCTGGGGGAGGGTCTGGGGCGGAGCCCCCAGGAGCGGCGCGGAGCGCCGTAGGGTCCGGGCGGAGCCCGGTGGGTTGGCGGGGCGGAGCCCCAGGTCCGGGCGGAGCCGGGGCTAGGCGGGGACAAGCTCCGGGTGCCAGCGCCGTGCCACGGCGGGGTGGGCCCGCACCCAACCCTTCAGCTCGTTGCGCCCGTACTCGGCGTGCAGCGGGTTCGACGCGTCGTGGGCGACCCCGGGGGCCGACGCCAGGTAGTCGCCCGGGACGGTCTCCACGACCGCGTCCAGCCGCGGGTTGTAGAAGAACGGCACCGAATACCGCTCCACCGCCCCCGGCGGGCTCACCACCCGGTGGTCCGTCGCCGTCAGGTAGCCCTCCGTCGCTATCTCCAGCAGTTCGCCCAGGTTGACCACGAACGCCCCCGGGAGCGGCGGGACGTCCAGGTAGCCGCCGTCGCGCACGACCTGCAGGCCGCCCACCGAGTCCTGCAGGAGCAGGGTCAGGAAGCCGTAGTCCTTGTGCGCGCCGACCCCCTGGTCGGCGCCGGACGGGGCGGATCCGGGATAGCGGATCAGCTTCGTGTGCAGGTGCGGGCGGTCCGCGAAGGCCTCGTCGAAGAAGTCCGCCGGGGCGCCGATCGAGGTGAGGAGCTCCTGGAGCAGCCGGTGGGCCACCGCCGCGAGGCGGGACTGCCAGTCCAGGACCACCGTACGGAGCTCCGGGAGCGCGGCGGGCCACTGGTTCGGGCCCTCCAGCCACAGGTACGCCGGGTCGTCCGGACCCACGACCGGCGCAGGGCGCTCCGCGCCCACGTCCAGCTGGTCCCGCCAGTCGGAGGCCCCGCCGGTCAGCTCGTGACCGATCCGGGTGTAACCGCGGAAGTGCGGGGAGTTCAGATTGCTCACGGCGAGCCGGTCGGCCTCCGGGAGGGCGAAGAAAGCCCTGGTCAGCTCCAGGATGCGGGCGCTCTCGGCGGCGGTGACGCCGTGCCCGGTCAGGTGCAGGAAGCCGGTGTCCCTGGCCGCTGCGTGCAGCTGCTTCAGGAATTCGGCCCGCTGGGCCGGGTCGTCGGCCTGGGAGAGGTCCAGGACGGGGAGAGTGTGCGCGGACGGCATGACGGCTCCGTTTCGGGATGTCACGGGGTCCTGTTCCCCAGAGATGGTGGGGGCCGCGGGTGGAGGTGGGTCGCCGACGAGGGTGGTGCCGGGACCGCGGGAGCCGCGTACAGGACCAAGTCGGATCGGGGTGGATCAGGCTTGGGTACGGTCCGGCGGCAGACAGCTCGTCGTCGTGACACGCATGTGGTCGACATGGCGGCGCTTGACGAGGAGAACGGTCATACCGTGAGCGTACGCCCGTACGAGCCTTCATCAGTACGGGCGATCCGGCCTGCCCGGACGGCGTTGTCCGGGGACCGGCTACGCTGGACCCGTGGCAGTCGTCGATGTTTCCGAAGAGCTGAAGTCCCTCTCCTCGACCATGGGGTCGATCGAGGCCGTCCTGGACCTCGACAAGCTGAGGGCAGATATCGCCGTGCTCGAGGAGCAGGCCGCTGCGCCGTCCCTGTGGGACGACCCGGAGGCCGCCCAGAAGATCACGAGCAAGCTTTCGCACCTCCAGGCCGAGGTTCGCAAGACCGAGGCCCTGCGGGGGCGCATCGACGACCTCGCGGTGCTGTTCGACCTCGCCCAGGAGATGGACGACGCGGACACCCTCGCCGAGGCCGAGGCGGAGCTGATCTCCGTGCGCAAGGCGCTGGACGAGATGGAGGTCCGGACCCTGCTCTCCGGCGAGTACGCCGAGCGCGAGGCCCTGGTCAACATCCGTGCCGAGGCCGGCGGCGTCGACGCCTCCGACTTCGCCGAGCGCCTCCAGCGCATGTACCTGCGCTGGGCCGAGCGGCACGGCTACTCCACCGAGATCTACGAGACCTCGTACGCGGAAGAGGCCGGCATCAAGTCGACCACCTTCGTCGTCAAGGCCCCGTACGCCTACGGCACCCTCTCCGTCGAGCAGGGCACCCACCGCCTCGTCCGGATCTCGCCCTTCGACAACCAGGGCCGCCGCCAGACCTCCTTCGCGGGCGTCGAGGTGCTCCCGGTCGTCGAGACCAGCGACCACGTCGAGATCGACGAGGCCGAGCTGCGCGTCGACGTGTACCGCGCCTCCGGCCCCGGCGGCCAGGGCGTCAACACCACCGACTCGGCCGTGCGCATCACGCACATCCCGACCGGCATCGTGGTGTCCTGCCAGAACGAGCGCTCGCAGATCCAGAACAAGGCCAGCGCCATGAACGTCCTCCAGGCCAAGCTGCTCGAGCGGCGCCGCCAGGAGGAGAAGGACAAGATGGACGCCCTCAAGGACGGCGGCAGCTCCTGGGGCAACCAGATGCGCTCCTACGTCCTGCACCCGTACCAGATGGTCAAGGACCTGCGGACGGAGTTCGAGGTCGGCAACCCGCAGGCGGTGCTCGACGGCGAGATCGACGGCTTCCTGGAGGCCGGGATCCGCTGGCGCAAGCAGCAGGAGCAGACCGCGTAACGAGTGACCCCACGACGAGTGACCCCACGGACGTGGACGAGGGCCCGGACATCGGTGATGTCCGGGCCCTCGTGCTGTGTGGTGATCGGTACGCGGCGCGGTGGCCGCGGGCACCGCGGCTAGGCGGTCTGCTGGGCCACCAGCACCAGGGCTGCCACGAGGACCACCATGAGCACGATGAGAGCCACGGGGTTCAGGCCGGAGAAGGGGCCCTCCTGCTGGAGGCGCTCCCGGTTCGCCCGGCACACCGGGCAGCGGCCCTGGCTGACGGGTGCGGCGCAGTTCGCGCACACGAGCCGGTCATATGTCATGCGCTCCTCCTCTCGTCCCCTCGGTGTCGTCTGTTGCCTATAACGGCGTGGGGAACCAGACCGTTCCCCCTACCACTGTGCCAGCTTCGCCGACATTCGGCGCGGCCCGTCCGGGCAATCACGGTCCGGAGCGGCCCGCACCCCGGGATAAAACGGGCAAGTCCGGTTGCCGGGTCCACACCTCGCGCCCGTTCGCGTATGGTCACGCACACCTACTCCCGGCGACCGTGGTGCACCCGTGATCCGATTCGACAGCGTCTCCAAGTCCTACCCGAAGCAGAGCCGTCCTGCACTCAGAGAAGTCTCCCTCGACATCGCCAAGGGCGAGTTCGTGTTCCTCGTCGGCTCCTCCGGCTCCGGCAAGTCCACCTTCCTGCGGCTCATCCTGCGCGAGGAGCGGGCGAGCCACGGCCAGGTGCACGTCCTGGGCAAGGACCTCGCCAAGCTCTCCAACTGGAAGGTTCCGCAGATGCGGCGCCAGTTGGGGACCGTCTTCCAGGACTTCCGCCTGCTGCCCAACAAGACGGTGGCCGAGAACGTGGCCTTCGCCCAGGAGGTCATCGGCAAGCCGAGGGGCGAGATCCGCAAGGCCGTCCCCCAGGTCCTCGAACTGGTGGGCCTGGGCGGCAAGGAAGAGCGGATGCCCGGCGAGCTCTCGGGCGGTGAGCAGCAGCGCGTGGCCATCGCCCGCGCCTTCGTCAACCGCCCCGCCCTGCTGATCGCGGACGAGCCCACCGGCAACCTCGACCCGCAGACCTCCGTCGGCATCATGAAGCTGCTGGACCGGATCAACCGGACCGGCACCACCGTGATCATGGCCACGCACGACCAGCAGATCGTGGACCAGATGCGCAAGCGCGTCATCGAACTCGAACAGGGCCGACTCGTACGCGACCAGTCGCGCGGCGTCTACGGCTACCAGCACTGAAAGGCCCTTGAGAGTCATGCGCGCCCAGTTCGTCATGTCGGAGATCGGCGTAGGTCTCCGCCGCAATCTCACCATGACCTTCGCGGTCATCATCTCCGTGGCCCTGTCACTGGCCCTGTTCGGCGGCTCCCTGCTCATGAGCGAGCAGGTCAGCAGGATGAAGGGCTTCTGGTACGACAAGGCCAACGTCTCGATCTACCTCTGCAACAAGCAGGACGCCCAGGAGGCAGGCGAGGCCGCCGCCAAACCGGACGGCTCGGGAGGCGGCGCCGGCGGCGTCGCCACCTGCCGCAAGGGCGCCGTGACCGACGAGCAGAAGAAGCAGATCGAGTCCGAGCTCAAGCAGATGTCCCTGGTCAAGTCCGTGGCCTACGAGTCCGCGGACGAGGCGTACAAGCACTACCAGGAGCAGTACGGTCACACCGCGCTGGCCTCCTCCATCACGCCCGACCAGATGCAGGAGTCCTTCCGGGTCAAGCTCAAGAACCCGGAGAAGTACAAGGTGGTCACCTCCGCCTTCGCGGGCCGCGACGGCATCCACACCGTCGACGACCAGCGCCAGGCGATCGACGACCTCTTCCGGATCCTCAACTACCTCAACTACGCAGCCCTCGGCATCATGCTGATCATGCTGATCGTGGCGCTGCTGCTGATCGTCAACACCGTGCGCGTCTCGGCGTTCAGCCGCAGGCGGGAGACGGGGATCATGCGGCTCGTGGGTGCCTCCAGCTTCTACATCCAGGTGCCCTTCATCATGGAGGCCGCCTTCGCCGGGCTCATCGGCGCGCTCTTCGCCTGCGCCATGCTCGTCTCCGGCCAGTACTTCGTGATCGACCACGGCGTCGGACTGCGCGACAAGATCCAGCTGATCGACTTCATGGGCTGGGGATCGGTGCTGGCCAAGCTCCCGTACGTGCTCTTCATCGGCCTCCTGATGCCCTCCTTGGCCGCCTTCGTCGCCCTGCGCAAGTACCTGAAGGTGTGACAAGCGCCCCGCGAGCGGTACGGCCAACCATCCGTACCGGAGCGGGGCTTGTCCTAGACTCGGCGCCATGCCGGCTCTGCCCGCCTTCTGTCTCCGGCCCCGCGACCTGCGTCGCGGGGCCGTCTTGACGTTGGCCTTCCTCGCCGCCGTCGCCACCGGCGCCTTAACCGGATGCTGGGACCGGGAGGACGGCGCCGCGGCCGCCGAGGCCCGTACGGAGCTCCCCGCGTCCGGCGCCCCCCGCGCCGCCGGCACCGCCGACCGCGACGCGGTCGCCCGCGCCGCCGCCGAGGCCGTCGCCGAGGGGAAGTCCGGCAAGAAGGCCGCCCAGGACGTGGTCAGCCGCAGCGGCGACCGCTGGGGCACCGTCTACGACCAGGGCGAGTACGCCGCCTTCACCGAGGGCCTCGACGGCCACTGGACCGGCGTCGGGGTCTGGGCCGAACGCGCCCACGACGGCGTGATCAAGGTCGACAAGGTCCAGCCCGGCAGCCCCGCCGCCCGGGCCGGACTGCGCACCGGGGACCGGCTGCTGAGCGTCGACGGGCACGCCGTGACCGGCCTGGCCGTCACCGACGTCGTCGCCCTGCTGCGCGGCACGGCCGGCACCCCCGTCGTGCTGAACCTGAGCCGGGACGGCGCCGACCTCACCGAGACCGTCCGCCGTGAGCAGCTGCGCACCGAACCCGTGACCGTGCGGCAGCGCCCGGACGGCGTCACCGTCATCAAGGTCACCTCCTTCACCCGCGGATCCGGCGAGCGGGTCAAGGCCGCCGTCCGCGCCGCCCCGGCCGGCGCCGGCGTCATGCTCGACCTGCGCGGCAACCCGGGCGGGCTGGTCACCGAGGCGGTCACCGCCGCCTCCGCCTTCCTGGACGGCGGGCTCGTGGCGACGTACGACGTACGGGGCGAGCAGCGCGTCCTGAACGCGGCCCCGGGCGGGGACACCACCCGGCCACTGGTGGCCCTCGTCGACGGCGGCACGATGAGCGCGGCGGAGCTGGTGACGGGCGCCCTCCAGGACCGGGGCCGGGCGGTGGCCGTGGGCAGCCGGACCTTCGGCAAGGGCTCGGTGCAGATGCCGACCGAGCTCCCGGACGGTTCGGTGGCCGAGCTGACGGTGGGCACGTACCGCACTCCGGGGGGCCGCAGCCTGGACGGCGCCGGCATCACCCCGGACGTGCCGGCGGGCGAGCGGGCCGAAGAACGGGCCGTCACGGTATTGGGTGGCCTCGGGGTGGGTCCGTAGTGCGAAAATGACCGCACTATGGCTAAGGAAAAAGGGCGCAAGCTGATCGCCCAGAACAAGAAGGCGCGGCACGACTACACGATCCTCGACACCTACGAGTGCGGACTCGTGCTCACGGGGACCGAGGTCAAGTCCATGCGCCAGGGCCGGGCCTCGCTGGTGGACGGCTTCGTGTCGGTGGAGGGCCGCGAGGCGTGGCTCTACAACGTGCACGTGCCGGAGTACAGCCAGGGCACCTGGACCAACCACAGCGCCCGGCGCAAGCGGAAGCTCCTCATGCACCGGGAGGAGATCGACAAGCTGGAGCGCAAGTCGGAGGAGACGGGTCACACGATCGTGCCCCTCTCCCTGTACTTCAAGGACGGCCGCGCGAAGGTCGAGATCGCGCTGGCGAAGGGCAAGAAGGAGTACGACAAGCGTCAGACCCTGCGGGAGAAGCAGGACACCCGCGAGACGAACCGGGCGATCTCGGCCATCCGCCGCAAGCAGCGGGGCACGGTTTAACCTCCTGGCACGCGGTGGTCCACTTCGCGTACGATGGCGTCAGCACCCACCGCTCGCGGTGGACGCTACTTGTTAACAAAACATGGGGATGATCGGTTTCGACAGCGGATGTCGATGCAGGGGAAGCGAGCCGAGGAAGCGGCAATGATCTCGCTAACCACATGTCGCAAACAATAATCGCCAACTCCAAGAGCGATAACTCCCGCTTCACCCTCGCTGCCTAATAACAGTGAGCTGAAGCCTCTGTGAGGAGCGTCAGCCCGGAAGTGGTCCCGGTCCGGATCCTGGCGTCAATTAGGGATCTAAACCTCTAGCCCCGGTCACGGGGGTTGGAGGGAAATCAAACAGTGACTGAGCCCGTCGGAGACTTGTCCGTGTGATCTCCGGGGCTGAGAAAAGCGCAGCGGACTGCGCTCGGAGAAGCCCTGCTTCTGCACCGTTGGACGCGGGTTCGATTCCCGCCATCTCCACTCATCCCATGTGGGCAAAGGCCCCCTGACCTGCGAACTTCGGCAGGGCAGGGGGTTTTTCTCATTTCGCGGCCATCGGCACCCGCGACGGCGAACGTACAACGTCGCTGACCTCGAAGGAGCCAGGCGTTTCCGCAGGGTTCCACCCCTGTCGCACCCGCCGGCCGGTAGCGTGGTCACACCACCCACCACCGAGGAGACCGCCATGGCCACACCCGCGCTCCCCGACTGGATGTTCCCTCCGCGCCCGAGCGGCTGGGAGGCGGACGACCTCGACCACCTCACCGAGGCGCCCCGGCACACGGAATTGATCGACGGAGCGCTGATCTTCATGATGTCGCCGCAACGGTCGTGGCACTCCCGCGTCGTGGAGAACCTGACCTTCGCCCTGCGACACGCCGCCCCCGAGGGGTTCGAGGTCGAGCGGGAAATGAGCGTCCGCCTCGACAAGCGGTCCCGTCCTGAGCCGGACATCCTCGCGGTCACGGCGGCCTACGACCCGGACCGCACCTGGTACGCGCCCGATGACGTGGCCCTGGTGGTCGAAGTCGTCTCGGAGGAGTCGGCCGACCGCGACCGGAGCATCAAGCCGTTCAAGTACGCCCAGGCAGGCATCCGGCACTTCTGGCGGGTTGAGGACGAGAACGGCACCCCGGTCATCCACACCTATGAGCTCGACACCCTTACCCGCTCGTACGTGGCGACAGGCATCCACCGCAACCGGCTGAGCGTGCCCGTGCCGTTCCCTGGGGACATCGACCTCACCGCCCTCGCCCCCCGCCGGTAACGCACGCCCGCGGCCCGCTGCACGGCAACCGTTGCTTCTGGCTCGTGGTGGCCGTCCGCTGCCGGGAGGCGTCCCTGTCGTGGACAGCCCGAAGGCCCCGCAGCCGAGAGGCTGCGGGGCCTTTGTCATGCCGGGCGGGCCGCTGTCAGCAGAACGGCACCTTGTTGAGGTTCAGGGCGTAGCGGGCCGCGATCCAGCCGGAGCCGTCGGCGAGTTTGTACCAGAGCGAATTGCCCTCGACGTTCTGGGCGTTGACCTTGCACTGGAGGGGGACCACGGTGCCCGTGTGGACCTTGCCCGTCTTCGCGTAGTGCGTGCCGGGGCCGGAGTGGACGCGGAGGCCCTTCCCGGGGGAGACGATCTTGGCCTTCGGGGTCTCGTGGTGGCCGTCGCACTTCTTGCACGTGCCGGGCTTGCCGGTGTCGCCCTTGGGGCCGCGGGGTCCTTCGGGGCCGGTCTTGCCCGTGTGTCCCTTCGGTCCCTGAGGCCCGGTCTTGCCGGGGTGCCCCTTCGGTCCCTGGGGGCCGGTCTTGCCCGTGTGGCCCTTCGGGCCCTGGCGTCCGGGCTTGCCGTCGTCGCCCTTGTGGCCCCGGGGCCGCGTTTGCCCTCCGGTCCGGGCTTGCCCTTCTCGCCCTTCTCGCCCTTCGGGCCTCGGGACGGGCCCGGTTCGCCCCGTTCACCCTGCTCGCCCCGTTCACCCTGCTCGCCCTGTTCACCCTGCGGGCCCTGAGGGCCGGCGGGGCCCTCCCGGCCGGTGTCGCCACGCTCGCCCCGTTCGCCGCGCTCGCCCTTGTCCCCCTTCTCGCCCTTGGGGCCGGGGCGGCCGGGCTTGCCGTGGTGGCCGGGCTTGCCGTCGTGCCCGTGGTGTCCGTCGTCTCCCTTGTCACCCCTGTCGCCCTTGGGGCCGGTCACCGCGGTGGCCACGGCGAACAGCACGGCCTCGGAGGCTCCGGTCTCCCACTCGCCGCCGGTCAGCGTCGTGCCTTGCGGGGCGCTCGCGTCGACCCGTACGGACACGCCGAGTTGGGTCTGTGCGTTCGCCGGGAAGCGGAAGCCGGCGCGGGTGCCCGCGTCGCAGGTCAGCAGGCGTGCGTCCGCCGACCGGGTGCAGGCGCTGGCCACGCGCCGGCCGTTCCAGTAGAAGCGGGTCTCCGGGAACGTGGTCCGTTCCGGGGCGGTGATCCGGAAGGTGCCGCTGACGGCCGGGTCCGACCCGCTGACGGCCGCGATGACCACGCGGGCGCTCTTCCCGGGGGCGATCGAGGGGACGTACGGCTGGGAGAACCGGATGTTCGTCGAGTCGGCGAGGGCCGGTACGGCCGGAACCAGACAGGTGGCGGTGACGGCTGCGACGATCAGGGCCGCGGGCACGGAGCGGGAAGCAGACAGCAAGGGGTGTTCCTCCGCAAAGGAGAAGGGCGCGGGGGAAGGCACCCCCAGTTATTGCGGATCATGAGCGGTGGCGGTGCGTACCACGCGGGAACGATCACTCGGCCGCCGCACGAATCGTCCCGGCACGGTGGTCGCCAGCGCGATCAGCGCGGCCGCGGCCGGCACCGCGTAGGCGGCGGCCGGGCCCAGGCTCTCCACCGCGAGGCCGGCGCCGGCCGAACCGGCCGCGATGCCCGCGAAGATCGCGGTGACCGCCAGCGTCATGCCCTCGTTGAGGCGTCCTTCGGGGGTCAGCGCATGGACCTGGGACATCGCCGCGACCATCGTCGGGGCCGTGGCCATGCCGGCCAGGAGGAGGGCGCAGCCGAGGGCGGGCAGGGAGCCGGTGGCCGCGGCGGCCCAAGGGAGGGTCATGAAGACGGCCAGGACGCACACGCAGGCCTTCAGCGAGCGGGGGCGCAGGGTGCCGTAGAGCAGGCCCGCCGCGCAGGATCCCGCGGCCTGCAGGGCCAGGACCAGACCGGAGGAGGCGCCGAGGCCGCGGGCGTCGAGGTACGCGATCGAGGTGATCTCCATCGAGCCGAAGACCACGCCGGTGACGAGGAAGAGCGGCAGCAGCGGGCCGAGGGCGCGCAGCGGTGAGCCCTTCCGGGGCGCCGCGGCCACCGGGGGCTGCGTGGCGCGGCAGGAGGTGAAGACCAGCATGCCGGTGAGCAGCAGGGCCGCGCCGGTGAGGGTGCCCGCCTCGGGGAAGACGGCGCTGCAGAGGAAGGCCGCCAGGACCGGTCCGAGCATGAAGCAGAGCTCGTCCGCGGCCTGTTCGAAGGACATCGCCGTGTGGTGCGCGGCCGGGGAGTCGCGCAGCAGGTGCGTCCAGCGGGCGCGGGACATGCCGCCGATGTTGGGGGTGGTGGCGGTCGCGGCGTACGAGGCGAAGAGGGTCCAGGCGGGGGCCCCGGTACGCACGCAGGCGATCAGCGAGAGCGAGCCGAGGACCGCGATCAGGGTGGCCGGTACGGCGATCCGGGCCTGGCCGTGGCGGTCGATCAGCCGGGCGGTCAAGGGCGCGACCAGCGCGGTGGCGGCCAGGCCGGTCGCCGTGACCGCGCCGGCGAGGGCGTACGAGCCGCGCTGCCCGGCGATCATCATGACCGCGCTGACCCCGAACATGCCCATGGGGAGCCGGGCGAGGAGGTTCCCGGCGGTGAATCCGCGGGTACCGGGCCGGGCGAACAGGCGGCGGTAGGGGCCCTGGGGCGTGCGGGCGGGCCGGGAGTGACCGGCGGGCGGTCCGGCGAGCGGTCCGGCGATGACGAGGGTGCTGCCGGTGACGGTCATGCGCGGGGCGGCGGCGGTACGGGCGGCAGCGGGGCGGGCGGCTGCAGTGCGGGCGGCGGTCGTGGTCGTGGCGGGCATGGGAAAAGCCTCGGGCCCGGCCCCCGTCCCGGTCCAACACCTGTTCGGAGCCCATTCACCGCCCTCTGTTGTTAGTCTCCGGGGGTGAATCCCCGCGATGTCGACCCCAGGCTGCTGCGCGGCTTCGTCGCGGCCGCCGAGGAGCTGCACTTCACCCGCGCCGCCGCCCGCCTCTACGTGGCCCAGCAGGCGCTCAGCCGCGATGTCCGGCGGCTCGAACAGGCCCTGGGCGCACCCCTGTTCCTGCGGACCACCCGGCAGGTGGAGCTGACCGCCGACGGGCAGCGGCTGCTGCCGCTGGCCCGGCGCGTGCTGGCCGCGCACGAGGAGCTCGCCGCCGCCTTCGCCGCGCCCCGCCCGCTCCTCGTCGACCTGAACACCGACGGGCCCTGCACCCAGCGGACCGTGCTGGTGAGGGCCCGCGAACTCGCCCCGGACTGCGAGCTGATGGCCCGCTTCGAGAGCGGGCTCACCTACGCCGCCGCCGAGATCACCGCAGGCCGGCTCGACGTGGCCTTCGGATACGCGGACGGTCTGGACCCGGCGCTGCGGGCGGGGCTCGAGGCGATGCCCGTGCGGTACGAGCCGCTCGCCGTGCTGCTGCCCGAGGGTCACGCGCTGGCTGCGCGGGAGACCGTACCGCTGGACGCGCTCGCCGGGGAGACCGTGTACGTCGGCGCCGGGAACCCGCGGACCGCCGAGTGGACGGGGCTGGCCCGCGAGCTGTTCGCCGGGCGGGGCATCGAGCCGGCGCCGCCCGCGCCGGTGGCGGTCGGCAAGGAGGAGTTCGTCCGGGTCATGGCCAAGACCCGCAACCCGGTGCTGGTGACCGTGGGCTTCCTCGACATGCCGGCATCCGTGAAGCGGCCGCTGACCGACCCGGTGCCGCTGTCCCCGCTGTCCATGGTGTGGAGGAGGGGCCTCGCCCATCCCGGGCTGGACGCCCTGCGCGCCGCGGCCGCCGGCCTCGCGGCCGACCGAGGGTGGCTGGATCCTCCTCCCGGCAGCTGGCGGCCGAAGGGGCTCACACACGGCCCCGGCGGCGGGTGAGAGCAAGGTTTCCCGGCGGTCATCCGGCGGGGACCGGGGCCGAAACGCGCCCTTCCTACGGTCGTCACCACGGACGCGACAGCTGTGGAGGCGTGTGATGACCGGTACGACCGCACCGCGCAGGGGAGGCCGCTGGATCGAGCAGTGGGATCCCGAGGACGAGACCTTCTGGAAGGAGACGGGGGAGAAGACCGCCCGCCGCAACCTCATCTATTCGGTGCTCTCCGAACACATCGGGTTCTCCATCTGGTCGCTCTGGTCCGTGATGGTGCTCTTCATGGGCCCCGCCTACGGGATCGACCCGGCCGGGAAGTTCTTCCTCATTGCGACCGCGACCCTCGTCGGCGCCGTGGTGCGGGTGCCGTACACCTTCGCCGTCGCCCGCTTCGGCGGCCGGAACTGGACCGTCTTCAGCGCGCTGATGCTGCTCGCGCCGACGGTGGCCGCAATGGTGGTCATGGAGCCCGGGACCTCGTACGGGACCTTCCTGCTCGTCGCGGCCCTCACCGGGGTGGGCGGCGGAAACTTCGCCTCCTCCATGACCAACATCAACGCCTTCTTCCCGCTCCGCAAGAAGGGCTGGGCGCTCGGCCTGAACGCCGGCGGCGGCAACATCGGCGTGCCCGTGGTGCAGCTGGCCGGACTGCTGGTCATCGCCACCGCCGGGGCCACGCACCCGCGGCTCCTGCTCGGCGCCTACATCCCGCTGATCGTGCTCGCGGCGGTCCTGGCGGCCGTACGGATGGACAACCTGGCGCCCGTGCGCAACGACACCGGCGCCGTCCGCGAGGCGCTGAAGGACGCCCACACCTGGATCATGTCGTTCCTCTACATCGGGACGTTCGGGTCCTTCATCGGCTACAGCTTCGCCTTCGGCCTGGTGCTGCAGACCCAGTTCGGCCGCACCCCGCTGCAGGCCGCCTCGCTGACCTTCATCGGGCCCCTGCTCGGATCGCTGATCCGGCCGGTGGGCGGGGCGCTGGCGGACCGCTTCGGCGGGGCGCGGATCACCCTGGGGACGTTCGTGGCGATGGCGGCGGCGACCGGGGTCGTCGTGTTCGCCTCGGGCCGGTCCTCGCTGCCCGTCTTCCTCGTCGGGTTCGTGGCGCTGTTCGTCCTGAGCGGCCTCGGCAACGGGTCGACGTACAAGATGATCCCGGGCATCTTCCAGGCGAAGGCACTGGCCCGCGGCATGGGCGGCGAGGAGGCCGCGGCCTACGGACGGCGCCTCTCCGGAGCCGCCATGGGACTCATCGGAGCGGTCGGCGCACTCGGCGGACTCGGCATCAACCTCGTCTTCCGGGAGGCCTTCCTCAGCTCCGGGTCCGGCACGGCGGCCTTCGTCACCTTCCTCGGCTTCTACGCCCTGTGCTGCGCGGTGACCTGGGCGGTATACCTTCGCCGGCCGGCGGCCCCGGTGATCCACACGGTCGGCGTCGAGACGAAACCGCAGCTCACGTCGGTGTAACCGGGGCGAAATACAGGTGAACCGAGTCCGACACGACGTGTGGGCAGACTCGGTCCACCCGTACCGCCCCCACATGCGTCACTAGGCAGGTCACGATGGACGACACGAACACCGGCCCACTCGCGGGCTTCACCGTCGGCGTCACCGCTGCCCGGCGGGCGGACGAACTCATCGCGCTGCTGCGGCGGCGCGGAGCGGCGGTGCTGCACGCGCCCGCGCTGCGGATCGTGCCCCTCGCCGACGACAGCGAACTCCTCGCCGCCACCAAGGAACTCATCGGCTGCGCACCGGACGTCGTCGTGGCCACCACCGCCATCGGCTTCCGGGGATGGATCGAGGCCGCCGACGGGTGGGGCATCGGCGAGGAACTGCTGGAGCGGCTGCGGGCCACCGAACTCCTCGCGCGCGGACCGAAGGTGAAGGGCGCCATCCGAGCCGCCGGGCTCGTGGAGACCTGGTCCCCGGAGTCCGAATCCCTCGCCGAGGTACTGGAACGCCTGCTGACGGCCGGGGTGGCTGGCCGGCGGATCGCACTCCAGCTGCACGGGGAGCCGCTGCCCGGCTTCGTCGAGGCGCTGCGGGCCGGCGGAGCCGACGTGGTCGTGGTGCCGGTGTACCGGTGGATGGCGCCGGAGGACCTCGGGCCGCTCGACCGGCTGCTCGACGCGATCGTCGGCGGCGGGGTGGACGCCGTCAGCTTCACCTCGGCGCCGGCGGCCGCCTCCCTGCTGTCCCGGGCCGAGGAGCGGGGCGTACGGGAGGCCGTGCTGGAGGCACTGCGCGGCCCGCTGGTGTCCGCGTGCGTCGGGCCCGTGACCGCGCTGCCGCTGCAGGCGCACGGGGTGGCCACGGTGCAGCCGGAACGCTTCCGGCTGGGCCCGCTGGTGCAGCTGCTCTGCCAGGAGCTGCCGGGCCGGGCCCGGGTGCTGCCGGTGGCCGGGCACCGGGTCGAGATCCGCGGGCACGCCGTTCTGGTGGACGCGCGGCTGCGGCCGGTCCCGCCCGCCGGGATGGCCCTGCTGCGGGCCCTGGCCCGGCGGCCCGGCTGGGTGGTGGCCCGCGCGGAACTGCTGCGGGCGCTGCCGGGCGCGGGCCGCGACGAGCACGCCGTGGAGACGGCGATGGCCCGGCTGCGGGCGGCGCTCGGCGTGCCGAACCTGATCCAGACCGTCGTCAAGCGGGGGTACCGGCTGTCGCTGGACGCGGGCGGCGAGACCAAGTACGGGGAGCTCCCGCTGGACGCCGTGACGGCCAGGGGGGTCCTCGGCTAGCGTGCCGGGATGATCATTGACGGCGTGGAGATGAGGGGCGTCGAGCTCGGCGACGCCGCCGGGCTGGCGGAGACGTTCGCGCGGAACCGGGCGTTCATGGCGTTCGTGGAGCCGAACCGGTCGGACGCGTACTACACGGAGCAGGGCCAGCGGGAACGCATCGAGGGGATCCTCGCCGAGCGGGACGCGGGGCGGATCCTCCCGTACGTGCTCGTGGAGACGGCCACGGGCGCACCCGTCGGCGCGATCAACCTGGGCTCCATCGCCCACGGGCCGCTGTGCAGCGGCGGCCTGGGCTACTGGGTCGACCCCGCCTGGCACGGCAAGGGGCTGGCCACGGCGGCGGTGGAGGAGGTCTGCCGGGTCGCCCGCGACGAGGTCGGCCTGCACCGGGTGGAAGCCGGGACCCTGGTCGACAACCTCGCCTCGCAGCGGGTGCTGGCGAAGGCGGGCTTCGAGTTCTACGGCCTCGCCCCTCGCTACCTCCACATCAACGGCGCCTGGCGCGACCACCGCCTCTTCCAACGCCTCCTCCACGACAACCCCCCACCCCTTTAGCCGGGGCGCCGTTTCAGCCCCTCCGGCGTTTGAGGAGCGGGGTCTGGGGCGGAGCCCCAGGGGGCACCTCCCAGCGGTAGCTGGGGGGAGAAACCCGGCTCCGCCGGGTACCGGGCTCCGCCCGGACCCGCTCCTCAAACGCCGGAGGGGCTGATTTTGGCCGGCGTCAGCTCACAAGTGCGCGCATCGGCGTATCCAGCCTCGCCGGCGATTGAGGCGCGGGGTCCGGGCAGAGCCCGGGGAACGGAGGAAGGGCGGGTAGGGGACGGCTTCGCGCAGCGGCGACCCGGGCCCACCGGTTCGGGGGCTTCCCCCGCAGGCGGCAGGCGGGCAATCTGGTACGGCACCCCACGACGGGAGGCTGACGGCATGCGGTTCGATTCCGGGCGCGTCTGTCTGGACCTGGTGGCCACCTTCACCCCCCACGAGGGGATCCCGGACGGCGACGAGCTGCGGGTCTGGCTCGCCGGGGCCGGGCTGGTGCCCGACCGGACACCGCTGGCGCGGGTGGGACCCGACTGGGCCGCGGCCTTCCGGGCCCTGCGCGGCGACGTGGAAACCCTCGTACGGGCGGAGCTCGCCGGCACCGCGGCCCCGTCCGCGGGCGCGGCGAACGCCCTTGCCCGGGTCAACGCGCTGGCCGCCGGACCACCCCCCGGACTGTGTGCCGTACGGGACCAAGAGGGGCACCTCGTACGGGAGTTGTGCGGCGGCGTGGAATGCGGCGCGCTGCTCGCCGCCGTCGCCCGGGACGCCGTCGAGCTGCTCACCGACCCCGGTGACCTGGCACTCCTGCGGGCCTGCGAGGGAGACGGCTGCACCCGCGTCTACCTGGACACCTCCCGCGGCCACCGCCGCCGCTGGTGCTCCAGCGAGCTGTGCGGCAACCGCGAGCGCGTCGCCCGGCACCGCCGCCGGGTCCTGGCGTCCGGATCCCGGTAACGCGCGTATCACTCAGCGAGACCGGTTCCGGAACGGGCGTGCGGACAGGGGGCCGGTTCGCGTACGGTTGACGGTCGCCCATGCACGTCAGAAGGGGGCCTTGGTGGCCGCGCAGAATGCCGCTGTCGACAGCACGGCGGATTCCGTCCGCGATCGGGAGATCGCGGTCGAGCAGACGCATCTCGACCACGTGTACCGACGCCTCGAGGAGAAGATCCACGAGGCGGAGTTCCTCATGAACGACGCCGCCAAGCGCGGCCAAGTGGGGACGCCCGGCGCACTCGCCGAGCGCGACGCGCAGGTCTTCCGGGCGGGCATCCACCTGAACCGGCTCAACAACGAGTTCGAGGACTTCCTCTTCGGCCGCATCGACCTGGTGCTCGGCAAGGACGGGGAGCGCGGCCCGGACGGCGCGTACACCTCCGTCGAGCCCGCCGACGACGCGATCCGTGCGGATCTCACGGCCGACGTCGCCGAGACGCTGCACATCGGCCGCATCGGAGTCCTGGACTCCGACTACGCGCCGCTGGTCATCGACTGGCGCGCCCCGGCCGCCGCGCCGTTCTACCGCTCCACGCCCAAGGACCCCGGCCGCGTCGTGCGCCGCCGCGTCATCCGCTCCAAGGGCCGCAAGGTGCTGGGCGTCGAGGACGACCTGATGCGCCCCGAGGTCACCGCCTTCCTCGGTGGCCGGGAGCTGCCCGCCATCGGCGACGGCGCCCTGATGGCCGCCCTCGGGCGGGCCCGTACGCACTCGATGCGGGACATCGTCTCCTCCATCCAGGCCGAGCAGGACCTGGTCATCCGGGCCCCCGCCGCCTCCGTCGCCGAGGTCGCCGGCGGACCCGGCACCGGCAAGACCGCCGTCGCCCTGCACCGCGCCGCCTACCTGCTCTACCAGGACCGGCGCCGCTACTCCGGCGGCATCCTGATCGTCTCCCCGACCCCGCTGCTCGTCGCCTACACCGAGGGCGTGCTGCCCTCCCTCGGCGAGGAGGGCCAGGTCGCCATCCGCGCGCTCGGCTCGCTCGTCGACGGTGCGGAGGCCACCACCTACGACTCCCCGGCCGTGGCCCGCATCAAGGGCTCCTCCCGGATGCTCAAGGTGCTCCGCAAGGCCGTACGGGGCGCGCTCGAACTCGGCGGCGCCCCCGACCGGCTGCGCGTGGTGGCCTTCGGCCGCCGCCAGGAGCTGGAGGCCGACGAGCTGAACCGGATCCGGCAGAACGTGCTCGGCGGCACCGCCCCGGTCAACCTGCTGCGCCCGCGCGCCCGCAAGCTGCTGCTCGACGCCCTGTACGCGAAGTCCGGCGGCGCCGGCCGGCACAGCGACCCGGAGCTGGCCGCCGAGCTGCGCTCCGCCTTCGACGAGGACATCTCCACCGAGGACGCCTTCATCGGCTTCCTGAACGCCTGGTGGCCCGAGCTGACCCCGCGCGCGGTGCTCGCCGCGCTCGCCGACGAGCGCCACCTCGGCCGCTGGTCGCGCCGGGACCTGAACCCGCGCGAGAGCCGCCAGCTGGCCCGTTCGCTGCGCCGGGTGGGCCCGGACGGCAAGGGCCCCCTCTCGGTGCACGACGTGGCGCTGCTCGACGAGCTCCAGCAGCTGCTCGGCGCGCCCGCGCGGCCCAAGCGGAGGCGGGAGATGGATCCGCTCGACCAGCTCAGCGGGCTGGAGGAGCTGATGCCCACCCGCGAGGAGACCCAGTGGGAGCGGGCCGAGCGGCTCGCGGCGGAGCGCACCGAGTACGCGCACGTCATCGTGGACGAGGCGCAGGACCTGACGCCGATGCAGTGGCGGATGGTGGGCCGCCGGGGCCGGCACGGCACCTGGACGGTCGTCGGCGACCCGGCGCAGTCCTCCTGGACCGATCCGGAGGAGGCGGCCGCGGCCCGCGACGAGGCGCTGGGCAGCCGGCCGCGCCGGCGGTTCACGCTGACGGTCAACTACCGCAACCCGGCGGAGGTCGCCGAGGTCGCCTCCCGCGTGCTGCGGCTGGCGATGCCCGGCATGGAGCCGCCGTCGGCGGTCCGCTCCACGGGGCTGGAGCCCCGGTTCACGGCCGCGGAAGGCGACCTCGGCGCGGCGGTCCGCGAGGAGACCCGGCGGCTGCTGGAGCAGGTGGACGGGACCGTCGGCGTGGTCGTGGCCATGGACCGGCGCGCGGAGGCCGCGGGCTGGCTCGCCGACCTGGGCGCGCGGGCGGTGGCACTGGGCAGTCTGGAGGCCAAGGGCCTGGAGTACGACGCCACGGTGGTCGTCTCCCCGGCGGAGATCGCGGACGAGTCCCCGGCGGGCCTGCGGGTGCTGTACGTGGCGCTGACGCGTGCGACGCAGCAGCTGACGGTGGTCTCGGCGGACCGGGACAAGCCGGACGCGGACGGGGTGCCGGAGCTGCTGCTGCCGTAGGGGTCGGGGTGGGGCCGCGCGGTGGCGGCCCCGGGGTGTCGGCCCGGCGGGGGCGGTTCATCGCACGGCTCCGGCCCTGCTCAAGGCCCCGTACATCCGTATGGTCCGCGGCCAGGAGCGTGGTGCCGTGAACCGACCGCGAGCAGGGGGATCACATTCGGCGATCCTTTGTTAGCCTGGGTACGGCACCGACTCGATCCAAGCCCCCGGGCCCAACCTTCGTCGCTTAGAGCGACCACTTGCCGCGAGGCGAGCATGGCGGGTCGGTGTCATAGACGTATAAATCACCAGGTCCGCGTCCTCCACCAGTGGAGGGCGCGGACCTGTTTTGTATGGACCCACCATTCCGAACACCCTTGCTATCTCGTATGGTGGAAGAGTCTTTCCGAAATTTGTAGCTGGTTACCTTGTACTGGCTGGTAGGTGGGACGATCGGACAACAGGTCCCCTGTCGTGCCTGCCAGGTTCTCGGCCGGTGCAGCGCGGGGCCCTGTGTTAAGCGAACCAGGGACAGAAGAGGAAACACGGCCATGGCAACGGCGCCCAGCGTCTCGTATTCGATGACGGTCCGCCTGGAAGTGCCCGCGAGCGGAACCGCGGTCTCCCAGCTCACCACCGCCGTGGAGTCCTCCGGCGGATCGGTCACCGGCCTCGACGTGACCGCCTCCGGCCACGAGAAGCTCCGGATCGACGTCACCATCGCCGCGACCTCCACCGCGCACGCGGACGAGATCGTCGAGAAGCTGCGCGGGATCGAGGGCGTCAGCCTCGGCAAGGTCTCCGACCGCACCTTCCTGATGCACCTCGGCGGCAAGATCGAGATGGCGTCCAAGCACCCCATCCGCAACCGTGACGACCTCTCCATGATCTACACCCCGGGCGTGGCCCGCGTGTGCATGGCGATCGCCGAGAACCCCGAGGACGCGCGCCGCCTCACCATCAAGCGCAACACCGTCGCAGTCGTGACGGACGGCTCCGCCGTACTGGGTCTCGGCAACATCGGCCCGATGGCCGCCATGCCGGTCATGGAGGGCAAGGCGGCCCTGTTCAAGCGCTTCGCCGACATCGACGCCTGGCCGATCTGCCTCGACACCCAGGACCCCGACGAGATCGTGGCCGCCGTCAAGGCCATCGCCCCCGGCTTCGCGGGCATCAACCTGGAGGACATCTCCGCGCCGCGCTGCTTCGAGATCGAGGCCCGGCTGCGCGAGGCCCTCGACATCCCCGTCTTCCACGACGACCAGCACGGCACCGCCATCGTCGTGCTCGCCGCACTCACCAACGCACTGCGCGTGGTGGGCAAGGCAGTTGGCGACGTCAAGGTCGTCATGTCGGGCGCCGGCGCGGCCGGTACGGCCATCCTCAAGCTGCTCCTCGCGGCGGGCGTCAAGAACGCCGTGAGCGCCGACATCCACGGTGTCGTGCACGCGGACCGCCCCGACCTCGTCGACGCGGCCCCCGACTCCCCGCTGCGCTGGATCGCCGACAACACCAACCCCGAGGGCTACACGGGCACGCTGAAGGAGGCCGTGGTCGGCGCCGACGTCTTCATCGGCGTCTCGGCCCCGAACGTGCTGTCCGGCGAGGACGTCGCCGCCATGGCGGAGGGCGCGATCGTGTTCGCGCTCGCGAACCCGGACCCCGAGGTGGACCCGGCCGTCGCCCGCCAGACCGCCGCCGTCGTCGCCACCGGCCGCTCCGACTTCCCGAACCAGATCAACAACGTGCTGGTCTTCCCGGGCGTCTTCCGCGGCCTGCTGGACGCCCAGTCCCGCACGGTGAACACGGAGATGATGCTGGCCGCCGCGAGCGCGCTGGCGGACGTCGTCGGCGAGGACGAGCTGAACGCGAACTACATCATCCCGTCGGTCTTCAACGACAAGGTCGCGGGCGCGGTCGCGGGCGCCGTCCGCAAGGCGGCGTCGGGCTCCTGAAGGGCTGCTGAGGCCCGCTGTGAGAGCCCTCACGGCGCACCGCTCCCGGCGCGTCGCGAGATGCGGGCCCGGCGGGGCGCCTCTAGGGTTGCGGGGATGCCCGCGGGGTCCGCGGTCCGCAGCGGCGTGCGAGCGAAGGCATGGACGGAGCGTCACCGCGGCGTGACTGTGGCGCTTTTCGTGTGACCCCGGCGGGTGCCGGATTGGCTTTCCCGCCGCTGGTGGGGGCAGGATGCGTAACCGGGCGAGAGGGTCTGACGTTCAGACCCGGGTCCGGGGACTGTCCTAGGGCCCTGGCAGCATCGGCTTCGATCTCACGCCTCTAAGGCAAGTTGAACACGGGAGTACAACATGAACCGCAGTGAGCTGGTGGCCGCTCTGTCCGAGCGCGCCGAGGTGACCCGCAAGGACGCCGACGCCGTTCTGGCCGCGCTCGCCGAGACCGTCGGCGAGATTGTCGCCAAGGGCGACGAGAAGGTCACCATCCCCGGCTTCCTGACCTTCGAGCGCACCCACCGTGCCGCTCGCACCGCGCGCAACCCGCAGACCGGCGACCCCATCCAGATCCCGGCCGGCTACAGCGTGAAGGTCTCCGCGGGCTCGAAGCTCAAGGAAGCCGCCAAGGGCAAGTAGTCCTGCCCCGGCGCCGAGGGCCGCGCAGGCCCTGGGAACGCCGGCAGTGCGCAGCAATACGTAGAACGGCGAAGGGCGGCCACCCCCGGGCGGGGTGGCCGCCCTTCGGCCTGTCCGGGGGCGTGCGGCGCCGGGCGCGCGGCGGCCCCGGGGCGTCCGGGTGGTCCGGGGCGGGCGGTGGCGCGGGGCGTGCGGTGGGTCCGGGCGGGCGTCGCAGGCCCCGTGAGGGCCTGTCAGGGCGCCGTGCGGGCCCGTTCGGCCCCCTCGGGTCCCGCCGGTCCCCCTCGTGCCCCCGTCGGGCGTGCGCGGGCGCAGGTGGGCACGTGAGTGCGTGTCAGGCGCCGGAGCACGCGGAAGCCCCCCGGCCCTTGAGGGGCCGGGGGGCTTCCGCGTACGCGGGTACGGATCAGCGGGTACGGCTCAGACGAGGTCGCCGCCGGGCAGCTCGACCTTCGCGCCGAGCTCCACGAGCTTCTCCATGAAGTTCTCGTAGCCGCGGTTGATGAGGTCGATGCCGTGCACGCGCGAGGTGCCCTCGGCGGCCAGCGCCGCGATGAGGTACGAGAACCCGCCGCGCAGGTCGGGGATGACCAGGTCGGCGCCCTGCAGCTTGGTGGGGCCGGAGACGACCGCCGAGTGCAGGAAGTTGCGCTGGCCGAAGCGGCAGGCCGAGCCGCCCAGGCACTCGCGGTACAGCTGGATGTGAGCACCCATCTGGTTGAGCGCCGAGGTGAAGCCGAGCCGGGACTCGTAGACCGTCTCGTGGACGATCGACAGGCCGGAGGCCTGGGTGAGCGCCACGACGAGCGGCTGCTGCCAGTCGGTCTGGAAGCCCGGGTGGACGTCCGTCTCCAGGGCGATGGCCTTGAGCGGGCCGCCCGGGTGCCAGAAGCGGATGCCGTCGTCGTCGATCTCGAACGCCCCGCCGACCCGGCGGAAGGTGTTCAGGAAGGTCATCATCGAGCGCTGCTGGGCGCCGCGCACGTAGATGTTGCCGCCGGTGGCCAGGGCCGCGGAAGCCCAGGACGCGGCCTCCAGACGGTCCGGGAGGGCCTTGTGGTTGTAGCCGCCGAGGCGGTCGACACCCGTGATCCGGATGGTCCGGTCGGTGTCGACGGAGATGATCGCGCCCATCTTCTGCAGGACGCAGATGAGGTCCTCGATCTCCGGCTCCACCGCGGCGTTGCTGAGCTCGGTGACGCCCTCGGCCAGGACGGCCGTCAGGAGCACCTGCTCGGTCGAGCCGACGGACGGGTAGGGCAGGCGGATCTTGCAGCCGCGCAGGCGCTGCGGGGCTTCCAGGTACTGGCCGCCTTCGCGCTTCTCGATGGTCGCGCCGAACTGGCGGAGCACGTCGAAGTGGAAGTCGATCGGTCGGCCGCCGATGTCGCAGCCGCCGAGGCCCGGGATGAAGGCGTGGCCGAGGCGGTGCAGCAGGGGGCCGCAGAACAGGATCGGGATGCGCGACGAACCCGCGTGGGCGTCGATGTCGGCGACGTTGGCGCTCTCGACGTGGGTGGGGTCGAGCACCAGCTCGCCCGGCTCCTCGCCGGGGCGGACCGTCACCCCGTGCAGCTGGAGCAGCCCGCGGACGACACGCACGTCACGGATGTCGGGAACGTTGCGCAGTCGACTGGGTTCGCTGCCGAGCAGAGCGGCGACCATGGCCTTGGGCACGAGGTTCTTCGCACCACGGACACGGATCTCGCCCTCGAGCGGGGTACCGCCGTGGACAAGCAGTACATCGTCACTGATGCCGGTCATGAATCTCGCGTTCCGGAGAGGGGTGGGCAGGGGGGCCAGGGAAAAGGGTAAGGGCCACCACCCCCTTGTTCGTAAGGCCGACGTGGCCGTAGGACTGTCATGAATTCGGTACAACACCCTGCGTATCCACCACATGGCGGAGCGTTGCGTTCCGGCTACTCCGTCCGTGCGCGCTCCTCGCTGCTGCCGTGCGCCCTGAGCTGCGTACGATCCGATCTCTCCGCCGGGGCCCCGCAAAGCGCGAATGTGCGGGATCATGGCGGCATGACCGAGGTGTCCTCCCTCACAGGGCGGTTGCTCGTGGCCACCCCCGCCCTCGCGGACCCGAATTTCGACCGCGCGGTGGTGCTGCTGCTCGACCACGACGAGCAGGGCTCCCTCGGCGTTGTCCTCAACCGGCCCACGCCCGTCGGCGTCGGCGACGTCCTGCTCGCCTGGGCGCCCCTGGCCGGCGCCCCCGGCGTGGTCTTCCAGGGCGGGCCCGTGGCGCTGGACTCGGCCCTCGGGCTGGCGGTCATCCCGGGCGAGGAGGGGCCGCTCGGCTGGCGCCGGGTGCACGGGGCCATCGGGCTCGTCGACCTGGAGGCGCCGCCGGAACTGCTGGCCGCGGCCCTCGGCGGCCTGCGGATCTTCGCCGGCTACTCGGGCTGGGGCCCGGGCCAGCTGGAGGAGGAGCTGGGCGACGGCGCCTGGTACGTCGTGGAATCGGAGCCCGGCGACGTGTCCTACCCCGACCCCGAACAACTGTGGCGCGCCGTCCTGCGCCGCCAGCGCAGCGAACTCGCGATGGTCGCCACCTATCCGGACGACCCGTCGCTCAACTGACGGCCGCGGGGTTAAGTACCCTGGGTTGCATGAGCACTCTTGAGCCCGAGCGCGGGACTGGCACGGGGACCCTCGTAGAGCCGACGCCGCAGGTGTCGCACGGTGACGGCGACCACGAGCGCTTCGCCCACTACGTCCAGAAGGACAAGATCATGGCGAGCGCGCTCGACGGCACCCCCGTCGTCGCGCTCTGCGGCAAGGTCTGGGTACCGGGCCGGGACCCGAAGAAGTACCCGGTCTGCCCCATGTGCAAGGAGATCTACGAGTCCATGGGCCCCGGCGGGGACAAGGACAAGGGCGGGAAGGACAATTGACGCGCACTCCCGGGCCTGTGTCCGGGGGCTCCTTCCACGGTGCTGAGGCCGTGCAGGCGGCTTCCTGTTTCATCGCGCTGTGCCGGGACCTTGGTCCTGGTCTTACCTGCGCTCCACGAGGCGTTTAGCCTGTCCGCCCGTCCGGCGGCCAGAGTGTTGATCGCTGCGTTCTCGTCGCGGTCATGGAGGGCCCCACACCTTTCGCACGTCCATTGGCGGACGTGCAGGGGTTTGGGGCCGTCTCTGTGTCCGCATACAGAGCAAACCTGGGATGTCGGTTCGAAGCGCCCGATCTTCCCGAAGTGGCGGCCGTGCTTGGCGGCCTTGTATTCGAGCATGTTCACGAACGCGGCCCAGCCGGCATCGAGCACGGATTTGGCCAGCCGTGTACGACTCAAGGCGCGCACTGCGAGGTCTTCCACGTACACCGCTTGGTTGTCGCGGATGAGGCGTGTTGACGTCTTGTGGTGCCAGTCCCGTCGCCGGTCCGCCACCCGTGCGTGCTGCCGGGCGACCTTCAGGCGGGCCTTCGCTCGGTTCTTCGAGCCTTGTGCCTTGCGCGAGAGCTCCTGCTGCAGCCGCTTCAGCTTCTTCTCGGCCCGGCGTAGGAACCTCGGGGAGGAGATCTTGGTGCCGTCGGACAGGACGGCGAAGGTGGAGAGTCCGAGGTCGATGCCGATCTCGGACTCGCTATCGGATAGGTGCTTGGGGCCTGTCTCCACGACGAAGCTCACGAAGTACCGCCCAGCCGAATCCTTCACGATGGTCAAAGACGTCGGAGTGGCCGGGAGTGGTCGTGACCATTTGACCTTGAGGTCGCCGATCTTGGCTGCGTAGACCCTGCCGCTGCTTTTCAAGGCGAAGGCGCCCCGGGTGAGTCGAAATGATTTGCTGGCGTCCCTCTTCGACTTGAACCGCGGCGGACCCGCCCTGGGGGCCCTTGCGCTCGCCCCTCGCGCAGGCGAAGAAGTTCTTGAACGCGGAATCCAGGTCCCGTAAGGACTGTTGCAATGCCACAGCCGACACTTCGCTCAGCCACCCGCGTTCATCGGTGCGCTTTGCCTGGGTGATCCGTTCCCTGGAGAGTTGTGCCGATGTCACGTAGGGCAGCCCATCCCTGTGCGCGTCCTTACGGGCGCGCAGGCAGTCGTTCCACACCACGCGAGCGCACCCGAACGCCTGGGCCAGCGCTTGACGCTGCGAGGCTGTCGGAAACGCGCGGTAGTTGTATCGCAACTGCATGTATTGAAATCTAGGACTCCAGTTCTGCTCGATGGTAAGGAACACCCGAAAAGATAGATATTGCCCTTATCTGATCAATTTCTTATTGGTTTGAGTGGAGCGAGGATTGAGGATCCCCGCGGTCTGGAATCAAGGCCCCCGGTGCGCCACAGCGTGCTCGGGGGCCTTTGCCGTGTCCGCGGGGCGCGTTAGGGTCGGCGCCACGAGCACTCTGTGGAACGGACGTTGCGCAGGGTGCAACACGCTGCCGCGAAGGGCCGACGCATGGACCTGACCCGCATGGACCTGATCCCGGCACCCCGGGTTGCTCGCTTCCACGAGGACGGGAGCCGGTTCGCCTTCGGGCCCGAGCCGTGTCTCGACGCCGGGCCGGGGACCGGGACGGTCGCCCGCTGGCTGCGGCGGGAGCTCGGGGCGGCCACCGGGTGGGACCTGCCCGCCGCCCCGGCCGGCCGGAGTACGGAGCTGCGCCTGCGCATCGATCCCGGCGGCGTGGGGGAGGCGGGGTCGGAGGCGTACCGCATCGAGATCGGATCCGACGGCGCCGAGCTGACGGGCGCGACCGCCGCCGGGCTGTTCTGGGCCGCGCAGACGCTGCGTCAGCTGCTCGGGCCCGACGCCTACCGGAAGGCGCCGCCGGTGGGGCCGGGGCGGGCGTGGAGCCTGCCGTACGGGGCGGTCGTGGACGGCCCGCGGTTCGGCTGGCGCGGGATGATGCTCGACGTGGCCCGGCACTTCCTGCCCAAGGACGGGGTGCTGCGGTACATCGACCTGCTCGCCGCCCACAAGCTCAACGTGCTGCACCTGCACCTGACGGACGACCAGGGCTGGCGGGTCGAGATCAAGCGGTACCCGCGCCTCACCGGGGTCGGCGCGTGGCGGGAGCGCAGCCGGTGGGGGCACCGGGCCTCGCCGTTGTGGAACGAGACCCCGCACGGCGGCTTCTACACGCAGGACGACATCCGCGAGATCGTCGCGTATGCCGCCGAGCGCCACGTCCGGGTGGTCCCGGAGATCGACGTACCGGGGCATTCGCAGGCCGCGATCGCCGCGTACCCGGAACTGGGCAACACCGACGTGGTCGACACGGCGGCCCTGGGGGTGTGGGACGACTGGGGGATCAACGAGAACGTCCTCGCGCCGACCGAGGCCGTGCTGCGGTTCTACGAGGGGGTCTTCGAGGAGCTGCTGGAGCTGTTCCCCGCGGAGGTCTCCCCCTTCGTGCACGTGGGGGGCGACGAGTGCCCGAAGGCGCAGTGGAAGGCCTCCGCCACCGCGCAGGAGCGGATCCGGGAGCTGGGGGTGGACGGGGAGGACGGCCTGCAGGCCTGGTTCATCGGGCACTTCGACGGCTGGCTGGCGGCGCGCGGGCGGCGGCTGATCGGCTGGGACGAGATCCTGGAGGGCGGGCTCGCGCCGGGAGCGGCCGTCTCCTCGTGGCGCGGCTACGCGGGCGGCATCGCCGCCGCCGAGGCCGGGCACGACGTGGTCATGTGCCCCGAGCAGCAGGTGTACCTGGACCACCGCCAGGCGGGCGGCGGGGACGAGCCCATGCCCATCGGGTACGTGCGCTCGCTGGAGGACGTCTACCGCTTCGAGCCGGTGCCGCCGAAGCTGTCGCCGGAGGCGGCCGCGCACGTGCTGGGCGCGCAGGCCAACGTGTGGACCGAGGTGATGGAGAACCAAGACCGGGTCGACTACCAGGTGTTCCCGCGGCTCGCGGCCTTCGCGGAAGTGGTGTGGTCGTGGCAGCCCGCCCCGGAGGAGCGCGACTTCGCCTGGTTCGAGAGCCGGATGGCCGCGGGGCACTACGCGCGGCTGGACGCGCTCGGGGTCGGTTACCGGCCACCGGGCGGGCCCCTGCCGTGGCAGCGGCGCCCCGGGGTGCGGGGACGCCCGATCGAGGGCGCGCCCCCGAACGTGTGACACGCGGCCGGGGCCGCGGACCTGAACGGAATGGGAACGGGTCCGGAACTCTGCCTGCATTTCCCGCTATACGGGGAAAGTCGGACGTTCGGGGAGGAGGGTCGTCGAAGGCGGCACGGCGGGCCGTACGGGGCGCCGGGCACGGGGCCGGGCAGGGCCGGGGCGCAGGCGTGCGGGAGCCGGGCGCGGGGGCGTGCGGGGGGTCGCACGGGGGCGGGTGGCACCGGGTGGACCCTCGCGCCGGGCGGCCCGGAAGATGTGCCAGAGTTGCCACGTCCCGGCGGTGAGCACGTACCGTACGGCGGACAGGCGTGAGCGCCGGGACCGGGACATCGGGAAGGGGCAGCTGGGTTGACCACGCACGCACCGCATGCACTGCACGCACCGGATTCATCTCAGGGCCCCCACGGGCCCCAGGCGGCGCAGTCCGTGACACTGCCGGCCTCGCTCGACGAGGCCGTGGCGGCGCTCACCGCCATGCCCGCGGCCGTGCCCGTCGCAGGTGGCACCGACCTCATGGCCGCCGTCAACGCCGGGCTGCTGCGGCCCGCCGCGCTGGTGGGCCTGGGCCGGATCAACGAGATCCGCGGCTGGCAGTACCAGGACGGCCACGCGCTGCTCGGCGCCGGCCTCACCCACGCGCGGATGGGACGGCCGGATTTCGCCGCACTGATCCCCGCGCTGGCCGCCGCCGCGCGCGCCGCCGGGCCCCCGCAGATCCGCAACGCGGGCACCCTCGGCGGGAACATCGCCACCGCCGCGCCCACGGGTGACGCACTGCCCGTACTGGCCGCGCTGGAGGCCGTCCTCGTCATCGTCGGCCCGGACGGGCAGCGGGAGATCCCGGTGTCGTACCTGCTGGCCGGCCGCGAGATGCTGCGGCCCGGCGAGCTGATCGGTTTCGTCCGCGTTCCGCTGCTGCACGCGCCGCAGGTGTTCCTCAAGGCCACGGGACGTACCGGGCCGGGGCGCGCCGTGGCGTCCGTGGGGCTCGTCCTGGATCCCGCGCGCCGGGGTGTGCGCTGCGCGATCGGCGCGGTGGCCCCGATGCCGCTGCGGCCCCTGGAGGCCGAGCAGTGGGTGGCCTCGCTGATCGACTGGGACGGCGAGCGGAGCCTGGCCCCCGAGGCGCTGGAGGCCTTCGGCGAGTACGTCGCGGCCGCCTGCGTGCCCGACCAGGGGGAGCCGGTGGCTCCCGGTGTACTGCATCTGCGGCGGACGGTGGCCGTGCTGGCACGCCGGGCGCTGGGGAGGGCACTGACCTCATGAGCGAGAACGAGAACGAGAACGTGACCCAGGGGAACGGCACGGCGAGCTGGGGCTGGGAACCGGTCCCGCAGGGCGGCGAGTACGACTCGGACGCCACGGCCTTCGTGAAACTGCCGCAGGACATGCTGGACGCGCTCGGCACCGGGGAGCCCCTCGCGGCGCCCGGGCACGGGTACGTGCCGCCGCCGATGATCGTGCCGCTCGGCACGGCCACCACGGATCCGGCGGCCACGGGTACGTGGACGATCCCGGTGCAGTGGCCGGAGGCGGGGGGTTCGGCCCAGGGCGAGCCGGGGTCCGCGGGCGGTTCGGGTCACGGGTCCGGTCCCGGGGCCGGGTCCGGCCCGGTGGGCGGGCCGATCCCGGCGTCGATCCCGATCCCGGCGTCGGTCGCCGCGGCGTTCGCCGAGGCGGAGCCGGAGCCGCTGACCGATCCCGGTGCGACGGCGGAGTGGCGGTTCCCGGAGGCGGCGCAGGAGCCCGAGGCGGCCTCTTCGGCGACCGGCCAGTGGGCCGTCCCCGAGTTCTCCGAATTCTCCGGACAGCAGGGTGACTTCCGGCCGGGCGGGCTGGACGCCGACTGGAGCCAGGCCCCGGCGACCCTGCCGGGCGGCGCTCCGGCGCCGTGGGCGTACCTGACGCAGCAGCCGGCCGGGGAGCCGGACGGTCACCTGGACGGGAACCTGGGCGGGAACCTGGGCGCGGGCGTCCTTCCGGGCGTTCTGCCGGGCACGGACGAGGCCGCGGCGGCTTCGGCCGCCGCCGCCGCGACGGCGCACGGCGCCGGGCGGCTGCTCGGGGGACCCGGAGTGGGCGCCGCCGGGCGCGGGCCGCGCGTGCTGGGCGGCCCCGGTGTGGGCACCCCGCTCCCGGACGCCGAGCCGGTGCACCCGGCCCCGCACGACATCGAGGCCGCCCACGGCCCGGCGGCGGAGCAGCCCGAGGGCGCCCGGACCGCCGAGCACGCGGAGCAGGTCGGGCACGTCGGACACGCGGGCCAGGCCGGGCACGGCGAGCACACGGAGCACGTCGGGCACGGCGAGCACGTCGGGCACGCGGAGCAGGGCGAGCACGCCGGGTACGGGGAGCACGCCGGGCACGGCGCGTACGCCGGGCCGGCGCCGCACGCGGGCACCGACGGGCGCGGTTTCACGGCCTTCGGCGAGACGCCGGAGCCGGGCGGGGCTGCCGAGCCCGCCGCCCCGCAGCCGGTGGCCGCAGACGGCCTGGACCTCTTCGGCGGAGTACGGGCCGAGGCACAGCCCGACGAGCCCGTGCACCCCGCCGAGCCCGCGCAGCCCGGGGGCACCGACGGCCACGGCTTCTCTGCCTTCGGCCACGCGGTGCCGGAGCCGGTGCTGGACCAGGACCAGGTGCCGGTGCCTGCGGCGGACGACGCCGCGCCCGGGGCGGAGCCGGCCCTGCCGGAGCCCGGCCGCGCGGACGCCGACGCCGGTTCGCCGGAGGAGCCGGCCGCGGCGGAGCCCCCGGCCGGCCTCATGCCGGGTGCGGACACCGCCGACAGTGATGTGGCACTCCCGGACGCGGGGACCGGCCAAGGGGTCCCGGCCGCGGTGGCGACGTACGAAGAAGGAACGGCGGCCGAGGCCGTCGCCCATCACGAGCACCCGCAGGCCTCCTACGTCCTGCGCGTCAACGGCGCCGACCGGCCCGTCACCGGCGCCTGGATCGGCGAGTCCCTGCTCTACGTGCTGCGCGAGCGCCTCGGCCTCGCCGGCGCCAAGGACGGCTGCTCGCAGGGCGAGTGCGGCGCCTGCGCCGTGCAGGTCGACGGCCGGCTCGTCGCCTCCTGCCTGGTCCCGGCCGCGACGGCCGCCGGCAGCGAGGTCCGCACCGTCGAGGGGCTCGCGACGAACGGGGAACTCTCCGACGTGCAGCAGGCGTTGTGCAGGTCGGGTGCGGTGCAGTGCGGGTTCTGCGTGCCCGGCATGGCCATGACCATCCACGACCTGCTGGAGGGCAACCACGCCCCCAGCGAGCTGGAGACCCGTCAGGCGCTGTGCGGCAACCTCTGCCGCTGCTCCGGCTACGCGGGGGTCGTCGACGCCGTGCGCGAGGTCGTGGCCGAGCGCGAGGCGGCCGCCGCCGAGCCCACTCCGGACCAGGGCCAGACCGCGGGCCAGACCGCGGGCCAGACCGCGGGCCAGGCCCCGGAGGCGCGCATCCCGCACCAGGCAGCGCCCGGCGAGGGCGGCATCCACCACGGAGGCACGGCGTGAGCGGGCAGGACGCGGCGACGGCGACGGCGACGACAACTGTGAACAGCACGGTGACGGCCCTGGCCGCCCCGTCGGCGGAGGCCTCCGAGCAGCAGGTGCCGCGCGGCATCGGCGCGTCCGTGCCCGCCACCGACGCCCGCGCCAAGACCGAGGGCACCTTCCCCTACGCCGCCGACCTGTGGGCCGAGGGCCTCCTGTGGGCCGCCGTGCTGCGCTCCCCGCACGCCCACGCCCGCATCCTGTCCATCGACACCACGGCCGCCGCCGAAATGCCCGGCGTGCGCGCCGTCGTCACCCACGCCGACGTCCCCGGCGCCACCACGCACGGCCGCCGGATCGCCGACCGGCCGGTGTTCGCGCACGACGTCGTACGCCACCACGGCGAGCCCATCGCCGCCGTCGCCGCCGACCACCCGGACACCGCGCGGCTCGCCGCGGCGGCGATCGCCGTCGAGTACGAGCTCCTCGACCCGGTGACCGACCCCGAGCAGTCCTTCGGCGCGCCCGCCCTGCACCCCGACGGCAACCTGATCCGGCACATCCCGCTGCGCTACGGCGACCCGGAGGCGACCGGCGACGTGGTCGTCGAGGGCCTGTACCGGATCGGCCGCCAGGACCCCGCCCCCATCGGCGCCGAGGCCGGACTGGCCGTGCCCCGGCCCGACGGCGGCGTGGAGCTCTACACCGCCTCCACCGACCCGCACACCGACCGCGCCCTGGCCGCCGCCTGCTTCGGCCTGGAACCGGACCGCGTACGCGTGGTGGTCACCGGCGTGCCGGGCGCCACCGCGGACCGCGAGGACGCCGCCTTCCAGCTCCCGCTCGGCCTGCTCGCCCTGCGCACGGGCTGCCCGGTCAAGCTGGCCGCCACCCGCGAGGAGTCCTTCCTCGGCCACACCCACCGCCACCCGACCCTGCTGCGCTACCGCCACCACGCGGACGCTGAGGGCCGCCTCGTCAAGGTCGAGGCGCAGATCCTCATGGACGCCGGCGCCTACGCCGATTCCTCCTCCGAGTCCCTGGCGGCGGCGGTGGCCTTCGCCTGCGGCCCGTACGTCGTCCCGCACGCCTTCGTGGAAGGCTGGGCGGTCCGCACCAACAACCCGCCCTCCGGCCACGTCCGCGGCGAGGGCGCCATGCAGGTGTGCGCCGCGTACGAGGGCCAGATGGACAAGCTCGCGGCCGCCCTCGGCATGGACGGCGCGGAACTGCGCATGCGCAACGTCCTGGCGACGGGAGACCTGCTCCCCACCGGCCAGACCGTGACCTGCCCGGCCCCGGTGGCGGAACTGCTGCGCGCTGTACGGGATTTCGAGCTGCCCGCCCTCCCGAAGGACACCCCGGAGGACGAGTGGCTGCTGCCGGGCGGCCCGGAGGGCGCGGGCGAGCCGGGCGCGGTGCGCCGCGGCGTCGGCTACGGCGTCGGCATGGTGCACATGCTCGGCGCGGAGGGCACGGACGAGGTCTCGACGGCCACGGTGAAGGTCGTGGGCGGCACGGCCACGGTCATCTGCGCGGCGGTCGACACCGGGCAGGGCTTCGGCACGCTGGCCCGCCAGATCGTCCAGGAGGTGCTGGGCGTCGACGAGGTGGCGGTGGCCCCCGTGGACACCGACCAGCCGCCGGCGGGCCCGTCGGCGCACGGCCGCCACACGTGGGTGTCGGGCGGCGCGGTGGAGCGCGCGGCCAAGATGGTCCGCACCCAGCTCCTGCAGCCCATGGCCCACAAGCTGGGCATGTCGACGGAGCTCCTGCAGATCGCGGACGGCCGGATCACCTCGTACGACGGCGCCTTCTCGATGAGCGTCTCGGAGGCCATAGAGGGCAAGGAGCTCTGGGCCACGGCCCAGTGCCGCCCGCACCCGACCGAACCGCTGGACGCGGACGGCCAGGGCGACGCCTTCGTGGGCCTCGCCTTCTGCGCGATCCGCGCGGTGGTGGACGTGGACATCGAACTCGGCTCGGTACGCGTCGTGGAGCTCGCGGTCGCCCAGGACGTGGGCCGCATCCTCAACCCCCGCCAGCTGGAGGCCCGTATCGAGGCGGGTGTCACCCAGGGCGTCGGCGCGGCCCTGACGGAGAACCTCCGCACGGTCTCCGGCCTGGTCCGCCACCCCGACCTGACGGGCTACGCACTGCCGACGTCGCTGGACGCGCCGGCCGTGCGCATCGTCAAACTGGTCGAGGAACGCGACGTGGTGGCCCCCTTCGGCGCGAAGGCGGCGAGCGCGGTCCCGGTGGTGACGACCCCGGCCGCGATCGCCTCGGCGGTACGCGCGGCCACGGGCCGCCCGGTCAACAGGCTCCCGATCAGGCCGTCGGCGGCGGTGGCATCGCCCAACTCGTGACCACGTGATCCACATTGCACGTGCAACCCCGGAATTGGGGCTGTCGTCGCCTGTCGCTAGAGTGATCAATAGACCTGTGCGCGTGCGCGTGGACACGGGTGCGAACGGGGACGGGGAGCGGCGGAGACGCCGCGCCCGCGGGGAGACGGGGAAGCCAACGTGGCAGACGACAACGGGGCGGGCCAGGTGGCAACGGCCCTCTCGCTGGGGCTGGCGGGTCCGCTGGGCGCGGTAGCAGGCGTGGCCGCACAAGCGGCCGCTGCGGCGCTGCGGGTCCAGTTCGACGACTTGAAGGAATACCAGAAGCTGGTGGACGGGCTTCTGACGACTCTCAACGACTCCCCGGCGCACCACGGGAAGCTGGCGGACGGCACGATGCCGGCGGGAGCCCTGGGCAAGGGGTTCACCTCGGCTGAAAAGCTCTACAAGGCCTACAACACCGTCCACTCGGAGCTGGAGAAGCTGTCGAAGGCGCTCGGGGTGCAGATCGAGGCCCTGGGCATCGCCATCCAGTCCGCGCACGGCGGCTACAGCGAGGTGGACGAGGAGACGAAGCGGCGCATGGGCTTCCTTGCCAGGCAGGCCCATGACCAGTACGTCAAGGATCGCGACCCGTACGCGAAGAAGACGGCCGACGCCGGACAGCCGGGCACGCCGAACACCCCGCAGCCGAACGGGACCAAGAAGGGCAGTCACTTCGGATGAGCCAGTTCGAGGGTTACTCACACGCACAGCTCTACGCGATGATCGCCGGGCTCGATGCGGCGGCGGCCGAGCGGCGGGCAAGGCAGCTCACCGATGCCGCCAAGGTGATCGAGGACATCGGTGCGAAGCTCAAGGACCACAAGGTCAAGGGCTGGGAGGGCGAGGCGGCCGATGCCTTCCAGAACTGGGTGAACCAGACGGGCAGCGCCACGTTGGAGCTGGCCAAGTACAGCGCTACCGGCGGCGAGAACCTGCTGGAGACGGCCCAGATCATGCGCCAGATCAAGCCCGTCGATGGCAGCGAAGGGGAGATGCCCAAGTACGACGCGGCAGCGCAGGGGAAGCTCACGCAGAACCTCATGGCCGCCCGCGACAACCCGGGCAACACGGCCGCGCTGAAGCTCGGCCAGGAGGCCTGGTCGAAGATGAACGGAAACCACGGGCAGGCCGTGACCGCAATGGTCAAGCTTTCCGATTCGTACGACCAGACGTCCGCCCAGATGGAAAGGGCGAGGATCCCGACGTTCCCGCCGCCGCCGAGTGTGCTTGTGCCGTTCAATAACTACGACGAGGTAGAGCTGCAGAGGCCGACAGGAGAGTCCGGCGGAGGGGGCGGCTCGACAGGCTCCTCGTACACGACGACGGGGTCCTCGCACGGTTCGTCCTCGGGCGACACCGGATCGGTGACCGGGCGTTCGCCGCAGCCGGACAACACGGTCCCGTCGATGTCCGCTCCGTCGGTTCCGGACCGCGAGGTGGACGTGGACCTCGACAGCGTCGCGGTGCTTCCGGACCGGACGGTTCCTCCGGTGACCACCTTGCCCGGCCCGCTTCCCACGGGTCCCGTCAGCCCCACCCCCGGACCCGTCCTCCCGCCCATGGGTTTCCCGCCGGTGGGCGGTATGAAGCCGCCCAGTCTCACCGGCCCGGGCATCGGCCCGTACCCGACACTGGGCGGTCCCGGCACTCCTCCTCCCGGCGGCAAGGCTGTCGGAATGCCCCCGCGTGACAGCGGCATCACGGGCGGCCGGCCCGTGACGTCCACCGGCCCCAGCTCGGGCATCCCGCGGGGCAACGTCATCGGTGAAGGCACTCACGCCGGTCGTGGCATCGGCGGCGGCATGGGTCCCGGAGTTGGCGGTGGCCACGGCGGGCAAAACGGCTTCGCGGCAGGTCGTCGACTTGCCTCGGAGCCGGGAGGCATCGTCGGAGGAAAGCCCGGCACGGGTGCTCGCCCGATCGCGGGCGGCCAGCCGTTCACCCAGGGCGGCTCAGGCCTCGTGCGCAACAGCGTGGGTGGCATGGGCCCGGGTGCCATGGGGCACGCGGGTGCACGTACGCAGACTCCGGGTACGCGGCGGGACGACCGGCAGGGCGAGCGCGCCGACTACCTGGTCGAGGACGAAGAGACCTGGCAGGGCAACCGTCGTGTTGTTCCGCCTGTGATCGACTGAGCAGAACGGACGTTGCACGGGATGCGCATGCGTAAGGCGACCTCGGCCCTGGTGGGCCTCCTGCTGGCCGGGGTCGCCGCGACCCCGGCCCACGCGGAGACCGTTCGGTCGCAGCAATGGCATCTCGACGCCATGAAGGCCGACGAGATGTGGAAGATCACCACCGGGAAGGGAATCACCGTTGCGGTGATCGATACCGGCGTTAACCGCATCCCGGAACTGGAAGGTCAGGTTCTCCCCGGCGCGGTCTTCCCTGTTGGCGATGCCCCGGGCGACAAGGACAACGACTACTACGGTCACGGCACCGGCATTTCCGCGATGATCGCCGCTACCGGAAAGCACCCAAGTGGTGACGGTGTATTCGGGCTTGCACCCGGAGTCAAGATTCTCCCGATCCGCGTGCCGAACATGCTGGAAGGGGCGAACACCCCCTCGATGGTCCAGGGCATTCGGTACGCGGCAGACTCAGAGGCCAAGGTCATCAACATTTCCATGGGCCTGCCCAGCAAGCCTGAGGAAGATGCGGAGCGGGCCGCCGCTGTGAAGTACGCGCTCTCGAAGGGCAAGCTGATCTTTGCTTCCGTTGGCAATTACGGTGATTCGACCAACGAGCTCGCCTACCCAGCCGGGACCCCCGGAGTCGTAGGCGTCGGAGCCGTGGACAGCACAGGCGAGCCGACCAAGGAGTCTCAGCACGGCCCCCAGGTGGATATGGCCGCACCTGGCATCGACATTGTCACCGCGTGCAAGCGTAAAACGGGGCTGTGCAAGACCCACGGCACCAGTGACGCCGCCGGCCTCGTCTCCGCCTCCGCCGCCCTCCTATGGTCCGTCCACCCCGACTGGACCAACAACCAGGTTCTGCGGGTCCTGTTGAACACCGCCGGCAAGCCCGTCGACGGGTCTGCGCGCAACGACTACATCGGCTACGGGATCGCGAGGCCCAATGTCGCGCTGAAGAATCCTGGGGACCCCGGTCCGGCGGACGTGTACCCGCTGCCCGACCTGGCGGCTGCGGCGAACGCGGGCAAGTCGCCCTCGCCCTCCACGGACGGCAAGGCTCCCGACGCCGCCGCGTCCGAGCCGGCGGCGAAGGCCGAGGAGAAGAAGAGCGGCAGCTCACTTCCCTGGATCGCACTCGGTCTGGGAGCCTGTGTGCTCATCGGCGGGGCCGTGACGGTGGTCGTCGTACGCCGCAACCGCTGACTCGGAGTTTCACGCGAGGTCGTTCGACAAGGAATGGTCGGCGGCTCGCGCCTCGAAAGCTGAGCGGATCCGTCGACGGGGAGAAGCCCGGTGACTCGCGCTCGGTGCTCGTCGGGCTCATGGAGAAGTACGCCGACTACGCGAAGCAGCAGACCCGGTGCGGCAGCTCATGGGCCCCCACTCGTGATCTAGGTCTGGACCGAGCCGTCTTCGCTTCGCCGGTTCCTGCTCACCCGCGCTTGTTCGCCCTGCTGCTGAGGGATTCCCCGCTTCGGCCAGATCATTCCCTCAGTCGCTCGGCGGTGCGCGAGGGAAACGCCCGACAACGACATGATGAACCATGCCATGACGGCTACTCCCCACCGACCGAATTCATTCCAGGCGAGCGCAAGGCTGGGGGTCAGCAGGCAGATGTATGCGAAGCGCAGTCGCCATTTGTGGAGGGGGAGGGCCGGAACGTCCAGCTTGACGCTGTACTCGCTGATGATGATCCAGTCGTCGATGAAGAATGCGAAGGCATAGGACAGCACGGCCATCCATACGCCATCGATTCCGCGGCCTTGGAGGAGCCACACGATCGTGAGTGCGGAAAGGAAGACGCCCCCTTGGGCGTTGGTCAGGTTCAGCTGCCGCGTCTCTCTCCAGAGGGTTGCAGCAGGCCCTTTGTTCTTGAAGACGGCACGTACTTGAGCGCAATAGCGAATCGTTGCAGTCAGTGCGACAAGCAGGGTGGTGATGCGCAGGATCAGCGATCCGTTGGACACTTGCTCCGTCAAACTGTCCAGCGTGCGCCGTCGGTCGCTGAGGATCATCGGGAGCCACTCATCGATGCTGTCGAGCGGGTCGCTGAGCGCCATCACGCAGCAGGCGACTGCCAGCCCCAAATTCATGGAGCCCTGGGTCGTGCTGAGTCCGAGGCGCATCTTTGTGGTAAATGCCGTGCGGGAGAGGTTCTCGGTTCTCCATTGCTTCGCGAATTGCATCTGGTCGCGGGCGAACGTGTGCGCCTCGTCCGAGGACGAGAGTCGAGACGCGCGGCGAATCGTTTCAAAGAACCCTAACTGTGGCGCGGGCTCCGTTCCCTCGAAAATTTCTCGCCTCAGGGTGCGCCTCGTGCCGCGTTCGCAGATGATGCCCGCCAGAAGGACGGTGGCGAGTCCCGCGATGGCGGCGGTTTGGACAACGGGGTCGGTTAGCAGCTGCGTCATAGCTCCTCCTATGCGCGATGCCTGACCGGCATGGCCGCCGGGATCAAGAGGCGCCATCATTCCAGGCCGAGGTGCAGGGCGGAGGCGTTTTGCCGATGGTTCACCCCGTCGAGGTTCGGTGCAGCTCCCCGCCCTCTCCGGCCCTCACACCGCTCGCGCCGCTCCGACGGCGCGGGCCCGCGGCGTGGAACACGAAGCGCGGGGCGGGACCGGGACGGACGACCGAATGGGCGGCACCCCCGGAGGGTGCCGCCCATTCGGTCCGCCTGTTCAGGCACTTGAAGCCGTGACCGGAATCGAACCGGCGTAACCCGCTTTGCAGGCGAGTCCCTCAACCACTCGGGCACACGGCTGTGAGGTGGTGATGTGCACGACCGTACGGGGGGCCCGGGGGAGCGGGAAGGGTTTCGCGGCGGGTGCAACACGACTGCCATGCCGCGTTCACAGTGACCCGAGGGCCTAGGACTCCCGGAGGAGGGCGGGATCCGTCGAACGGACAGGGTCGAGATGGGGCTACGCACCTTACTCTGGGGCGATGAGTGCCCTTGAGCCCCGCGTGCCCCAGAGAACCGAGACACCGGTCCCGCCCCTGCAGCAGGGCGGGATCCTCGGGCCCGCGTACCGGACGCTCAGCATCGGGATCATCTCCGTCGTCTTCCTGATCGCCTTCGAGGCCACCGCCGTGGGGACGGCCATGCCCGTCGCCGCGCGCGAGCTGGAGGGGATCGGGCTCTACGCCTTCGCCTTCTCCGCCTACTTCACGACCAGCCTCTTCGGCATGGTCCTGTCCGGGCAGTGGGCCGACCGGCAGGGGCCGCTGCGGCCGCTGGCCGTCGGCATCGCCGCGTTCGCCTCCGGGCTCGTGGTCTCCGGGACCGCCGGGGCGATGTGGGTGTTCGTGCTCGGCCGGGCCGTGCAGGGCTTCGGCGGCGGGCTGGTCATCGTCGCCCTGTACGTGGTGGTCAGCCGGGCCTACGAGGAGCGGCTGCGGCCCGCCATCATGGCCGCCTTCGCCGCGAGCTGGGTGGTGCCCTCGATCGTCGGGCCGCTGGCCTCGGGGACGGTCACCGAGCACCTCGGGTGGCGGTGGGTGTTCCTCGGGATCCCGGCCCTGGTCGTCGTACCGCTGATGGTGGCCCTGCCCGCGATACGGCGGACCGCGTCCGGGCCCGTCGACCCCGACGCGCCGCCCGTGGCCTTCGACCGGCGGCGGATCCGGCTGGCCCTCGGGATCTCGCTGGGCGCGGGCCTGCTCCAGTACGCCGCCCAGGACCTGCGCTGGCTGTCGCTGGTGCCGGGCATCGCCGGCGCGGCCCTGCTCGTGCCCGCCGTGCTGGGGCTGCTGCCGCGCGGGACGTACCTGGCGCGGCGCGGACTGCCGTCCGTGGTGCTGCTGCGCGGGGTGGCCGCGGGTTCGTTCATCGCGGCCGAGAGCTTCGTACCGCTGATGCTGGTCACCCAGCGGGGGCTGAGCCCGACCCTGGCCGGGTTCTCGCTCGCGCTCGGCGGAGTGACCTGGGCGGGCGGCTCGTGGGTGCAGTCGAAGGGGCGGATGGCCCCGTACCGGGAACGGCTGATGGTGGCCGGGATGGTGATGGTCGCCCTGGCCATCGCCGCGGCGCCCGCCGTGCTCATCGAGTCCGTCCCGGTGTGGACGCTGGCGCTGGCCTGGGCGGTCGGCTGCCTGGGCATGGGGCTGGTGATCGGCTCCACGAGCGTGCTGCTGCTGAAGCTGTCGGCGCCGGAGGAGGCGGGGGCCAACTCCGCCGCGCTGCAGATCTCGGACGCGCTGGCGAACGTGGTCCTGCTGGCCGGTGGCGGCGCCGCGTTCGCCGCGCTGGGCGGTGGAGCCGTCGGCGCCTCCCACGCCCTGACGGACGGGGCGTCGGCCTCGCACCCCGCCGCATTCGTGGTGGTGTTCCTGCCGATGGCCTGCGTGGCACTGGTGGGGGCGTGGGTCGCGACCCGGCTGGAGCCGGCCGCGAAGTGACCGGCGGAATCCGTGTGCGCCGGGGCCGGCCGGCACGCTAGCTTCGCCGCATGAACGAGTTGACCATCCGGCTCTCCGACGCCGAGCGCGCGGAGCTCGCCGACCTTGCCGACGCCACCGGGCAAGGGCCCGAGGAGGTCGCGCTGGAAGCCGTACGGGCGCACCTGCGGGCCGAGCGGCAGCGGGTCGGGGCCGAGGCGCTGCGGCTCGCCCGGCGGCACGCGCCCCTGCTGAAGCGGCTCGGCGCATGAGCGCCGCCGCCGTCACGGTGCGCCACCTCACGCTCGCCGAGGTCCTCGACCTGGCCCGGCACGCCTGCCTCGCCCAGGACCAGCCCGTCGAACTGCGCGCCCCCGGACTGCTGGAGTCGGCCGTACACCGGCCCCGGGCCCGCATGTTCGGGACCCCGGCGTACGAGGACCCGTACGAGCAGGCCGCCGCGCTGCTCCACGGCATCGCCACCAACCACCCCCTGGTCGACGGGAACAAGCGCACCGCGTGGCTCGCCGCGGCCACCTTCCTGGCGGTGAACGGGGCCGACCCGGGCGACGTCGACCAGGAGGCCGCGTACGCCCTGGTCATCGACGTGGCCGCCGGGCACGAGGCGGATGTGGCGCGGATCGCCGGCCGGCTGAGGGCACTGCTCCTCCCGCAGATGTGACGCTCGCCGCACCGCGCGAGGTCACGGGCCTGTCCCTCCGCGAGGGGCGGGCCCGTCCCGGTAAGGTGGCCCGGTTGTCCTACGTACGACTGCCGAGAGCGACGAACCGGAGACCGTGACTACTACCGCCTCCCACCACCTCTCACCCGCCTTCCCCGGCCGTGCCCCTTGGGGTACGGCGGGCAAACTGCGCGCCTGGCAGCAGGGAGCGCTGGACCGCTACATCGAGAAGCAGCCGCGGGACTTCCTCGCGGTCGCGACCCCCGGCGCAGGCAAGACCACCTTCGCGCTGACCCTCGCCTCCTGGCTGCTGCACCACCACGTGGTCCAGCAGGTGACCGTGGTCGCGCCGACCGAGCACCTGAAGAAGCAGTGGGCGGAAGCCGCGGCGCGGATAGGCATCCGGCTGGATCCCGAGTACTCCGCCGGGCCGCTCAGCAAGGACTACCACGGGGTCGCCGTCACCTACGCGGGTGTGGGCGTCCGCCCGATGCTGCACCGCAACCGGTGCGAGCAGCGCAAGACCCTCGTCATCCTCGACGAGATCCACCACGCCGGTGACTCGAAGTCCTGGGGCGAGGCCTGCCTGGAGGCCTTCGACCCGGCGACCCGGCGCCTGGCCCTGACCGGTACGCCCTTCCGGTCCGACACGAACCCGATCCCCTTCGTCTCGTACGAGGAGGGGAACGACGGGATCCGCCGGTCGTCCGCCGACTACACCTACGGCTACGGGAACGCCCTCGGCGACGGCGTCGTCCGGCCCGTCATCTTCCTCTCCTACAGCGGCAACATGCGCTGGCGCACCAAGGCGGGCGACGAGATCGCCGCCAAGCTCGGCGAGCCGATGACGAAGGACGCCATCTCGCAGGCCTGGCGCACCGCGCTGGACCCGCGCGGTGACTGGATGCCGAACGTGCTGCGCGCCGCCGACCAGCGGCTGACGGAGGTCAGGAAGGGCATCCCCGACGCGGGCGGCCTCGTGATCGCCTCCGACCAGGACTCGGCGCGCGCCTACGCCAAGCTGCTGCGGGAGATCACCGGCAGCAAGGCGACCGTGGTGCTCTCCGACGACACCGGCGCGTCGAAGCGGATCGACGAGTTCAGCGAGGACGGCAGCCGCTGGATGGTCGCGGTCCGGATGGTGTCCGAGGGCGTCGACGTACCGCGCCTCGCGGTGGGCGTGTACGCGACGACGATCTCGACCCCGCTGTTCTTCGCCCAGGCCGTCGGGCGCTTCGTGCGCTCGCGCAGGCGCGGCGAGACCGCCTCCGTGTTCCTTCCGACCATTCCCTACCTCCTCGGCTTCGCCAACGAGATGGAGGTCGAGCGCGACCACGTGCTCGACAAGCCGAAGAAGCAGGGCGAGGAAGACCCGTACGCCGAGTCCGAGAAGGAGATGGACGAGGCGAACAAGCAGGAGGACGAGGACACCGGCGAGGACGAGCAGATGTCCTTCGAGGCGCTGGAGTCCGACGCGGTCTTCGACCGGGTGCTCTACGACGGCGCCGAGTTCGGCATGCAGGCGCACCCGGGCAGCGAGGAGGAGCAGGACTACCTCGGCATCCCCGGACTGCTGGAGCCGGACCAGGTGCAGATGCTGCTGCAGAAGCGGCAGTCGCGGCAGATCGCGCACAGCCGCCGCAAGCCGGACACCGAGGCGGACCTGCTGGAGCTGCCGGCGGAGCGACGGCCGGTGGTCTCGCACAAGGAACTGCTGGAGCTGCGGAAGTCGCTCAACACGATGGTCGGCGCGTACGTCCACCAGAGCGGCAAGCCGCACGGGGTGATCCACACGGAGCTGCGCCGGGTGTGCGGCGGGCCGCCGAGCGCGGAGGCGACGGCGGGGCAGCTGCGCGAGCGGATCAAGAAGGTGCAGGAGTGGGCCACCCGCATGCGGTGACCTCGCGGTGAGTTCACACAGAACAGGGGACGGGGTCCGTGCGGAGCATCGCACGGACCCCGTCCCCTGTGACGGTCCTACGGTCTTACCGTCCTACGGTCCTTCGGTCTTACGCGGTGGGGCGGCGACGGCGGCCGGTGCCCGCGACCAGGGCCGCGCCCATGGCGAGCGCCACGCCGGCCCCGCCGAGGGCCCAGCTGGTGGCCGCGTCGGCGCCGGTCTCGGCCAGCTGACCACCGGTGGTGACCGGGGTCGTGTCCTTGATCGGGGTGGAGCCGCCCTCGGGCTTCGGCTGGTTGCCGGTGGTGCCGCCGTCCTTGGTGCCCGGCGCGTTGATCGAGCTGTAGGCGAAGGCCACGTCGGACGTGATGCCTTCCTCGCCGTGGTCGCCCGCGAGCACGGCGAGGAACATCGGGCCGACCGGGGCGTCCGCGGTGAACTGGGCCCGCAGGTAGATGCCGAACCTCGCGTCCTTGCCGACCGCGCGGTCGATGTTCGCCCAGGCCACCTGGCTCGACGTGTCGTTCTTGGCGTCGACCCAGCGCTCGCCGTCCCAGACCTCGATGGCGAGGTGCTTCGACTTGAGGGTTTCGCTGTTGTTGTCGAAGAAGAGCGCGAAGCCGTACTCGTCGATCTTCTCCTTGCCGGAGTTGTCGACGCCGAGCGTGAACGTCTGCCACCCACCGCCCGCCGTGAAGCCGCCGGGCGGCAGGCCCTGCAGGGCGACCTTCGGCCCGTTGTTCTGCTCCTGCTCCTGCTCGTCGGGCGAGGTCACCTTGGACTCGTACCGGACGCGGTCCGCGGTGCCGCCCTCGGCGGTCGTGGACAGGGAGAAGCGGGAGGGCGGCGTGTCCTTGCCGAACTTCATACGAAGCTTGAGGTCGAAGACCTCGTTGTTTTCGATGTCCACGTCGGCGACGCCGAGGCTGTAGACCTCCTCGGACCCGTCCGCCGCGATGGCGTGCCAGCCCCAGGCGCCCTTCGAGTCGGGGGCGTAGACCTCGGTCTGGATGTCGCCGGCCTCCCACCCGAAGGTGTCGAGGGTCCACAGGACCAGTTCGAGCGAGTAGTCGTCGACGGCCGGGCGGCCCGCGTTGTCCACGTGCAGGGAGAACTCGCTCCAGCCGCCACCGGACGTGAACGCCTTCGGGAGGCCGTCCAGGGTCAGCTTCGGGGCCGCGGCGGCGGTCTTCTGGTCGGTCTTCCCGGCGCCCTCGGGCGTGACCGTCTCGGCCGGCTTCGGCTGCGGCTTCGGCTGGGTCTCCGGGGCCGCCGGCTGCTGCCCGGCCTCGGGCTTCGACACCTCCGGGGCCTGCGGTGCCTGCGGCGCCTTCGGGGTCTCGCCGGTCGCCGGGGCGGTGTCGTCCTTCGGCGCCGCGTCCGGGGTCGTGACCGCCGGGTTGCGGACCTCGTCGGCCATGGCCGGCGAGGCCATCAGGACCGTCGGGCCGACCACCGCGGCGGCGGCGACCATGGCAATGCGCTTGAGCTTCATACGGTTTTTCCCCCTCCGAACGGCCCAGGTGCGCGCGAGCGCATCCCCCCCGAGCCGAATGACCATCTTTTTGAACATGATCAGAGTAATGGTGCGGTAAAGAGCTCCTGTGGCAATTGAGGTTACGAATCGACACCAGAAGCGATCAGGAACCGGCATAAACGGGTAGCACGCGCCCGGATTCTGGACGAGCCCTTCCGCTGAGCGGACCCGCTCGCTACTGTCCCCGCATCGAACGCACCGTGGCAGCGCCGCCGCGGGAGCGCAGCCGGTGCCATGGCCGCTACCGGCGGCCTCTCCGTGCGCCGCCGCGGGACCGGCGGCGTTCCACCCCGAGAGTCACCGCCGCCCACCGAAAGAGGGAGAGGCGTCGTGACCGCGGAAACCTCCCAGACTCTCGACAGAGGGCTCAGAGTCCTCAAACTGCTCGCCGACACCGACCACGGTCTGACCGTCACCGAGCTCTCCAACCGCCTCGGTGTGAACCGCACCGTGGTCTACCGGCTCCTCGCCACGCTCGAACAGCACGCCCTGGTCCGCCGTGACCTCGGCGGCCGGGCCCGCGTCGGACTCGGCGTGCTCCGGCTGGGCCGGCAGGTGCATCCCCTCGTACGCGAGGCCGCCCTGCCCGCGCTGCGTTCGCTCGCCGAGGACATAGGCGCCACCGCGCACCTGACCCTCGTCGACGGCACCGAGGCCCTTGCCGTCGCCGTCGTGGAGCCGACCTGGACGGACTACCACGTGGCCTACCGGGCCGGCTTCCGCCACCCGCTGGACCGCGGGGCCGCCGGGCGGGCCATCCTGGCGGCCCGTCAGGGCTCCCTCATCGAACCCGGGTACACGCTGACGCACGGCGAGCTCGAAGCGGGCGCGAGCGGTGCGGCCGCGCCGCTCGTGGGGATCACCGGGCTGGAGGGCAGCGTCGGGGTCGTCATGCTGGCCGACGCGGTGCCGGAGCGGGTGGGGCCGAGGGTGGTGGACGCGGCGCGCGAGGTCGCGGACGCGCTGCGCTGACGCTGCGCTGAGCCCGACTGGTTTTCGCCGGGGTGCGGTGTGGGGGCGGGTGCGGCGCCTCCCCCAGACTCCGTCCGGGGGGACCCCCAGGGGGCTCCGCCCCGGACCCCGCGCCTCAAACGCCGGCGGGGCTGGATTGGCCCGGCGCGGCTGGAATGGCCCGGGCGGGGGCGGAGGGGTGGCTCGGGTGGGTTGAGCTTGGGCTGCGGATAGATTGGGTGGGTGCTCTCACGCCTCACACGTCTGTCGCGCCCCGTTGCCCTGGCCCTCTGCGCCGTGCCCGTGGTCGGGCTGTTCGTCGCCGCGGCCTTCGCGCCGCTGCCCTACGTGGTCGCCATCCCCGGCCCCACGGCCGACGTGCTGGGGTCCGACCAGGGCAAGCCGGTCATCACCGTCACCGGGGCGCCCGTCCGGGACACCGAGGGCCAGCTGCGGATGACGACCATCCGGGCCACCGGTCCGTCCTCGACCATGCGGCTGCACGAGCTCGTCGACCACTGGTTCAAGACCGATCAGGCGGTCATGCCCAAGGAGGCCGTCTACTCCTCGGGCGGAAGCGACGAGGAGATCGAGAAGCACAACCTGGAGGAGATGGCCAAGTCGCAGTCGGCCGCCGCCGAAGCCGCGCTCGGCTATCTCCACAAGGACCCGAAGGACGTGAAGGTCGAGCTCAACCTCGCCGACGTCGGCGGTCCCAGTGCCGGGCTCCTCTTCTCCCTCGGCGTCGTCAACAAGCTCGACGGCGACGGCAGCGGCGGCGACCTCACCGGCGGACGCAGCATCGCCGGTACGGGAACCATCACCGCCGACGGAACGGTCGGCGCCGTCGGCGGGGTGGCCCTGAAGACCCAGGCCGCGCGGCGCGACGGGGCGAGCGTGTTCCTCGTACCGAAGGACGAGTGCGCCGACGCCCGGTCGGAACTCCCCGAGGGGCTGCGGCTGGTCCCCGTCACTTCGCTGACGGACGCGGTGGACTCCCTGCGTGCGCTGAAGCGGGGAGAGGCCGTTCCGTCCTGCTGACGGGAACCGCCCGCCCCACACCGATCGGCCGGTTGGCAGGCGGTCGCGCGGCCGAGCGGCGAACGGGCGTCGAGCGTAAGGGCGTTGGGCTCTGCCCGGCCGGCGTCAGGGCCGGGTGTCGTCCGCGGCCGCCTGTTCGACCAGCGGGATGATCCGCAGGGGTACCGGGTTCTCCATCACGATCGCCGTCGACGCCCTGACGATGCCCTCGAACCCGACGACGCGGTCGATCACCCGCTGCAGGTCGGCGTTGGACCGGGCCACGAGCCGGCACAGCATGTCCCCGTGCCCGGTGGTGGTGTGCAGCTCCAGTACCTCCGGCACCCCGTCCAGGTGGGCCCGTACGTCGGCCCCCTGCCCCTGCTTGATCTCCAGGGTGGCGAAGGCGGTCACCGGATACCCGAGGGCCGTCGGGTCGACCTGCGGGCCGAAGCCGCGGATGACCCCGTTCGACTGGAGCCGGTCGAGGCGGGCCTGCACGGTCCCGCGGGCCACGCCGAGGCGGCGCGAGGCCTCCAGGACCCCGATCCGGGGCTCGCGGGCGAGCAGGACGATGAGCCGGCCGTCGAGTTCGTCGATGCCCATGGACGCCTCCCAGTGCCCACGCGTGCTCGTGGGTGGTCATAGTGCACAGATGTTTCAGCCATCCTGTGCTCGGACTGGTCACCTTGTACAGTCAAATAGGAAACTATTGCGCAGCTTGTGGATCGGCGGGACTCTGCGCTCATGACTGAGTCTCTGGCGAACCTCGAAACCACCCCGCACACCGCGCGTGAGGCAGACCCCTTCCCCGTCAAGGGGATGGACGCGGTCGTCTTCGCCGTCGGCAACGCCAAGCAGGCCGCGCACTACTACTCGACCGCCTTCGGCATGAAGCTCGTGGCCTACTCCGGACCGGAGAACGGCAGCCGCGAGACGGCCAGCTACGTCCTGACCAACGGCTCCGCGCGCTTCGTGCTGACCTCGGTCATCAAGCCGGTCACCGACCACGGCCGCTTCCTGGCCGAGCACGTCGCCGAGCACGGCGACGGCGTGATCGACCTCGCCATCGAGGTCCCGGACGTCCGCGCGGCCTACGCGTACGCCGTCGAGCAGGGCGCCCGCGGCCTGGACGAGCCGTACGAGGTCAAGGACGAGCACGGCACCGTCGTACTGGCCGCGATCGCGACCTACGGCCAGACCCGCCACACGCTGGTCGAGCGCGGCGACTACACCGGCCCGTACCTGCCGGGCTACGTGGCCGCCGACCCGATGGTCGCGGCCCCGGCCAAGCGCACATTCCAGGCCATCGACCACTGCGTCGGCAACGTGGAACTCGGCCGGATGAACGAGTGGGTCGCCTTCTACAACAAGGTCATGGGCTTCACGAACATGAAGGAGTTCGTGGGCGACGACATCGCGACCGAGTACTCGGCGCTGATGTCCAAGGTGGTCGCGGACGGCACCAAGAAGGTCAAGTTCCCGATCAACGAGCCGGCGATCGCGAAGAAGAAGTCGCAGATCGACGAGTACCTGGAGTTCTACAACGGCCCCGGCGTCCAGCACATCGCGCTGGCCTCGAACGACATCGTCGCGACGGTGCGCTCGATGCGCGCGGCCGGCGTCCAGTTCCTCTCCGTCCCGGACAGCTACTACGACACGCTCGGCGAGTGGGTCGGCGACACCCGCGTGCCGATCGACGAGCTGCGCGAGCTGAAGATCCTGGCCGACCGCGACGAGGACGGCTACCTGCTGCAGATCTTCACCAAGCCGGTCCAGGACCGCCCGACCGTCTTCTTCGAGATCATCGAGCGCCACGGCTCGATGGGCTTCGGCAAGGGCAACTTCAAGGCCCTCTTCGAGGCGATCGAGCGCGAGCAGGAGAAGCGCGGCAACCTCTAGGTTCCCGTGCGGCTTCCGGGCCCCCCGGCCGACGCCGGGGGGCCCGCCCGTGTCCGGCCGGCTGCGCCGCGGCCCCGTGAGGGGAGGGCCGCGGCCGGCCGGCCGGTCAGCGGGTGGACGGGGACGGAGCCGGCTTCGGCTCCTGCGAAGCCTTCGGTGCCTTCGGTTCCTGCGAGACCTTCGGCTTCGGCTGGGGACGGGGCTTGGGCAGTTCCGGCTCGACCCACGGGGTGACCGGCTGCAGGTGCTCCGGGCCGCCCGGCGCAGGCTGGCCGATGGCCGCCAGCGCCTCCTTCGCCCGCGGCCCGCGCAGCGGCGAGAAGTACGGGTTCGTCCGCATGGTGTCCTGAAGGTTGCGGCGGGCCGCCGCCACGTCACCGAGGCCGCGCTCGATCATCGCCCGGTGGTACGAGAAGTCGGCGCTGCGCAGACCCTGCTCCGTGGCCTTCTTCGCGTACTCCAGCGCCGCGACGTCCTCGCCCGACTGGTGCAGGGCCCACCCCAGCGCGTCCGCGACCTGCACGCTCTTGTGCCGCGACCACTCCTGCGACAGCCGCCGCACCGCCGCCGCCGGATCGCCGTGGTCCGCCTCGTACAGGCCGAGGACCACATCGTCGTCGACGCCGTTCTGCCCGTCCCGCGCCGTCATCGAACCGAGCATGTCGTACGGCACCCGCGCCTCCTGGGCCCGGCCCAGCGACTCCAGCAGCTCGCCCAGCTCCCGCGCCAGCTGCGGCACCGGCGTCCGCCCCAGCGCCAGCCGGTAGTCCCGCACCGCCTCCCCGGAACGCCCCAGCGCCGCCAGCGCACGCGCCCGGCCGCCCAGCGCCTCCGCCTGCGCCGGATCCGTCCGCAGCGCGCCCTCGTAGTGCCGCAGCGCCTCCGCCGCGTCGCCCCGCTCCCAGCAAAGCTCCCCGAGCCGGAACAGCGCGTACGCCTTCTCCGCGGGGGCCTTCGCCGCGCCCGCCGCCTGCTCCATCGACATCACCGCGTCCTCGCGCCAGCCGCGGTCCCGGTAGACCTGCGAGGCCCTGACGTACGCCGCCAGGCCCGGCCGCAGCTCCAGCAGCAGCTCCATCGCCTGCTGGGCGGCCTTGTAGTCGCCGAGCCCGGTGTACGCGTCCACGAGCACCGGGTACGCCGTCCACCGCTTCGGCGCCTGCGCCCGTACGAGCTCGCCCCACTTCTTGGCGTTCCCGAAGTCCCGGCGGGCATTGGCCAGCGCGCCCATGCCCGTCATCGCGTCGAAGTTGCCCTTCTCGGCCGGGCGGATCTCCAGCGAACGCTTCAGCGCCTTCTCCGCCTTCGGGAACCAGCCCGAGTCCGCGGTGCGCCGGGCCTGTTCGAGGTAGGCGGAGCCGAGGACCGCCCACGAGGCGTCGTCGTCCGCGTGCTTCGCGACCCACTTCTCCCGGTCCGCCACCAGCGCCGTCAGGTCCACCGCCGCCGCGGGCGCACCCATGCCCACCGCCGACGCGGCGCGCTCGCTCGGCCCCGGCGGCCGGGCGTCGTCACCGGTCCGGGCGGGGCGGATCAGCAGGGCCCCGGCGATCAGGACCACGGCGACCGCGGCGGCCACGAGCGTCTTGCGGCCGGTGAAGGTCACGGGCGGCGCCGGTGTCTGCGTTTCCTCGTCGATACGGTCCATGAGGTCACTGTGCGTCAATATGAAGAGTTCACGGAGGTGCCCGAAGAGGGGCGCGGGCGTGTTCACACCGATGGTCCCGCGACGACCACTGGGAGCGACCCCCACCGGGGTGCCAGGCTGGTCCCATGGATGACGATCTCTCCGCACGTCTGCGAGCGAACCTCCTCGAAGGGCTCCCGGCCGAAGCCCTGCTCACCGATCCCCAGGTGACCACCTCCTACGCCACCGACATGGCCAGCTTCTGCCCCGCCGGGACCCCGGCCGTCGTCGTACTGCCCCGGACCGTCGAACAGGTCCAGCACGTCCTGCGCACCGCCACCGCCCTACGGATCCCCGTCGTCCCGCAGGGCGCCCGCACGGGCCTGTCGGGCGGCGCCAACGCCTCCGACGGCTGCATCGTGCTGTCCCTGGTGAAGATGGACCGGATCCTGGAGATCAGCGCCGTCGACCGGATCGCCGTCGTCGAGCCGGGCGTGGTGAACGCCGTGCTCTCGCGGGCCGTCGCCGAACAGGGCCTGTACTACCCGCCCGACCCCTCCAGCTGGGAGCAGTGCACCATCGGCGGCAACATCGGCACCGCCTCCGGAGGCCTGTGCTGCGTCAAGTACGGGGTCACCGCCGAGTACGTGCTCGGCCTCGACGTGGTCCTCGCCGACGGGCGGCTGCTGCGCACCGGCCGCCGCACCGCCAAGGGCGTCGCCGGATACGACCTCACCCGGCTCTTCGTCGGCTCCGAGGGCAGCCTCGGCGTCGTCGTCCAGGCCGTCCTCGCCCTCAGGCCCGCTCCGCCCCGCCAGCTCGCCCTGGCCGCCGAGTTCCCCTCGGTCGCGGCCGCCTGCGAGGCCGTCTGCGCCGTCATGGAGGCGGGCCTGACCCCCTCGCTGCTGGAACTGATGGACCGTACGACCATCCGCGCCGTCAACGCCCTCGGCAAGATGGGCTTGCCGGAGGCCACCGAGGCGCTCCTCCTGGCCGCCTTCGACACCCCCCACGCCCCCGAGGACCTCGCGGCCGTGGGGGAGCTGTGCACCGCCGCCGGGGCCACCGCCGTCGTGCCCGCCGAGGACCAGGCGGAGTCGGAACTGCTGCTGCAGGCCCGCCGGATGTCCTTCCCCGCGCTGGAGGCCCTGCGGCCCGCGACGATGATCGACGACGTGTGCGTACCGCGCTCGCGGCTCGCCGAGATGCTCGACGGGACGGCCGCCATCGCCCGCGCCCACGACCTGCTCATCGGGGTCGTGGCGCACGCCGGAGACGGCAACACCCACCCGATCGTCTGCTTCGACCCCGCCGACGAGGACGAGACGCGGCGGGCCCGGGAATCCTTCGGCGCGATCATGGCGCTGGGGCTGGAGCTGGGCGGCACCATCACCGGCGAGCACGGGGTCGGCGTGCTGAAGAAGGAGTGGCTGGCCCGCGAACTCGGCCCGGTGGGGCTGGAGATGCAGCGCGCCGTCAAGCAGGCCTTCGACCCGCTGGGGCTGCTCAACCCGGGCAAGCTCTTCTGACTCCGGCTCCACGGGGCCGGTGCCGTCCGCCCTCACAGGTCCCCGTCCGCGGACTCGTCCGACGGCCACGGGTCGCGCAGCCACAGGTCGTCGGCGGGGGTCGGGGTGAGCAGCTCGGCCAGGGCCGCGTCCAGGCCGAGCCGGTCGGCCTCGGTGCCGGGCGGGACCACCCGCAGGGTGCGCTCCAGCCAGGCCGACACGGAGCCGGCGGGGGCCTCCAGGAGGGCGTCGCCGTCGGGGGAGCTGAGCGCCATGCAGAGCACGGACTTGTTGTCGACCTTGGTGGGCCAGATCCGGACGTCGCCGTGGCCGGACGGGCGGAACACCCCCTCGACGAGCAGCTCGCGGGCGAAGGTCCAGTTGACGGGGGTGCTGGAGCCGGTGTGGAAGGTGATGTGAACGGCGTACGGGTCGTCCGTGAGGTAGAGGAGCCGGGCCGGGACGGGGACGCTGCGCTCGGGGGACAGGACCAGCTTCAGTTCCAGCTCGCGCTCGATGACGGGGTGGTGCATGACGGCCTCACTTCGGTTCGGTGCCGGGGCCTGAAAGCGCCCCACACCCCGAGAGAGCGCCGATGTGCCCGGGTATGACGCGAGTTCCGGCAACGAACCGGAGATTGGCCGAATTCTTTCGGCTGACCGAAAAGCGTCGGAGGAGTGGCGTTCGCTCAATGGCTTGGATTCTCCCGTTACCGGACCTCTCGGGCCGAGGTTCTTGGCTATGGTCCTCCCTTGCACAAGCCTCAAGCCACGATCGGAGTTGGGGACATGACGGCCTCCCCTGGTGACGGCGAGCACGCGGCCCGCGAGGGCTACTACCCCGATCCGTCCATCCCCGGGTACATCCGGTACTGGAACGGTGCCGCCTGGGTGCCCGGCACGAGCCGCCCCGCCCCCGCCCAGGAGACCGGGCCGGTGTTCCTGGACGAGACCTCCGTGACCGAGGCGCTGCCCGAGCCGGAACCCGAACCGGAACGGGCACGCGGGCCGGAACCGGCCGCCGAGCCCGAACCTGCGGTGTGGCAGGCCGACCCCCTGCACCAGGCCGGCTTCGGCGGGCCCCGCGACCACCGGGTCTCGTGGGGCAGCCCGGCAGAGCCCGAGCCCGAGCCGGAGCCCGGCGCCGGCCAGGCCGCCGCCCGGCCGACGGGGATCTCCCTGGCCCGTACGGCGGCTGCCGCGGCGGCGCCCGCACGGCTACCCGCGCAGGCCCCCATGGGAATCCTGTCGGCCCGCTCCCCGGCCGCGCAGACCCCTGCCCCGGCCCCGGCCCCTGTCGCCCCGGCCCCCGTCGCCCCGGCCCCGGCATGGCCCGACGCACCCGGAGCCGGAGTCTCCGGAGTCACCTCCTCCTGGCCCGGGGCAGCCACCCCCTCCCGGTCCGCCGCCCCGACCCCCGCCCCCGCGCCGACCCCCGCCCCCGCGCCCTCCCGGCCCGCCGCCCCGGCCGATTCGCGCCCGGAGGCCGAGCTCCCCGCCGCGCCCCGCCCGGGCACGGCGCAGGCCGCCGAGCCACCCCGGCACGAGGTGTGGGCACCCCGGCCCGCGGGAGTCCGCCCGAAGGTGACGGGCACCGCTGCGCCGGCGGCCCCGGCGGAACCCCGGTCCAAGGGCTGGGAGCCGAGCGGCTCCGAGGGCGACCGCCCGGCGAACTCCGCCTCCGCCCCGGCAGGCGCCCGTACGCCCCGCGAGGTGTTCGAGCGCATGGCCGAACAGGCGGTACGCCCCGCCGGGCTGACACGCAGAGCCGTGGCCCGCGCACTGGACTCCCTCGTCCTCGCCGCCGTCGCGGCGGCCGTCGCCCGCCCCCTCCTCCCCGAGGCCACCGCCCACGTGCAGGCCAAGGTCGACGCCGCCCGCGCCAGCGGACGCACCACCACCGTCTGGCTGTTCGACGAGACCATGGCCGGCCACCTGGGCCTGGTCCTCGGCGCGGTCCTCCTCTTCGGGGTGCTGTACGAGGCGCTCCCCACGGCCCTCTGGGGCCGCACCGCGGGCAAGAAGCTGCTCGGCGTGCGCGTGCTGGCCACCGCCACCCTGCGGCCGCCCACCTTCGGCGCGGCCCTGCGCCGCTGGCTCGTCTACGCCCTCCTCGGCGTCCCCGGCAGCCTCTGGGCCCTCGTGGACCGCCCCCGCCGCCAGGCCTGGCACGACAAGGCGGCCAAAACCTACGTGGCCCGCTAGCCCCGACCCGACCCGCGCACCCGCTCCAGCGGGGCGGGACGGTGCAGCTCAAAGCCCGGGGCTCCGCCCCGGACCCCGCTCCTCAAACGCCGGAGGGGCTGGGTTGGTGCGGCGAGGCTGGATGGTGCGACTCAAAGATCGGGGCTCCGCCCCGAACCCCGACGGCGCTCCGCGCCCGCGCCTCAAACGCCGGCGGGGCTGGATTTGGTGCGGCGAGGCTGGATTGGGGTGGCGGGGCTGAGGGATCGGGGCAGCTCGGCCGGGGTCGGGTGTGTGCAGGGGCGCTCCCCGCAGGGCGTCGAACACAAGGTGCCCCGGCCCTCCGACCCCCCGACACGTTCGACGCCCGAGGAGACGCCCCGGAACACACCCGGCCCAAGCCGCACCGATCCGCCAGCCCCGCATTGCACCCAGGCCGGCAAGGCCACCGGCCCCACCCCTCCGACCGTCCCGGGGCACAACGGCCCGGCCCCGCCCGAGCGGCGCAGCCAACCGGCAGCCAACCGCCAGCCGACCCTCTCCCCCGAACGGACGCCGTCCCGTTGCGGGGTTGACGGAGCCGGGTTCGACTCGGGCCATGAGTACCGACCAGCCGCCGCCGGGCGAGCCGCCCGAGGAGGACCCGTTCCGCAAGAAGCCCCAGGAACCGACGCCTCCGTCGGGCGGTTCGCCGTACGGCCCGCCGCCCCCCGGAGGCGGCGGCGCCCCGCCGCCCCCGGGAGGCCCGGCCGGCGGCGGATACCCGCCCCCGCCGCCCCCGTACGGCGGCGGTGACCCGTACGGCGGTGGCGGCGGCCACGGCATGCCCGATCCGCTCGCGGGGATGCCCCCGCTCGCCGACTTCGGCAGGCGGCTCGCCGCACGCATCATCGACGTGCTGATCGTCGCCGTCCCGCTGTTCCTCATCCAGCTGGCCTTCGGCACCAACCGGTACATGGTCGAGACGGACCGGGGCGAGGACGTCAGCGAGGTCATCACGAAGTCGTACAGCGGCAGCGGCCTGCTGATGACACTGATCTCGATCGTCGCGTACGTCGGCTACGACTGGCTGTTCACCAAGAAGAGCGGCCAGACGGTCGGCAAGAAGGCGCTGGGCCTGCGCGTCGCGATGCTCAACGACGGCAGCGTGCCGAGCTCCAAGGCGGCCCTCAGCCGGGCCGCCGTGCTCTGGCTGCCGACGCTGATCTGCTGCTTCTGCCTGTGGCCGATCGCCCTGGTGGTCTCGATCCTCGTCGACAAGCCGTACAAGCAGGGCCTGCACGACAAGGCCGCCAAGACGGTCGTGGTCCAGGCCACCACCTAGCGCGCGGGCAGCGCGCCGCAGCGCGGGCGGCCGTCCTCAGGGGCGGCCGCCCGCGCCGCGTCGTGCCCGGCTCCCGCCCGCCGCGCGCACCGTCCGCGCGGCGGGCGGAAGCTCAGTGGTGGACGGGGTGTTCGGCCTCGGCGGTCCGGGGATCGGGCACCCGGGCGGCCGGCGTCGCACCCTCGTGGGAGGCGGGCTCCGCGGCGGGCGCGGGGGCCGCGGAGGCCCTCGTACCGGCGGCGTGACGGCCGCGGCGGCGCGGCACGGGCACGGTGAGGGCGACGAGCAGACCCAGGGCGAGCGCGGCCGCGGAGATGACCGCGACCCCGAGCCCGGTACTCGTCTGCGAGAGCAGCAGCATGGCGATCGTCGACACGATGACCGTGGCGGACCCGTAGGCGAGCTGTGCGGCAGTCGGACGCGGCATGGCGATATCCGTCCTCGGGAGGGGAGGGGGAGTCGGCTCAACTAGGTCGCGCGTCAAGTGACTCTACGACGGGAGATGCCCGAGAGGAACCGCCGGTAAGCGTGACCTAACACACGGTGCCGGAGCACGGGGGGCGCACGGGATCATTTTCCGTGCCGCGGCAGAGCGGGAAAATGGGGACGGGGCGGACCTTCGGCCGGGTCGGGAAGCGCCCTTCGCCCCGTATGACAGCGGAACGTCCGGATACCGGAACTCCCTGACCGCATAGTGCAGTTGTAAGGGGCAAGTCAAGGTCTGTCTTTTCTTGCTTCCCTCCGGTCAAATGTCGTCACTTGAGACGCGCGCCGCGCGGAACCCCCCACTCCTATGGAGAAGTTCCGACCTACGTCGCGGCCGCGGGAGGGGAACGACATCAAGTGACCAGCAATTCCGCCCGACGGCGTGCGATACGCGCTGCCGCCGTCACCGTGACCATGGCTGCTTGTGCGACAAGCGCCACCTTCTTCACCGTCACCGCGGCCCAGGCCGAGGGCAAGACCGCGGCCGCCCCGGCTCCCGCGGCCGACCGGCAGGACCCGACCGCTCCTGCCAAGGTCGTCGAGCACGACCTGAAGGGCCCGTTCAGCGAGCAGCAGGCCCAGCAGCGCAAGGCCGCCCTGGACCAGGTGCTCCAGGGCAAGAAGGACGTCGAGCAGCGCGGCGCCTCCAAGGTCGTCAAGCTCGACGACAAGAAGTACGTCGAGCTCGGCCGCGAGAAGACCGACAAGATCTTCACGATCCTCGTCGAGTTCGGCGACCAGGTCGACAGCACGACCATGCACGACCCGGACGGCCCCGGCCCGCAGCCGGCGGTCCCGAAGTACGGCGGCACCCCCGGTCCGCTGCACAACACGATCGCCGAGCCGGACCGTGCGAAGGACAACAGCACCGCCTGGCGCAAGGACTTCAGCCGCGAGTACTTCCAGGACCTGTACTTCGCGTCGGGTCAGGGCAAGGACTCGCTGAAGACCTACTACGAGAAGACCTCCTCGGGCCGCTACTCGGTCGAGGGCGAGGTCGCCGACTGGGTCAAGGTCCCGTACAACGAGGGCCGTTACGGCTCCAACTACTGCGGCCAGAGCAACTGCTCCAACGTGTGGGACACCGTCAAGGACGGCGTCACCGCGTGGGTGGAGGCCCAGAAAAAGGCCGGGAAGACCGACGCCGAGATCAAGGCGAAGCTGGCCCAGTACGACCTCTGGGACCGCTACGACTTCGACGGCGACGGCAACTTCAACGAGCCGGACGGCTACATCGACCACTTCCAGATCGTCCACGCGGGCGAGGACGAGTCGGCCGGCGGCGGTGTGCAGGGCACGACCGCGCTGTGGGCGCACCGCTGGTACGCCTACGGCACCGCGGCGGGCAAGACCGGCCCGGACAACAACAAGGCCGGCGGCACCCAGATCGGCAACTCCGGCATCTGGGTCGGCGACTACACGATGCAGCCCGAGAACGGCGGCCTCGGCGTCTTCGCGCACGAGTACGGCCACGACCTCGGCCTGCCCGACCTCTACGACACCTCCGGTGGCGGCGAGAACGGCGTCGGCTTCTGGTCCCTGATGTCGGCCGGCTCCTGGCTCGGCACCGGCAAGGACTCCATCGGCGACCTCCCGGGCGACATGACCGCCTGGGACAAGCTCCAGCTGGGCTGGCTGAACTACGACACGGCCAAGGCCGCGACGAAGTCCACCCACAAGCTGGGTGTGGCGGAGTTCAACACCAAGGACAAGCAGGCCCTGGTCGTCGAGCTGCCGAAGAAGCAGGTCAAGACCGAGGTCGTCGCGCCCGCCGAGGGCTCCGCCCAGTGGTGGAGCGGCATGGGTGACGACCTCAAGAACACCCTCACCCGGTCGGTGGACCTGACGGGCAAGACGTCCGCCGCGCTGTCCCTCAAGGGCTGGTGGGACATCGAGGCCGACTACGACTACCTCTACACCGAGGTGTCCACGGACGGCGGCGCCACCTGGAACGCCCTCGCCGGCACCGCCGACGGCACGGCCATCCCGGCCGACGCCTCCGGCAGCCCGTCGCTCACCGGTGTCTCGGGTGCCTGGAAGTCGCTGAACTTCCCGCTCGACGCCTACGCGGGCAAGAAGGTCGACCTCCGCTTCCGCTACCAGACGGACGGCGGCGCGGGCGGCAAGGGCTTCACCGCCGACGCCGTGACCCTCACCGCGGACGGCTCCGCGCTGTTCACCGACGGCGCCGAGAACGGCGACAACGGCTGGACCGGCAAGGGCTTCTCCCGCATCGGCGCCAGCTTCACCAAGGAGTACGCGCAGTACTACCTGGCCGAGAACCGCCGTTACGTCTCGTACGACAAGACCCTCAAGGTCGGCCCGTACAACTTCGGCTTCGGCAACACCAAGCCGGACTGGGTCGAGCACTACCCGTACCAGGACGGCCTGCTCATCTGGCAGTGGGACACCTCCCAGAAGGACAACAACACCAGCCAGCACCCGGGCCAGGGTCTGATCCTTCCGATCGACGCCAACGCCAAGCCCATGAAGTGGGCCGACGGCACCCTGCTGCGGAACAAGATCCAGCCGTACGACGCGACCTTCAGCGCCTACTCGACGGACGCGTTCACGCTGCACAAGAACGGCGAGTCGCTCTTCCTGAAGCCGAAGCCCGCCAACCTGGTCTTCGACGACCGCAAGGGCAAGTACTTCTACGACGAGAACCCGACCGGATCGGTGAAGGTCACTGACACCAACACCAAGATCAAGATCCTGAAGGAGACCTACGACGGTGAGGTCATGACCGTCGAGGTGGGTCCCTCCTCGAAGTAATTCGGTAAAACCGCAGGTCAAAGCATGATCGGCCGTCGCCCTCTAGCGGGCGGCGGCCGATCGCGTTTAGATGCCCGGTACGAGTTTCTTATTGACGGGGGAGATGACAGCCATGCCCGGTGGAGGTTTCGTCAGATTGCCAGGCGGCAGCGTGGTCGTAGCGCTCGTGCTGCCTAGGCCGTGCGGAGAAGGTGGAAATGTCCGCGTTCTGGTGCACGCCGCGAACCGGGCCCGCGCCCTGACCAGGCTGCGGAACCTCGGGATGCGGGCGGTGTACCTGCGGGGCAACGCGCACCCGCCGACGCCCGACGAGGTCACGGCCGTCCTGCACCATCCGGACGGCCTGCTGTGGCGCGGCGCGCCCGACCGCGCGCAGGAGCTCTGGCACCCCATCCGGGCCCTGCTGGGGACCTAGGGCGGCACCTAGGACGGCTCCTGGCCGCCCTCGTGGCCGTCCTGGCCGTCCCGGCCCGCCTTGTGGCTCACCAGGGTCACCCCCGCCGCACGGAGCTCCTCCAGGGCCCGTGCGGTGGTGTGCGGGGCGACGGCGGCCGTCAGGTCCAGCAGGACCCGGGTGCCGAAGCCGGCGCGGGCGGCGTCGAGGGCGGTGGCCCGGACGCAGTGATCGGTGGCGATCCCGACCACGTCCACCTCGGTGACCTGCCGGTCCCGCAGCCACTGGCCGAGCGTCGCCCCGTTCTCGTCGGCGCCCTCGAAGCCGCTGTACGCGGCCTCGTACGCGCCCTTGTCGAAGACGGCGGCGACGGCGCCCGAGGCCACGGCGGGGGCGAAGTTCGGGTGGAAGCCCACCCCCTCGGTCCCGGCGACGCAGTGCACGGGCCAGGAGGTCTCGAAGTCCGGCTCCGCCGGGGGGTGCGCGAAGTGGGCACCGGGATCGATGTGGTGGTCCCGGGTGGCGACGACGTGCCGGTACGCGGGCGTGGCCTGGCCGATGTACTCGGTGACGGCGGCGGCGACGTCGGCTCCGCCGGTGACCGCGAGGCTGCCGCCTTCGCAGAAGTCGTTCTGTACGTCGACGACGATCAGTGCGCGGTGCATTTCGCGTGCCCTTCGGCTTGATGGTGTGCTGCGGCGGGCGGCCCTGCGGGAGGCTCTTCCCCCACCCCGCCCCTTCCCGAAACTGGGGCTCCGCCCCAGACCCCTACGGCGCTCCGCGCCGCGCCTCAAACGCCGGCGAGGCTGAAACATCCAGCCTCGCCGGCGTTTGAGGCGCGGGGTGCGGGGCGGAGCCCCGGTCTTTCAGCCGCGCTTGGCAGGCGGCCCCGGCTACGCGTATTCCGTGGGGAGCACGGCCTCGCCGCGGGAGAGCTGCGTCGCCGAGAGCGGCAGGCTCGCCCGGGCGGCGCGGTGCCGCTCGCGCGCGGCCTCCAGCGGCTCGCGCGCGATCACCTCGCCGGCCTTGACCAGCTGGGTCAGCAGCTGGTGGTCGGCCAGGGCCGACGGGACCGGCCCGGTCCCGACGACCTCGGCCTCGGCGACGCCCTCCGCGTCCACCCGCCGCGCCGCCCACTTGCGGCCGCCGATGGAGGTCTTGCCTCCCGTGGACTTCTTGGCCACCGGGGCCAGCGCCGCCTTCGGGTCCGCCGAGGTGGCCCGCGCCACCAGCTTGTAGACCATCGAGCACGTCGGGTGCCCGCTGCCCGTCACGAGCTGCGTGCCCACGCCGTACGCGTCCACCGGCGCCGCCGCCAGCGAGGCGATGGCGTACTCGTCCAGGTCCGAGGTGACCACGATCTTCGTCGCGGTCGCCCCCAGCTCGTCCAGCTGCTGCCGCACCCGGTGGGCGACCAGCAGCAGGTCACCGGAGTCGATCCGGACCGCGCCCAGGTCGGTGCCGGCCACCTCGACGGCGGTGCGGACGGCCTCGGCCACGTCGTAGGTGTCCACCAGGAGGGTGGTGCCCCGCCCCAGCGAGGCCACTTGCGCGGTGAAGGCGTCCCGCTCGCTGTCGTGCACCAGCGTGAAGGCGTGCGCGCTCGTGCCGACCGTGGGGATCCCGTACCGGAAGCCGGCCGCCAGGTCCGAGGTGGAGGCGAAGCCGCCCACGTACGCGGCCCGCGAGGCGGCCACCGCCGCCAGTTCGTGCGTGCGCCGCGCGCCCATCTCGATCAGCGGGCGGTCGCCCGCCGCCGAGGACATCCGGGAGGCGGCCGCGGCGATCGCCGAGTCGTGGTTGAGGATCGACAGGATCACGGTCTCCAGCAGCACGCACTCCGCGAAGCTGCCCTCCACCCGCAGGATCGGCGACCCGGGGAAGTAGACCTCCCCCTCCGGGTAGCCCCAGATGTCGCCGGAGAAGCGGTACGAGGCCAGCCAGTCCAGGGTCCGCATGTCGACGACGGCCCGCTCGCGCAGGAACTCCAGCACCGCGCTGTCGAAGCGGAAGTTCTCCACCGCGTCCAGCACCCGCCCGGTTCCCGCGACCACCCCGTAACGGCGCCCCTCGGGCAGCCGCCGGGTGAAGACCTCGAAGACCGAGCGGCGGTCGGCGGTGCCGTTGGCCAGGGCGGCCTGCAGCATCGTGAGCTCGTAATGGTCCGTGAAGAGCGCTGTCGACGGCACGTCCACCGGCAGGCCCAGGTCCGCAGGGTTCATGTCACGGATGCTAGCGCACATTTCGTCAAAGTGACGAGATGTGCGACCCGTTTGTGCGACGGGCCCCCGGCGGTGGCAGCATGGGACAAGTGAGTGTTGCTCCTGTAGAGATCGAACGCACCGAATCGGCCGAAGAGACCTTCGCGGTACCCGAACCCGACGTCCCCTGGGTGACCCTGGTGCACAACGACCCGGTCAACCTCATGAGCTACGTGGCGTACGTGTTCCAGGCGTACTTCGGCTATTCGAAGGACGTGGCGCACAAGCTGATGCTCGATGTCCACCACAAGGGGCGGGCGGTCGTGTCCAGCGGCACCCGCGAGGAAATGGAGCGCGACGTGCAGGCCATGCACGGCTACGGCCTGTGGGCGACCCTCTCCCAGGACCGCACCTGATGGGCGGCACGTTCCAGCCCCTGAAGGGCGGCGGCGGCGCCGCCATCGCGCTCGACGAGATCGAGATCTCCATCCTGCGCTCCCTGGCCGTCCAGATGCTCGAACTGATCGGCCCCGGCGAGCCGGAGCCCGCCGAGGACGCCGACCCGCTCGCCGCGCTGTTCGCCGAGGGTCCCTCCGAGCCCCCGACCGACCCGGCGCTGGCCCGGCTCTTCCCCGACGCCTACGGAGGCCCGGACGGGCCGGGACCCAAGGAGGACCCGGAGGAGCTGCGGGCCCACTCGGCGGAGTTCCGCCGCTTCACCGAGAACGACCTGCGCACCCGCAAGCGGGAGGACGCGCTGGCCGTCGTACGCAGCCTGGACGGGCTCACCCCGGCCGGTGACGGGGCGGCGGTGCTGGAGCTGACCGGGGAGCTGCCGCTGCGCTGGCTCGGCGCGCTCAACGACCTGCGCCTGACCCTCGCGGCCCGCCTCGACATCACCGAGGACGACGAGAGCGCGGCGCTGTTCCGGCTGCCGGACGACGACCCGCGCAAGCCGATGGTGATGGCGTACCTCTGGCTGGGCGGGCTGCAGGAGACGCTCATCGAGACGCTGTGACCCGCTGAGGCGCGCCGGGCCCGCCGAAGATCCTCTGAAGATCCTCAAGTGGGTACACCGTTCGCTCAGCGGACGCTCAAATCCGGATAACGATCAGATCACCGCCATGCGGTGATCTGATCCATTCCCGCGCCTTTGTCCTGAATTTTTGGTGCCCTGCGCCACTTTTCTCCCCCTCGGGAAGCCGTAAGCACGTGATAAATCTTCACGACTGCCGAAGGGACGCCACCCATGTCCCCCGGCTCGCTTGGACCGGCTGACCGCCGGCGTGCAACTCCATCCGTATCCGGGGGGATCGAGGACCCGATCCGCAGCCAGTCAAGGCGCGGGTCGGCGTGGAGAAAGGCGCACCAGACATGACCTCTGTGCAGGTCGAGCAGCACGACAAGACGCCCGGCGAGGGCGCCGGCGGCGAGGGCGGCGAGGGTTACCACCGCACGCTCGGCGCCCGGCAGATCCAGATGATCGCGATCGGCGGAGCCATCGGCACCGGCCTGTTCCTGGGCGCCGGCAAGGCGATCTCCAAGGCCGGCCCCAGCCTGATCCTGGCCTACGCCATCGCGGGCCTGGTCATCTTCTTCATCATGCGGGCCCTGGGCGAGCTGCTCATGTACCGCCCCGTCTCCGGCTCCTTCTCGGACTACGCCCGCGAGTTCCTGGGCCCGTTCTGGGGATACGTCACCGGCTGGACGTACTGGCTGTTCTGGGTGGTCACCGGCATCACCGAGGTCACGGCCGCCGCGCAGTACATGTCGTACTGGACCCACGACAGCTTCCCGCAGTGGGCCTACGCGCTGATCTTCACGGTCATCCTCTACGCCGCCAACCTGATCTCCGTGAAGCTCTTCGGTGAGCTGGAGTTCTGGTTCTCCATGGTCAAGGTCACCGCCATCGTCGGCATGATCCTGATCTGCGCCGGCATCCTCACCATCGGCTTCTCCGACGCGGCCGACACCGCCACCGTCACCAACCTGTGGAACGACGGCGGCTTCTTCCCCAAGGGCATCGGCGGCACGCTGATGACCCTGCAGATCGTCATGTTCGCCTTCCTCGCGGTCGAGCTGGTCGGCGTCACCGCCGGCGAGTCCAAGGACCCCGAGAAGACCCTGCCCAAGGCCATCAACACCGTGCCGTGGCGCATCGCCGTCTTCTACGTCGGCGCACTGATCATGATCCTGTCGGTCGTCCCGTGGACGCACTTCCAGCCCGGCGTCTCGCCCTTCGTCGCCGCCTTCGAGCGCATGGGCCTCGGCATCGGCGCCGCGATCGTCAACTTCGTGGTGCTGACCGCGGCCCTGTCCTCCTGCAACTCGGGCATGTACTCCACCGGCCGCATGCTGCGCGACCTCGCGCTCAACGGCCAGGGCCCGAAGGTCTTCACCAAGCTCACCAAGAGCGGCACCCCGCTCATCGGCACCACCTTCTCCGCCGCGCTGATGCTGGTGGGCGTCTGGATCAACTACGTCGCCCCGGGCAAGGCCTTCGACTACGTCGTCTCCTTCGCCACCATCTCCGGCATGTGGGCCTGGATCATGATCCTGGTCTGCCAGATCCGCTACCGGGGCAAGGCCGACCGCGGCGAGCTGCCGCAGTCCGCGTTCCGCGCGCCCGGCGCCCCGTACACCAGCTGGTTCGCCCTGGCCTTCATCGGCATGGTCATCGTGATGATGGGCGCCGACAAGGACGCCCGCGTCTCGCTGTACTGCGCCCCGCTGTGGGGCCTGATCCTGGGTCTCGCCTACCTGTTCTCCAAGAACCGCGGCCAGGGCGGCGACACCTCCGTGAAGGTCTCGCTGAGCGTGGACGTCTGACGCCACGCACCCCCTGTCCAGCATTCGGGCCCCCGCGTACCACTCCTCGGTACGCGGGGGCCCGTCTGCTTATCCTGTCGCTCATGCTGACCCTCACCCAGGACCTGTACGAACAGATCGTCAAGCACGCCCGCCAGGACCACCCCGACGAGGCGTGCGGCGTCGTGGCGGGTCCGGCCGGCACCGGCCGCCCCGAGCGGTTCATCCCGATGCTCAACGCGGCCCGCTCGCCCACGTTCTACGAGTTCGACTCGAAGGATCTGCTGAAGCTCTACCGCGAACTGGACGACCGCGACGAGGAGCCGGTGATCGTCTACCACTCGCACACCGCCACCGAGGCCTACCCCTCGCGCACCGACGTCACGTACGCGAACGAGCCGGGCGCGCACTACGTCCTCGTCTCGACGGCGGACGAGGACGGCCTCGGAGAGTTCCAGTTCCGCTCGTACCGGATCGTCGATGGCGTGATCACCGAGGAAGAAGTGCAGGTCGTCGAGGCCTACTGACCATCATGCGAGCAGTTGGCGTCCACGATGCGGGATCACACTCCAAACCCGGGACCGGGAATCGTTAACATGACCGCATGGTTTCCCACGACGTGAGCATCGAGACGCCCGGCAGGCTGCTGCTCGTGGCGCGGCTGCACGTCGACCTGTGCCGCCTCGCCAGCGCCATCTGTCCTGCCGTCTGAGCACCAGAGCCCCTCTGCGCGGAGGGCCGACGAACCGCGCGCCGCACGTTCTCACGCCCCTGCCCACGCCCTGACGACTGGAGACAGCCATGGCCATCGAGGTCCGCATCCCCACCATCCTCCGCACCTACACCGAAGGCGAGAAGGCCGTCTCCGGTGAGGGCGCGACCCTCGCCGACCTCTTCGCCGACCTGGAGACCCGTCACAAGGGCATCCAGGAGCGCATCGTTGACGACGCCAAGGGCGGCGAGCTGCGCCGCTTCGTGAACGTCTACCTCAACGACGAGGACGTCCGCTTCCTCGACGGCATCTCCACCGCGCTCAAGGACGGCGACAGCGTCACCATTCTCCCGGCCGTGGCCGGCGGATCGAAGTAATGCGCTACGACTCCCCGCTGGCCGCGGTCGGCAACACGCCGCTGGTCCGGCTGCCCCGGCTGTCGCCCTCGGACGACGTCCGCATCTGGGCCAAGCTGGAGGACCGCAACCCGACCGGCTCGATCAAGGACCGCCCCGCGCTCCACATGGTCGAGCAGGCCGAGAAGGACGGCCGGCTGTACCCCGGCTGCACCATCCTGGAGCCGACCTCGGGCAACACCGGCATCTCGCTGGCGATGGCGGCCAAGCTCAAGGGCTACCGCATCGTGTGCGTGATGCCGGAGAACACCAGCCAGGAGCGGCGCGACCTGCTGGCCATGTGGGGAGCCGAGATCATCTCGTCGCCGGCCGCCGGCGGCTCGAACACGGCCGTCCGGGTGGCCAAGGAACTGGCCGCCGAGCACCCCGACTGGGTGATGCTCTACCAGTACGGCAACCCGGACAACGCGGGCGCGCACTACGCCACCACGGGCCCGGAGATCCTCGCCGACCTCCCGTCGATCACCCACTTCGTGGCGGGCCTCGGCACGACCGGCACCCTGATGGGCGTCGGCCGCTACCTGCGCGAGAACGTCCCCGGAGTGAAGATCGTCGCGGCGGAGCCGAGGTACGACGACCTGGTGTACGGGCTGCGCAACCTCGACGAGGGCTTCGTCCCCGAGCTGTACGACGCCTCGGTCCTGACGACCCGCTTCTCGGTGGGCTCGGCGGACGCGGTGACCCGCACGCGGGAGCTGCTGCAGCAGGAGGGGATCTTCGCGGGCGTCTCCACGGGAGCCGCCCTGCACGCGGCGATCGGCGTCGGCCGCAAGGCGGTGGCCGCGGGCGAAACGGCGGACATCGTCTTCGTCGTGGCCGACGGCGGCTGGAAGTACCTCTCGACCGGCGTCTACACGGCCGCGACCACGGAAGAGGCCATCGAGGTCCTCCAGGGCCAACTCTGGGCGTAGCCCCTGCCGGTCCGCCGCCGCTGGGATCTGCCGGGGGGTACGCGGCCGAGCACGCGCAGCGCCGCCTCCTGGGGCTCCGCCCCAGACCCCGCGCCTCAAACGCCGGCGAGGCTGAAAATCAGCCCCGCCGGCGTTTGAGGCGCGGGCGCGGAGCGTCGTGTAGTGGCGCCGGGCACCATCAAGCCCGTCCGGCGCTTGAGGACCGGGCCCGGGCGGAGCCCGGTCAGGCGGACAGGAGCTCGGCGAGCACGGCCGCGTGGCTGGCGGCCGGGTCCTTGACCGCGGTCAGAAGGGTGAGCGGGCCCGCCGAGGCCAGCGACCGGAGCTGCGCCAGCTCCGCCACCGCCTCCGGCCCCGCCAGCTCCGCGAGGTACCGCTCGCGGAACTCCCCCGCCGAGCCACCCCCGTGGAACCACTTGCGCAGCTCGTTCGACGGCGTGACCGCCTTCGGCCACTCGTCCACCCCCGCCGCCTCCTTCGCCAGGCCCCGCGGCCAGAGCCGGTCCACGAGCACCCGTACCCCGTCCGCGCCCGGCTCCGGCGCGTCGTACACGCGCCGCAAGCGGATCACCGGCTTCACCGCCCGCCTCCCAGTCCCTTGATCTCGTCCCACACCGCCGGGTCCAGTACCCCCCGCCGCGTCCGGAAATCCCACAGCGACACCTCCTCCGGCCGGTCCGCCTCAAGGAAGGCCGCCCGGCCCTGCGCCCCCACCGTCCCCGGGGGCAGCGGGATCACCCCGGCCCGCCGGTCGTCGTACTTCCCGGTGATCCACGCGACCCGCGCCCGGTGGCCCCGTACCGACTCGACCGCCAGGACCAGACACGTACGGCCGTCCGCCAGGGACCACAGCTCGCCGGCGCGCGGGTGCGGCGGCGGGCCGGACCCGTGCGCCGACGGGGCCCGGCGGGGGAGCCCCAGCCGTCCACCGGCGACCAGCACCACCAGCGCCACGGCCACGACCGCAGCGACCGCGGGCCACCAGGACGTGTCCATGTCTCGACCGTAGCCGCGCCACCGGCACCCGGCACCCGGCGCGGCCGCACGGCGGCATGGGCACTCTGCTCTAGGCCCGTACACCTGACCGCTCACCATTACTGGGTATGAGTGGTGCAGGCGGTGACTTCCCCCACAACGGCCCGCCGCGGAGGAGCGACCGGACGTTTCGCGCCTTACGCTCGACGCACGCACGGCCCGCATTCCGTCCACGGACCGTCCACGGAGGTTCACGCTCCATGAAGCTCACCGTCGTCGGCTGTTCGGGGTCGTTCCCGTCCGCGGAATCGGCCTGTTCGAGCTACCTCGTCGAGGCCGACGGCTTCCGGCTGCTTCTCGACATGGGCAACGGCGCCCTCGGCGATCTTCAGCGCCACTGCGGCCTCTACGACCTCGACGCGATCTTCCTGAGCCATCTGCACGCCGACCACTGCATCGACATGTGCGCGTACTTCGTCGCCCGTTTCTACCGGCACGAGGGCGGCCGCTGCGGCACCATCCCCGTCTACGGGCCCGAGGGCACCGAGCGCCGCCTGACCACCGCCTACGACGACGTCCCCGACGAGCGCTCGATGAGCGAGGTCTTCGACTTCCGCACCCTGAAGTCCGGGAACTTCGAGATCGGGCCGTTCCAGATCCGTACCGAGCGGGTCGCCCACCCCGTCGAGTCGTACGGCATCCGCATCGAGCACGGCGGACGCTCGCTCACGTACTCCGGGGACACCGGCGCCTGCCCCGAGCTGGGGCTGCTCGCCGACGGTGCCGACCTCTTCCTCTGCGAGGCCTCCTTCACGCACGGCAAGGAGGACATCCCGGACCTCCACCTGAACGGGCGCGAGGCCGGCGAGTACGCGCGCGGCGGCGACGTAGGCCGGCTCGTCCTCACCCACATCCCGCCGTGGACGGACGCGGCGCAGAACCTCGCCGACGCCCGCGCGGTCTACGACGGCCGGGTCGACCTGGCGTACGCGGGCGCGGTCTACGAGGTCTGACGCACCGGAACACGCGGAAGCCCCCGCCCTCCCTTCCGGGAGAGCGGGGGCTCCTTCGTGCGTACGGGACTGCCTACTTGGCCTCGGCCTTCAGCAGCTCGGCGAGCTCCTCGTCGGACTCGCGGCCCGGGGTGGGGAGGTTCCACTTGATGATCGCGAAGCGGAAGACGGCGTAGTAGACCACCGCGAAGCAGAGGCCGACGCCCGCGAGCATCCACGGCTTCTCCGCGATGCCCAGGTTCAGCAGGAAGTCGACGAGGCCGGCCGAGAAGCCGAAGCCGTCGCGCATGCCCAGGGACCAGGTCAGGGCCATCGAGATACCGGTCAGCACCGCGTGGATCGCGTACAGCACCGGGGCGATGAACATGAAGGTGAACTCGATCGGCTCGGTCACACCGGTGACGAAGGAGGTGAGCGCGAGGGAGAGCATCATGCCGCCGACGACCTTGCGGCGCTCGGGGCGGGCGCAGTGCACGATCGCGAGGCAGGCCGCCGGGAGGGCGAACATCATGATCGGGAAGAAGCCGGTCATGAACTGTCCGGCGGTCGGGTCACCGGCGAGGAAGCGGCCGATGTCACCGTGGACGGCGCCGGTCGGGGTGTCGAAGGAGCCGGCCTGGAACCAGGGGAAGGAGTTCAGCAGGTGGTGCATGCCGATCGGGATGAGCGCACGGTTGGCGACACCGAAGATGCCCGCACCGACGGCGCCGGAACCGGTCAGCCACTCACCGAAGTTGTGCAGACCCGTGCCGAGGACCGGCCAGATGAGACCGAAGACGACACCGGTGGCCAGACCCGCCAGGGCGGAGAGGATCGGGACGAGGCGGCGGCCGCCGAAGAAGCCCGCCCAGTCCGGCAGCTTGGTCCGGTAGAACTTCTGGTAGAGCAGGGCGGTGATGATGCCCATCACGACACCGCCGAGCACACCCGCGTTGACCGGGGCGTCCACGTTGACGATCTTGCCGCCGACGACCTTGGCGACCTTGGGCAGGTTGCTGTCGGTGAAGGTCGCGAGGACCTTCTGGAAGACCAAGTAACCGGTGACGGCGGCGAGGGCGGTGGAGCCGTCCGACTTCTTGGCGAAGCCGATCGCGATGCCCACGGCGAACAGCAGCGCCATGTTGTCGAGGATCGCGCCACCGCCGGCCGCCATGTAACCGGCGATCTTCAGGACGAAGGTCGGGAAGACGTCCTTGTCGCCGAGCATGTCGTCCGCGCCCAGGCGGAGCAGGAGCGCGCCGGCGGGCAGCACGGCCACGGGGAGCATGAGGCTCCGGCCGATGCGCTGCATGACGGCCATCACGCCAGCGCCCTTCTTCTTCTCGGCCGCGGGGGCGGCAGCCGTGGTCACAAGGTCCTCCAGTGGGCAAGGCGCCGCCAGGGGGAAACGGGGACGGCGACGTCTTAGAAAGGGGGGATACACGGGGGCTCGAACGCGCCTCGTGGTCTACACCAATTGTGGTGTAGACCAGTTGTAACACGGTGAGGGTTAGATAAGGAACCTTCGATTTCCTGTGGCCTGGATCACATATCCCGGGGTATGCCGAAGGGCCCCCGGATCGTGATCCGAGGGCCCTTGACGGACCGCGTTCCCACCCTGCCGGGAGGCTCAGGCCTTGATGGTCTCCGCCTGCATCGCCGCGATCTCCTCGTCCGACTCGCGCCCCGGAGTCGGGATGTCGAACTTGGTGATCGCGAAGCGGAAGACGACGTAGTACACCACCGCGAAACACAGGCCGATCGGAATGATCAGCAAGGGCTTCGTCGCCAGGCCGAAGTTGATGACGTAGTCGATCAGACCCGCCGAGAAGCTGAAGCCGTCGTGGACGCCCAGGCCCCACGTCACCGCCATCGACACACCCGTCAGCACCGCGTGGATCGCGTACAGCACCGGCGCCACGAAGAGGAACGAGTACTCCAGCGGCTCGGTGATGCCGGTGACGAAGGACGTCAGGGCCACCGACAGCATCAGGCCGCCGACCTCCTTGCGCCGGGCCGGCTTCGCGCAGTGGGTGATCGCCAGCGCCGCCGCCGGAAGCGCGAACATCATGATCGGGAAGAAGCCGGTCAGGAACAGCCCCGCGTTCGGGTCGCCCGCCAGGAACATGTTGATGTCACCGTGCAGCGTCTCTCCGTCCGGCTTGGTGTAGCTGCCGAACTGGAACCACACCGGAACGTTCAGGAACTGGTGCAGGCCGATCACCAGCAGCGCGCGGTTGGCGACACCGAAGATTCCGGCACCCCAGGAACCCAGCCCCACCAGCCAGTCGGAGAAGCTCTCCAGCGCGCTGCCGACCGGCGGCCAGACCCACAGGCAGAGCGCCGCGAACCCGATCGCCACGAACGACATGATGATCGGGACCAGCCGGCGGCCGTTGAAGAAGCCCAGCCAGTCGACCAGCTTGACCCGGTGGAAGCGCTGCCAGAACCAGGCGGAGAGCAGGCCCATGATGATGCCGCCGAACACTCCGGGGTTCTGGTATGTGAACTCCACGAAGGTGTCGTTCGGCCCCAGGCAGCCGCCGCCGATGTCCCTGGTGCCGACCGGGCAGGTATTGGGGAAGGCGTGCAGCACGCCCCGGTAGACGAGGAAGCCCGCCACCGCCGCGAGGGCCGTCGAGCCGTCGGCCTTCTTGGCCATGCCGATTGCGACGCCGATGCAGAAGAGCAGCGGCAGGCCGAGGTCCGCGTTCAGCAGCGCGCCGCCCGCCGCCACCATCACCCTGGACACGATGGTCCAGCCCAGGCCCTCCTCGCCGAAGACGCCGGGCTGCCCGAGCCCGTTGAGGAGCCCGGCCGCGGGCAGCACCGCGATCGGCAGCTGCAGGCTCCGCCCCATCTTCTGCAGCCCCGGGTACAAGCCGCTCCACCACTTCCGCTGCTGCGGTGCTGCTGCTGCGGCGCTGCTCGCACTCATCGGCGTCTCCCTGAACGGCCCGTTTTGGCAGGGGCAGCACGTGCGGCACACTGGTGTAGACCAGTCGCGGTGGCAGGCTGCTGCTGATCGTCATGATTCGGCAGACCCAGGTCATGCGCTCGTGTAGATGGGCCAACCGTGCGTTACCGTGACAAAGCGGATTGCGCAGGTCGTTCTTCGTAGAACTCAGGGAGAAACACATGGCCACCAAGGCTGAGAAGATCGTCGCCGGGCTCGGCGGCATCGACAACATCGAAGAGGTCGAGGGCTGCATCACCCGCCTGCGCACCGAGGTCGTCAACCCCGACCTCGTCGACGAGGCCGCGCTGAAGGCCGCCGGCGCCCACGGCGTCGTCAAGATGGGCACCGCGATCCAGGTCGTCATCGGCACCGACGCCGACCCGATCGCCGCCGACATCGAAGACATGATGTGACCCGGACCCATTAGGGCCATGTGCGCGGCGGACCCCGTCCCGGAACCACCCGGACGGGGTCTTCGCGTTCCCCCGCAGGGACTAGGCTCGGAGCCATGTCTCGCATCGACGGCCGTACGCCCGAACAGCTCCGCCCGGTCACCATCGAACGCGGATGGAGCAAGCACGCCGAGGGCTCCGTCCTCATCTCCTTCGGAGACACCAAGGTCTTCTGCACCGCCTCCTTCACCGAAGGCGTCCCGCGCTGGCGCAAGGGCAGCGGCGAAGGCTGGGTCACCTCCGAGTACTCGATGCTGCCGCGCTCCACCAACACCCGCGGCGACCGCGAATCCGTCCGCGGCAAGATCGGCGGCCGCACCCACGAGATCTCCCGCCTCATCGGCCGCTCGCTGCGCGCCGTCATCGACTACAAGGCCCTCGGCGAGAACACCATCGTCCTGGACTGCGACGTCCTCCAGGCCGACGGCGGCACCCGCACCGCCGCCATCACCGGCGCCTACGTCGCCCTCGCCGACGCCGTCGCCTGGGGCCAGCAGAAGAAGCTCATCAAGGCCGGCCGCAAGCCGCTCACCGGCACCGTCGCCGCCGTCAGCGTCGGCATCGTCGACGGCGTCCCGCTCCTCGACCTCTGCTACGAGGAGGACGTGCGCGCCGAGACCGACATGAACGTGGTCTGCACCGGCGACGGCCGCTTCGTCGAGGTCCAGGGCACCGCCGAGGGCGAGCCCTTCGACCGCAAGGAACTGAACGCCCTCCTCGACCTCGCCGCCGGCGGCTGCGCGGACCTGGAAGCCATCCAGCTGGGCGCGCTCGAACTCTAGGCGAACCCGAGGCGGCAACCGCCGGGCCCGGCCCGGCGTCTAGCAAGACACGGGCGCACGGTGTCACAGCCGTGCGCCCGTCCACGCATCCGAATCCTGCTCCCGGGGAGAACCGCATGAAGCTCCGCATCGCGGCCATAGCCGTGGCCGCCGTACTGACCGTCCCGGCCCTGTCCTCCTGCGACGCGATCTCCACGGCGATGGACTGCGCGAACACGGCGGTGGCCATCACCGACGGCGCGAACGACCTCCAGCAGGCGGTCTCCCAGGCCGGCAACAGCCCGCAGGACGCAAAGAACGCGCTCGACCAGATCGAGGCCAACCTCAAGAAGATCGGCGACCAGACGGACAACGCCGACCTGGGCAAGGCCATCGACTCGATGAACACGGCCGTGAAGAACGTCCGCACCTCCATCGAGAGCGGCAACAGCGTCCCGGACATCCAGCCGGTCGCGGACGCGGCCAGCGAGATCTCCAAGGTCTGCACCCCGGGATAATGGGCGCATGACCTCGACGCCCAGCCGCCTGATCCTGGCCACCCGCAACGCGGGCAAAGTCTCCGAACTCCACGCCATCCTGTCCGAAGCCGGCCTGCCGCACGAGCTGGTCGGCGCGGACGCGTACCCGGAGATCCCGGACGTCAAGGAGACCGGGGTCACCTTCGCCGAGAACGCCCTCCTCAAGGCGCACGCGCTCGCACAGGCCACCGGCCTCCCGGCGGTCGCCGACGACTCCGGCCTCTGCGTGGACGTCCTGAACGGAGCCCCCGGCATCTTCTCGGCCCGCTGGGCCGGCACGCACGGAGACGACAAGGCCAACCTCGACCTCCTGCTGGCCCAGCTCGGGGACATCGCGGACGAGCACCGCGGCGCGCACTTCTTCTGCGCGGCCGCCCTCGCCCTCCCCGACGGCACGGAACGCGTCGTCGAAGGCCGCCTCCTGGGCACCCTCCGCCACACCCCGTCCGGCACGGGCGGCTTCGGCTACGACCCGATCCTCCAGCCCCTGGGCGACTCCCGCACCTGCGCGGAACTCACCCCGGCCGAAAAGAACGCCATCTCCCACCGAGGCCAGGCCTTCCGCGCCCTGGTCCCGTTCGTCCGCGCCCTCCTGACCTGACGGGCGGATACGCCGACGGGCGGTGTTCCTCGTGAGAGGAGCACCGCCCGTTCGTCGTGGGCCCGGTGGGACTCGAACCCACGACACACCGGACCTAAACCGGCGCCCTCTGGCCAGCTGGGGTACGGACCCGTGCGAACACCTTACTGGTCGTCGACGGCAGTTCGTTGCGAAGGGATGGCCTTGCCCGACGGCTTGGCGAAGGTCGGAGTCTGGCTGTGGCACGAGGGGCACAAATAGCGCAGGTTCCCCCGGCGGTTGTCCAGCCGGTCGCCGTTGACGTGATCGATCTCAAGGACGAGTCTGCGGCCGCGCCAGACGTCCCCGATGCCGCACTCGGCGCACTCATCCGGGACGCCGGCCTTCAGCAGCTGTCGCCGCAACCGTTCGCCCGGGACCCTGCCGTCCTGTGGCTGCCTGAGCGAGAGCGTCGGCCCCAGCGCTCCCCTTGGGCGAGGGCTCCGAGAAGCCCCGAAATGCGATGTGTCGATCCCGAGAGTCGCGACTCGGCGGGCGATGTGGGTCTGGTTGCCCCCGACGTTGCTGATGCCGAGGCGGGTGACCACCTCCGCGATGGATGCGGACTCGGCCACCAGCTCCCTGAGCCGCTCTTCCGTGTGTCGTGCCCACTTCGTCGGGAAATGAGAACAGTCGACCCCGGCCTCCCGCATCTTCGCCCGCAGATAGCGCCTGCTGCCGGGGCTCGGGGTGCCGCCACACCATTGGACTGCGTCGTCCCAGTTGTTCGTCTGGCGGGCTGCCTCTTCCAGCAGCTCCCGCGTGTACCTGACCGCCATCGTTGCCCCCTCGTCCTCGGCCGCGCGTGCGGGCCTCGTACGGACTAACGGACCGATGGTCGGGCGGTTACGGCCGGTTTCGTCCGATAAGCGGAGCGGCCCGCCCCGGATTCGAGGCGGGCCGCTGCGTCGGGCGCGGGTGGGTCAGATGTTCAGGTCCTTGATGATCTTGGCTACGTGGCCCGTGGCCTTGACGTTGTAGAAGGCGTGCTCGACCTTGCCCGCCTCGTCGACGACCACCGTGGAGCGGATGACCCCGGTGACCGTCTTGCCGTACAGCTTCTTCTCGCCGTACGCGCCGTACGCCGTCAGGGTCTCCTTCTCCGGGTCGCCGACCAGGGTGACCTTCAGGTTCTCCTTCTCGCGGAACTTCGCCAGCTTCTCCGGCTTGTCCGGGGAGACGCCGATGACGTCGTAGCCGGCCGTGGCCAGGGCGTCCAGATTGTCCGTGAAGTCGCAGGCCTGCTTGGTGCAGCCCGGGGTCAGGGCGGCCGGGTAGAAGTAGACGATCACCTTGCGGCCCTTGTGGTCGGCGAGCGAGACCTCGTTGCCGTCCGCGTCGGGCAGGGTGAAGGCGGGGGCGGTGTCGCCCGGCTGAAGTCGCTCGCTCATCTGGACAGTCTCCTCAAGAGGGGATCGGTACGTCTCGAGACTAAGCTGACAGACTGTTCACCGGGGACTACCCCCCCACCCGACCACGACGACGGAGGCAGCGCGGTGCCCGAAGCCAGGACTCCCGCACAGATCGAGGCGGACATCGTCCGCCGCCGCGAGCAGCTCGCCGAGACGCTCGACGAGATCGGCGTGCGCGTGCACCCGAAGACGATCATCGGGGATGCGCGGGCCAAGGTCGCCTCGACCGTCGACCACACGGCCGGGCGGGCCTTCGCCACGGTGAACCGTGTCGTGACGGATCTGCGGGACAGCCTGCGCCACGACGACGGGACTCCGCGCCCCGAGCGGATCGTGCCGGTCGCCCTGCTCGCGGTGGGCCTCGTCGGTGTGCTTGTCCTGTCGGCACGACGCAGGCGCGCGTGACCCTGAGCGGCACGGGACGGGCGCGGGCAGGTAGGTTCGGGTCGTGAGCGAGAACACCACCCACGACAAGCTGCCCATCCGCATGCTGCACGACCGCGTGCTCGTGAAGTCCGACCTGCCGGAGGGCGAGCGGCGCTCGGGCGGCGGCATCCTGATTCCGGCGACGGCCGCGGTGGGCAAGCGGCTGGCCTGGGCCGAGGTGGTCGCGGTCGGGCAGAACGTACGGACGGTCGAGCCCGGGGACCGGGTCCTGTACGACCCCGAGGACCGGGCCGAGGTCGAGGTGCGGGGCGCGACGTACGTGCTGATGCGCGAGCGGGACCTGCACGCCGTGGCCGCCGAGCGGCTGGAGGGGTCGGAGGACTCCACCGGCCTGTACCTGTGAGCGTGCGCGCGATACCGAGCTGAGCTGAGCCGAAAAGGGCTGGTGGCCTTTGTCACCGGCCCTTTTCGCTGCCCTTTGCTACGGTGGAGGAGAACCCGACGAGACGCGCCGTACCGGGTACGACAAGACGACGCACCCCGTATCGCTCGATGTCTCGGAGGTGCCGTCATGGCCTGGGTTCTTCTTGTCGTCGCCGGTGTGATCGAAGTCGGCTGGTCGATCGGCATGAAATTCACCGAGGGCTTCACCCGGCTCTGGCCCAGCGTGTTCACGGGCGCCGGGATCGTCGCCAGCATGGTGCTGCTGTCCTACGCCGCGAAGACCCTGCCCATCGGTACCGCGTACGGGGTGTGGGTGGGCATCGGCGCCGCCGGCGCGGCCGTGCTCGGCATGGCGGTGCTGGGCGAGCCCGTCACCGCCTCCCGGATCTTCTTCATCTGTCTGCTGCTGGTCGCCGTGGTGGGGCTGAAGGTGACCTCCGGTCACTGACCCCCCGGGTCGGCGATCATTCGAGGAACGCCGACGGCGGAGGGCGCAGGCCATCGGCCGGCCCGCCGTCGGCGCCCTGGGTACCCGTCGCCCCCTGGGTGCCCTGGGTGCCCTGGCTGGTGCCGCCGTTGTCCTGACCGCCCTGCGTCTGGCCCCCGTTGTCCTGACCGCCCTGGCTCTGGCCTCCGTTGTCCTGACCGCCGTTGTTCTGTCCTCCCTGGTTCTGGCCGCCGTTGTTCTGACCCCCTTGGTTCTGGCCGCCGTTGTCGCGGCCGCCCTCGGTCTGTCCGCCCGTCGGCGGGCTCGGCCGTACCGGGGGCGTGGGCGTGAGCTCGTCGTCCGGCGTCTCCTGCGGAGGGTTGAATTCCGGGGAGGGTGGCGGGGGCTGCGCCGCGCCCGGCTGGAGTTCCAGGTCGAAGTCGACGGGGTCGGTGCCCTCCAGGGCGGTCTTCGTGTACGCGGCCCAGATCCGGGCCGGATAGCCGCCACCGCCAATACGGGGTTCGCCGAGGGCCCCGTAGAGCGACTGCAGGGTTCCGGTGTCCGGGTCCTGGCCCATCATCGAGACGACCGTGACGAGGTTCGGGGTGTAGGCCGCGAACCAGGCCGAGCGGTCCAGTTCGCCGGTGCCGGTCTTGCCGGCGGCCGGGTGGCCGGCGGCGAGAGCCGCCGAACCGGTGCCGTTGTCCACGACGCTGACCAGCATGGAGGTGGTGGTGTCGGCGGCCTCGCGGCTGATGGCCTGGACGGGGGTGCGCTCGGGCAGGCCGATCGTGTCGCCGCCCTTGGTGATCTTCTCCAGGAAGGTGTACGGGGTGCGGCGGCCGTGGTCGGCGAGGGTCGTGTAGGCCTGCGCCATGTCCAGGACGCTGGCCTGCATCGTGCCGAGCGCCATGGCGGGTCCCGGAACGAAGTTGGGGGTGTTCTCGGGGATGCCGAGGTCGATGGCGGTCCGCTTGACCTTGCCGGTGCCGACGTCGACCACCATCTGTGCGTACACGGCGTTGACGGAGAGGTCGGTGGCGGTGTTGACGGTGATGTTCCCGTACGAGACCTGGCCCTCGTTCTCGGGGTTGAAGCGGATCCGGCCGCCGACGACCGGGCGCCTGTTGTCGCCGTTGTAGACGGTGTTCGGGGTGATCCGGCGGCCGTCCTGGGTGCGGGAGTCGTTCTCGACGGCGGAGGCGAACACGAACGGCTTGAAGGTGGAGGCGACCTGGTAGTCGTGCCGGGTCGCGTTGTTGACGTACTGCTTGGTGTAGTCGATGCCGCCGTACATGGCGACGACCTTGCCGGTGGCCGGGTCGATGGAGACCCCGCCGGCCCGCACCAGCCGGTCCGCCTTGCGCGTTTCGGGGTCGAGCTTGCCGACCATCTGTTCGTCGACGGCGTCGACGAAGGCGTTCTGGCGGCGCTTGTCGATGGTGGAGGTGATCCGGTAGCCGCCCTCGGCGAGGGTCTTGTCGTCGAGGATCTTGTTCTCGACGATGTAGTCCTTGATCGCCTCCACCAGGTAGCCGCGCTGGCCGGACAGGCCGGCGGCCGCGCGGACCTTGCCGGGCTCGGGGAACTGCGTCGCGGCGCGCTCGGTCTCGGACAGCCAGCCCTTCTTGACCATGCCGTCGAGTACGTAGTTCCAGCGGGCGAGGGCGCGGGGGCGGCTCTGGGGGTGGGCGACCACGTCGAAGGCGCTGGGGGAGTTGAGGAGGGTGGCGAGGTAGGCGCCCTCGGCGGTGGTGAGGTTGCTGACGTCCTTGCCGTAGTAGGCCTGGGCTGCGGCCTGGATGCCGTAGGCGTTGCGGCCGAAGTAGCTGGTGTTCAGGTAGCCCTCGAGGATGTAGTCCTTCGACTTTTCGCGGCCGAGTTTGATCGCGATGAAGAACTCTTTGACCTTGCGTTTGATCGTCTGTTCCTGGCCCAGGTAGTAGTTCTTGACGTACTGCTGGGTGATGGTGGAGCCGGACTGGGTGCCCTTGCCGGTCGCGGTGTTCCAGGCGGCGCGGAGCATCGCCTTGGGGTCCACCGCCCGTTCGGAGTAGAAGTCCCGGTCCTCGGCGGCCAGTACGGACTCCTGCACGGTCCGCGGGATCTGGGAGAGCGGCACGTTGACGCGGTTGACCTCGCCGTCGCGGGCGATCTGGGAACCGTCGGAATAGAGATAGACGTTGGACTGGGCGGTGGCGGCGGCGTTGGCCGGCGGGATGTCGACCAGCAGGTAGCCGGCCATGAGGGCGCCGCCGACGAGCAGGGCCAGGAGCAGGACGGCGCCCAGGACCATGCGCCAGGTGGGGATGAGGCGGCGCCAGCCGGTCCGCTTCCGGCGGGGCCCCTTCCCCGGTGCGGGCGGGCCGGGTTGCGGCTGCGGCCGGGGCTGCGGCCGGTCCCCCGGCTGCCGTTCACCGGGTGGTCGGCGGGGCCCCTGGTTCGCCCGTGGTTGCCGTGCTTCGGGCGGGGTGTCCGGGTCGCGAGGGGTCCAGCCCGGGGGTGGTGACTGGTCGCTCATCTCCAGGACTCCTCGACGCCGTTCAAAATATCCACTTCTGTACCTCATGGTGTCTACCCGATGGCCGGTGTTTCCGCTCCGGACGGGCGTAAATCGGTCGCGTGGATCGCCCCTCCGCACTAAGCTCGCGCGCTTTGGCCGACGTAGGAACGACGTGGAAAACGGAGGGATACGGTGCGCCGGAGAGTGCGTCTCTACCTGGCGGTCGCGGCAGGGGGGTTCAGGCGGTACGCCACCTACGGGACGGCGACCGCGGCCGGGGTCTTCACCAACACCACGTTCGGTTTCATCGTCGCCTACACGTACATCGCGCTGTGGGACGAGCGTCCGGGGCTCGGCGGCTACGACCAGGCACAGGCCCTGACCTTCGTGTGGGTGAGCCAGTCGCTGCTCGCCGCAGGGGCGTTGATCGGCGGCGGCTTCCAGGAGGAGATCCAGGAGCGGGTGCGCACGGGCGACATCGCCGTCGACCTGTACCGGCCGGCGGACCTCCAGATGTGGTGGCTCGCGGCCGACATGGGCCGGGCGGGCTTCCAGCTGCTTGGGCGCGGGCTGGTCCCGCTGGTGGCGGGGGCGCTGGCGTTCCAGTTGGCGCTGCCCGCCGATCCGCTGCGCTGGCTGCTGTTCCTGCTCTCCGTCACGCTCGGGCTGGTGGTGAGTTTCGCCCTGCGCTACCTGCTGGGGCTGCTGGCCTTCTGGCTGATGGACGGGTCCGGGATCAACATGATGGCCACCGTCGTCTCGATCTTCTTCTCCGGGATGCTGCTGCCGCTGACCGTCTTCCCGGGCGCCTTCGGCGAGTTCGTGCGGGTCCTGCCGTGGGCGGCGATGCTGCAGGTTCCGATGGACGTCCTGCTGGGCAAGCACGCGGGGGCCGGGGGCGCGGCCGAGGCGCTGGGCTTCCAGGCCGGATGGGCGCTCGTACTGCTGGGCGCCGGACGGCTGCTGCAGTCGGCGGCGACGCGGAAGGTGGTGGTCCAGGGTGGCTGAGGCTGAGGCTGAGGCTGAGGCTGAGGCTGAGGCGGTGGAGGCGGCGGGGACCGTGGCGGCCGGGACCGTCGAGGCGGTGCCGGGACGGGAGTTGACGGCGCTGGGGGCGGGTCCGCGCGGCGGCCGCGACCGGGTGCGGGAGGCCCGTGAGGGGCTGCGCGGCTACGGGCTGATCGTGACGATGTGGATCCGGTCGACGATGACGTACCGGGCGTCCTTCGCGCTCGCCGCCTTCGGGAACGCGGCGATCACCCTCCTCGACTTCGTCGCGATCTTCATCATGTTCTCCCACGTGGACGCCCTCGGCGGCTTCACGCTGCCCGAGATCGCCCTCCTGTACGGGTCCTGCTCGGCCTCCCTCGGCCTGGCGGACCTGCTGATGGGGAACACCGACCGGATCGGCGCCCGCATCCGGGACGGTTCGCTGGACACGATGCTGGTGCGTCCGGTTCCGGTGCTCGCGCAGGTGGCGGCGGACCGGTTCGCGCTGCGCCGGCTGGGGCGGGTCCTGCAGGGGCTCGGGGTGCTGGGCTGGGCGGTCTGGACGCTGGACGTGGACTGGACGGCCGGGAAGGTGCTGATGGTGCCCGTGATGATCGTGGCTGGGGCGGCGATCTTCGCGGCGGTGATGGTGACCGGGGCGGCCTTCCAGTTCATCGCCGGGGACGCGGCGGAGGTGCAGAACTCCTTCACCTACGGCGGCTGCACGATGCTGCAGTACCCGCCCACCGTCTTCGGGAAGGACCTGCTGCGCGGGGTCACCTTCATCGTGCCGCTCGCCTTCGTCAACTGGCTGCCCGCGCTGTACGTGCTGGGGCGGCCCGATCCGCTGGGACTGCCGGGGTGGGTCGCGTACCTGAGCCCGCTGGTGGCCTTCGTGGTGTTCCTGCCCGCGTCGCTGGCGTGGCGCGCGGGAGTCCGTTCGTACCGAAGCACGGGGAGCTAGCTGTGGCCGACACGGATGCGCTGATCTCGCTGGACGGGGTCGAGAAGGTCTTCGACGTACGGCGCCGGGTGAGCCTGATGCGCCGGGAGAAACGCCAGGTGCGGGCGGTGGACGGGATCAGCTTCGAGGTCGCCCGGGGCGAGATGGTCGGCTACATCGGGCCCAACGGCGCAGGCAAGTCGACCACGATCAAGATGCTGACCGGCATCCTGACCCCGAGCGGCGGCCGGCTGCGGGTCGCGGGCATCGACCCGTCGCGGGAGCGGATGCGCCTCGCGCACCGGATCGGGGTGGTCTTCGGGCAGCGCACCACGCTGTGGTGGGACCTGCCGCTGAAGGACTCGTACGGGCTGATGCGGCGGATGTACCGGATCCCGGCGGCCCGGTTCGCGGAGAACATGGAGCGCTGCGTGGACCGGCTGGACCTGGCCGAGCTGCTCGACGTACCGGTACGGCAGCTGTCGCTCGGGCAGCGGATGCGCGGGGACATCGCGGCGGCGCTGCTGCACGATCCGGAGGTGCTGTACCTGGACGAGCCGACGATCGGGCTCGACGTGGTGAGCAAGGCGAAGGTACGGGGCTTCCTGCGGCAGTTGAACGAGGAGCTCGGGACGACGGTCCTGCTGACCACGCACGACCTCCAGGACATCGAGCAGCTGTGCGAGCGGGTGATGGTGATCGACCACGGGCGGCTGATGTACGACGGGGCGCTGGAGGGTCTGCACGCGGCGGGCTCGGCGGGCTCGGGGGAGAGCGAGCGGACCCTGGTGGTGGACCTGGAGCGGGAACTCGCGCCGATCGAGGTCGCGGGGGCGCGGGTGGTGAAGGTGGAGGGGCCGCGGCAGTGGCTGGCCTTCCCGGCGGGGACGTCGGCGGCCCCGCTGGTGGCGGCGGTGGCGGCGGAGTACCCGCTGGTGGACCTGTCGGTGCGGGAGCCGGACATCGAGGACGTGATCGCGCGCATGTACGCGGGCCGCGGCTGACTCCTCGGCCGCATGGCCGGCATCGGCTGATCCGTCGGCTCGCTCAGGGGAAAACCGGGGTCGATCTCAGGGACGCGTCCAGGGCCGCCCCATACAACTCCCGGGAAACCCTGCATAGTCTGGTGCGCATGACTGACGATCGGCCGGAGAAGCCGTTGCCGGAGCTGAGGGCGTCGGATGCCGACCGGGACCGGGTGGTGGAGCGTCTGCGGGACGCCGTCGCCGAGGGCCGGCTCGACATGGAGGAATTCGAGGAGCGGCTGGACGCGGCGTACAAGTCCCGGACGTACGCGGAACTGGAACCGCTGACGCGGGACCTTCCGGCGGCGGAGGGACCGGCCGCGCAGCCGGCACCGGTCGCCGGGTCGGGGGCGGCGCCGTGGGCGGGGCGGATCGGCGGGGCGGGCAGCTCGACGCTGGCCGTCGCGGTCATGTCGGGGTTCCAGCGCAAGGGCCGGTGGACGGTGCCCGCCCGCTTCGACGCGGTGGCGTTCTGGGGCGGCGGCGAGCTGGACCTGCGCGAGGCGGACTTCGCGCAGCGCGAGGTCGTGATCAACTGCGTCGCGATCATGGGCGGCATCGAGATCACGGTGCCGCCGGGGGTGGAACTCGACGTACGGGGCTTCGGCTTCATGGGCGCCTTCGACCAGCGCCACAGCCCGGGCCCGTCCCGGCCGGGCGCTCCGCGGGTGGTCGTCACGGGCTTCGCCTTCTGGGGCGGCGTGGAAATCAAGGTCAAGAACCCCAAACCCCCACTGGGCGGCCCGTCCCTCCGCAAAGAGCTGTAGCGCCCCTGGCCTCCGGCCGAGCGGTACGCCGACCTCCGCGAGCTGTGGGCCCGCGGCGCGGGCGAGCCGTCCTGCCGGAGCCGCCGAGCCCGGGCCGACCGGCCGCCCTGCGGACCCCGCGGGGCCGACGCCCGCCCCGACTGGGCCCTGCCCGCTGCGCTGGGGAGGCCCGTACCCCGTACTCCGGGCCCAGGGCCACCGCCTCCCGCCGCTGCCGCGCCGGGTCGGCGGCCCGGCCGGCGGGACCCGCTGCCCGGCGCGCCTCCGGCTAACGGGCCCGGGGCGCAGCCCCACCGAGGTCTCGGCTTCGGCCGACGGGCGGCCGGTGCCGGGCAGGGGCCGGCCCGGCACCGGCCAGCTCGACTCGCGGGCCCCTGCGCGGCTCGTCGCGGGAGCGGTACGGCGGGGTGCGGGGCCCAACCCCGTGCGGCCCGTCGCGGGAGCGGCGCAGGCGGGTGAGGGGCCTCGTACGGCCCGTTGCGGGAGTGGTGCGGCGGGGCGCGGGCCTCTCGTACCGCAGCCGTCGCGGGAGCGAAAAGGCGGGCGCGGGGTCACCCGTACCGCAGTCCTCGCGGGAGCGGAGAGGGCGGGGCGCGGGGCGGCCCCGTACCGCCGCCCCCGCGGGAGCGAAAGGGCGTGGCGGGAACTCCTCGGGCCTCCCGGGAGTCGGATGCTATGCAGACAAAACCGGCGCCCCCGGGGGAAGGCAGGAGCACGTGGAGAACCGCAGCACAGCCGGAGGCACCGCCCCGCCGCCGGCGCCGCCACCACCACCCGTACCGCCCCCCGCCCGCGGAGCGTTCGTGTTCAACGCCGCCGACGAGGAGCGCCGGCGCGGGGTCCGGCGGATGAAGACCTTCGCGACCGGTCTGCTGGTCCTGGTCGCGCTGGTCTACGTCCTGGCCAAGTACGCCCAGCACGCCTGGGGCGCCGGCGGCTGGGCCGCGTACGTGGCCGCCGCCGCCGAGGCCGGCATGGTCGGCGCGCTCGCGGACTGGTTCGCCGTCACCGCGCTCTTCAAGCGGCCGCTCGGCCTGCCCATCCCGCACACGGCGATCATCCCGACCAAGAAGGACCAGCTCGGCGTCACCCTCGGCGAGTTCGTCGGCGAGAACTTCCTCTCCTCCGACGTGGTCCGGGCCCGCCTCCACGCCCTCGGCATCGGCGGCCGCCTCGGCGCCTGGCTGGCCGAGCCCGCCCACGCCGACCGGGTCACGGCCGAGCTGGCGGCCGCCCTGCGCGGGGCCCTGACCGTACTGCGCGACTCCGACGTGCAGGCCGTCGTCGGCGAGGCGATCACCCGGCGCGCCGAGACCGCCGAGATCGCGCCGGGCATCGGCAAGACCCTGGAACGGGTCGTCGCGGACGGCGGCCACCGCCGGGCCGTCGACCTGATCTGCGCCAAGGCCCACGACTGGCTCGTCACGCACGGGGACTCGATCACGGACGCGGTCCAGGGCGGCGCCCCCGGCTGGACCCCGCGGTTCGTGGACCGCAAGGTGGGCGAGCGCGTCTACAAGGAGCTGCTCCGGTTCATCACGGAGATGCGGGACATGCCCGAGCACCCGGCGCGCGGGGCGGTGGACCGTTTCCTGCGGGACTTCGCGGCCGACCTCCAGTCGGACACGGAGACGCGCGCGAGGGTGGAGCGCCTCAAGTCCGAGATCCTGGCGCGCGACGAGGTCCAGGACGTCATCGCCTCCGCCTGGTCGGCGATCCGCTCGATGATCATCTCGGCGGCGGAGGACGAGCAGAGCGAGCTGCGCCTGCGGGTCCGCGCCTCGCTGATCTCGCTGGGTGCGCGGCTGGCCACCGACGGGCGGCTGCAGGCGAAGCTGGAGGGCTGGATCGAGGGCGCGGTGGTCTACGTCGTCACCACCTACCGGACCGAGATCACCTCGCTGATCACGGACACGGTGGCGGGCTGGGACGCCGAGCACACCTCCCGGAAGATCGAGGCCCACATCGGCCGCGACCTGCAGTTCATCCGGATCAACGGCACGGTGGTCGGCGCCCTGGCGGGCCTGCTGATCTACTCGGTGTCCCGCGCCTTCGGGGCGTAGCCCGAGCACAGCACGCCCCGGCTACGGAGTCGGCAGTGGCAGCTCCAGCTGGGTGTGCCCGCGCGCGGTGACGCCCGGCGGCGCGGGGCGGGCCGCGCCCAGGGCGAGGAGTGCGCGCAGCGCGCCGATCACGTCGGCCGGCCGGTCCCGGAGGATCGCCGGGGTCGTACTGGCGACCAGGACCCCGCGGGACTCCAGGCGCAGCCGGCGGTGCAGCGTGGCCTGCCAGGAGTCGCGCGTGTAGTGGTACTCCGCGGAGTCGACCTCCAGTGCCACGCCCTCCTCGGGCCAGTACGCGTCCGGGCTGGCGAGGAAGGCGCCGTCCGGGCCGTAGAGGCGGGCGTTCCACAACGGGGCGGGGAGGTCCGTGGCGGCCAGGGTGTCGCGGGCGCGGCCCTCGGCGATGGAGCGGACCCCGGCGACCAGCTCCGCCGCCGCCGCGCGGGCGGCGGGGCGGTTCGCGACACGGCCGGCGCGCAGTTCGGCGTGCAGGTCGTGAGGGTGGCACCAGCCGCCCTGGACGACGCTCGCGAGTACGGAGCGCACCAGGTCCGGATCGTCGGTGCGGGCCGCGAAGTCCGCGGCGGCCCGCACCGGGCGGCTGCTGGGGACGCCGTGGATGTGGATGGTCGCGGGCCAGCGGGAGGTCGAGGCGGGCCGGACGCGGCCGGCGGCCGTCACCGTGCGCGGGGAGCGGACGAGTACGTGCAGCGGGTCGGGCGGGGCGCCGCGGACGCCGAGGAGCGCGAGTGCGCCGCCGCCGGTGAGTGCGGCGGTCGCCCCGGAGAGCGGATCCGCGGCGGGCTCGGCGGCGTACAGGACGGCGGACAGCGCCTGCTGCCTGGGGTCCGGCGGGCCGGTCTGCAGGAGGTACACCCGTGGCAGGAGCCGCTGCCAGGGCCCTCCGTGGCGGCTTCGGCCGCTGATGGTGGCGGCCGGGATCCCGGCCTGCTTGAGCTGGTGGTGGGTGGCCAGGTTCAGCTGGCGGCGGGCGACGGCGATACGCGTGATCATGCCCCGGGTATGCCCGGTGGGGTGCGGGCGACGCTCAGGCCGAGGGGTGGTTCGGGGCGAGGAAGACGACGACGCCGTTCGCCGTTCCGGGCAGCGGGGCGACCTCGTGCCAGCCGAGCCGGCGGTAGGTGGCGACGGTGTCGGTGGCCACGCGTGCGGTGAGCAGCCAGGCACGGGAGTCCGGGGCGTCGGCGGTGATCTCGGCGAGGAGGGCGCGGCCGGTGCCGTGGCCGCGCGCGTGCGGGCGTACGGCGAGCTCGTCGATCTCCAGGGCGCCGATGAGGAGTTCCCGTACGCGCTGCCGGCCGAGCTGCGCGGTGACCTGCCCGTAGGCGCGGTCGGTGGGGAAGGCCTTGGGGGTCAGCCAGGCGGTGGCGAATCCGTCGATGCCGACGGGCGACTGGGCGAAGGCGGTACGGAATCCCGTGCGGCGGCTGTCGGCCTGGAGCCGGGCGGCGAACTGGCGAATGGTTTCTTCGTCTTCGTTCCACGGCGGCGCGGAGAAGACCTCGCCGTAGGCGTCGGCCAGTTCGTCCGACAGGTCCAGGACGGCCGGTCCATAACAGATCACGTTTGCAGCTCCTTGGGCCGGCTTGGGCGGCTTCGGTCGTATCGCCCCTCTCAGAGAGTGAATCTACGCCGGGGAGGTTCCATGGAGGGCAGGTGCGCGGATCCGGAGGGTGTGCGACAAATCCGACTTCCGTACGGTGCCGCGGACCACCCGTATCGGCGGCGCCCGGGCGGGCGTTGAACCCGGCAGGGCAAGAAGCCTCACGAACGCACGGACGCACCACACACCCCGGAGCCCAGCGTGCCCAACACCCTCATCACCCGCGTCCTGGTCGCCCTCGGGGGCGCCGCCGTGGCGTTCTTCATCATCCTGGGGGTGATGGCCGTCCTTCCCCGCGCGGTCCAGGACACCGTCCCGCCCGGTGTCCTCGGCGGAGCCGTCGTGGTGCTGGGGGTGGCGGCCGCCCGCCGCTTCACCCGCCGGCCGCGTTAGCCTCGACCGGTGACGTCCGAACGGCTGGAGGCCCCCACCATGGCGCAGATCCCCACCTCACTCGTGGCCGCAGGCGGCCTCCTCGGCGGCTACGCCGCCGCCCGCTGGACCGGCAAGCGCCCCCTGGGCGGTGTCGTCCTCGCAGCCGCCGGCACCGTCGCGGCCCGCGAATGGCACCGCCGCACGTCCCCGACGACGACGGCCCTCCTCGGCGCGGCCTACCTCGCCGCCTTCGCGGGCTCCCACCCCCTGGCAAAGAAGATCGGCCCCTGGCCCGCGGTCTTCACGGCAGCCACCACGATGGCCGCCGCCGCCTACGCGGCGGCCGACCGCTAGGGCGCCTCTTTCGGATCCCGCCGGGCCCGCCTAGCCGCTCAGGCCCTAGCCCCGCAGGCTGCTCAGCCCGCCCTGCCCCTCAGGCCTTCAACAGCCCCTCAAGCTTGTCGAAGCCCTGGGACCAGCCCTCGTCGTGCAGGGCGAGCCGCCCCTCGGTGGCGAAGCCGCCCTGTACGAAGACGAGCCGGGTCGAGCCCGTGCCGTCGTCGTGCAGCTCCAGGATCACGATCGTCTCCCGGTCCTCGGGGTCGGGGTCTTCCCAGCAGAAGGTGTACGACAGCAGGGCGGGCGGCTCCACTTCCAGGAATTCGCCGGTGAGGAAGAAGGAATCCCCTTCGGGCGGCTGCATCTCGATCCGATAGGCCCCACCGGGCCGCAGATCGCTTTCCACCCGGGGAATGCCGAACCCGTCCGGCCCCCACCACTTCGCCAGCTCCACGGGATCGGTCAGGGCCTGGAACACCACCCCGGGCGCTGCCGGGAACGTCCGCACCATACGGAGCCTGAGCGCACCATCCTGAGTCATCACGCCCCCTGACATGCGGCGGCAACAGCGGACCCCTCCATGGTAGAAGCCCGGACCCACCCTGTCGCAGGAACGCCGCAGCACTGCTCGTAGCTGACCCTGGGTTCACAGGGTGGGCCTACGGGGCGCTCTCGTTGCTGCCGTGGCACTCCGCGTACGGCTTGCCCGAGGTGCACCAGCAGGAGGAGGTGGGGGTGGGGGGCCAGGGGGTGGCTTTGCCGCGGGCGGCCAGGGTGGTGGCGTATTCGGCCAGGAGGGACGGGGAGGCCGGGGAGGTCTTTTCGGAGGCCGCGAAGGCCTCGTAGGACGGGACGCTCGCGGTGACGATGCCGAGGTTCGTGGTGCCCGAGGCGGCCAGGGCGCGGAGGGAGGTTTCGATCTCCCTCAGGTGAGCCTCGTGCGAGGTGTACTCCGAGGCGAGCGTGGGGTACGAGGTGAGGAGCTCGGCCAGTTCGCGCGCGGGCCAGTGGAGGATCGCCACCGGGAAGGGCCGGGAGAGGGCCGCGCGGCGGTCGCCCAGTTCGGCGCGTAGCCGGGCGATCTCGGCGCGCAGCTCGGCGGGGTCGTCGGAGCCCAGCGCCCAGATGCGCTTCGGGTCGTGGAGCTCGTCGAGGGGGATCGGGCCGATGTGGCGGGTGTCGGCGACCATGTCCCAGTCGTCGTGCGGGCGCCCGAGGAGGCGGCGTACCCGGTGGCGGCCCGTCAGGAGGGCGGTGGTGGCCTGGGTGAGCGGGTCGTCCTCCGTGATGAGGAGGGTCGCCGCTTCGGTGAAGCACTCGTGCGAGGCCTCCAACTCGTCGTGGGCCTCCAGGGCTTCCGCGATGACCTCCCACGGCGCCGGGTCCTTGGGGGAGGCGGCGCGGATGCCCGAGATGAGGGCGCGGGCCTCCGCCTCGTGGCCGTACTCCCACAGGTTCGCCGCCTGCAGGGCCTTGATCAGGTGGGGGTCGGAAGGTGAGGAGGACAGGAGTTGGTCGTAGAGGGCGCTCGCCCGGTCGCGTGCGTCGGCCAGTTCGAGGTGGGCCGCGGCCTGGAGGAGCAAGGGCTCCTGGTCCTCGGGGTAGCGGGTCGCCGTGCGGATGAGGCGCTCGGCTTCGGCGATGTGCTCGGCAGGCGTGTCGGGGCGCATGGTTCACACCGTACTGCTGCTGGTCAGTTGACGGGGGAGGACTTAGGGTGCCGCCCGTGCGGGATCACATACCTGTGGTGGTTCAGGGGCGTGGCCGGCGGGCGCGCCGGGGTGGGCTCGGGGGTGTGTTGTGGGCGGCCGCCGAGCTGACCGTCACCGTGGGCGTGGTGGTGTTGTTGCTGGTGGTGCACCAGGTGTGGTGGACCAACCGGCAGGCCGCGGCCGCCGCGCAGGAACAGGTCCAGGCCCTGGAGCGGTCCTGGGAGCGGGATCCCGCACCTGACCCTCCTCAAGTTCCGGAGCCGGCTGCGACTGGTCCCGTAGCCGTACCCGCCCCTGCACCTGTACCCGTACCAGGCCCCGCCGCTACGGCTGCCGGGCCCGAAGCCGGACGGGCCGCCCCGGCGCCGGCGCGGGACCGGGCGTACGCCGTGCTGCGCATTCCGCGCCTCGGCCTCGTCGTCCCCGTCGCGCAGGGGATCGACAAGCGGGCCGTCCTCGACAAGGGCTACGTCGGGCAGTACCCCGGGACCGCCGGGCCCGGGGAGCGGGGGAACTTCGCGCTGGCCGGCCACCGGAACACCCACGGCGAACCGTTCCGGTACGTCAACCGGCTGCGGGCGGGCGACGAGCTGATCGTCGACATGCGGGGGCGCCGGTACACGTACGTGGTCGGGAAGATCCTGAGCGAGACGACCGAGCGGGACACCGGGGTGATCGCGCCCGTGCCGCGGAGCCTGGTGAAGCCGGATCAGGGGTACGGCGAGCCCGGCGCGTACATCACCCTCACCACCTGCACGCCCGAGTACAGCTCCAAGTACCGGCTGGTGGTCTGGGGAACCCTCAAGCCGTCCTGAGCCGTTCCGTTGTCAGCAGGGCCGGTTACCATCGAACGCGTACGTGAATTGCGCGCGCGGAGTGGAGAGGGGGAGGTTCGTATGGCCGGCGTGTTCGCCCGGGTCTCGCGGGCCCTTGCCGTACTGCTCCCGCTGATGCTGCTCGGGGGAGCTCTCGGGCTCTTCACCGGGGAGACCGGGCTCGGCGCCGTCGTGGTGGCCCTCGCGGCCACCGTGGCCGTGGGCACCGAGGCCCTGGCCGCCGCCGCACGGCTCGTGCGGCCCGTCCCGCCGCATCGCATACGCACCGCGATACGTGATCGCGAGCAGCGCACGGCGTTCCTGCCGCAGCGTGATCCCGACGCCTCGGGCCGGTCGCGGCCCAGGGCACCCGGCCGCGCCCTCCCGACGGCCGCGTAGGGGCGCGCAGTACATCTCGTTGCTGTTCTTGTTCTTGTGCTTGTTCTCGCCTTCTGCTGACTGATCACTGTTGTCGCCCCTCGCGGGTCGTCACGCCGAAATGCACCTCTTTCGACGTTCGACGAGACCCTCCGGAGGGCCCACGTGTCCGTTTTCACCCACCTTGTTGCTGAGCTGGGCCGGCTTCTCGAGCCGGTACTGGCCCAGTCCGCGACCGCTGCCGCGATCGTGCTGTTCACCGTCCTCGTACGGCTCGCCCTGCACCCGCTGAGCCGGGCCGCCTTCCGCGGGGCGACCCCGGCGGCGGGGTGCCTGCCGCTGCTGCTCCAGCTGCCGGTGTTCTTCGTGATGTACCAGGCGTTCTCCTCGTCGAAGGTCGGCGGCGAGGCCAACGAGCTGCTCGGGCACCGGCTCTTCGCCGCGCCGCTGGGCTCCACGTGGACCGAGGCGCTGGGGGAGGGCGGCCTGTTCGGGGCGCAGGGGCTGGTGTTCCTCGGGCTGTTCGGTGCGATCGCGGTGGTCGCGGCGTGGAGTGCGGTGCGGGGGCGCAAGGCGGCGGCGGTGGCCGCGGAGGCCGCTGCCGCTGCCGCCGCGGCGACGCCGGCCGGCCGTGGCAAGGCCAAGCAGAAGCCGGGCGCCAAGCCGGGCGCCAAGGCCGGGGTCGTGGCCGAGGTGAGTGCCGAGCAGCAGGAGGTCATGCGCAAGCTGGGCGGCGTACTGCCCCTGCTGTCGTTCGGGACGCTGATCACGGCTGCCGTGGTGCCGCTGGCCGCCGGGCTGTACCTGCTGACCACCACCGCGTGGTCGGTGGCGGAGCGGATCTGGCTGCAGTACCGCAAGGAGCGGGCCGAGCGTGCGGAGAAGGCCGAGCCGACCGCGCAGGTGGAACAGGTGGCGTAGGTGGAGAGGGCGGAGACGGTAGCGGCCGGTGGAGCGGTGCGTTCCAGTCCGTGAACAGGGTCTTGCGGATTGGTCGGACATCTTGGAGGATCAACCAATCCTCCGATGGCCGCAACCCATCGGCCGGCCCGGGGCACGCCCATGGGCCGACCACCCACGACCACGGGAGAATGCCCATGAAGCTGCTGCGTGTCGGACCCGTCGGGTCGGAACGCCCCGCGCTGCTCGACCAGGACGGGACCCTGCGTGACCTGTCCGGCCTGATCACGGATGTGGACGGCGGCCTGCTGGCCGACGACTCCGTGCTGTCCCGGGTACGGGACGCGGCCGCGTCCGGTGAGCTTCCGGTCCTGGGCGCCGAAGGGCTCCGGATCGGGGCGCCGGTCGGCCGCATCGGCAAGGTCGTGGGCATCGGCCTGAACTACTTCGGGCACGCGGCCGAGATCGGCGCGGAGCCGCCGGCCGAGCCGATCCTGTTCCTGAAGGCCGCGGACACCGTGGTCGGCCCCGACGACACCGTGCTGATCCCGCGCGGCAGCGTGAAGACCGACTGGGAGGCCGAGCTCGGCGTCGTCATCGGCAGCACCGCCCGCTACCTGTCCTCCGCCGAGGAGGGCCTCGCGCACGTCGGCGGCTACGTGCTCGTCAACGACGTCTCGGAGCGCGAGTTCCAGATCGAGCGCGGCGGCACCTGGGACAAGGGCAAGAACTGCGAGACCTTCACCCCGCTCGGCCCCTGGCTGGTCACCGCCGACGAGGTCCCGGACCCGCAGGTCCTGGACGTGAAGCTGTGGGTCAACGGCGAGCTGAAGCAGGACGGCAACACCTCGGACCAGATCTTCCCGGTCGGCGAGGTCGTCCGGTACCTGAGCCAGTTCATGACCCTGTACCCCGGCGACGTCATCGTCACCGGTACGCCGGGCGGCGTGGCCATGGGCCAGCCGGAGCCGAAGCCGTACCTGCGGGCCGGTGACGTCGTGGAGGTGGCCATCGAGGGCCTGGGCCGTCAGCGCCAGGAGTTCAAGGGCGCCTAGGGAACACCCGAAAAGGGGGCGGGACTGCCATCGGCAGCCCCGCCCCCTTTCGCGTGCGTGCGGTGTGCGGTGTGCGGCGTGTCGGCCGGAATCACGCAGGTGTGGCGGGAACGTCCACCGCCACGCCCTCCGCGGACGACCTGCGGGCCGCCTCCAGCACCTCGAGGCAGCGCGCGGCCTCGTGCGCCGTGACCGGGGCCGGTCCGCCCGTGCGCAGGGCGGCCGCCACCGCCGCGTAGTACGCCGGGTAGTCGCCCGGCTCGGTCGGCAGCGGGGTTCCGCCGCCGGTCAGCGGGGACTCGCCGGAGCCCACCCGCCCCCACAGGTGCGGGGGCTCCTCGCCCCAGGGCGTCTCGCCGTCCGGGCGCAGCCCCTCGCGCAGGGCGCCCTCCTGCGGGTCGAGGCCGTACTTCACGTAGCCGGCCCGCGAACCCAGTACGCGGAACCGCGGTCCGAGCTGGGCGGTGGTCGCGCTGACGTAGAGGTGGGAGCGGATCCCGTTCGCGTGCGTGATCGCGATGAAGGTGTCGTCGTCGGTCTCGGCGCCCGGGCGGCGCGCGTCGGCCTCCGCGTAGACCCGTACGGCCGGACCGAACAGCACGAGCGCCTGGTCCACGACGTGGCTGCCGAGGTCGTACAGCAGGCCGCCGATCTCCTCCGGGGCGCCGGACTCGCGCCAGCCGCCCTTCAGCTGCGGGCGCCAGCGCTCGTAACGGGACTCGAAGCGCTGGATCTCGCCGAGTTCGCCCTCGGCCAGGAGACGGCGCAGGGTGAGGAAGTCGTTGTCCCAGCGGCGGTTCTGGAAGACGGAGAGGAAGGTTCCGCTGCGGTCCGCGAGGGCGGCGAGCGCGCGGGCCTCGGCGGCGGTGGCGGCCAGCGGCTTGTCCACGACCACCGGGACGCCGGCTTCGAGGGCGGTGGTGGCGAGCGGGACGTGCGTCCGGTTGGGGGAGGCGACCACGACGAGGTCGAGGTCGCGGTCCCACAGCTCGTCGGTGGTGGAGGCGATGTGGACGTCGGGGAACTCCCCGCGGGCCTGGGCCTGGCGGGCCGGGTCGGAGGTGACAACCGTGTCGAGGGCGAGTCCGTCCGTGGCGGCCACGAGGGGGCCGTGGAAGACGGAACCGGCGAGTCCGTAGCCGATGAGGCCGACGCGGAGGGGGGCGGAGGAGGAGGCGGAAGCGGGGGTACTCATGGAACCACTTTGGCAACAGTGTTGTCGAAGTGCAAGGAAGGTGGACAATGGACTCGTGAACAGGGGTAGCGGGGACGGGCGCGGCGGGGTGAACCTGCCGGCGCTGCGCGGGTACAACGAAGCGCTGATGCTGGATCTGCTGCGCGGCGCGGGCCCGGCGGGCCTGGGCCGCGCCGAGCTCGCGGCCCGTACGGGACTGACCCCGCAGGCCGTCAGCAAGATCACGGCCCGGCTCGGCGCGGACGGGCTGGTCGCGGAGGCCGGCCGCGCCGCGTCCACCGGCGGCAAACCGCGGACCCTGCTCCGGCTGGTGCCGGACGTCCATCACGCCGTCGGAGTGCACCTGGACCGCGACGAGCTCCGGGCGGTACGGGTGGACCTGGCGGGCCGCGTCGTTGCCGAGAGCAGTGGCCCACTGGACTTCGCGACCGGCCCGGAGGCGGTGGTGGAGGCCGTCGTACGGGCGGTCGCGCGAGTTGGAGACCCGGCCGGCCTGCCGCTCCTGGGCGTCGGCGTGGCCGCACCGGGGCCGCTCGACCACCGGGCCGGGACGATGGGGCGGGTGACGGGGTACCCGAGCTGGAGGGGCTTTCCGCTGCGGGGGGTGCTGCAGGGGCGGCTGGGCCTGCCGGTGCTGCTGGACAAGGACACGAACGCCGGGGCGGCTGCGGCTGCGGGGGCGTGGCTCCGGGCGGCCTGGCCGGATGCGGGGGCGGATGGGGATGCGGTTGAGGCTGTGGCTGCCGGGCGTGGTGTGGATGCCGTGCCGGATGCCCTGCCGGATGCGTACGCGTATCCGTTTGTCGGCGGAGGGCCCCGTACCTGTGTGTACCTGCACGTCGGGACCGGGCTCGGCGCGGGGTTGTGGCTGGGCGGCGAGGTCTACCGCGGTGAGCGCTCGGCGGCGGGGGAGTTCGGTCACCAGGTGCTCCTGCTGGACGGCCCGCCGTGCCGGTGCGGGGCGCGCGGCTGTGTGGAGGCGCTGTGCCTGGGGGCGGTGGCCCGAGGTGATCTTCCCGAGGCGGCACGGATCCTGGGCGAGGCTGCGGCCAATCTGGTCGCGCTGCTGGACGTGGACCGCGTGCTGCTCGGGGGGCGGGTGGTGGCGGCGGCGCCGGGGGTCTTCCTGGAGGGGGTCCGGTCGGTGCTGGCCCTCCGGGGGTGGGGGGCGGGGGTGTTCGTCGCGCTCGCGGAGGTGGGGGTGGCGGAGGGGGCGGCGGAGCTGGTGCTGGGCCCTGTGTTCGGGCGGACGTAGCGGACCGCGGGCGGGGTTCGGGGCCGGCCTCAAAGACCGGGGCTCCGCCCCGGACCCCGCGCCTCAATCGCCGGCGGGGCTGAATTTTGGTGCGGCTGGGCTGAGGGGTGGGGGCTCTGCCGTGGGTCTGCGCCTCAAGCGTCGCTGGGGCTGAGTTGGTGCGGCCGGGTTGGAGAGGTGGGGGCTCTGCCGTGGGTCTGCGCCTCGATCGGGCGGGCGGCGGGCTTCGGCGGTGCGGGTGGGGCCGGGCGCGCGCCGGGGCGTCTCCTCGGACGCCGAACGTGTCGGGGGGTCGGCAGGCCGAGGCACCTTGCGTTCGACGCCCTGCGGGGATCACCCCGACACACACCCGACCCTGTGCGGGAGAGGTCCAGGGAGTCGGGCGTCGCCGGCTCTGGGGCGGCTGTGCCCGGGCGGCGAGGCCACCGGCGACCTGCGGGGAGCGCCCGGGCACACACCCGGCCCCGCGGGGCTGCTTGTCGGGGCGGCGTCGGGCGATCAGCGTGGCCGCAGGGCTCGCAGTACGAGTCGTTGGCGGCGAGTAGGGCTGGAAGGTGGGGGGAGTTGCTCGGCTGTGATGTCCGGGGGTTGACCCGTCCTGCGATCGGGCGTAAACCGGAACGGCTCAGGCGTGGCGCGCGGGGTGGGGGTCCGCGGGCGTGGCACGGTGCGGGCAGAACCGGGGTGATTGTCACCTGGTCCGATCATCGTCCCGTCCGGCGAGCAGCGAAGGTCTTCCATGCGACTGCGCAAAGCCCTTGCCCTCACCGCCGTACTCGTAGCCACCACCGCCCCCACCGCGGCCGCGGACATCGGCACCGGCGGCGGAGCCCGACCCGCACCCGCGCTGCCCTCCCGCGCGCACGCCACCTGTGGCGACGGGAAGAGCCACGCCTTCCCCATCGGGGCGCGCATCCGGGGCGGCCCGGCCGTGTACCGCACCGGCGGCGGCCCGCAGACCTGGTACCTGGACCTGACCAACACCACGGACTCCGAGTGCACGGCCATCCACCCCGTCGTCGTCTTCACCGACAAGGCCCGCACCCTGCGCCCCGCCCACCTGCAGATGGAGTTCGACGCGCCGGGCGGCACCTTCCCCGTCAGCCTGGAGCGGAGCGACCGCGACGAGATCATCGCCGTCTTCGACGGCGGCGATGCCTTCGCCGGCTTCACCGTCGGCCCCGGCGGCTCCAAGACCGTCAGGGTCGGCCTGGCCTTCGCCCCCGACTCCCCCACCGGGGAGGTCCTCGCCGACGCCGCCCTCGTCCAGCGCAAGGGCGACGACGGCGACTGGATCGGCGAGGCCGGCGGCTACCGGTTCTCCGTCGAGGGTCCGGAGGACCCCGTCGAGGCGGGCTCCCTCGCCCACACCGGCCCGCGCGAGTGGGCGTACGGAGCGGGCGCCGTGGCCGCGCTCGCCGCCGGCGGCGCGCTCCTGCTGGGAGCCCGCCGCCTGCGTACCCCCGATCGCCCCTGATCGCCCGCCGGTTCCGCCAGGGGCGGGTGTGTGTCGGGGTGATCCCCGCAGGGCGTCGAACGCAAGGTGCCCCGGCCCGCCGACCCCCCGACACGTTCGGCGCCCGAGGAGACGCCCCGGCGCGCGCCCGACCCCACCCGCACCGCCGAAGCCCGCCGCCCCGAGAGAGCCCCCGGCCAGGCCGACGAGCCCGACCTGCCGTGCCGCGCAGCGACCCGGCGCCCGACCCCACCCGCACCGCCGAAGCCCGCCGCCCCGAGAGAGCCCACGGCCAGGCCGACGAGCCCGACCTGCCGTGCCGCGCAGCGACCCGGCGAGCCCGACCGACCGCCCGAGCCGCGCAGCGACCCGCATAGAGTCCCACCGTGGAAGAACAGACCCCGCGCCACCGCCCCGGCTCACCCGTGCGTTCCGGCATTCCCGAGCACGGCCGCATCCCCAAGTACTACGCCGTCAAGGCCCGCATCTCCGGGCTCCTCGACGAGCTCGGCGAGGGCGGCGCGCTGCCCACCGAGCGGGATCTCGCCGAGCAGTACGAGGTGTCCCGCGAGACCGTCCGGCAGGCGCTGCGCGAGCTGCTGCTGGAGGGCCGGCTGCGCCGTTCCGGCCGTGGGACCGTCGTCGCCGGCCCGAAGCTGGAGCAGCCGCTCTCCCTCGCCAGTTACACCGAGGGCGTGCGCCGCCAGGGCCGCCGCCCGGGCCGTCACCTCATCGGCCTGGAGCAGTTCCCCTGCCCGCCCGACCTCGCCCCCGGCATCGGCGCCGAGCCCGGCGAGCCCGTCTGGCACCTGGAGCGGGTCCTGCTGGCCGACGACGAGCGCGTCGGCCTGGAGAGCACGTACATCCGGGTGGCCCGCGCCCCTCGCCTGGACGGCGATTTCCAGCCGGACTCCTCCTTCTACGGATACCTCCGCGACAGCCTGGGCATTGCCTTCGGCGAGGCCGACGAGAAGCTGGAGACCGTGCTCGCGACCCCCCGCGAAGCGCTGCTGATCGGCACCCCGCCGGCCCTTCCCATGCTGCTCATCCACCGCTTCTCGCGGGATCAGGACGGCCGGCCCCTGGAGCGGGTCCGTTCGCTCTACCGTGGTGATCGGTTCAGTTTCACGACCCGCCTGCGGGCCGAATAGCCGCAGGTCGATCCACCCTTACCAGCCGTAAAGGGATATATGAACACCGCACTTTGGTCACAAAAAGATAACGGGTCTAGTCCAAGTGTCGAGGGCCGTTCACCGGTGCGTTGCCGGACGGACCCTTCCGGGTCACGGTCCGCGCCCACCGTTGGCGGCGTGAGAGTCATAGTCGTCGGAGGCGGCGTGGTCGGCACCATGCACGCCTGGCAAGCAGTCCAACGCGGCCACGAGGTCGTCCAGATCGAGCGAGAGGCGGAGGCCCGCGGCGCGTCACTGCGCAATTTCGGCCAGATCTGGGTCAGCGGACGGGCCGGGGGAGAGGAGCTCGACACCGCCCTGCGGGCCCGCGAGCTCTGGGAGCGCATCGGCGCGGAGGTGCCCGGCCTGGGCTTCCGTGCCAACGGCTCCCTCACCCCCGTCCGCACCGACCGCGAGTACGCCGTCGCCGAGGCGGCCCTGGCCCGCCCCGACGCCGCCGCCCGCGGCTACAAGCTGGTCACCGCCGAGGAGGCCCGGCAGATCAACCCGGCCCTGCGCGGCGCTTTCGAGGCCGCCCTGTGGTGCGAGCGCGACGCGGCCGTCGAGCCGCGCACCGCCCAGCTCCACCTGCGGGAGGCGCTCAGGGCCACCGGCCGGTACACGTTCCTTCCCGGCCGGGAGGTGCGTGAGGTGACGGGCCCCGGCGCCGTCCGCGACGACCACGGCGACGTGCACCGCGGCGACGCGGTCGTCCTCGCCACCGGCGCCTGGCTGTCCGGCCTGGTCCGCGAGCTGGTCCCCGACCTGCCCGTGCGCCGCGTCCGGCTCCAGATGATGCAGACCGCCCCGCTCGGCGAGCGGCTGACGACGTCCGTCGCCGACGCCGACAGCTTCCGCTACTACCCCGCCTACAAGTCCCCCGCGCTCGACGCCCTCAACGCCGGGCAGGACCAGGCGCCGGTGGCCGCCGCGCACAAGATGCAGCTGCTGATGGTCCAGCGCCAGGACGGCGGACTGACCATCGGCGACACCCACGAGTACGAGCACCCCTTCGCCTTCGACACCCTCGAAGACCCCTACGAGCACCTCACCGGGGTGGTCGAGGGCTTCCTGGGCCGCCCGCTGCCGCGAATCCAGCGCCGCTGGGCGGGCGTGTACGCGCAGTGCACCGACACCACCCGCGTCGTCCACCGCCAGCAGGTGGCCGACGGCGTCTGGCTGGTGACCGGACCCGGCGGCCGCGGCATGACCTGCTCGCCCGCCATAGCCGAGACCACCGCGAACGAACTGGGCTGGTGAATCAGATGACCGAGAACCGCACGCAGAACCTGATCGTCCTCGACATGGCCGGCACCACCGTCGCCGACGGCGGCCTCGTCGAGCGCGCCTTCGAACGCGCCGCCGAGCGCCTGGGCGTCGAGCCCGGCACCCCCGACCACGCCGCCAAGCTCCAGTACGTCCGCGACACCATGGGCGAGTCCAAGATCACCGTCTTCCGTCACCTCTTCGGTACGGAGGAACTCGCCCGGCGCGCCAACTCCGCCTTCGAGGAGGCGTACGCGGAACTCGTCGACGGCGGCCTCATCGCCCCGATCCCCGGCGCCCGCGCCGCCATCGAGAAGCTCCGCGCCGACGGTCGCACCGTCGTCCTGACCACCGGCTTCGCCCGCGTCACCCAGGACGCCATCCTCGACGCCCTCGGCTGGCGGGACCTCGCCGACCTCACCCTCTGCCCCGCCGACGCGGGCGGCCGCGGCCGGCCCTTCCCGGACATGGTGCTGACCGCGTTCCTGCGCACCGGCGCCGTGACCGACGTACGCGACACCGTGGTCGCGGGCGACACCGCCTACGACATGCTCAGCGGCCGCCGCGCCGGCGCCGGAATCGTGGCGGGCGTCCTCACCGGCGCCCACGACCGCGCGACGCTGACCGGGAACGGCGCGACCCACGTCCTCGGCTCCGTCGCCGAACTCCCGGACCTCCTCCTGGAGTCGGCGTGAGCGGCATCCGCTTCGACGGGGTCAGCGTCGCCTACGGCGGTACGACCGTCCTGGACTCCCTCGACCTGACCGTCGAGCCGGGCGAGGTGATGGCGCTGCTCGGCCCCTCCGGCTCGGGCAAGACCACGGCGCTGCGCGCGGTCGCCGGTTTCGTACGGCCCGCCGCGGGCCGGGTGCTGATCGGCGGCCGGGACGTCACCGCGCTCCCGCCGCACCGGCGCGGCATCGGCATGGTCGTGCAGCAGTACGCGCTCTTCCCGCACATGCGGGTCGAGGACAACGTCGCCTTCGGCCTCCGGGCCCAGAAGGCACCCAAGGCCGAGATACCCGGCCGGGTCGCCGAGGCCCTGGAACTGACCGGCATGGGCGCCTACGCACGGCGCTACCCCCGCGAGCTCTCGGGCGGCCAGCAGCAGCGCGTGGCCATCGCCCGCGCGCTCGCGATCCGCCCGGGGGTGCTCCTGCTGGACGAACCCCTCTCGGCCCTCGACGCGCAGCTGCGCTCCGGGATGCTCGCCGAACTGGCCCGCCTGCACCGCGAACTGCCCGACGTCTCCATCCTCTACGTCACCCACGACCAGGTCGAGGCCCTCACCCTGGCCGACCGGATCGCCGTCATGGACAAGGCCCGCCTCCAGGACTGCGGGACCCCGCAGCAGCTGTACCGGGCCCCGCGCACCGAGTTCACCGCGTCCTTCGTCGGCAACGCGAACCTGCTGCCGGTGACGGTGGCCGAGTCCGGCGCGGTCTTCGAGGGCCGGGCCCTGACCCTCGACCGCGGCCGCGCGGCACCCGGCTCCACGGCCACCCTGTGCGTACGGCCGCACCTGCTCGGCCTCGGGACCGGCCCCAACGCGCTGAGCGGCACCATCGCCGAGGTCCAGTGGCGCGGCTCGACGCACCGGCTCTACGTCGACGTCGACGGCCACCGGGTCAAGGCGGACCTCCCCGAGCTGCGGGAGACTCCGGCGCTGGGGGACCGGGTCACGCTGCACTTCGAGCCGCGCGACGCGGTGCTGCTGGCCGCTGGGGGTCCCCCCGGCGGTAGCTGGGGGAGGGTGTCCCGTGCCTGATGCCGTCCGGCGGCCGGCCGCCGTGCCCGCGCCTCAAACGCCGGCGGGGCTGAAAGATCGGGGCTCCGCCCCGGACCCCGCGCCTCAAACGCCGGCGGGGCTGGAGGGTGCGGCGAGGCTGAATGATGCTCGCGTCGGCGGGGACGCTGCCCCGCAAGGGGCCCGGAACGGGTGGGCCGTGCCGCGCAGCGTATGGGTACTGCCGCCCGTCGTCGTGCTCGCGTTGGTGTTCCTGTATCCCCTCGGGCTGGTCGTCCAGCAGTCGTTCAGTCCCGAGAGCGGTGGCGGCGCCTTCGACGCGTACGCCTCCGTCTTCGCCTCGCAGGGCTTCCGCGAGGCCCTCGGGACCACCGTCTGGCTGGCCGTCGGGGCCACCGCCGGCTGTCTCGTGCTCGGTTTCGTCCTCGCGCTGATCATCGCCTTCGTGCCCTTCCCCGGGGCCCGCGCCGTCGCGAAGTTCATCGACGTGTTCCTCTCCTTCCCCTCCTTCCTCGTCACCCTCGCCCTCCTCTTCATCTACGGGACCGTGGGCATGGCCAACGGGGCCTGGACCGGCCTCACCGGGGCCGACGAGGGGCCCTTCCACTTCCTCACCACCCCCTGGGGCGTCCTCCTCGCGGAGATCACGTACTTCACGCCCTTCGTGATGCGCCCCCTGCTCGCGGCCTTCTCCCAGCTGGAAACCGCCCAGCTGGAGGTCGCCGCCGGGCTCGGCGCCCGGCCCGCCCGGATCGTGCGGCAGGTGATCCTCCCCGAGGCCCTCCCGGCCCTCGCCGCGGGCGGCAGCCTCGTCCTCGTCATGTGCCTCAACGAGTTCGGGATCGTCCTCTTCACCGGAGCCAAGGACGTCACGACCCTGCCGATGCTCATCTACGGCAAGGCCATCCTCGAATCCGACTACGCGGCCGCCTGCGTGGTCGCCGTCGTCAACATCGCGATCTCCGTCGGCCTGTTCGGCCTCTACCGGGTGGTGAGCAAGCGTGCTGGTGCATAGCAAGACCGGCCGCTGGGCCGCCTGGGGCCTCTTCGGTCTGCTCTTCCTGCCACTGTTCGCCCTGCCGCTGCTCGTCGTGGTCGCGGCCTCCTTCGCCACCCACTGGTCGGGCGCCTTCCCCTCCGGCCCGACCACCGCGAACTACGCCTCCGCCGTGCGCGGCGAATCCCTCCAGGCGCTGACCACCAGCCTGGTCACCGCCCTCGCCGCCAGCCTCCTCGCCCTCGCCGTCGGCACCTGGGCCGCGCTCGCCGCCGCCACGCTGAAGAAGCGCGGGAAGCGCGCCCTGGACGCGCTGTTCATGCTGCCCGTCGCCGTCCCGTCCGTGGTCGTCGGCCTCGCCGTGCTCGTCGCCTTCAGCCGGCCGCCGGTCCTGCTCAACGGCACCAGCTCGATCGTCATCCTGGCGCACACGATCCTTGTCACGGCGTTCGCCTATCAGTCGGTTTCGGCCGCGATCGTACGGCTCGACCCCGCGTACGAGCAGGCGGCGGCCTCCCTCGGCGCCCGCCCCGCTTACGTGCTCTGGCGGGTCAAACTCCCCCTCCTGCTGCCGTCCCTCACGGCCGCCGCCGGCCTCTGCTTCGCCCTGTCCATGGGTGAGCTGAGCGCCACGATGATGCTCTACCCGCCGGACTGGATGCCCCTCCCCGTCCGCATCTTCACGGCCACCGACCGCGGTTCGCTCTTCAGCGGCTCCGCCGTCGCCGTGGTCCTGATGGCCGCCACCCTGCTGGTCCTCCTGGCCGTCTCCCGCGTCCGCACCAAGGCCTCGTACCGCTGACCCCAGCCGGTCCCGCAGCCCCCGCAGCCCCCATACCCCCCCCGCAGATCCCGCTGATTCCCCGCTGACTCCCTTTCCCCGTAAGGAAGTTCCATGCCCAGCAAGCTCCTGCTCCGCAGCGCCGCCGCCCTCGTCGGCAGCCTCGCCCTCACCGCCTCCCTCACCGCCTGCGGCGGTTCCTCCTCCGCCGGCTCCGCAGACTCCCAGGGCGGCGAGAAGGTCGTCACCGTCTACAGCGCCGACGGCCTCAAGAGCGAGAAGGGCGACGGCTGGTACGACAAGGTCTTCGCCGACTTCACCAAGAAGACCGGCATCGAGGTCAAGTACGTCGAGGGCGGCTCGGGCGAGATGGTGCAGCGCGCCGTCCGCGAGAAGACCAACACCCAGGCCGACGTGCTGATCACGCTGCCGCCGTTCATCCAGCAGGCCGACGGCAAGGGCCTGCTCCAGGCCTACGAGCCGCAGGGCTCCGACAAGGTCAACGGCGCGGACAAGGCGCCCGACGGCAAGTGGACCTCGGTCGTCAAGAACTACTTCGGCTTCATCCACAACAAGAAGGAGCTCCCCGAAGCCCCCAAGACCTGGGAGGAGCTGCTCGACGCCAAGTACAAGGGCAAGCTGCAGTACTCCACCCCGGGCGTCGCGGGCGACGGCACCGCCGTCCTCATCAAGGCGATGCACGACTTCGGCGGCAAGGAGCCGGCGATGGAGTACCTGAAGAAGCTCCAGGCCAACAACGTGGGCCCGTCCTCCTCCACCAGCAAGCTCGCGCCGAAGACGGACAAGGGCGAGCTGTTCGTGGCCAACGGCGACGTCCAGATGAACTTCGCGCAGTCCAAGTCCATGCCGAACCTGGGCATCTGGTTCCCGGCGAAGGACGGCGGCAAGCCCACCAGCTTCGCCCTGCCCTACGCGGCCGGCCTGGTCGCCAAGGCCCCGCACTCCGAGAACGGCAAGAAGCTCCTCGACCACCTCCTCGGGGAGGAGGCCCAGAAGCTGGTCAGCGAGGTCGGCGGCGGCTTCCCGGCGCGCACCGACGTCAAGCCGACCGACGCCAACGCGGTCGAGCTCACCAAGATCATGGGAGGCGTGGAGATCTTCGAGCCGGACTGGGCCGACATCGACAAGAACCTCACCGGCTACGTCGACGCGTGGAAGTCGGCAACCGGAAGCTGACCGGTTACTTCCTGGCCACCCACGGCCAGCAGAGTGACCGTTGCATAACGGGTCTGGACCGAGGACCGCACCTTCGGTCCGGACCCGGCGCACGTCCCCCGCGCCTTCCCACGATCACTCCCGGAGGAGTTCGTGACCACTGCTGTCCCCGCCGGACGCACCCTCGCCGTGGCCGCCACCGCCACCGCCCTGCTCGCCACCGCCCTCGGCGCACACGCCGCCACCGCCGACGAGGCCGTGGCCGCCGCCGGCACCGACAAGGTCCTCGTCATCGGCCTCGACGGCGCGGTCCTGGACCGCGTCAAGGCCGCCAACGCGCCGAACCTGCAAGGCCTGATGGCCCAGGGCCTCACCGCCCGCAGCACCCTCTACGCGAACCCGATGGGCGCCACCTCCTCGGGCCCCGGCTGGTCCACCATCGCCACCGGAGTCTGGCCCGACAAGCACGGCGTGAAGGACAACTCCTTCACCGGCAAGAACTACACCGCCTACCCGGACTTCCTGACCCGCATCGAGAACGCCAAGCCGGCGCTCAACACGTACGCGGCCGCCGACTGGGAGCCCATCACCTCCACCGACCAGAACGGCCCGATCTTCTCCGCCAAGGTCGACAAGCGCCTCTCCCTCAAGGGCGACCGCGACGGCTACCGCAACGAGGACCCGAAGATCGCCGCCGCGGCCGCCGCCGAGCTGCGCGACCAGAACCCCGACGCCGCCTTCGTCTACCTCGGCGAGATCGACGCGGCCGGCCACTCCTACGGCGCCGCCAGCCAGCAGTACCTCGACACCATCGCCCGCGTCGACGCCCTGGTCGGCCAGCTCCTCACCGCCGTCCAGAACCGCCCGACGTACGCCCAGGAGAACTGGAAGGTCCTGGTCGGCACCGACCACGGCCACACCAACTCCGGCGGCCACGGCGGCTCGACCATCCAGGAGCGCGGCACCTTCGTCATCGCCAAGGGCGCGGGCATCCCGGCCGGTTCGGTCCGCGACGACGTGAAGCTGGTCGACGTGGCCGCGACCGCGCTCGCCCAGGTCGGCGTCGCCGCCCCCGGCATCGACGGGGTCCCGCTGAACGCCCCGGACGACGACCCCTTCGACACCCTGCGCCCGAACCTCCAGGCGCGCGTGGACGAGACGGGCATCCCGGCCGGCACCAAGGGCTTCACTCGGACCCCGCCCGCGGGCTGGTCCGTCGACAACTCCCGGATGGGCACCGGCGGTGTCACCGAGTGGGCCGGCTGGGCCTTCGCGACCGACGAGTTCTGGAGCCAGGCGCAGCGCGACCAGTGGCGCGAGCTGAACGTCCGCTCCCGTGACGTCTTCGCCGTCGCCGACTCCGACGAGTGGGACGACAAGAGCCACACGGGCACCTTCGACTCCACCCTGATCACCCCGAAGTGGGCGGTCACCGGCGGCAGCACGCGCACCCTGACCTTCCAGACGCACTACCGCCAGGAGGCGGGTCAGAGCGCCCAGGTCCTGGTCTCCTACAACGGCGGCGCCCCGACCGTCGTGAAGTCCTACACCGCCGACGCCGTCGCCAAGGCCGAGTCCCTCGCGCTCCAGGTCCCGGCCGGCGCCACCGACGTCCAGATCCGCTTCCGCTACAGCGGGAACAACAACTGGTACTGGACCGTCGACAACGTCCGCCTGAGCTGATCCAGGCCCTCGTGGTCCGGGCTGTGGACGGCCGAAGCGTCCACGGCCCGGCCCCGATAGGGTGGTACAGACCAGAGATCAGAGGTCAGTGGCCGGTCCTCACCGGTCGCAGAGAGCGGAGAACAGTCCAGTGGCAGAGCGCAAGCCGATCGAATCCTGGCTCACCGACATGGACGGGGTCCTCATCCACGAGGGCACCCCGATCCCCGGCGCCGATGCCTTCATCAAGCGGCTGCGCGAGTCCGGCAAGCCCTTCCTGGTCCTGACGAACAACTCCATCTACACCCCCCGCGACCTCCAGGCCCGCCTGTCCCGCATGGGTCTGGACGTGCCCGTCGAGAACATCTGGACCTCCGCGCTGGCCACCGCGAAGTTCCTCGACGACCAGCGCCCGGGCGGCACCGCGTACGTGATCGGCGAGGCGGGCCTGACCACCGCCCTGCACGACATCGGCTACATCCTGACCGACCACGAGCCCGACTACGTGGTCCTGGGCGAGACCCGGACGTACAGCTTCGAGGCGATGACGAAGGCGGTCCGCCTGATCAACGCGGGCGCCCGCTTCATCTGCACCAACCCCGACGAGACCGGCCCCTCCACCGAGGGCCCGCTCCCGGCCACCGGCGCGGTCGCCGCACTGATCACCAAGGCGACCGGCAAGAAGCCGTACTTCGCCGGCAAGCCCAACCCGCTGATGATGCGCACCGGCCTGAACGCGATCGGCGCGCACTCGGAGACCAGCGCGATGATCGGCGACCGGATGGACACCGACGTGCTGGCCGGGCTGGAGGCGGGCATGCAGACCTTCCTCGTCCTCACCGGCCTCACCTCGATCGCGGACACCGAGAAGTTCCCGTACCGCCCGACCAAGACGGTCGACTCGATCGCGGATCTGGTCGACCTCGTCTGAGACGTACGGCGCATACGGCGTATACAGCGCATACGGCGTATGCATCGCATGCGGCGCGTACCGCCGACGGGGCGCACCGCGTTTGAGGCGTACGGCTGACACGTACGGCGCCGTTCCGGATGCGGAGCGGCGCGCCGCGCGTGAATCTCCTTGACGAGGAGGTTCACCATGCGCAGTGTCCCGATCGCTCTCCGCGCCGCCGCCGTGTCCGTCGCCCTGGCGGCGTTCTCCGCGGTGACCGCGCCCACCGCCCTCGCGGGCGAGGAGGACCGCGGCGACCGCGGCAGCATCGCGGTCGACCCGGACCCGGCCCACCCCGGAGCGCAGGTCAAGCTGCGCGTCAACGGATGTGACGGCACCAGGGGGCGGGCCAAGTCCGCCGCCTTCGTCGCGGACGTCGACCTCTACGGCCGCGACGGCGGCCGCAGCCCGCTCTACGGCGAGGCGATGATCAGCTCGCACGCCTCGCCCGGCTGGCACTCCATCCGGGTGACGTGCGACGGCCACGACAAGGTCAGCGGCTCCGTCCAGATCGCCCCGTACCGCCACCCCTCCCACCACGCCTCACCGGTCTGGCCGGTCCACGCGGGCGGCGGCGGCATGTCCGCCGAGCTCGCGGAGGCGGGCAAGCCGGTCGCGGCGGCGGCCAAGAAGAACCACGACGACGACGGCCCGAGCCTGCCGCACACGGTGGTCGGCGCCATCCTGGCCGCGGTCGCCACCCTGGCCGTCGCGGGCCGGGCCCTGGCCCTGCGCCGCCGCCGCAGCGGCGAGTGAGACGAACGGCGGACGAGGGGAGCGGTGGATGAGGCGAGCCGTGGATGACCCGGGGCCGGACGGTGGACGAGCGGGGGCCGGATGAGTGAGGTCAGGGCTTCCGCCGGCGGCCGGCTGCTGACCTTCGCCGCCTGGTCCGTGCTGGTGCTCGGCCTGTGGCTGTGGGGCCGCCAGCTCACCGTGGCGCCCGCCCCGCCCACCGGCCCGGCCGGCGGGGCGGTGGGCCTGGGACTGCCGGCCGCGCACGCCCCGCTCGCCGCGGCCCTGCCCCAGCGCGTCGACGTGCCCTCCATAGGCATCCAGGCCCCGGTGATCGCCCGGGGCCTGGACAAGGACGGCGCGCTCGAACCGCCCCCGTACGACAGCCCGGGCACGGTGGGCTGGTGGGGCAAGGGCGTCCAGCCGGGGACGGCCGGGACGGCGCTGATGGTGGGGCACGTGGACACCCGCTCCAAGCCGGCGGTGTTCTATGGCCTGAGCACGGTGCAGCCGGGTGACAAGGTGCGGGTGGTGCGGGCGGACGGATCGGTCGCCGAGTTCACGATCGAGGACGTACGGGTCTACGAGCGCGCGGCCTTCGACGCGCACGAGGCGTACGGCCCGCGGGTCCGGGGCCGGGCCGAGCTGAGGCTCGTGACCTGCGGGGGCACCTACGACAAGGCGGCCAAGGAGTACACGGCGAACGTGGTGGTCTCCGCCTACCTGACGGGCGTGGCGGCCCGCCAGGGCACGCCGGTCTGACCCTGGTCCACCGAGAAACGAAGAAGCCCCCCGCAGCTTTCGCTGCGAGGGGCTTCCTCCGTCTGTGCGCCGCCAGGGACTCGAACCCCGGACCCGCTGATTAAGAGTCAGCTGCTCTAACCAACTGAGCTAGCGGCGCTTGCTGACAGGGAAAACTCTACCCCACCTCCGCGGGTGCTCGTGACCAGCCACGCCCGCCTTGTCCGATTAACCCATGTTTGAGGGGTTTATCGTGCACGATATGTCTGCGCCGTGCACATCTGATGCTTTATCAGATGTGGGCCCGGCCGACCAGTGGACGAGCAGGGGACGAGCAGGGGAGTGGACGGTTCCGCATGACGACGCAGCCTCCGACGCATGTGCAGATGCCGATGCCCGCTTTCGAGGAGTACGAGCCCGCGGGCGACTGCGTGTGCCGGGGATGCGCCCAGCGCCGCCGCTCCCTCGCCCGCGCGCGGGCCATACCGCTGCGGGACGGGGGTCACCCCGCGGCCCGCGGGGCCCGGCGGGCGCTGGTCCTGGCCACCGCCGCGGGAGTGGTCCTCGGCGGCGGCGGCACGGCCGCGGTGGCCGTGACCACCCCGGTCACCGGTCCGGTGGCCCTGGACGACCCCGGCTCCCCCCAGGGCGGCCGGACCCCGCTGCACGGCCCGAAGGGCGGCCCGGTCGGCCGGCCCGGATCCCCCGCCAAGCCCGGCGCCGTGAAGCGGATCGACCGCACGACGATCATCAACCGGGCGAAGCTGTGGCTGGACGCGCAGGTTCCGTACAGCATGTCCACGTACTTCACGGACGGCTACCGGCAGGACTGCTCGGGCTACGTCTCCATGGCCTGGAACCTCGGCTCGAACGAGTGGACCGGCAGCCTCGACAAATTCGCCACGAAGATCACCAAGGACGAGCTGCTGCCGGGGGACATGCTGCTCTTCCACAACCCGGCGGACCCCAACAACGGCTCGCACGTGGTCATCTTCGGCGGCTGGGTCGACGAGACGCGCAACCACTACGTCGCCTACGAGCAGACGCGCCCCAACACGCGGAAGCTGGCCACGCCCTACGGGTACTGGAGCAACGCGGACAAGTACGTCCCGTACCGGTTCAACGGGGTGACGGGCGGGATCGTTCCGGAGGTCCCGGGCGCCGTGCCCGCCCCCGAACCGCCGGCGGCGGGCCCGAAGCCGGGCGACGCCGCAAAGACCTTCCCGGGCGCGGACAAGTTCGCCCCGGGCGCCGCGAACGACTCCGTGGAGCAACTGGGCCGGATGCTGATCGAGCGCGGCGCGTACCGCTTCTACCCCAAGGGGGTGGCGGACCGGACGTGGAGCGACCACGACAAGCTGGCCACCCAGGCCTTCCAGCGCGCACAGGGCTGGTCGGGCGCGGACGCCGACGGCATCCCCGGCGCGCACACCTGGCGCCTGCTCGTCGACAAGCAGGGCGCCGACATCCCGCCGCTGGTGGGCGCGGCGCCGGGACCGGGCGGAGTACGGGCCTTCCCGGGGTCCGCGGTGTTCCGCCCGGGCCAGTCCCACGCGGCCGTCGAGGCCCTCGGCCGGCAGCTGCTCAAGAAGGGCTTCGGCAAGTACTACACGTCCGGCCCGGGCCCCCGCTGGGGTGAGGCCGACCGCCGCAACGTCGAGGCCTTCCAGCGCGCGCAGGGCTGGCGCGGCGCCTCGGCCAACGGCTACCCGGGCCCGGAAACCTGGCGCCGGCTGTTCGCATGACGGAGGTAACGATGTTCCCCACGCGCACCACCTCGACGACGGGCACCCTCCGCGTACCGCCGACGACACCCGCCCCACCCCCCCACCCGACACGGACGGCACCGCCGGACCCCGCCGTGGCCCCGGCCGGCCCCGTCCGATCGGCCCCGCCCGCACCGACACCCGCCCACCAGAATTCCCGCACGGCCCCGGAAGCCCCGCGCTCCCACCCGGGGTGGCCGGCGGAGCCCGCTCCCGTGCCCGTCTCGGCGTCCCGGCAGGATTCCCGGACGGCTCCGGAAGCCCCGCGCTCCCACCGGGGGTGGGCGGCGGAGCCCGCTCCCACGTCCGTCTCGGCGTCCCGGCAGGATTCCCGGACGGCTCCGGAAGCCCCGCGCTCCCACCGGGGGTGGGCGGCGGAGCCCGCTCCCACGTCCGTCTCGGCGCTCCGCCGGGATTCCCGTATGGCCCCGGAAGCCCCGCGCTCCCACCCGGGGTGGGCGACCGAGCCCGAGCCTGCGTCCGTTTCGGCGTCCCGCCGGGATGCCCGCACGGCTCCGGAAGCGCCGCGTTCCCACGCGGGGCGGGCGGCGGAGCCCGGTCCCGCGGCGGTTTCCGCGTCCCGCCAGGAATCCCGCGTGGCTCCGGAAGCGCGGAGCTCCCACCCGGGGTGGGCGACCGAGCCCGAGCCTGCGTCCGTTTCGGCGTCCCTCCAGGATTCCCGGACGGCCCCGGAAGCAGGGCGCTCCCACCCGGAGCCCGCGCCTGCTCCCGCATCCGCGTCCCGCCAGGAATCCCGCGTGGCTCCGGAAGCGCGGAGCTCCCACCCGGGGTGGGCGACCGAGCCCGAGCCTGCGTCCGTTTCGGCGTCCCTCCAGGATTCCCGGACGGCCCCGGAAGCAGGGCGCTCCCACCCGGAGCCCGCGCCTGCTCCCGCATCCGCGTCCCGCCAGGAATCCCGCGTGGCTCCGGAAGCGCGGCGCTCCCACCCGGAGTGGGCTGCCGAGCCCGCTCCCACGTCCGTCTCGGCGCTCCGCCAGGATTCCCGTATGGCTCCGGAAGCGGGGCGCTCCCACCCTGGGCGGGTGGAGCCGGAGCCCGCATCCGCGTCGGCACCGTCCGCGCCGCATGCCCGCCCGGCGGAGCCCGTCGCCGCCCCGAATGCCCGTACGGCTTCGGTTGCGGGGCGCGCGAACCCCGCGTGGGCGGTTGCGGAGCCGGCACCCGCCCGCGCCGCGCAGCCCGCTCCCGCGTCCGAGTCCCGCCCGGACCCGGTATCAGCGTCCGGCCCGCAGACCCGCCCGGCCGACGCGGATGCCCGTACGGCGTCCGCCGCTGCCCAAGGCCGGCCCGGCCCGGGCACGCCGGCCGGACCGGCGCCCGCGCCCCGCCCGGATGCCCGGTCGGCCCCGGAGGCGCCGCGTTCCCACGCGGGGTGGGCTGCCGAGCCCGCTCCTGCGGCCGATTCGGCGTCCCGGACGGCTGCGGAAGCGCCACGCTCCCACCCGGAGTGGGCGGCCGAGCCGGTGCCCGCGTCCGCGTCCCGCCAGGAGTCCGGGACCGCCCCGGAAACAGCGCGCTCCCACCCGGGATGGGCGGCCGAGCCCGCTCCTGCGGTCGTTTCCGCGTCCCGCTCGGATTCCCGCGTGGCTCCGGAAGCGCCGCGCTCCCACCCGGGGCGGGTGGCTCCGGAGCCGGCACTTGCTCCCGCAGCCGCAGCCGCAGCCGCAGCCGCAGCCGCGTCCCGCCCGGATGCCCGGACGGCCGCGTCCGCGCCACGCTCCCACCGCGAGTGGACGGCCGAGCCGCAGCCCGCGTCCGCTCCTGCGGGCGCATCCGCATCCCGCCCGGCGTCCCGTACGGCTCCGGAAGGGCCTCGCTCCCACGCGGGGCGGGTGGCGCCGGAGCCCGCTCTCGCCCCCGCGGGCGTATCCGCGTCCGCATCGCATGCCCGCCCCGCGTGGCCCGCAGGGCGGGAGCCGGTCGCCGGCCCGGATTCCCGTACGGCGCCGGTCGCGGGGCGCCCGGACCCGGCGTGGGCGGCGGAGGCCGGGGCTGCGGTCTCGCACGGCTCGGCCGTGGCCGTGGCCGCGCCGCGCCCGGATTCCGGTGCGGCAGTGGACGCGCCGCGCGAGCACCCGGGATGGGCGGCGGAGGCCGAGGCAGTGGCCTCGGGCTCGTTCGGGTCGGCCGCGCCCCGCTCGCACCCGGCGTCCGCCGCCGTGGGCGCGCCGCGGGAGGAGGCCGGGGCGGGGGACCCCGCCGAGACCTCGTCCGGCCGGGCCGCGGCCCCGGTGCCGGTGCCCCCGCTCGGGTGCGAGGTGCCGGCGGCGCGGGCCGAGTCCGAGCCCGAGCCGGTGGCGGCCGCCGCGGCCCCGGAGATCCCGCACCCGCAGGACGCGGAGGCCCAGGCCGGCGTGGCCACCCTGAGCCTGCGGGCCGTCGAGTCCGAGCCCGAGACCGAGCCCGAGACCGGCCCCGCGGACGCGCCCGGGCCCGGCGTCGCCGAGATCGTCGCCCAGGCGGTGGCGCGCGGCCTGGAGGAGGACGGGTCCCGGGACCTGCCCGGCCTCCCGCCCCGCCGCGGTACCTCGGTCACCGAGGTCCCGGTGCACCTCCCCTTCCGCGCCGAACCGAAGCCGATGCCCGCGCCCGCCACCCGGCGGCCCGGCCGGTCACAGGCCGCCCCCCGGCCCGCCCCCGGCCGCCGGGTCCCCCGTGGCGACGACCGCCTCCGGGAGCACCGCGGTCCGGTGCTGCCCGGCTGGGTCGGTGTGGCCGTCGGCGGCCTCGCACTCGCCGGCTGCACGGCCGTGCTCTGGCGGGCCGGGGCCGTCCCCGCCCCCTTCGTGGCCGCCTTCGGCGCGACCCCCCGCGCCTACCAGGGCCTGCGCGCCACCCACTGGCCCCCGCTCGCCTTCCTCGGCATCGTCGCCCTCGTCGCCCTCGGCGGTCTCGGCCGGGCCCGCACCGGCCACGCCTGGGTGCTCACCCTCTTCGGCCGCTACCGCGGCACGGTCCGCCGTACCGGCCTGACCTGGGTCAGCCCCCTCCTCCTGCGCCGCCGGGTCGACGTACGCCTGCGGCACTGGCGCAGCGAACCCATGCCCGCCGTGGACTCCGGCGGCCTCGCCCTCCAGGTCGTCGTGCAGGTCGTCTGGCAGGTCAAGGACACGGCCCGGGCCACGCTCGCCGTCGAGGACCACACGGAGTACCTCGCCGAGCAGGTCGAATCGGCCATGGCCCGCGTGCTGTCCCAGCTCCCCGCCGACGCCTTCCACGAGGACGCCCCGACCCTTCGGGACGCCGAGGCGGTCGGCGACGCGCTGACGCGGATGGTGGCGGCCGAAACCGAGGCCGTCGGGATCGAGGTGTTCTCGGCCCAGCCGACCCGGATCGAGTACGCGGCCGAGGTCGCCGAGGCCATGCGCCGCCGCCGGGTCGCGGCGATCGACGCCAAGCACCGGGACACCGTGCTGACTTCGGTCGTGGACGCCGTCGACGACACCGTCCACCGGCTGACCTCGCGCGGGCTGGTCGAGCTCGACGACTACGAGCGCAAGGCCCTGGTGAAGGACCTCACGGTCGCCTTCTACACGGGGCGCCCCGAGTAACGCTCCGAGCGCCACGGCGAGGACGACGAGCACGATGAGAACGGGTGGCCGGAAGCAACCGGACCACCCGTTCTCCCATTGGTATGGACATGGCCAACTCTCGTCAATAATCTGGGACTTGGTCTAGACCTGAATCCCCACACGTACACGCACACGCAGCGCGCGCGCTCTCGTCGAACTCCCCCCACGTTCAAGGAGCATCATGCGTAACGTCCGCATGCCCGGACGGGCCGGCGTCGCCGCGCTCGGCCTCGGCCTCGTCGCCGGAATCACCCTCATCGGCGCCCCCAGCGCCAGCAGCCACGGCTACACCGACACCCCCATCAGCCGCCAGAAGCTCTGCGCCAACAAGACCGTCTCCGACTGCGGCGCGATCCAGTGGGAGCCGCAGAGCGTCGAGGGCTTCAAGGGCTTCCCGGCCGCCGGCCCCGCCGACGGCAAGATATGTTCCGGCGGGCTCTCGCAGTTCGCCGAGCTCGACAACCCGCGCGGTGGCGCCTGGCCCACCACCAAGGTGACCAGCGGGCAGAGCTACGCCTTCCGGTGGCAGTTCACCGCCAACCACTCCACCACCGACTTCAAGTACTACGTCACCAAGAACGGCTGGACCGGCACCAAGGCCCTCACCCGTGCCGACCTCGAACCCCAGCCCTTCCTCACCGTCGCCTACAACGGCGCCCGCCCCGCCATGACCACCGTCCACCAGGGAGCCATGCCGAGCGGCAAGAGCGGCCGGCACCTGATCCTGGCCGTCTGGACCGTCAACGACACCCCAATGGCCTTCTACGCCTGCTCCGACGTTCAATTCTGACGGAACGTCAGCTACCCTCCGGCGGCATGCGGACGACGACTGCACCCGAAACCGTCGCGGAGCTCATAGCGCGCCAATGGGGCGACCACCGGCCCGGGCTGAAACACGAGGGCGGTGTCCTCACCCACCACCGGACCGCCCAGGAGGCCGCCGCGCGCGCCGCGCTCCTCGTCGACCTCATGCCTCCGGGGGCCGAGCCGCACCTCGGGGTACTGCTCGACAACACCCCCGAGTTCCCGTTCTGGCTCGGCGCGGCGGCCCTGGCCGGGGCCGCCGTCGCCGGGATCAACCCCACCCGGCGCGGCCCCGAGCTGGCCCGCGACATCCTGCACACCGACTGCCGGGTCCTGATCACCGAGCGCGCCCACCTGCCGCTGCTGCGCGGGCTGGACCTGCCGGGCGTACGCATCCTCGTCACCGGCACCGAGGAGTACGAGGCCCTGCTCGCCCCCTACGCCGCCGCCAAGCCCGGCGAGGCGGCCCTCGGCACCCCCGCCCCCGACTCGCGCCTCCTCCTCTACTTCACCTCCGGCTCCACCGGCGCCCCCAAGGCCGCCATCTGCACCCAGGGCCGGCTGGCCGCGGCCGGCTCGGCACTGGCCCGCCAGTTCTCCGTCACCCCGGACGACGTCCACTACATCTGCATGCCGCTCTTCCACGGCAACGCCGTCATCGCCGACTGGCTCCCCGCGCTCGTCGGCGGGGCCGCGGTGGCGCTGCGCCGGCGCTTCTCGGCCTCCGCGTTCCTGGACGACGTACGGGCGTACGGGGCCACCTACTTCACCTACGTCGGCCGGGCGGTCCAGTACCTCCTGGCCACCGAGCCCCGCCCCGACGACCGCACCCACAGCCTGCGGCTCGGCTTCGGCACCGAGGCCGGGGCGGTGGACGCGGCGCGCTTCGCGGAGCGGTTCGGGGTGCGGCTGGTGGAGGGCTACGGCGCCACCGAGGGCGGCGCCTCGGTCATGGGGGCACCTCCCAGCGGTAGCTGGGGGAGCACCCCGGACACCCCGCCGGGCGCGCTGGGCCGGGCGGGCGCGGGGGACGACCTGGCGGTGATCGACCCGGAGACGGGCGCGGAATGCCCGCCCGCGCTCCTGTCCCCGGACGGGCGCCTGCTCAACGGCTCCGCCGCCATCGGCGAACTGGTCAACCGGGGCCGCAGCCTGTTCGAGGGCTACTGGCGCAACCCGGCCGCGGAGGCCGACCGCACCCGGGACGGCTGGTACTGGACGGGAGACCTCTTCTTCCGCGACGCGGCGGGCTTCCTGTACTTCGCGGGCCGTACGGACGACCGGCTGCGGGTCGACAGCGAGAACCTCGCCGCGGCGGTGATCGAGAACATCCTGGCCCGCTGGGACGACGCGGCGGCGGTCGCCGTCTACGGGGTCCCGGACGAGGTCGCCGGAGACCAAGTCATGGCCGCGGTGTCCCTCCGGGAGGGCGCGGCGTTCTCCCCCTCCGCCTTCGAGTCCTTCCTCTCCGCACAGCCGGACCTGGGCACGAAGATGTCCCCCCGCTACGTCCGCATCCTGCCGGCCATGCCGGTCACGGCCACGAACAAGATCCACCGGGTCTCCCTCCGCCGAGCCGCCTTCCGCTGCCCCGACCCGATCTGGCACCGAACCCCGACCGGCACCTACGCCCTCCTCACCGAGGCCGACCTGACCACCCTCCTCGCGACGTACGAGTCCCACGGCCGAGCGGACCTCCTGCACCGCTAGCCCCCGCCCCACCGCCGCTGGGTGCCAGCCCCCAGACCCCCGCGCCTCAAACGCCGGCGGGGCTGAAAGATCGCCTCAAACGCCGGCGGGCTGGATTGGCCACGCGAGACCGGTTGGTCAGGTGGCCCGGCGGGATCGAAGCACCGGGGCTCCGCCCCGAACCCCGCGCCTCAAACGCCGGCGAGGCTGGACGGTGCGGCGAGGCTGGATTCTGCCCGGCAGGGCTGGAAGGAGACGGAGTCGGGGGCGGAGCCACAGGGCTTTGACGCGCGCGGGGGGAGGCGGCCCCAGCCAAATCCAGCCTCGCCGGCGTTTGAGGCGCGGGTCCGGGCAGCGCCCGGGAGAAACGGCGAAAGGGCGGGGCGGGGAGAGAGGCCCCGCGCAGCGGCCCCCCACCCGGCCCGGCGTCCGGCTCCGGTCCAGCGACACCCGCACCGGCTCGGCCGCAAGGCCCGCGCAGCGACACCCGCACCGGCTCGGCCGCAAGGCCCGCGCAGCGACACCCGCACCGGCTCGGCCGCAAGGCCCCGCGCAGCGGGATCCGTACCGGCTCGGGTCAAGGCTTCGCGCTGCGGGGGCACGTGACCGCTCGGCCGCGCGGTCGCGGGCAGTTGGGGCGGGCCGGGTAGGGCCAGGGATACCCCCCGACGCCCCCTGGGGCCATGGTTCAGGTGGGTGGGGCGCGGTTAGCGTGCGGCTATGGACGATGCCCCGCGCAGCACTTGGCAGGCCTTGGCCCGCGCCCACTACCTCCGCTCGCCCTGGCCCTGGCGAGCCGCAGGCTACCTCGCCGGCAGCACCCTCACCGGCATCCCCGTCCTCCTCGCCCTCGTCCTCCTCGCCACCGCCGGCGCAGCCCTCGGCCCCGTCGCCATCGGCCTGCCGCTCCTCGCCCTGCTCGGTCTCGCCGGCCTCCCCACCGCCGCCGTCGAGCGCCGCCGCCTGCGCTGGGTCGACGGCGATCCCGCCGCCACCCCCCACCGCACGCCCCCCGAGCCCGGCCTCCTCGCCTGGGCCGGGCTGCGCTACCGCGAGCAGGCCACCTGGCGCGAGCTCGGCTACGCCGTCCTGCACGGCTTCCTGCTCTGGTGGGTCGACCTCGTCGCCGTCGGGACCCTCCTCGGCCTGCCCGTCCTCCTGCTCACCACTCCCCTCCAGCTCGCCCTCTCCGACGACGGCGAGGTCAAGGTGCTCAAGCTCTGGCTGGTCACCTCCTACCCGCCCGCCTTCGCCATCGCCGCCGCCGGGGCCGTGCTCCTCCCCGCCCTCCTCTACCCGCTCGGCGCCCTCGCCGGCGCCCGCGCCGCCCTCACCCGCGCCCTGCTCGCCCCCCGCGAGCGCGAGCTCCGGGTCCAGCTCACCGAGGTCACCCGCTCCCGGGCGCGTCTCGTCGACGCCTTCGAGGCCGAGCGGCGCCGGATCGAGCGCGATCTCCACGACGGGGCCCAGCAGCGGCTCGTCGCCCTCACGATGACCCTCGGCCTCGCCCGCCTGGACGCGCCCCCGGGCCCGCTCGCGGACCAGCTCGCCACCGCCCACGACGAGGCCGGCAAGGTGCTCGGCGAACTGCGCGAGCTGATCCACGGCATCCACCCCCAGGTCCTCACCGACTACGGCCTGACCGGCGCGCTCGCCGACGTCGCCGAGCGTTCGGCCGTCCCCGTCGACACCCACCTGGGCACCGGCCTGGGCACCGGCCTGCCCCGGCTGCCCGCGTCCGTCGAGGCCGCCGCCTACTTCGGCGTCTGCGAGGCCCTCGCCAACATCGGCAAGCACAGCGGAGCCGCCCGCGCCGCCGTCTCCGCCCGGCACACCGGCGCCGTGCTGCTGATCGACGTACGGGACGACGGGCGCGGCGGAGCGGATCCGGCGGCCGGGTCCGGGCTGACCGGACTGGCCGACCGGATCGCGGTCCTCGATGGCACACTGACGATCACCAGCCCGCCCGGCGGGCCGACCGTCCTGAGCCTGGAGATCCCGTGCCCGGTGAGCAGCCCAACGCGCAGCCCAACGTGCAGCCCCACGCGCAGGCCCTGAGGATCGTCCTCGCCGAGGACGGGGTCCTGCTCCGCGAGGGGCTCGTCGGCCTGCTGACGCGTTTCGGCCACCAGGTGGCGGCCGCCGTCGGGGACGCGGAGGAGCTGCGTACCGCGGTCGCCGCCCACGACCCGGACATCGTCGTCACCGACGTACGGATGCCCCCGGGCCTCACCGATGACGGACTGCGCGCGGCCGTGGAGCTGCGGGCGGCGCGTCCCGGCCTGCCGGTGCTGGTGCTCAGCCAGTACGTGCAGCGCTCGTACGCCGCCGACCTGCTGGACTCCGGCGACGGCAGCGGCGTCGGCTACCTCCTCAAGGACCGGGTGGGGCAGGTGCAGCAGTTCCTCGACGCCGTGGTCACGGTCGCCGGCGGCGGCACGGTGGTGGACCCCGAGGTCGTGCGCCAGCTCCTGCGCCGGCGGCGCGACCCGCTCGCCGCGCTGACCCCGCGCGAGCGGGAGGTGCTGGGCCTGGTGGCGGAGGGGAAGTCGAACGGGGCCATCGCCCGCGATCTGGTGGTCTCCGAGGCGGCCGTCGGCAAACACATCGGGAACATCCTGCACAAGCTCGACCTGCCGCCCGCCGAGGAGACCCACCGCCGGGTCCTGGCGGTCCTCGCCTACCTCCGCGCCTAGGGCCGGTCTATTGGTTTTGAGCACCCCTGAGGACCAGGTAGTATTTTCTCTGTCAGCAGGCGCCGCTAGCTCAGTTGGTTAGAGCAGCTGACTCTTAATCAGCGGGTCCGGGGTTCGAGTCCCTGGCGGCGCACCTGTCCTTCGGGCGGTTTCCGGTTCACCGGGAACCGCCCGAAGTGTTTTCCGGCCTCTTCCGGCCTCTCCTGACAAGACCGCCGAGACGCCTAGAGCGTGAGCGACAGCAGCAGCGGCGCGGCCTTCCGGTTCAGGGTGTCCGCCGCGGCGCGCAGCCGGTGCGCGTGCTCGACCGGCATCGACAGGGCCAGGCAGCCCACCGAGGCTCCGGCGGTGATCGGGACCGCCGCGCAGACCGTGCCCACGGCGTACTCCTGCAGGTCCAGCATCGGCACGGTGGCCGGCTGGGCGTCCAGCTTGGAGAACAGGATCCGCTCGTTCACGATCGTCTTCGACGTGAGCCGGGCGATCTTGTGCCGGGACAGGTGGTCGCGCCGCCCGTTCAGGTCCAGCTGCGTGAGCAGGCACTTGCCGACCGCGCTGGCGTGCGCGGCGGAGCGGAAGTCGACCCACTCGTGCACCTTCGGGGTGCGGGGGCTGTCCGCGAACTGCGTGATCCTGACCTCGCCGTCCACGTACCGGCTGATGTAGACGGCCGCGCCGACCGAGTCGCGCAGCCGGTCCAGGGTCTCCTGGAGCTTGTCCGTGAGCGCCTGCTGCCGGTCGATGCCCGAGCCGAGCAGGACGAGGGAGTCCCCTATGGCGTAGGCGCCGTCGGAGACCTGCAGGACATATCCCTCCCGGCGCAGCATGAGCAGCATCGGAGCGAGATGGACGGCGGGCAGGCCGGTCTCACGCGCGATCTGCACGTCGGTCACACCACCGGTGTGCCGTGCGATCGTTTCGAGTACGCGTAGTGCGTACTGCACCGAGTGGAACGGCGCGGTCGGCTCGGGCTTCAGCGCCACGGTTTCCCCCTAGCAGGTTGTTACCGCTTGCCCTACCACGATAGCCATCAAGAGGCCCATGTGGAGCGCCTGTTGATGAGATTGATGGCTCGATCACGCCTCTCGGCCTGGATCTACTCCACTGGCATATGCCATGGTCATGCGCCATGCCCGTGTCCGCCGGGAATGCCCGGACACCCTCCACGGTTCGAATTCTTCGTACGGACGACACGGCGGGACGGGAGCGACGATGAGTGACACCGGTGGCGCACATGGACAGCACGGCAGGGACGGCAAGGACGGCAAGGACGGCGGGGACTTCAGGGCCGGCAACGTCCGGGGCGTCGCCCACGGCACGGCAGCCGTACCGCTCTCGGTCCTGGACCTCGTCACCGTCGGCGCCGGCAGCACCGCCCACGCGTCCCTGCGCACCAGCGTGGCCATCTCCCGGCTGGCCGAGTCCCGCGGCTACCACCGCCACTGGGTGGCCGAACACCACTCCATGCCCGGCGTCGCCAGTTCCTCGCCGGCCGTGATCCTGGCCCACCTCGCCGCGCACACCTCCCGCATACGGCTCGGTTCGGGCGGGGTCATGCTGCCCAACCACGCCCCGCTCGCCATCGCCGAGCAGTTCGGCACCCTGGAGGCGCTCGCCCCGGGCCGGATCGACCTCGGGCTCGGCCGGGCCCCGGGCACCGACGGCCGTACGGCCGCCGCCCTGCGCGGGGCCGGGCGCCTCGACGAGGCCGCGGACGACTTCCCCCGGCAGCTCATGGAGCTCACCCGCTTCCTCGACGACGACTTCCCGGACGGGCACCCGTACACCCGCGTGCACGCCGTACCGGGCCCGGTGCAGGGCCCCGCCGGGCGGCCGCCGCTGTGGCTGCTCGGCTCCTCCGGCTTCAGCGCCCGGCTCGCCGGCGAGCTCGGCCTGCCCTTCGCCTACGCCCACCACTTCTCGGCGGCCGGCACCCTGCCCGCGCTCGACCTCTACCGGCAGAGCTTCCGCCCCTCGGCCGTCCTGGACGCCCCGTACGCCGTCATCGGGGTCTCGGCGCTGGCCGCCGACACCGACGCGGAGGCCCGCGCCCAGGTGCTCACGGGCGCGCTGTCGATGCTGCGGCTGCGCACCGGGCGCCCCGGACTGGTCCCTACCCCCGAGGAGGCGGCGGCGTACCCCTTCTCCCCGGCGGAGCGGGAGTTCGTGAACGGCTGGCTCGCGAACATCGTCCACGGCACCCCCGACGAGGTCCGCACCGGACTGGACGACCTCGCCAAGCGGACGGGCGCGGACGAGCTGATGCTCACCGCCAACGCCCACAGCGGGGCCGCCCGGTTGCGTTCGTACGAGCTCGTCGCAGATGCGTACGGCATGCCCGTGCAGGCGCCGGAGGCCGACTGACCCTGTGCAAACGGGGTTTGGCTGGTTTGTTGACGAAACCTTGCGGGGGGATGTCTCAAGGCAGCCTTAAACCGCTCGTCACCCGGGGTGGCGAGCGGTTTCTGATGTGCGCTCAGGTCTCTGACTTGGGGAAATAGCGTCGGAGTGGTCTAGTCCTTCTTTGGTCCGAACCATTGACGCGGGGCTGGAGTGATCGCTATCACTTCTCTCACCCGAACCTCTTGCTCTCTCCTCCCAGCCCCCCGGAGGCAGTTCATGCACATCCGTAAACCCCTCATCGCGGCCGCCGCAACGGCCGCGCTGGCAGCCGGAGCGCTTGCCTCCTTCGCGGGACTCGGCACGGCCCAGGCCGCCGGCGCCGGAACCGCCGCCGCGGCCGGCGGTGTCCGCATCGCCTACTACGACCAGTGGAGCGTGTACGGGAACGCCTTCTACCCCAAGCACCTCGACACCCGCGGCATAGCGGGCAAGCTGGACGTCATCAACTACTCGTTCGGCAACATCCACCCCACCGAACTCACCTGTTTCGAGGCGAACAAGGCGGCGGGCGACGACAACAACCCCAACGCCGGTGACGGCGCGGGCGACTCGTACGCCGACTACCAGAAGTCCTTCAGCGCGGCGGACAGCGTCAGCGGGGTCGCCGACAAGTGGGACCAGCCGATCGTCGGCGTCTTCAACCAGTTCAAGCAGCTGAAGGCCAAGTATCCGCACCTGAAGATCAACATCTCGCTGGGCGGCTGGACCTACTCGAAGTACTTCAGCGACGCGGCGAAGACCGACGCCTCCCGCAAGAAGCTCGTGTCCTCCTGCATCGACCAGTACATCAAGGGCAACCTGCCGGTCGAGGGCGGCTACGGCGGCCAGGGCGTCGCCGCCGGCATCTTCGACGGCATCGACATCGACTGGGAGTACCCGGGCTCGTCCGGCGGCCACCTCGGCAACCACTACGCCCCCGAGGACAAGCAGAACTTCACGCTCCTGCTCAAGGAGTTCCGCACCCAGCTCGACGCCTACGGCGCGGCCAACGGCGGCAAGAAGTTCCTGCTGACCTCGGCCCTCCCGGCCGGCCAGGACAAGATCAAGTACATCGAGACCGACAAGATCGGCCAGTACTTGGACTACGCCAACATCATGACGTACGACATGCACGGCGCCTGGGACGGCGACGGGCCGACGTACCACCAGTCCCCGCTGTACTCCGGCGCCAACGACCCGACCGACCCGATCGCGCCGGGCACCCAGAAGTACAGCATCGACAACGCCGTCGACTCCTGGATCGACGGCAACCCGGCCTACGGCATCACCGGCGGCTTCCCCGCCAACAAGCTGACCCTGGGCTACGAGTTCTACTACCGCGGCTGGAAGGGAGTCCCCGCCGGGACCGCGGGCGGCCTCGCCCAGTCCGCCACCGGCGCCTCGGCCGCCCGGCCCACCAGCCAGCAGGCCGGCATCGCCAACTACAAGGAGCTCGGCGGCATCGTCGACAACCCGGCGAGCACCTTCTGGGACGACCAGGCCAAGGCCTCGTACTTCTACAAGGACGGCGAGTTCTTCACCGGCCTGAGCCAGAAGTCCATCCAGGCCCGGGTCGACTACGGCAAGCAGCGCGGCCTGGCCGGAGCGATGATGTACTCCCTGCTCGGCCTGGACAACAACACCACGCTGCTGAACCAGATCTCGGACGCGCTGGGCGGCACCACGGTCCCGCCGACCACGCCGCCGACCACTCCGCCCACGACGCCGCCGACCACGCCTCCGACGACCCCGCCGACCACGGGCTGCGGCTCGACCCCGGCGTACGTCGCGGGCACCGTCTACACCGCCGGCAACGAGGTCTCCCACAACGGCCGCAAGTACAAGGCCCAGTGGTGGACGCAGAACGAGACGCCGGGCACCACCGGTGAATGGGGTGTCTGGAAGGACCTCGGCGCCTGCTGATCTCCCCCCACCCCGCGCCGAGCGACACCCCGCCCTGTCCCCTCTCCGGGGGCGGGGCGGAGGTGTGTGACATGGTTGCCGGATTCCGGACATCTCTCCGTGTCGACCCCACTACGCTCGGCCACAAGCTCGTTTCCGCTTGGGGGTGCCGTCGCATGGTTCAGGCCCGTGAAATCGATCCCAGTGCCTCGCCGCTGGACTACTACGGCTATGAGCTGCGCCGTCTGAGAGAAGGAGCCGGGCTGAAGCAGTCGCAGCTGGGCGACATCATCTACTGCACGGGCTCGCTGATCGGCATGGTCGAGAACGGCCGCAGGGTCCCCACGCGCGACTTCTCGGAACGGGTGGACGCGGCACTGGGCACGGACGGCCACTTCTCCCGCCTGGTGGGGCTGGTCCTGCGGAGCGTGCTCCCCACGTGGTTCCAGGCCTACGCGGAGATGGAGGCCCGGGCCGCGTTCATCTCCGCCTACCAGTCGCAGGTGGTGTACGGACTCCTCCAGACGGAGGCGTACGCGCGGGCGGTGCTGGCGACCGGATTGCCGGAACGGCTGGATGAGTTGGTCGCAGCTCGAATGGAACGTCATCGGATCCTGCACCAGGAGAGGTCGCCGATGGTCTGGGTGGTGCTCGATGAAGGAGTGCTGCACCGGCCGATAGGCGGTCGCCAGGTGATGCGTGCGCAACTCGCTCATCTGCTGAGCTTCCATGAGAACCGGTGGGTCCAGATCCAGGTGCTCCCCTGCGCAGCTGGTGAACACGCTGGCCTGATCGGGTCGTTCAACGGATTGCGCTTCGCCAATGATCCGGACATCGTCTACACGGAAGACCTGATCTCGGGCCACATGACGGCCAACCCCGACACGGTCAGGGAAGCCGCGCTTCGTTACGCTCACTTGCAGGCCGCCGCGCTCTCCGTAGAGGACTCGGCGGTGTTGATCGCGCAGGTAATGGAGGAGCGTTATGGGGAGCAGCCAGAACCTGACCGACGTGCTGTGGCGTAAGTCCAGCTACAGCGGGAACACCGGCGGCGACTGCGTTGAGTGCGCCCCCCTCGGCACCGCCGCCTGGCGCAAGGCTTCGTACAGCGGAACCACCGGGGGAGACGGCCTGGTGGCGGTCCGGGACTCCAAGAACCCCGACGGCCCCGCCTTCACGGTCGCCCCGGCGGCGTTCACCGCGTTCGTCCGGAGCCTCTGACCGTACGCCGAAGCGGCAGCCCTCCCCGGAGGGCTGCCGCTTCGGTTCCGGCGGGCGGTCAGACCTGGTACTGGCCGACCGTGATGAAGTACCGCAGCTCCTCCGGCGTGCCGTTCAGCGCCTTCTCGGCCGCCGCGCGCAGCGCGTCGCTGATGCCCGGGCGGGCCAGGATGCGCGCGACGTCCACGCGGTCGTCCTCGGCCTGGGCCAGGCGCAGGCCGGTCTTGAGGAAGGCCGCCCGGTCGGCGGCCGTGCCGTTCAGGGCCTTGTTGGCCTCGCGGTTGACGGCCTTGCCGGTGGCCGGGTTGGCGAACAGGATCTTGGCGATGGCGAACCTGTTGTCCTCGTCCTGGGCCTTGGCGAAGCCGGTGGCCAGGAACGCGACGCGGTCGGCCGGGGTGCCGCTGAGGGCCTTGTTCGCCTCCCGCTTGACCGCCTTGCCGCTCGCCGGGTCGGCCAGGATCTTGGCGATGGCGACGGCGTTCTCCGTGTCCGAGTCCACCGACGCGGCGGCCGGCACGGCGGCGGGCGTGGCGGCAAAGGACGGGGTGGAGAGCAGCAGCGCCGGCGCCAGGGCGCCCGCGGCCAGTACGAGCGCAGCACGGGTCAGTTTCATGGTTCCCCCTCGATCGGATGACTGTCCGGTTCTCGACAGCATGAAGATCGTCACAAGGGGGCCCGCGGCGGACAACTGCCCACCAGGCTAGGCCGTTTGGTTCCGCCTCCGGACGTATCTCACACTCAGGGGCCCGTCGGCTGCGGGGCGGCCCCGTCGGGCCGTGCGTCGGGCGCGGCCGGCGGCTGGCGTCCGATCATGCCGGCGATCACGTCCGGAGCCACCGCGCGCGAGAACAGCCAGCCCTGCCCGGTGTCGCAGCCGACGCGGCGCAGCCGGGCCGCCTGCCCGGCGGTCTCCACGCACTCCGCGGTCACCGTCAGCCCCAGCCGGTGCGCGAGCTGGACCAGGGCCTCGACGATGGTCTCGTCGGCCGGGTTCGGGTGAGTGCCCTCCTCGTAGCGGAAGCCCCGTACGAAGGAGCCGTCCAGCTTCAGCACGGAGACCGGCAGCCGGCTGAGGTAGGCCAGGTTCGAATAGCCGGTGCCGAAATCGTCGATCGCGATCCGCACGCCCATGTCGCTGAGCGCCTGCAGGGCCTGCAGCGGGCGGCCCGCCGAGCCCATCACGGCCGATTCGGTCAGCTCCAGCTGGAGCAGCTGCGGTGCCAGGCCCGTCTCGGCGAGGATCTCCGCCACGTCGCCCACCAGGTCGGAGTCCCACACCTGGCGCACGGCCACGTTCACCGACACGAAGACCGGGGCGTCGCTGGGCTGCTCGATCTGCCAGCGGCGGGCCTGCCGGCAGGCGGTCCGCAGGACCCACTGTCCCAACTGGACGATGGATCCGTCCTCTTCCGCGATACCGATGAACCGATTCGGCGTGAGCGTGCCGAACTGCGGGTGGTTCCAGCGCACCAGGGCCTCGACCCCGCGCACCACTCCGCTCTCCAGGTCCACCAGCGGCTGGTACTCCAGCTCGAACTCCCCGCGCTCCACCGCCGGCCGCAGCGTCGAGGAGAGCGCCTGCCGTGTCATGCGGTGTGCGTTGCGCTCCGGGTCGAAGAGGGTCCAGCGGGCCTTGCCGTCGGCCTTGGCCCAGTACAGGGTCGTGTCGGCGGCCTGCATCAGGCCGGTCGCCGAGGTGCCGTCCGTCGCCCGCTCCACCACCCCGATCGACGCCGAGACGGACAGCCGCTGTCCGGCCAGGTCGAACGGCTCCTGTACGGCGGCCAGTACGCTCCGGGCCAGGTCGGCGAGCTGTTCGGTGCCGGTGGAGTCCTCGACCAGCAGGGCGAACTCGTCGCCGCCGAGCCGGGCGACCAGGTGGCCGCCGGTGCGCCCGTACCCGGACTGGTCGGCGCACTGGGTCAGCCGGGCCGCGACGGCGGTCAGCAGCCGGTCGCCGACCCGGTGGCCGAGGGTGTCGTTGACGGCCTTGAACCCGTCCAGGTCCAGGTAGCACAGCCCGATCCGGCCGGTGCCGCCGCCGTGCTCGTACGAGGAGGCCTCCAGGGCGGCGGAGAGCCGCTCGAAGAAGAGCGCCCGGTTGGGCAGCCGCGTGACCGGGTCGTGCATCTGCAGATGGCGCAGTCGGGCCTGGAGATCGCGCCGGTCGCTGATGTCGGAGACCGACAGCAGGACGTCCCCGGTCCCGGGTACGGGGCCCAGGGTGACCTCGGTCCACAGCGAGTGCCCGTCGGGGTGTTTGAGGCGGCGGGTGCAGCGCAGCCGGGCCTGCCGGCCGCGGAGCACCTCCTGGTACGCGGCCCAGGTGCGGGCCTCCGCGGCCAGGTCGACGAGGTCGGCCGCGCACTGGTGGACGAGCGCGTGCGGCTCGCTGCCGAGCAGTCCGGCGAAGGCCTCGTTCGCGGCGACCACGTAGCCGTCGCGGTCCACGACCGCCATGGCGAGGTGGGCCGCGTTGAAGGCGGCCCGGTAGTCGCGCCGTTCCGCATCGGCGCGCGACGGCACTGCCGGCACTGCCGGGTGACGCTCCGTAATGGCCGATCGGATGCTGTCGGCCGCCGAACCGGTTCCTTCTGAGGTTCCGCTCACCGTTGGCCCCGCAGTGTTCGTGAGTGTCCGTGCAGGAAAGTGTGCCGATCATAGAGGCTGCCGGGAGGCCCTATCCAGCGGCGTCGCCGCGTGAAGTCCCGGAGTTCGGCGTGATGACGGATCGTCGGACCAAGATCGCTTGATCGTTTCTGCGCGGCTGTGAACATGCGAAGGCCCTGGCTGATCTCGCGTGACCGGTAGTGACGTTCTGTAGGCAGGTGCGTGAAGTCCGGGGGTCACCGACTTGCCCCATTGCTCACTCGTGTGGGGCAGCGGAACAGGGCATTAGTAAGACAATCGCCTCAAGGTGGCTAAACAGGCATGAATCCACCACCGGGAGGTCGATGTGGCGCGACAGCAGACACCCGGGGGAGTGGACCGTTCCCGCATCCGAAGTACCGCCGCGGCGCTCACCTCCCTCACTGCGCTCGCCGCCATGTCGCTCGTCGCGGGACCCGCGGTGGCCGATACCGGCGCCGGACCCTGCGTGCTGACCCGGACGGGTGCGCACCACTCGCTGGGCCTGGACAGCTGGAACGGCGCCTACCCCAAGCCCGAGCGCACGCTCGATGCGGTCATGGTCTTCCTCTCCTTCCCCGACCACCGCAACACCCTCACGACCTCGGAGCTCACCGGCGACTACTTCCCCGCCACCAGCGAGTTCTTCGAGCAGGCCTCGTACGGGCGGTTCCGGCTGGTCCCGCACCCGCAGAAGCAGTGGATCCGGATGCCCAAGCCGTCGACCGCGTACGGGATAAGGCGGGACTGGGCCCCCGGGGACCGGGCGGCCTACCTGCGGGACGCGGTCGCGGCCGCCGACGCCGAGGTGGACTTCGCCAAGTACGACGTCGTGTACTTCGTCGCCGACCCGGACGCGCCCGGGGTGGACTCCGACGCCACGAAGGTCGTCAACTTCGACCGCCCGATCGTCGCGGACGGCACCGAACTGCGGCGGATCGTCACCGTCTTCGAGCGCCACCCGCCGGACCGCAACGTGCTGGCCCACGAGACCGGCCACGTCTTCGACCTGCCCGACCTCTACCACCGGCCCACGGACGGCAAGGGCGACTGGGACACGTACGTGGGCGACTGGGACGTCATGGGCAGCCAGTTCGGGATGGCCCCGGACCTCTTCGCCTGGCACAAGTGGAAGCTGGGCTGGCTGGACGGCTCACAGGTGGACTGCGTGCAGTCGGGCTCCTCGCTGCACACCCTCCAGCCGCTGGCCCAGGCCCCGCCGAGCGGAGGCACCGGCGGCACCCGGCTCGCGGTGATCCGTACGGGCCCCGGCAGCGCGATCGCCGTCGAGGCGCGGGGCTCCGCCGGCAACGACGGGGACACCTGCACGGAAGGGGTCCTGGTCTACCGGGTGCGCAACGAGGCGGCGTCCGGCGGCGGCCCCATCGAGGTGATGGACGCGCATCCGGACACGGAGGCGTGCTGGGACCGCTCGGTGTACCCGCCGCTGGCGGACGCACCGCTGGAGGTGGGCGAGACGTACACCGTGCCGGGGGAGCGGATCACCATCGAGGTGGCGGACCGGACCCGGTCGGGCGCGTACACGGTGAAGATCACGACGTGACCCGGATACGTCGGATGCGACGAAGGAGGCCCCCACTTGCGTGGGGGCCTTCTTCTTGTCTGTGCGCCGCCAGGGACTCGAACCCCGGACCCGCTGATTAAGAGTCAGCTGCTCTAACCAACTGAGCTAGCGGCGCTTGCTGACGAGGAAGACATTAGCAGGAGGATCCGCGGAACGAAAAATCGATATCCCCAGGTCCGGTCGGTGCGGGGCTGCGGGCCGCCCGGACGAAGGCCCAGAGCAGGGCCTCGGGCCCGGGAAGCCAGGGCGTCCGCGCGGCGGGGGCGACCAGCCATCGGGAGGGGCCGGGGCCGGCGGCCAGCGGCGGCACGGTGACGGCGTCGCCGGGGCCGTGGCACAGGGGCACCGGGGCGGTACGGGAACCTCCGCGCTCCTCCCACGCCAGCAGGGCCGGGAGCCGGTGGGCGGTGCCGGGGGAGGCGAAGAGCAGCATCCGGCCGCGGTGCACGGCGACCGGACCGGAGCCGGGGCCCTCGGCCCAGAGCAGGTCCAGGACGCGGCGCCCGAGGACGAGCGGAACGTTGACGACGTCGAAGGCGCTCCCGCAGGGCAGTGTGGCGGGCACGCCGGGCCGGGCCTCCCAGCGCGCGAGGGTGCTCCCGGGGTGGGCGGAGGCGGAGGCGAGCCAGGCGGCGCCCTGTCGGGTGACGTGGGTGGCGGGCGCGGTACGCGCGGTCCGCGCGTCGAGGGCGGTGCAACCGGGAGTCGTCGTCAGGGTCGTCATATGCCAAGGTCTACCGGCCGTAGTGAACCGCTTTCCGGGAGTTACCGGAAACCCGGACGCGGGGGGTATGGCTGAGCTATCGTGCGCTCCGCATATGCCACGGCTCCGCCATTCCAGCCTCGCCTGGGGGCCCCTCCCAGCGGTAGCTGGGGGAGTTTGAGGCGCGGGGTCTGGGGCGGAGCCCCAGGAGGCTCCGCGCAGCGGTCGGCCCGGGCCCCCGCTACGGCGTACCGGTGGCGCGCTGGAGGGATTCGCCGAACTCGATCATCTTCAGGGCGTAGTCCTCGGTCCACTCCGCCTGCTCGGCGATCGCCGAGGGCGGGAGCCGGTCGAAGCGCCGCGGGTCCGCCAGCTGGGCCGCCGCCAGGGCCTGGAACTCCACGGCCCGGTCCTGGGCCGCCCGGAAGGCGAGGGCCAGCTCGGTGGCCCGGGTCAGCAGCTCCCGCGGGTCCTCGATCGATTCCAGGTCGAAGAAGTGCTCCGGGTCCCCCGCGGCCTCCGAGGGCTCGAAGAGGAGCGGCGCCGGCCGCAGCCGTCGCTCGGTCCGCTCGGGCTCTGCCATCCGTGTCCTCCTGCTGCGCGTGCGAAATGCTTCCGGGCCACCGTCCATTGTCCAACGCCACGCAAGACCCCACGCGATGGGCCGGAACGCCTGTACGACCGGCGGGGCGCACGAGCAGGCCGGCCGTCTCAGGGGCGGGGGAGTCGCACGGGCGATCGGCCGGAGCCGGCGGCGCGGCCCCGCCGGGTCACAGGGCGTCGAGGAGTGCGACCTCGTCGGCGGTGAGGCGCAGGGCTCCCGCGGCGACGTTCTCGACGAGGTGGTCGGGGTTCCCCGTGCCCGGGATCGCCAGGACGTGCGGGCCGCGGCTCAGCGTCCACGCGAGGCGCAGCTGGGCCGCCGACACCCCGTGGGCCTCGGCCAGGGCCAGTACCTCGGGGCTGTCCTCGGCGCTCGCCCCCGCCTCCTTGCCGGCGCCGGCGATCGCGAAGAACGGCACGAAGGCGATGCCCTGCTCCCCGCACGCGTCGAGGAAGGCGTGGTCCTCGGCCGGGGAACCGATCCCGTACGGGTTCTGGACGCACACCACCGGCGCGATGGCCCGCGCCTCGGCGAGGTGGTCGGGGCGGGCGTTGGAGATGCCCAGGTGCCGGATCAGGCCGGCCGTGCGGAGCTCGGCGAGCGCCCCGAAGTGCTCGGCGATCGATCCGGTCGTCTCCCGGCGCGGGATGCGGAGGTTGACCACGTCGAGGTGGTCGCGGCCCAGCTGGCGGAGGTTCTCCTCGACCTGGGCGCGCAGCTGCCCGGGCTCCGCCCACCACCACTGCCCGGCGGCGTCGCGGCCCGGCCCGACCTTGGTGGTGATGACGAGGTCGTCGGCGTACGGGGCCAGTGCCCGGTTGATCAGCTCGTTGGCGGAGCGCAGCGGGGAGAAGTAGAAGGAGGCCGTGTCCACGTGGTTCACGCCGAGCTCTATGGCGCGGCGCAGCACGCCGGTCACCCGCTCGCGGTCGCTGGGGGAGCCGTCGGCGAGGTGGGTGAGCCGCATCGCGCCGAAGCCGACCCGGTTGACGGCGAGGTCGCCCAGTCGCCAGGTGCCCGCCGCGGCCGCAGTGATCGTTTCTGAAGTCATCGGCGCAGGCTATACGGGCAGATGGGCCCCGGGCCGGGCCTTTCGGCGCCGGCCGTACGCGCACGCCGCGTACGGCCACCCGCCTCGCCGGGAGCCTGCTCAGACCGTGACGGACTCCGCGGCGCGCCGTGCGACCAGCGCGGCCACGTCGTCGAGTACGCCGGCCAGCTCGCCGGTGAGCGCCTCGGGGGCCTCGAAGCCCTCGGCCCCGATCAGCTTGGGGATGCCGGGGATCGCGACGGAGCGCTCGGCGGGCAGCATGCCGAGGCGGGTGAGCACCGGCAGCAGCATCTCGGCGGCCGGGACGCCGCCGGTGGGTCCGGCGCTGTAGCTGACGAGGCCGACCGCCTTGCCCTTCCACTCGTTGTAGAGGAAGTCGATGGCGTTCTTGAAGGGCGCGCTGAAGCCGCCGTTGTACATCGGCAGGACGAAGAGGAAGGCGTCGGCCGAGTCGACCAGGGCGCTCCAGTCGCGGGTGTGCTGGTGGGCGTAGTTGCCGGTGGAGGCGTATTCGGGTTCGTCGAGGAAGGGCAGCGCGATCTCGCCGAGGTCGACGGGGGTGACCTCGAAGCCGCCGTGTGCGCGGGCCTGCTCCGTGACCCAGCGGGCGAGGGGGCGGCCGGAGGAGGTGGGGCGGGTGGCGGCGGAGATGACGTGCAGGCGGGTCATGGAAGGAGCTCCCGGGTGTTGCGGTTGTTGATGTGTCACCTATAAAACCCGCAAGGTGTATGACGTGTCAACGAGATAGATGATGTGTCACCGACCTGGCTAAAGTGGAAGACATGACCCCCGCATCCGAGCCGCCCCGCTGGCTCACGGATCCCGAGCAGGACGCCTGGTACGCGTGGCGGCGCATGTTCCCGCTGGTCAACGCAGAGATCGCGCGCGACCTCAGCCAGGACAGCGGGCTCTCCGAGGCCGACTACGACGTCCTGTCGGTACTCGGCTCCACGGACGGCCACCGCACGCGGATCACGGCACTGGCCGAACTGATGCAGTGGTCCCGCAGCCGGCTCTCCCACCAGCTCACCCGCATGGAGAAGCGCGGCCTCGTCCGCCGCGAGGAGGTGGCGACGGACGGCCGGGGCGCGGAGGTCGTCCTCACCGGCGCGGGCGTCACCGCGATCACGGAGGCGGCCCCCCTCCACGTGGAGTCGGTCCGCCGCCACCTGATCGACATCCTGACCCCGGAACAGCTCCGCACCCTGGCCGAGGTCGGCGAACTCCTCCGAGAACGCAAGGGCGCCCGCCGCAAGCCCTGAGCCCCCGGCAGTCCGCCCACCCGCCCCTACGGCCGCCAGGGGACGCGGTGTTCCGCCAGGTGGGCCAGGACCGAGTGGTTGGCCTCCCAGCCGTCAGGGAACTTCACCGTCACGCCCAGTTGGACCGGTTCCGTCGACGGGTGGTCGTCCAGGAGTTCCGCTATGCCCGCCCGGGCCACCACCACGCACGCGTGCCGGTGCCGGGAGGCCAGGACGCACAGGCGGCCCGTCTCCAGGTGGAAGGCCGTCGCGTCCGGGCGGCCCGACAGGGGGTGGAGGACCACCGTCAGGTCGTACTCGCGGCCCTGGAGGCGGTTCGCGGTGTCCACCGTGACCCCGGTGACCCCGAGCGCGGCCAGCGCCGCGCGGACCGCGGCCGCCTGGTCGCGGTGGGCGGTGCCGACCGCGATCCGGTCGGCCGTCAGCGGGGACGGGCCCTCGGACTGCTCGTCGGAGGTCACCGCCCCGCGGTCCAGGGCGCGGCGCACCACCTGGGCCACCGCCCCGACGGCCTCCGGGTCGGTGCGCGGGGTGTGCCGCGCGGGCAGCTCCAGCAGCCCCCAGCCCGCCTCGGCGGCCTCGTCCAGCACCCGGTCCGGGCCCGACCCGTCCGAGGGGACCCCGTACGACAGCCGCCGCTCGCCAGGGCCCGTACCGCTGCGGAACTGCGTGTACGGGTAGAACGCGCGGGAGACCAGCGGCGCCGCCGTGGCCGGGAGCCGCCAGGACACCGGCAGCCGGTGCTGCGGCAGCTGCGGGTTGTGCGCGAGCAGGGTGCTCACCGCCGACGCGGAGGGGTCGTAGGACAGGCCCGCCCACTGCTCCGCGCCGACCACGCTGAAGGGGTCCAGCTGCCCCGGGTCGCCCACGAACAGCGCCCGCTCGAACAGCCCGGCCACGGCCAGCAGCGCGTCCGAGCGCATCTGGTACGCCTCGTCGACGATGGCGTGCTGCCAGGGCTCGACGTCCTTGACGAAGGCCCACTTCGCCGCCGTGGAGATGGTGACCGGCAGCTCCGCGAGGTCCCCCGGCTTGGCCGAGAGGGTCACCGAGGGCAGCTCCCGCAGCGCCGGGTCGTAGGAGTCCCCCTCGCTGCTGTGCAGCCGGCCGACCTTCAGCTCCGGGTCCTTGTCGGCGAGCCGTAGCACCAGGTCGTCGACCTGCGCGTTGGTCTGCGCCACCACCATCAGCCGGCGCCCGGCCGCGGCCAGCTCCCGGGCCGCCCGCACCACGAGCGTGGACTTGCCGGCTCCGGGCGGGGAGTCGACGACCACGCCCCGCTCGGCCCCGTGCAGGGTGTCGCGCAGGATCGCGGCGGTCGCCTCGGCGGCCGCCGCCCCGGGGTCGAAGGATGCGGTCGCGGTCACAGCAGGTCCTCGTCGGTCACGGCGTCGGGCAGGGCAACGGCGCTCAGGTGCCCCGGCGGGCCGCCGTGGGTCCACGGGGTCTGCTCCGGCTCCGGGAGCTTCGGGCCGCCTCGCGCGTCGTGCTCGAAGAGCGTCCAGCACACCCGGTCGCCCTTCTCCGGCACCGAGCCCGGCTCCGGCTCCCGGCCGCGGCCCATCTTGTCGAGCAGCCGCAGCACCAGCCGCCCGCCCTCCTCGAAGCGTACGAACTGCGCGCTCTGCGGACGACCGTCCAGCGAACGGAACACCTTGCCGCCGCCCCCTTCCGCGAGCTGCGGCCGGTCCTCCGTGGCCACCGTCACCAGCGGGCGCGGGCTCGGCCGCTTCGACTCCGTCCACTCCATCACCACCTCGGTGACCTCGCCGGCGAAGGCCTCGCCCGCGAGGCGCCGGCCCGCCATGACGAGGGGGTCGTCCAGCGCCTCCTGCGCGTCGAGCCGCACCTGCTCGGTCTCCCGCGTGGCCAGCTTCTGGGCCGCCGTCACCGCGTCGTCGCGGCGCGGCTGCGGCGGCTCGCCCGCCCGTACGCGGTCCCGGTGGCCGGTGTACGACCAGCGGTCGCGCGTCCAGCGCTCCTCCGCGCGCTCGCCCGGCGGCAGGGCGCGCAGCAGGTCGATCGCCTCCCACGTAGCCCACCAGGTGTTGGCCATCTGGTCCACGACCAGCCGGCGCACGGCCTCCCCGGCCTTGCGGACCTCTTCAGCCTTGCGCACCCCGTGGCCGTCGTCCCCGGGCCCGGCGGCCAGGGCCGTGCGCGCCGCGTCGTAGCGGGCGATGGCCGGGGCCAGCAGTTTGTTGTCGAAGGCCGGGTCGGTGGCCGGACCGGCCGGCGGGCACAGCAGCCGGCCGTCCCCGTCCCGGCCCAGCTCCGCCCGGAGCGCCGCCTCGGCCCCCGAGAGGCCCTCCGGCGGGTCGATCCAGCCCAGCAGCGCGCCCAGGTGCTGGTCCTCCAGATTGCTCTGGCCGGTCGCCCAGTGCCGGGACAGCAGGTCCGTAGCCGCCAGCAGCATCGAGGAGCCGGGCACCCGGGAGCGCTCGGCGAGGTGGGTGAACCAGCGGCCCAGCATCGGCACCTGCGAGGGCGCCGGATACGGATTCTCCGGCTCCTCCTCGGCGGTGCGCCGGAACCGCATCGAACGCCCCAGCAGCCGCACGTACTCGATGCCCGCCCGGCTCGGCACGATCAGCTGCGGTGCGTCCACGCACAGCTCGGTCTCCACCTTGACCCGCTTGCCCGTCTCCGGGTCGGTCTCGCTGCGCTCGGCCGGCTCCACGGCGTCCGCGTACGCGTCGATGTGGGCCAGCACGTGGACCGCCAGGTCCGCGAGGAACGCCCAGCGCAGGTCCCGGTCGCGGGGCTGGGGTATCACGAACACCTGCGGCTCGTGCCGGTCCGTGCCCACCAGCGCGCCCAGCGGAGCCCCGGCCTCACCGGCCGTGGTCAGCGGCACGAAGACCATCGGGCGCTCGCTCAGGTGGCGGTGCCGTACGGTCGCCAGCGGCTGGGCGCGGCCCGCCCGTACGGCCTCCAGCCGGGCCAGCGTGGTCAGCAGGCTCATGCGACGACCCCCGCCGCCGACTCCAGCGCCTCGGCGCGCAGCCGGGCCGCACGCTGCAGGGCGGCTGCGGTCGGATCCTCGGCGCAGCCGGCCCCGGCGGCCGCCGCGAGGGCCTCCTCGACGGTGGTCAGCGCGCCCAGCTCGCCCCGTACGGAACGGCCAAGGGCGGTCACCGCGCCCGCGGTACGGGCCCGGTCCCGGCAGTGGAAGGCCAGCTCGCAGGCGGCCAGGCACTCGGGGGCGTAGGCGGCGTCGACGGCGGCCACCGCCTCGACGAGCTCCTCGGTGGTCCGGGTCGCCGGGTCGAAGCTGAGGCCTGCGGGCAGCGCCGCGGCCAGTTCCTCGACCCGGGTCAGCCGGTCCAGCTGGCGCCGGGTCACGGAACGCTCGCGACGGATGTCGACGGGGGCGGCGGTCGGCAGGTTGGAGAAGTCCTTCGGGCAGACCAGCAGCACGGTGTGCCCGACCTCGGCGCCCGCCAGTTTCCCGGCGGTCTTCTCCAGCGCCAGCACGTACACGGCGGCCTGACGGGCGGCGGCGCCGACCTTCGCGGCGTCCGCGGCCCCGTCGATCATCGGGAACGACTTGATCTCCACGACGGTCCAGCGGCCGTCGGGATGCACGACGACGGCGTCCGGCTCCAGGTAGGCCGGGGAGCCGGCCACCTCCAGGGCCAGCATCGGATGGTCCAGCAGGGTCCACGCCTGCGCCGCGGTGGCCTCGCGCAGGGCGAGCGCGGTACGGGCGGCGCGGCCCTCGGGCCCGGCGGCGGTGAGGTCGGGGACGCGGGCGGCCGCGCCGGGGGGCTCGGCGGCCGGGGCGAGGTGTGCGTGGACCAGCCGCAGCAGCTCGGCCCCGCCGTCGCCCTTGACCTTGGCCTCGAAAGAGTTCCCGCGGACTATGGCGAACTGCGACTGCCCGAAGGCGGCGGGCGAGCCGAGGGCCGTGGCGAGGGCGTTCTTGTCCACGCCGGCGCCGTCGAGCAGGGCCCGTCTGCCGCAGCCGGGATTGGCGGCGAGGGCCGCCAGCGCCCGGGCGTCGAGCGGACGGGGCGGCACGGCCGGGCCGCGCAGGCCGGCGAGCCGCTGCCGCAGCGTGGTCGGCTGCGCGGGGCTGCTGGGCGGGTAGGAGCTCACGGGCGGAAGTGTCCCATCCGCCACTGACAATCGTGTGCGGAGTGCGGAAACGGGACGTTGGGAGCGTTGGTCCGGGCCGGCCGGAGGGCAGGCCGGCCGGAGGGAAGGCCGGGGGCGTGATGGATGATGGACGGACCAGGAAACCATCGTAAAAAAGCACAATCTCGCACCAATCGGGAGATTCGCATGGCCCCCCGCATCCTGCTGGCCCGCCACGGCCAGACGGCGTGGTCCCAGCTCGGCAAGCACACCGGACGCACGGACGTGCCGCTGCTGGAGGAGGGCAGGCAGGGCGCGAAACTCCTCGGCGAACGCCTGGCCCGCGACCCGTGGCGGGGCCTGCCCGGCCTGGAGGTGCGCACCAGCCCGCTGCTGCGCGCGAGCGAGAGCTGCGACCTGGCGGGCTTCGGGGTCCGGGCGGAGCCGTGGGACACCCTGATGGAGTGGGACTACGGCGACTACGAGGGCATGACCCCGGCCGAGATCCAGGCGGTCCGGCCCGGCTGGCTGATCTGGCGCGACGGGGTTCCGGGCGGTGAGTCCGTCGCCGACGTCGCGGCGCGCGCGGACGAGGTGGTCGCCTGGGCGCGCTCGGCGGAGCGCGACGTCCTGGTCTTCGCCCACGGCCACATCCTGCGCACCCTCGCCGCCCGCTGGCTCGGCTTCGACGCCTCCTTCGGCGCCCGCATCCGCCTGGAACCCACCTCCCTCTCGGTCCTCGGCTGGGCCTACGGCGCCCCCGCCCTGGAACGCTGGAACGACACCGGCCACTTGGACACGTAGGCCCCTTGGGGCCGGGCCGGTTGGCTGCGCCGCTCGGGCGGGGTCGGCGGGATCCGGTGTACGGGTTGGCTGCGCCGCTCGGGCCGGGCCGGGCCGGGCCGGGGCGGGCTGGCTGCGCCGGTGCGGGTGGGGCCGGGTGTGTTCCGGTGCGTCTCCTCGGGCGTCGAACGTGTCGGGGGGTCGGAGGGCCGAGGCACCTTGTGTTCGACGCCCTGCGGGGAGCGCCCCTGCACACACCCGTCCCCTGCGGGAGCCGAATTCAGCCTCGCCGGCGTTTGAGGGGTGGGGGTCCCCCCGGACGGAGTCTGGGGGAGGGTCCGGGGCGGAGCCCCGTTCTTTGAGCCGCACCATCCAGCCCCGCCGCACATTCCAGCCCCTCCGGCGTTTGAGGAGCGGGGCGCGGGGCGGAGCCCCGATCTTTGAGCCGCACCATCCAGCCCTGCCGCACAATCCAGCCCCTCCGGCGTTTGAGGAGTGGGGGTCCCCCGGACGGAGTCTGGGGGAGGGTGCGGGGCGGAGCCCCGGTTTTTCAGCCTCGCCGGCGTTTGAGGCGCGGGAGTGGAGCCCCCGCAGTGGCGCCGCGCGCGGGAAACCGGCCTCACCGCAAGGGAGTTGAGGCGTCGGGCGGCTGGGAGGATAAGGGCATGACGATTACCTCCGTGGTGCTGCGGCGGCGCGTGGACGATCTCGGTCCGGCCCTGGACTTCTACGTACGGCTGACCGGCCAGCCGGCCACCCGGTTCGAGTTCGCCGGCCTGGACCTGGCGAGCGTCGGCCCGTTCCTCCTGTTCAGCGGGCCCGACGCGATCGCCGAGCGGTTCGCCGGCGTGGCCGCCACCCTCTCCGTGGCCGACCTGGACGCGGCGGTCGCGCACTGCGCCGCGTCCGGGGGCGAGGTGATCGCCGCCCCCGCCCCCACCCCCAACGGCCGCCGCGCGGTGGTGCGCCACCCCGACGGCGGGGTCTACGAGTACCTCGGCGGCTGACCGCGGTGACCCGCCGGGGTCAGACCGCCGCGTGCCTCGTCAGGAAGGCCCCCACCCGAGGAGAGCGCTGATGCGGAACAAGCGCGCCCGCCGTCTCCGACAGCATCGACCGGACCCGCGTGGACTGGACCTCGGTCAACAGGTCCAGCACCCGGCCACCGGCCCAGGCGGCCTCGTCCGGGGCGCCCGCGCGGGCCAGGTCGCCGGCCAGTTCGGCGGTGTAGAGGGCGACGTTGCGGGCGAAGTGCGGGTCCTGGAGGTCGGCGGCGCGGCGGGCGTGCCGGGCCGCGCGGGCGTGTTCCCCGAGCGCCGCCCAGCACCGCGCCTCCAGGAACTCCAGCTCCGCCTCGCCGAAGAAGGACATCCACTCGGGGTCGGCGTCCGCCTCGCCCCGGGAGAACTCCGTGTGGGCCAGGGTCAGCGCCTCCTCGCAGGCCTTGCGGTCGGCCAGCCCCGCCCAGCCGCCGGCCTCCCGCAGGGCGAGCAGCGACAGCAGCCGCGGGGAACCGAGGGAGCGCGCGGCCCGGCGGCCCGCCTGGGCCGCCCGTACCGCCTCGCGGGAGCGGCCGCAATCCCGGGCCAGGAAGGCCATGTTGCTGAAGGCGTGCGCCTCCAGGCCCGCGTCCCGCGCGACCCGGGCCGTCGCCAGGGCCTCCGCGTAGTGCGAGCGGGCGTCGTCGAAGCGGCCGGAGTCGTGGGCGAGCCAGCCGACCGAGACGGCCAGTTCGCCGGCGCCCGCGTGCAGCCGGTCCTCGGTGGACTGCCGGGTGGCTCCGGCGTCGAGCAGGGCGTAGGCGGTGCGCAGCGGCTCGGCGGCCCTGCGGTAGAGGGCGTCGGCCCCGTGCCGGTCGTCCAGCAGGCGGATCTGGCGTACCGCGTCCTCGACGGCGGCCGCCTCGGACTCGCCGGCGCGGGAGGGGAGCCGGCGGGCGTCGCCGAGCAGGGTGAGGCTGAGCGTCGCGGCCGCCACGGTAGCGGAGCCGCCCGCCATGAACGCGCGACGCAGCACGTCGCTCTCCTTGGCACTGGAAGGGGAACGGTGGACGGGGACGGAGAGGGGATCGCGCTGCGCCGAGCGGCCGCGCACGCTCTCGCGCGGGGAGAATCCCAGGTCGGCCAGGGCGCGGCCGGGGAACATATGGAGGAAGACCCGCTCGTACGCGTAGTTGGGGCAGCGGATCTCGCCGGACTCGACCCGGCCGATGTAGCGGGCGTCGCAGGAAACCGTTTCTCCGATCTCCTTCGCCGCCCGGCGCACCAGGGCCGCGAACTCGGCCGGGGAGTGCTGCCCGCGCAGTCGCCGGAACGTGGAGTTGGGTGAGTGGGGGGACGCCGCCATGGACGTGACCTCTCTGGCAAGGACCGCAGCGCCGGTGCTGTGACGTGTGAGGGTGAGGCCCGGCGCGCATGAACGTACCGCCAGCGCGGGGGTGTTCATGCGATGTTTGGCTACAAAACGGATATCTCACCCGCGATCCGCCATGAACTGCCATCCTTTGCAGCGTCTTGCCGCCGCACCCGTTGACGTTCCCGTGCGTTGAACCCATGCGGATACGGATCGAGGAGGGGTTCCCTTGGTGGAGGCCGGCATGGAGAGCACTGGAACGAACACCGCGTCCGAGCCCGGCGCGGCCCCGGACCTCGATCTGGACCTGGTGACCGTGCCCACGCGGCAGGGTCTGGAAGCGGTGGACATCATCCGCCGCGCCGCCAGCCAGGCCGGCGGGGTCGGCCCCGTCCTGCACGACGGCTCCGGCGACACCCTCGGATTCCTCGTCCCGCCCGGCACCGCCGACGCCTGGGACCTGCCGGGCAGCGCCTGTACGCAGACCAACGGGCGCGGGATGCGCTTCGGCGACGTCGCCTCGCCCGCCGCCGCGGGCTCCACCGGCTGGCTGCTCCCGCCGGAGGCCGTCGGGCCGGTCACCGACCCCGAGGTGCTGCGCGCGGCGCTCGGCGAGGCGGCGCGGCTGATCGAGGCCGCGGACAACTGCCGCTGACCCCTCACCGGCCGCCGCCCGGCACAATGGGGTGGTGGCGGGCAAGGACAGGAACAAGGGCAAGCAGCGCGGACGCGGCGGCGCGGAGGCGGTCACCGGACAGGTGGACGGCGGCCGGGCGGAGCTGGAGCCGGACCGCGAGCGCGCCGGAGCCTGGACCCTGCTGATCGACGGGGCCCCGCAGTCCCACGTGGACCTGGACGACCCCGGATACCTGGACTTCGCCTACCAGCGGAGGATCGGCCACCTGATCGACCTCGTCGCGCCCGCCCGGCAGCCCCTGAACGTGGTGCACCTGGGCGGCGGCGCCTTCACCCTCGCCCGCTACACGGCCGCCTCCCGCCCCCGCTCGACGCAGCAGATCGTGGAGATCGACGCCGCGCTGGTCGCCTTCGTACGGGAACACCTGCCGCTGGATCCGCAGGCGCGGGTCCGGGTCCGCGCGGTGGACGCCCGGGCCGGCCTGGCGAAGGTGCCGGACGGCTGGGCGGACCTGGTGATCGCGGACGTGTTCAGCGGGGCGCGCACCCCGGCGCACCTGACCAGCACCGAGTTCCTGGACGACGTACGGCGTGCCCTCGCGCCCACCGGGTGGTACGTGGCCAACCTGGCGGACGGTCCGCCGCTGACCCACCTGCGGAGCCAGATCGCGACGGCGGCGTCCCGGTTCGGGGAGCTGGCGCTGGCCGCGGATCCGGTGGTGTGGCGGGGGAAACGTTTCGGTAATGCCGTCCTGGTGGCGTCCGACCGCGAGCTGCCCGTCGCGGAATTCACCCGCCGCGTCGCGAGCGACCCCCACCCGGGCCGGGTCGAGCACGGCCGGGCGCTGGCCGACTTCGCGGGCGGCGCGACCCCCGTCGCCGACGCCTCCGCGGTGGCCTCGCCGCAGCCGCCGCCCTCGGTCTTCCGGTAGCCGCACGGGGCCCTCCGGCGCGGGACTGGCCGGAGTTTCGGAGACCTGTTCCGGATCGTCGGCCGGGTGTGATCACGGATCGGTTCCGGATGCACCTTGTGCAGTTGCCGATAAAGATCTGCGGAGTACTCCCCGAGGACGGCCTCCCTGCGTAGCCTGTGAACCCCTAGGAGGGCTTGCCCTGCTACGACGCGTTCAGGAGACGGCAACACGATGTCTGATTTCCCCGCAACCCCTGGTGCCCCCACCCCCGGCACCACCCCGAGCACCGCCGGCTCCGATTACACACAGCGGCTGGCGCGCCTGGAGCAGTCCGGAATCAAGCGGCTGCTGCCCACGCAGGCTCCGTACCGCTGGAACCTGCAGCGGCTGAACCTGGGCCGGGTCCTCGACATCGGCTGCGGGCTGGGGCGGAACCTGCTCAACTGCGGCCCGGACAGCGTCGGCGTCGACCACAACCCGCACTCGGTGCAGACCTGCCGCGAGCGCGGACTGAACGCCTACACGCCCGACGGGCTGGCCGCCGCCCCGGACTGCGGTCCCGGGTCCTTCGACAGCCTGCTGGCCGCGCACCTGCTGGAGCACGTCGACGAGGAGACCGCGGCGTCGCTGCTGGAGCAGTACCTTCCGCTGGTCAAGCCGGGCGGGCAGGTCGTCATGATCACCCCGCAGGAGGTCGGTTTCCGGTCCGACGCCACCCACATCCGCTGGGTCGGCTTCGAGGAGCTGCGCAGCCACGCCGGCCGGGCCGGGATAGCGGTCCGGCGGACCTACTCCTTCCCCTTCCCCCGCCCGATGGGCAAGGTCTTCCCGTACAACGAGTTCGTGCTGGTGGGCACGGTCCCGGCCTGAGACTTCCTGTCGGGGACGGTCCGGCTCAGGGGTCGACGATCTCCACCAGCGGTGGGTGGTCGTGCCAGGTGCAGAACACCGATACCTCGCGGCCGTCCCGGGTGAAGGTGACCCGGATCCAGAAATCCTGCTTCCACACCTGCATCCGCCAGCCGGCCGCCGGCGTTGCCGAGACCAGCTCGGCGGAGGACGCGCCCAGGGAGAAGACGACCCGGCCGCCGGAGACCGGATAGGCCTTCACCTTGCCCGGATCCTGCCCTTCCCCCTGCCCGTAGGGGGAAGGGGTGGCCGCGGGCTTCTGGGACGGCTTGCCGGGGGAGGCCCCGGCGGACGACGGCGCGGCCGGGGTCGGCGAGGCGGAGGGCGACGGCGCCGCGGACTCCGCCGGGGCGTCCGACGGCTGCGCGCGCTGCGTCGAGGAGGACAGCGGCTGGGTGGCGAGCGGCACCGCGAGCGGCGGATCGTAGGCCGTCCCCGACATGACGCTGTGCACGCCCCACCACGACAGCGTCACCGCCGCCCCGGTCGCCAGCGTCCAAGCCATGGCATGAAGAAGTCCTCGTCGCATCAGGGCACATACTGCACCACCCGTCACAAGAGCAGCCCGACACCCCGCTGGGTCCCCCGAATGGACTACGGTGCGGGCCATGGCAAGTGTGCTCGTGGTCGAGGACGACCAGTTCGTACGTTCCGCCCTCATCCGGCACCTGACCGACGCCTCCCACACCGTGCGGAGCGTCGGCACGGCCCTGGAGGCCCTGCGCGAGGTCGCGCACCACCGCTTCGACGTGGTCATCCTCGACCTCGGGCTGCCCGACCTGGACGGGTCGGAGGCGCTCAAGATGCTGCGCGGCATCACCGACGTACCCGTGATCATCGCGACCGCGCGCGACGACGAGGCCGAGATCGTCCGGCTGCTCAACGACGGAGCCGACGACTACCTGACCAAACCCTTCTCCGTGGAGCACCTCTCCGCCCGCATGGCCGCCGTCCTGCGCCGCTCACGGGCCGCCGCCGGGGCCGAACCCCCCTCGCGCGTCCTGCGCGTCGGCGGGCTCGCCATCGACCCGCTGCGCCGCCAGGCCGAGCTCGACGGGACCGTACTGGACCTCACCCGGCGGGAGTTCGACCTGCTGGCCTTCCTCGCCGGACGGCCCGGGGTGGTCGTGGCCCGCCGCGAACTGCTCGCCGAGGTCTGGCAGCAGTCGTACGGCGACGACCAGACCATCGACGTCCACCTGTCCTGGCTGCGCCGCAAACTCGGCGAAACGGCCGCCCGCCCGCGGTACCTGCACACGCTGCGGGGTGTCGGCGTCAAGCTGGAGCCGCCGCAGTGATGCCCCGATGAGATGGGCGCTGGTCAAGGTGTGCCTCGCGGTCACGGCCATGGTGGTCGTGGCCTTCGCCGTGCCCCTCGGGCTCGTCGTTCAGGAGATGGCCAGCGACCGGGCCTTCTCCAACGCCGAGCGGCAGGCCGCCACCATCGGCCCGACCCTGTCCATCACCACCGACCCGGTCCAGCTGCAGAAGGCGGTGGAGTCCACGCAGATGGGCGCCGCCCGGCGGATGGCCGTCCACGTGCCCGCCATCGGCGACAGCGCCCCGGTGGAGATCGGCCAGGGCCGGGCGGGCGCGCACGCCGTCGCCGAGACCCGGCGGATCGGGCGGGCCACGACGGCCTCGGTCGCCGGCGGCGGCTCGGCGCTGCTCCAGCCGACCGCGCTCGGCTCCGGCGACATCGCGGTGGTGGAGATCTTCGTACCGGAGAGCGAGGTCAGCAACGGCGTCGCGACCGCCTGGGTGGTGCTCGCGGGCGTCGGGCTCGCGCTGATCGTGGGCTCGGTGGGCGTGGCCGACCGGCTCGGCGCCCGGCTCGTACGGCCGGCCGAGCGGCTCGCGGACGCCGCGCACCAGCTGGGCGAGGGCCGGCTCGGGGCGCGGGTGCCGGAGGTGGGGCCGAAGGAACTCCGCTCGGCGGCCGTCGCGTTCAACGCGATGGCGGACCAGGTGGTGGGACTCCTCGCCAACGAGCGGGAGCTGGCCGCCGACCTCTCGCACCGGCTGCGGACGCCGCTGACGGTGCTGCGGCTCAACACGGCCTCGCTCGGGGACGGTCCGGCCGCGGAACAGACCCGGGCCGCGGTGGAGCAGCTGGAGCGCGAGGTCGACACGATCATCCGTACGGCGCGCGAACAGCGTCCGGCCACCGGCCCGGCCGGGCCGGGCGCGGGCGCCGGCTGCGACGCCTCCGAGGTGATCCGCGACCGGATGGACTTCTGGTCGGCGCTCGCGGAGGACGAGGGCCGCGAGGTGCGGCTCGCGGGGGTGGACCGTACGGTACGGATCCCCGTGGCCCGGCCCGAGCTCGCCGCAGCCCTCGACGCCATGCTCGGCAACGTCTTCCGGCACACCCCCGAGGGCACCCCCTTCTCGGTGGACGTCCACGACGCCGGGGACGCCGTCATCGTGCTCGTCTCGGACGCGGGCCCCGGCATCGCCGACCCGGAGGCGGCCCTGCGCCGCGGCAACGACGGCGACCGCGACGGATCGACCGGCCTGGGCCTGGACATCGTGCGCCGCGTCGCGGAGTCGACGGGCGGCGACGTACGGCTGGGGCGCTCGGTGCTCGGCGGGACCGAGGTCCGGGTGTGGATCGGCCTGGACGGGCGGACCCTCGGCGGTCCGGGCGGCGGCGGACGGGCGGGCCGCGGCCGGCGCGGCAACCGACGTACCCGGGGGCGCGCCTAGCGGGCGGCCCCTGCCCGCCTCGGTACTACTGACCGTGGTCGCGATGAAGAGCGGAAGGAAACAGGCATGCGCTACGCAGTCCTCGGAACAGGGATCGTCGGCCGCACGCTGGCCGCCCGGCTCGCCACCCTGGGCCACGAGGTGGTCATCGGCACCCGCGACCCCGGCGCGACGGCCGGGCGCGCCGAGTACGCCGAGTGGCAGGCGGGGCAGCCCGGGGTGCGGCTCGCCGGCTTCACGGAGGCCGCACGGGACGGCGACACCCTGGTCAACGCCACCGGCGGGCAGGTCAGCATCGCCGCGCTGACGGTGGCGGACGCCGCGCACCTGGACGGCAAGATCCTGATCGACGTCGCGAACCCGCTGGACTTCTCGCGGGGCTTCCCGCCGAGCCTGGACCCGGTGGACACCGACAGCCTGGGCGAGCTGATCCAGCGCACCTTCCCGGCGCTGCGGGTGGTCAAGACGCTCAACACGATGAACTGCCTGGTCATGGTCGATCCGGGCCGGGTCGCCGGAGAGCACCACGTCTTCCTCTCGGGCGAGGACGCGGACGCGAAGAAGGCCGTACGGGAGCTGCTCCACTCCTTCGGCTGGCCGGAGCCGAGCATCCTCGACCTCGGGGGCATCGAGACGGCCCGGGGCGCCGAGATGCTGCTGCCCGTATGGCTCCGGCTGATGGGCTCGCTCGGGCACACGGACTTCAACTTCCACATCCAGGGGGCGTCTTCCGGCTGACGGGTCCGGGGCCGGCTCCGAGCCCCGGACCCCGCGGCACGGACGGGGGCGCATATGTTGCCGCGCCCCCGGGCCGCGCCGAGGGTGGGCGTGACGGAAGGAGCCACGCATGAGAGTCATGCTCAGGGCGCACTTTGACACGGCCGCCACCAACGAGGGCGTCAAGACCGGCTCGCTGCCCCAGGCGATCAAGAAGCTGATGGACACGGTGAAGCCCGAGGCGGCGTACTTCGGGCTGCACGAGGGCGTCCGCTCCTGCTGGATCGTCTTCGACCTGGACGACAGCTCGCGGATGCCGGCGCTGATGGAGGACATGTTCATGCAGTTCAACGCCGAGCTCGAGGTCGGCCCCGTCATGAACGCCGAGGACCTGGCGAAGGGGCTGGCGGCGATGCAGTCCTCGCCGTCCTGACGGGGGCCGACCTGGCGCCCTAGTGGGGGGCGAGGTCCTCGTGCGGGCCGGGGGCCTGGCGGGATGTCAGGCCCGTACCGGTCCTTCCCGCGAGCGACAGGGCCAGTACGGCGGAGGCGGCCGCCGCGGCGCACGCGACGGCGAAGGCCGCCCGATGGCCGTACGCGCTCGCCAGCGGCCCGGAAGCGGCCGCGGCCAGCGCCTGGCCGAGGATCAGGCCACTGCCGACCACGGTCATGGCCTCACCCATCCGCTCCGCCGGGCCGGCCCGTTCCACCAGGCCGAACAGCGCGATCAGGTGGGGCGCCACGGCCAGTCCGATGCCCGCGACGGCGAAGGCCGCTCCCCACAGTCCGGACACCGCCAGCAGCGGCAGGATGAGCACCGCCTGCACGGCGATCGTCCACCGCAGCCGTACGGTCAGGTCCGCCGATCCGGGCCGGGAGACCGTGGCGAAGCCGGCGAGGGAGCTGGTCACGGCCATGGCGGCCCACACCAGCCCGGCCGCGCCCGCCTCGCCGACTGATTCGGCGAGCGCGTTGACGCCGGTGTTCGCCCCGCTCCAGGCGGCCCCCTGCAGCACCGCCAGCGCGAACAGCAGGCCCAGCCCGGGCGACCACAGCCGTACGCCGGACCGCGTGCCGGACCCCGCGCCGGGGGCGGCGACCGCCGGGCCCGGAGCGGTCGGATGCACCGCGAACAGCGTGCCGAACAGCAGGATCAGCGCGGAGGCGAGGACGAGCGCCGAGGCGGGGTGCACGGTGACGGCGAGGATGCCGGCCAGCGCGGGGCCGACCATGAAACCGACCTCGTCCAGGGTGGTGTCGAAGGACAGGGCTGACCCGAGCAGCTTCTTGTCCCCGCCGGCCAGCCGTGCCCAACGGGCCCTGGCCAGCGGTCCGATCTGGGGCACGGTGAGCCCGGCCGCGACGGCCAGCGCCATGCGGGCGGCCAGCGGCAGCCCGCCGAGAACGGCCGCGACGAGGGCGAGGAGGACGGCGCAGTTCGCGGCGCAGGCGACGAGCAGGACGGGGCGGTGGCCGCGCCGGTCGGCGAGCCGGCCGATGACGGGGCCGCCGAGGGCCTGGCCGAGCCAGAGCGCCGCGGCGACGGCGCCGGCGTCGCCGATGCCGTCGCGGGCGTTGATGAGCAGGAGCGTTCCGATGGGGCAGAGCGCGGCGGGGAGCCGGGCGAGGAACGCGTAGAGGGGGAGGGCGCTGCCGCCGAGCGCGAACACCCGGCGGAAGCCGCCGGCTGCGGGGGAGGGGGCGGGTGGGGGTGTGGACGTGGGGACGGACCCGGGGACGGACCCGGGGACGGACCCGGGGGTGGGCTGGGACACGGACAACCTCCGACCGCACGCCGACCCTCCCGTTTCTCCGGCGCGCGCTGTTGCCCGTTGAGCGGGACCGTAGTGCCGGAACGCGCTCTTCGGAAGCCCTCGGCCGTCAGCCGGTTTCCCCCGAGGTGAGCCGTTTGGCCTGGGCCCGGCCGACCTCGGCGGCGCGGTGCAGGTAGTCGGCGATCACGGTGAGCTCGGCGTCTGAGTAGCTCTCCAGTACGGCGCCGAAGGCGCGGCCGGGGGTGTCCCAGGCCGCCCCGATCCGCTCGCGGGCCTCGGGGGAGAGGGAGACGAGGGAGCGGCGGCGGTCGTTCGGGTCGGCGTGCCGCTGGACGATGCCGGCCTTGACCATCCGGTCGACGAGGCGGGTGGCGGAACCGGAGGTCAGGCCGGTGAGGCGGGCGATGTCGCCGGTGCTGACGGGTTCGGGCTCCATGTCGAGGAGGGCGACGCACTGCATGTCGGTGGGGTGGAGGCCGACGTGGTCGGCCATCGCCTGGTTGAAGAGGGAGTAGTCGGCGTAGTGCCGCTGGCTCTCGGTGACGATGCGCGCGAGCAGCTCGGCACGGCTCCATTCCGTACCACCCGTACGAGTGGGATCGGTTGACATCGGCTCCTCCGTGCTTCAAATTTATCTGTGTGACGCAGAGAATGTGTCGCACAGAATCTGTGCCACGTGTGGATTCTATCCCCAACTCCAGAGGAGGAACCAGTCATGTCGATTCTCGTCACCGGCGGCCGAGGTGCGGTCGCCCGCGGCCTCTGTGCTCTCTTGGACGCCCAGGGCGTCCCGTACCGCCTCGGCTCCCGCGAGCGGGGCACGCCCGGTGCGGTCCACTGCGACCTCACCGATCCGTCGACCTTCCCCGGCGCCCTCGCCGGTGTCCGCTCCGTCTTCCTCTATGCCGAGGCCGCCGGCATCGACGCCTTCGTCAAGGAGGCCGTCAGCGCCGGAGTCGAGCACGTGGTGCTCCTGTCCTCCTCCTCGGTGCTCGCCCCGGACGCCGCCGGCAGCCCGCTGTCCGCGTCCCACCTGGCTGTGGAGCAGGCTCTGTCGGCCTCCCCGCTGCGCACCACCCTGCTGCGCCCGGGGTCCTTCGCGAGCAACGCCCAGGGCTGGGCCTGGTCCGTGAAGTCCGGCCGTCCGGTCCACCTGCCCTACCCCGGCGCCTACTGCGACCCGGTCCACGAGGCCGACCTGGCCGAGGCGGCCTTCGCCGTCCTCACCGACCCCGCCCTCGCCGGCCGTGCCTACACCCTGACCGGCCCGCAGTCCCTGACCTTCGCGACGCAGCTCGCGATAGTCGGTGACGTGCTCGGCCGGTCCATACCCTTCGAGACCGTTTCCGCCGAGCAGTGGAAGTCCGAGGTCGACGGGTACATACCCGGCGCCTACGCCGATGCCCTGCTCGACTTCTGGGCCGCCTCGGACGGCCTCCCGGTCGAGATCACCGACGCCGTCGAGCGCCTCACCGGCCACCCGGCCCGCACCTTCGAGACCTGGGTGAAGGACCACGCCGACGCCTTCGCGGCCTGAGTGCCACGGTGTATGACCTCAGGCAAGGGAGTCGGTCCAGCGCCGCGCCCGCCGGGCCGGGCCGGACTACTGCACGCTGAACTCGTTCGGGTGGGCCGGGTCTTGGGGGCAGGTGAAGATGTTGAGCTTGCCGTGGTTGCCGACGACCACTCCGGTCGGCGCGTGGGTGTGGTCGTCCGGCCGCTCCTCCAGCGGGATCCAGCTCGTACCGTCCGAGTGCCACTCGCGCGTGGCGATCGTCAGGAGCAGATCCATCGCCGAGCCGCAGGTGCGGCAGTCCATCGCCCCGGGCCCGGTGACGTTCCACGCGGAGTGGCCGCCGGCCTTCCAGCCCGGAGCGATGGAGAGGTCGCTCTGATAGGTCGGCACGGGGTCGGCGTCGCCGTCGCCGTCCGCTCCGCTCCCGTCGGCCTCGTAGGCGGCCTCCTCCTGGGCGTCCTCCCACTCCTCGACGCGTTCGCCGAGGGCTCCGGCGAGCAGCTCGATGTACGGGTACTCGGTGACCTGCTCCGGGTGCAGCACGCACGGGCTCGGCACGTAGCCGTCGAAGCCGACCGGACCGGGGGCCGGCGGCTCGGCCAGGACCTGGCGCACCTCTGCGGCGCGGCGCCAGTGCAGGTGCACGTACATGCCGGCGCCCGTGGGACCGTGCGCGTCGAAGGGGCACCAGAACACCTGGAGCAGATCGCCGCCGTCCGGGCCGGCGGGCAGGTCCGGCACGTCCCGGCCGTAGAGCTGGGCCACGGCCAGCAGCGGCCGGGGGCCGGCCGCCGACGCGCCGCGCCCGTGCGGGGCCTCGCACACCGGCCACGGTTCGTCGGCCGGCCACAGCATCGGCCCGCCGATGTGGCTGTCGCGGACCCCGGCCGTCCCGGCGCGCGGGTGCAGCCGGGTCGCCGTACGGCGGTGGGCTGCCAGTTCGGGGAAGAGGGACTCCACGTCCAGGGGGCGCGGCGGCGTGGTGAAGCGCATGGGGGCGAATCTACAAGCCCGCGGGCATCACACCCTTGCGGGCCAGGCGGGCGTACCAGTGGGCGCTGGAGCGCGGGGTGCGGGTCTGGGTCTCGTAGTCGACGTGCACGATGCCGAAGCGCTTGCTGTAGCCGTAGGACCACTCGAAGTTGTCCAGCAGCGACCACAGGAAGTAGCCCTCGACGGGGGCGCCGTCCGCCAAGGCGCGGTGGACGGTGGCGAGATGGGCCTCCAGGTAGGCGATGCGGAGCGGGTCGTCGAGGTCCGGGGCGTAGGCCGCGCCGTTCTCGGTGACCAGCAGCGGCAGGCCGGGCGCCTCGCGGGTGAAGCGCATCAGCAGGTCGTACAGGCCGGTCGGGTCGATCGACCAGCCCATGTCGGTCCGCTCGCCCGGGGGTTGGTGGAAGGCCACCGTGTCCGCCGCGGGCCAGGGGGAGTGGGCCGTGCCGCCGTGGCCGTCGGCGCGCGGGCCGTCCTCGCCGGGGGCCGCCGACACCACTGCCGGCGTGTAGTAGTTCACGCCGAGGAAGTCCAGCGGCTGGTGGATCAGCGCCTCGTCGCCCGGGCGGACGAAGGACCAGTCGGTCAGCGCGGCGGTGTCCGCGAGCAGGTCCTGCGGGTAGGCGCCGTGCAGCAGCGGCCCGGTGAAGATCCGGTTGGCGAGCGCGTCGATACGGCGCGCGGCGTCCGCGTCGGCCGCCGAGCCGGTCAGCGGCCGTACCGCGCTGGGGTTGAGCGCGATGCCGACCCGGGAACGGGCGGGCAGCGCGGCGGCGGCCAGGCCGTGGGCCAGGTTCAGGTGGTGGGCGGCGCGCAGCGAGTCGGCGGGGGAGGTGCGGCCCGGGGCGTGCACCCCGGAGGCGTAGCCGAGGAAGGCGCTGCACCAGGGCTCGTTGAGCGTGGTCCAGAGCTCCACCCGGTCGGCCAGCGCCTCCGCGACCTGGGCCGCGTAGGAGGCGAAGGCGTAGGCCGTCTCCCGTTCGGGCCAGCCGCCGGCGGCCTCCAGCTCCTGCGGCAGGTCCCAGTGGTAGAGGGTCACGCAGGGCGTGATCCCGTGGGAGAGCAGCTCGTCCACGAGCGCGTCGTAGAAGCCGATCCCGCCGGCGAGCACGCGCGGCCAGGACACCGAGAACCGGTACGCGCCGAGCCCCAGTTCGGCCATCAGCCGGACGTCCTCGCGCCACAGCCGGTGGTGATCGACCGCCACCTCGCCCGTGTGCCCGCCGAACACCTTCCCCGGCGTGGCGCAGAACGTGTCCCAGATCGAGGGCCCGCGCGAGGCGGCGGCGCCCTCGATCTGGAAGGCCGCCGTGGCCGTGCCCCAGAGGAACCCCTCGGGGAATCGCATGTCCGTCATCCCTTGACCGCTCCCTGCATGATGCCGCCCACGATCTGGCGGCCGAAGACGATGAACACCAGCAGCAGCGGGAGCGTGCCCAGCAGCGCGCCCGCCATGATCACCGACTGGTCGGGTATGTAGCCCCGGCCCAGCCCGGTCAGGGCCACCTGGACCGTCGGGCTGCCGTTCTGGGTCAGCGCGACGATCGGCCAGAAGAAGTCGTTCCAGGCCATGACGAAGGTGAGCATCCCCAGCACCGCCATCGCCGGCCGGGCCGCCGGGAACACCACGTGCCACATGACCCGCAGGGAGCTCGCCCCGTCGGTGCGCGCCGCCTCCACCAGTTCGATCGGCAGTGCGTGCACCAGGTACTGGCGCATGAAGAACACCCCGAAGGCGCCCACCAGGGTCGGCAGGATCACCGCCTGGAGCCGGTCGGTCCACGACAGCTCCGCGATCAGCATGTAGAGCGGCACCACGCTCAGCTGCGGCGGGATCAGCATCGTCCCGATCACGAGCGACATCAGCATCCGGCGTCCCCGGAAACGGAGTTTGGCGAAGGCGAAGCCCGCCAGGGTGGAGAAGAGCACGGTGCCCGCGGTGACCGTGCCCGCCACGATCACGGTGTTCAGCAGGGCGGTGCCCATGTTGGCGTCCGTCCAGGCGGTCTGGAGGTTGCGCCCCAGGTTCCCGCCGAACCAGAACGGCGGCGGGGTCTGGGCCAGGCGCGTGCTGTTGCGGGAGGCCGCGATCGCCGTCCACACGAGCGGGAAGAGCGAGCCGGCCGTGAAGAGGCCGAGCACCAGGTACGTGAGCCGGCCCGCGCGCAGAGACCTCATCGGGAGTCCTTCCGTCCGCGCAGCAGCCGCGCCGCCCCGGCGATCAGCAGCAGGATCAGGAACATCGCCCACGCGATCGCCGAGGCCCGCCCGAGGTGCAGGTTCACCCAGCCCTGCTCGTACAGGTACAGCCCGAGCGTCTGGAACTGGTGGTCCGAGCCGCCCGTCGCAGCGCCCCCGCCGTTGAACAGCAGCGGCTCTCCGAACAGCTGGGTCGCCCCGATCGTCGACACGACACAGGTGAAGAGGATCGTCGGCCGCAGCGAGGGCACCGTGACGTGGCGGAACTGCTGCCAGCGCGAGGCCCCGTCCAGTGCGGCGGACTCGTAGAGCTCGCCCGGCACGGCCTGCATGGCGGCCAGGTAGATCAGCGCGTTGTAGCCGGTCCACCGCCAGATCACGATGGTGGAGACCGCCAGCTGCGAGGCGAAGGTGCCGTTCTGCCAGTCGACCGCCCCGAAACCGACCGCCGAGAGCGCCCAGTTGATCATCCCGTAGTCCCGGCCGAAGAGCAGCACGAAGACGAGGGTGGCGGCCGCCACCGAGGTCGCGTACGGGGTGAGCAGCGCGACCCGGAAGAAGGCGGACCCGCGCAGCTTGTAGTTGAGCAGATGGGCCAGGCCGAGGGCGATCGCCAGCTGCGGAACCGTGGACAGCAGCCCGATGGTGAAGGTGTTGCGCAGCGCGTTCCAGAAGAACTCGTCGTCCCACAGCCGGGTGAAGTTCCTCAGCCCCACCCACGTCATGCTGTCGGGATCGGTGAGCTCCACCTGGTGCAGCGCCGCCCAGCCCGTGTAGAGCAGCGGGAACAGCCCGAAGGCGGCGAAGAAGAGGAAGAAGGGCGCCACGAAGGCGTACGGGCTGAAGCGCAGGTCCCAGCGGTAGCGGCGCGAGCGCCACGCCTGGCCCGGCCGGCCCCGGCCGCCCCCCTCCGCCGCCGGCCGCTGCGGGCCGACGGCGGAAGGGGACAGGACAGCGGTCTCGTCCGTCACGTGCGCCTCACTGGTCCAGGGCGTTGTCGATCGCCTTCACGGCGGCCTCCCAGCCCTCCTGCGGCGACCGGCCCTTCTGGTCGACCTGGAGCATGCCGATGTCCGCCAGGTTCTGCGCGATCACCAGGTCCTTCGGGCCGACCACCGTCACCGGCACCCCTTCGGCCGCCTTCGCGAAGATCTCGCCGATCGGGGCGCCGCCGAAGTACGCGTGCTGCGCGCCCGACACCGCCGGCAGCTTGTACGCGGCGCTCGCGCTCGGGAAGCTGCCCCGCTTCTCGAAGAGCTTCGCCTGCTGCGCCGGCGCCGTCAGCCAGGCCGCCAGCTTCGCCGCCTCCTCGGCGTGCTTGCCCGCCTTCGGCACGACGAGGAAGGAGCCGCCCCAGTTGCTGGGCTTCGGCGCCTGCGCCACGTCCCACTTGTCCTTGCCCGCCGGCCCCGCCTTGTCCTGGATGTAGCCGAGCATCCAGGCCGGGCAGGAGACCGTCGCGAAGGAGCCGTTGGCGAAGCCCTGGTCCCAGCCCGGGGTGAACTGCTGGAGCTTGGCGCTCAGCCCGTCGGTGGCGAAGGAGGCCGCCAGGTCGAAGGCCCCGCGCACCGCCGGGTTGGTCTTGTAGACGACCTTGCCCTGCTCGTCGTAGAACCGCTGGGCGCTGCTTCCGGTCACCGCCGCCATCACGCCCGACGCCGAATCGACGAAGGCCTTTCCGTCGCCGGCCTTCGCCTTGTACGCCCGGCCCGCCTCCAGGTACTTGTTCCAGTCGCCCGCCCACAGCGCCCCGACCGCCGCCCGGTCGGTGGGCAGCCCGGCCGCCTCGAAGAGGTCCTTGCGGTAGCAGATGCCCTGCGGGCCTATGTCGGTGCCGAGGCCGACCGTGGCCCCGCCCTTCGCCGCGCTCGCCGTGCCCTGCGCCCACTTCCACGGCAGGTACGCGGCCTTGTCGACGCCCGGCGCCTTGCCGAGGTCGACGAGCTTGTCGGCCTGGGTGGCGGTGATTTCGGCGATGTTGTTGACCTCGACGGCCTGGATGTCCGCGAGCCCGCTGCCCGTGCCCAGGTGGGTGAGGAGCTGGGGGTAGTAGTTCTCGTTGCGCTCGATGGAGGTCTGCTCGATCCGGATCCCGGGATTCTGCGCCATGTACTCGTCGTAGAGCCCGGCCTCCTTGAGGCCGAAGGCCCCGAAGACCCCGACGGTGAGCGTGGTCTTCCCCTTGCCGTCGGCCGGGGCGCCGGCGTCGGGCTTCTCGGCCGGGTCCTGCGCGCATCCCGCGAGCAGCAGGGCGGCCGCCCCCACCGCGCTGACCACCGTGACGAGGTTTCTTCGCACTCGGGCTTGGGCTCGCATGTGCATCCTCCCTGAAGGACGGAACGTGCCGGGTGTTCTGTGACACAGTGTGGGAGCGCTCCCACAGTCGTCAAGAGGTAGATTCACCACCGGGAGGAAGCCATGAACGGGCACGGGCGCAGCGGGGGACGGCCCACGCTGGAGGAGGTCGCGGCGCGCGCCAGGGTGGGGCGCGGCACGGTCTCCCGGGTGATCAACGGATCCCCCAAGGTCAGCGAGCATACCCGGGCCGCCGTCGAGGCCGCGGTGGCGGAGCTGGGGTACGTACCGAACCGCGCCGCGCGGGCGCTGGCCGCCAACCGCAACGACGCCATCGCCCTCGTGATCCCCGAGCCCGAGGCCCGCTTCTTCGCCGAGCCCTACTTCTCCGAAGTGGTCCGCGGGGTCGGCGCCGCCCTCGCCGAGACCGACGTCCAGCTCGTCCTCACCCTGGCGGGCAGCGACCGCGAGCGCCGCCGCCTCGCCCAGTACCTGTCCGGGCACCGCGTGGACGGCGTCCTGCTCGTCTCCGTCCACGCCGGGGACCCGCTGCCGGAGCTGCTGGCCGAGCTGGGCATCCCGACGGTGATCAGCGGCCGCCGCTCGGCCGCCGAGACCCTCCCGAGCGTGGACTCCGACAACCTGGCGGGCGCGGCCGAGGCCGTACGCCACCTCCTCGCGCGGGGCCGCCGCACGGTCGCCACGATCACCGGACCGCTGGACGTGTACGGGGCCCAGTGCCGCCTCGACGGCTACCGGCAGGCCCTGGCCGCCGCCGGACACCCGGCCGACGAGCTGCTGATCTCGGTCGGCGACTTCACCGAGGAGGGCGGCCGCCGGGCCATGCGCGAGCTGCTGGAACGCCGCCCGGGCCTCGACGCGGTCTTCGCCGCCTCGGACGTCATGGCGGCGGGCGCCCGGCGGGAGCTGCGCGCGGCCGGCCGCCGGATTCCGCAGGACGTGGCGCTGGTCGGCTTCGACGACTCGGTGGTGGCCCGGCACATGGACCCGCCGCTGACCAGCGTCCGGCAGCCGATCGAGGAGATGGGCCGCACCATGGCGCAGGTGCTGCTGGCGAGGATCGCCGGGGAGACGGCCGAGGCGTCCGTCGTGCTGCCGAACCGGCTGGTGGTCCGCGAATCCTCGTAGGAAAGCAGAAGGCCCGGCCGCTTTCGCGACCGGGCCTTCCCGCAGGGTGAGTGACGGGACTTGAACCCGCGGCCACCTGGACCACAACCAGGTGCTCTACCAACTGAGCTACACCCACCATGTCCGGTCGGAAAACCGACCGGCCGAAGAAAAGGGTACAGGGTCCGGGAGGGTGCTCGCTCCACCCTTTCCCGCACCCCTCTCCGCGGGACCGCTACGCGCCCGGCGCGGTGTGCTTGGCGGCGATGCTCCGGGCCGTGTCCGAGTCGGGCCCGGGCTGCGGCACGAAGACCGCCTCCCGGTAGTAGCGCAGCTCGGTGATGGAGTCCTTGATGTCCGCCAGCGCCCGGTGGTTGCCGTTCTTCGGCGGGCTGTTGAAGTACGCCCGCGGGTACCAGCGGCGCGCCAGCTCCTTGACCGAGGACACGTCCACGATCCGGTAGTGCAGGTAGCTCTCCAGCGCGGCCATGTCGCGCAGCAGGAAGCCGCGGTCGGTGCCGACCGAGTTCCCGCAGAGCGGCGCCTTGCGGGGCTCCTTCACGTGCTCCCGCACGTACGCCAGGACCTGCGCCTCGGCATCCGCGAGGGTGGTCCCGCCGGCCAGCTCGTCGAGCAGGCCGGAGGCGGTGTGCATCTCGCGCACCACGTCGGGCATGGTCTCCAGGGCCGCGTCCGGCGGGCGGATCACGATGTCCACGCCTTCGCCGAGCACGTTGAGCTCCGAGTCGGTGACCAGTGCGGCCACCTCGATAAGTGCGTCGTCCGTCAACGAGAGCCCGGTCATCTCGCAGTCGATCCACACCATGCGATCGTTCATGTGTCCCACCTTATGCGGTCGCTTGCGGAGCGGACCGCATATGCGGAAGGTCCCCCATCGGCGGTGACCGATGGAGGACCTCCCTTGCCGTACCCGTTGTGGGGGTTACGCGTGTTCCCGCAGGACCCGGCCCGGGGCGTACAGCTCCGTGACCGTCGGGCCCGCCGCGGCCAGGGCCGCCGCCGCCCGGTGGGGCTGCGGAGTGCGCTGGTGCGGAACCGGCCCCGCGTTGATCTCGGCCACCTGCGCCACGTCGGCCTGCGGCCGGCGTGCCCGGTAGGCGGAGCGGTAGGCGGCCGGGGAGGACCCCAGCTGCCGCCGGAAGTGACCCCGCAGGGCGACCGGCGAGCGGAACCCGCAGCGCCCGGCGACCTCGTCGACCGAGTAGTCGGAGGTCTCCAGCAGCCGCTGTGCCTGGAGCACCCGCTGGGTGATCAGCCACTGCAGCGGCGCACTGCCGGTGAGCGAGCGGAACCGGCGGTCGAAGGTGCGCCTGCTCATGTAGGCGCGGGCCGCCAGGGTCTCCACGTCGAACTGCTCGTGGAGGTGCTCCAGCGCCCAGGCGACGACCTCGGCCAGCGGATCGGCGCCGATCTCCTCCGGCAGCGACCGGTCGAGATACCGCTCCTGTCCGCCCGTGCGGCGCGGCGGCACGACGAGCCTGCGGGCCAGGGCCCCGGCCGCCTCGCTGCCGTGGTCCGTGCGCACGATGTGCAGGCACAGGTCGATTCCGGCCGCGGTGCCCGCGGACGTGAGCACGTCGCCGTCGTCGACGAACAGCTCGCGCGGATCGACGTGGACGGACGGGTACCGCTTGGCCAGCGTCGGCGCGTACATCCAGTGCGTCGTCGCGGGCCGGCCGTCCAGCAGACCGGCGGCGGCGAGCACGAAGGCTCCCGTGCACAGTCCGACGATCCGGGCCCCCTCCTCGTGCGCCAGACGCAGTGCGTCCAACGCCTCCGGAGGCGGCGGTGATGTGATGGAGCGCCAGGCGGGAACGACGACCGTGCCTGCCCGGGCGATCGCCTCCAACCCGTACGGCGCGGTCAGTTCGAGTCCGCCGGTGGTCCTGAGCGGACCGTCCTCACCGGCGCACACGAGCAGTCGGTAGCGTGGAACTCCCGCGTCCTGCCGGTCAATGCCGAACACGGAAAGTGGAATGGAGCTCTCGAAGATCGGTCCGCCGCTGAAGAGCAGCACCGCGACGATCTCCCTGCGGCGACGCCCCGCGAGCTTCCGGCCGGCGTCTGTGACGACGGCGGTGGAATCCTGGCTCATGGCGCTAAGCCCCCCTTGGGTGTCGCGACTCCTTGGTCTGGTCGCACCTGCACGTTTCCCCTCGGCCTTGCACGTGGATCCCCCGCCGTAAATACATGATCGAATCTACTGCGTCCCGTGGTGTCGGCGTGACAAGTTCAGCACGCAGCGCTATGTCGACTTCTCAACTTGGCGAAAAGCATTCGATCAGTAAGCGTTCCGCTCCGCTACCCGAATGGGAAGTCCGCCCACCGGCCGTGGCCAGTACCCGTAGGGCCGCCAGGCCCCCCGGGGTTCGTCGTCGCTGGTGGTGAGGGGGGTGGGGGGACATTCCGGCAAGGGAGCCACCTTGCCGGGAAGTTGGCTGAAAACATGCGTGTGTGGGTGTGCGAATGAGTCAGTCGTGCGGGGACCCGGCGCCGGAGCCGTGGCAGCCGCGGCGGTTCCCGGCCCCGCCGCGCGAGTGCCGGCGGCGGCGGGAGGGCGCGGGCCGCTCCTCCGCCAGGACCCGGGCCGCCGCCCGCTCGTTCTTCTCCGAGTGGCGCAGCAGGACCCGGCACGCGGCCGTCACGGCGAGCAGGCCGAGGGTGGCGACGGCCGCCCCGCCGAAGGAGGTTCCGTAGACGACGAGGACCACGGGGACGAGCAGGCAGCTGAAGGCGGCCCAGCGCACCACGTCACCCGCAGGGTCGTCATGGGCGCGTCCGGCGGACCGCACGGACGGGTGAAGGGCCGGCTGGAGGCCGGGGCGCGGCGACGGGGTGAACTGCGGGCCCGAGTCGGTGGGCTGGAGGGACCGGACGGACTGCGTCGGCTGAGCTGGCTGGACGGGGTGAACCGGATGACCGGGCACGGCGTGCTCCCTGCGGGCTCTTCCTGAACGGTCGGACTCGTGTCCAACGCCGCGCGGCGCGGCTCGGTCACTGCGCGCACGGGTGGCGGCGCCCCGACTCGTCACTGGCTGTAGGGGACAGTGGTCATTGCCAAGGAGCGCTCGCTCCGGCATGCTCCCTGGGACGCTCTCCAAGGGCGGCAAGCCCTGTGCAGGACAGGAGTGTCGCCGTACCCTGGTGGGTATGGGCTTGGGAAGATGCTTCCCGGACAGAGCTCCGTCACACTGCGTCGCCGATTTCGCCCCTGTTGCTTCCTCCAAGGACCTCTTCGCCGAGACACCCATGGCCGGTCACGAATTCTCCGAACCCGCGGACCGCAAGCGCAAACGCCTCGCCGACCCCGCGTCGGCCGCCGATCTGCGCGCGGTGGAACAGACACGCCTCCCCTGCGATCCGGCCTTCCGGCACGGAGTCGTTGTGGGATTCGACGGATCCACGTCCAGTGAGCGCGCCCTCGCGTACGCGATCGGCATGGCCCGGCGCTCCGGATCGGGTCTGATCATCGTCCATGTCGCCAACCGGCTGCCCACCACCGTGTGGGCGGGGTGCGAGCCGCCGGTCTTCGTGGACGTGCCGGACCACCGCACCGAGGTGCTCGGGCTGGAGCTGGCCTGCGCGGACTACCTGGCGGAAGTGCCGTGGATCCTGGTCGAGCGGGGCGGTGACATCTGCCATGAGCTGGAGGAGGTCGGCCGGGAGTATTCGGCCGACGCCATCGTGGTCGGCTCCACGCACGGGATCGTGGGCCGGATCTTCGGATCGGTGGCGGGCCGGCTGGCCAAGCGCGCGCAGCGACCCGTTGTTGTCATTCCTTGACTGCTCCCCTCTCTGCGGGAAGGGGATTCCTGGCTCACGCAGCCTCCCGGGGCTGCGCCCTGGGAACGAGTGACCGACCTGTTCGCTCACCGTTTTCATTCCGTGACCCTCTGTTAAGCAGGTTGTGCGGTTGTGTCCTCGTGTAAAGGGTAGATAAATGCTGCTGGGACGCAGCAAACAACTGCAGATCGAAGGGAGCCCGCCGTGGACAATGGTGTCTCTGCGGGAAGCACGGCCTCGACTTCGACCCTCGGGAACATCGCCCTGGGTCTCACCCTTCTCGCGTTCGGTATCGGACACACCGGTGTCATCGACGGCGTGTCCGCTGCCAGCTCCGTGTCGCTCGCGATGTACGTCGGCGGCGCGGCCCTGTTCCTCCTCGGGCTCCTCGAGTACCGCGGCGGCAACGGGTTCAACGGCACCGCGTTCGCGGGCCTCGGCATCTTCTGGTTCACGTGGGCCAAGGGCGCGGGGGCTTCGGTCTCCGACGAAGCCGCCGGAACGTTTCTTGTCCTGTTCGCGATGCTCGCGCTGACCCTCACGGTCGCCGCCGCGAGCGGTCTGTTCAGCCAGGGCGTCTACGGCCTGCTGACCCTGTCGCTCGTCCTGCTGGCGATAGGCGCGTTCATGGACAGCGGCGGGCTCGCCAAGGCGGGCGGCTGGGTCGCCGCCGTGTCCGGGCTGCTGGCCTGGTACGGGGCCACCGCGGCCCTGGCGCACTGGCCGATGGCCGTCGGCAAGTCCCGCAGCGGCGCGGTCGCCGCGAGCTGAACGGCTTCGTAAGAACGGAACGGCCCCCGAGATTCTGGGGGCCGTTCTCGTCCATGAAAGGGCATTTTCTATCTTTTTCGCGCATGGGAGCATTTTGTTGATGGGCCGTCGGCACCATAGGCCGCGTGAAGGCGGACGCGGGGCGCAAGTATCGTGCGTACCCCACCGAGGTCCAGGACCAGGTCCTGGTGCGGTGGGGGCATACGGCGCGTGCGCTTTGGAACGTGGCTCTTGAACAGCGGGTGTACCTGTGGCAGCAGCGTCGGTACACCCTGCGTTCTGTCGAGCAGTGCAAGTTCCTGACGGCCGCCCGGACCGACCTGGAGTGGATGGGTGACCTGCCCGCGCAGTCCGGGCAGCAGATTCTGCGCAGTCTGGACCGTGCGTACGACAATTTCTGGAACCCAAGCCACCCCGCTGGGTTTCCGGCGCGGAAGAAGCGCGGGCACCGTCTGTCGATCCCGCTCCCTGGCCAGGCGGTCGAGGTCCGCAAGCTGAACCGTAAGTGGGCCGAGGTGCGTCTGCCCAAGCTCGGCTGGCTGCGGTTCCGGCTCTCCCGAGTGATCGGCGGCACGGTCCGCAATGCCACGGTGTCCCGGGACGGCAACGGCTGGCACGTCTCCTTCGGCGTCCACACGGGCCGCATGCCGGACGTGCCGAACGGGAAGCCCGCGTGCGGGGTGGACTTCGGCGTTGCCGCGTCCGCGTTCGTCTCCACCGAGACCACACCCCGCCTCATGCCCCCGTCACTGAAAGCCAAGGAGAAGAAGCGGCTCAAGGCGCTGGAACAGCGCAAGGCGCGACAGATCACCTACGCCAAGAAACACAGCGGAGGGAAGTACAGCCGCCGCCTACGTACGACGATCAGCCAGATCGCAAGGCTCACTACCCGCCGGGCCAACCGGCGGCGGGACTTCACGCACAAACTCACCACCGACCTCGCCAAAAGCCACGGCCTGATCGGTATCGAAGACCTGCGCGTGAAGAGCATGACCGCCTCTGCGAAAGGCGCTGCCGAGGCCCCGGGGAGGAACGTCCGCGCGAAGGCCGGGCTGAACCGGTCGGTCCTCGACAACACTCCGGGGGAGCGGCGGCGGCAGCTTGAGTACAAGGCCGGCATGTACGGGTCTGTACTCGTCGCCGTGCCGCCGTTCCACACCTCTCAGACCTGCGCCGCCTGCGGCCTGGTCGATCCCGGGTCCCGTAAGGGATGCGGCCGGCTGTTCGCCTGCACCCGGTGCGGGCACGAGGACGACGCCGACCACAATGCCTCGATGGAGATCGAGGCCCGAGCCCGCCGGACGGGCGGCTCGGACATCAACAGCACGCGCAGCATCCCCCGGATGCGAGTCCCGGCCACCGGCCGGAGGCGGATGCGTGAAGCCCTTCAGCCCGCCCACGCGGGCTGAAGGGAATCCCCGCCTTCAACGCGGGGAGATCGTCACTCGACGGTGACCGACTTCGCCAGGTTGCGCGGCTTGTCGATGTCCCGGCCCATGGCCAGGGCCGTGTGGTACGCCAGCAGCTGGAGCGGGATGCCCATCAGGATCGGGTCCAGCTCGTCCTCGTTCTTCGGGACCACGATGGTGTGGTCCGCCTTCTCCTGCTCGCGGTGGGCGACCGCCAGGATCCGGCCGCTGCGGGCCTTGATCTCCTCCAGCGCCGCGCGGTTCTTCTCCAGCAGGTCGTCGTCCGGGACGATCGCGACCGTCGGCAGCGAGGGCTCGATCAGCGCCAGCGGACCGTGCTTGAGCTCGGAGGCCGGGTAGGCCTCGGCGTGGATGTAGGAGATCTCCTTCAGCTTGAGGGAGGCCTCCAGGGCCACCGGGTAGCCGCGCACCCGGCCGATGAACATCATCGACTTGGCCTCGGCGAACTCGGCCGCCAGCTTCTTGATGTCCTCTTCGCCCTCGAGGATCTCCTGGATCTGCGAGGGCAGCTTGCGCAGGCCCTCGATGATCCGCTTGCCGTCGGTGACCGAGAGGTCCCGGATGCGGCCCAGGTGGACGGCGAGCAGCGCGAAGGCCACGACCGTGTTGGTGAAGCACTTGGTGGAGACGACGCAGACCTCGGGGCCGGCGTGCACGTACACGCCGCCGTCGGCCTCGCGGGCGATCGCGGAGCCGACCACGTTGACGACGCCGAGGACGCGGGCGCCCTTGCGCTTGAGCTCCTGCACGGCTGCGAGCACGTCGTACGTCTCACCGGACTGCGACACCGCGATGTAGAGGGTGTCGGGGTCCACGACCGGGTTGCGGTAGCGGAACTCGGAGGCCGGCTCGGCGTCCGCGGGGATGCGGGCCATGCCCTCGATGAGGCCGGCGCCGATGAGGCCCGCGTGGTAGGAGGTGCCGCAGCCGAGGATCTTGACCCGGCGGATGCCGCGCGCCTCGCGCGGGTCCAGGTTCAGGCCGCCCAGGTGCACGGTGTTGAAGCGGTCGTCGATCCGGCCGCGCAGCACGCGGTCGACCGCGTCGGGCTGCTCGGAGATCTCCTTGTGCATGTACGTGTCGTGACCGCCCATGTCGTACGAGGCGGCCTCCCACTCCACGGTCTCCGGGGTGGCGTTGGTCGTCGTGCCGGAGGTCGTGTAGGTGCGGAAGTCGTCGGCCTTGATGGTGGCCATCTCGCCGTCGCCGAGGGTGACGACCTGGCGGGTGTGGGCGACCAGCGCGGCGACGTCCGAGGCGACGAACATCTCCTTCTCGCCGATGCCGAGGACCACGGGGGAGCCGTTGCGGGCGACGACGATGCGGTCGGGGAAGTCGGCGTGCATGACGGCGATGCCGTAGGTGCCGTCGATGACCTTCAGAGCCTCGCGGACCTTCTCCTCCAGGGAGTCGGCCTCGGAGCGGGCGATCAGGTGGACGATGACCTCGGTGTCGGTCTCCGAGACGAAGACGACGCCCTCGGCCTCGAGCTTGGCGCGCAGCTCGGAGCAGTTGTCGACGATGCCGTTGTGGACGACCGCGACCTTGTTCTCGGGGTCCAGGTGCGGGTGGGAGTTGATGTCGCTCGGGGCGCCGTGCGTGGCCCAGCGGGTGTGGGCGATGCCGGTGGTGCCGGCGAAGCGCTTGGGAACGCGGGACTCCAGCTCGCGGACGCGGCCCTTGGCCTTGACGACCTTCAGGGCCGGTGCCTTCGGGGTGTTGACCACGATGCCCGCGGAGTCGTACCCGCGGTACTCCAGCCGTGCCAGGCCTTCCAGCAGCAGTGGTGCCACGTCACGCTTGCCGATGTAACCGACGATTCCACACATACGGTTCTGCCCCTCCTGAAGTTCGGTTCTGTACTCGTCCGGAGCCGCGTGCGGCGGCGGCCGGCTCAGCCGTAGACGATGCGGCGCAACTGCCGGAGCGAGAGCTCCGGCGGCGCCACGGCGCGGTGCGGCAGCTCGGCCGCGATCCGCTCGAAGATCTCCGCGTTCACCGCTCCGCCGGACTGCAGTTCCCGGTGGCGGCGGCGGACGAACTCCTCCGTCGTCTCGTCGAAGTAGGCGAGCACGTCGAGCACCACCCGGGCGGCCTCGCCGCGCTGCAGCGCGGTGCTGCGCACCAGGTGGTCGACGAGGTCGTCATGCGACGGGCGGCGATCGAGCACTCGTAGATATTGGCGTCTAACGGCGCCGAACGCAAAGATCCTGCCCGAAAACGGGCAGGATCCCCCTGGTCTGGACCAGGGAATGGGTCGGTCCGGTTAGAAACGCTGCAAAACGGCCTGTTTCGCCGCAGTGAACTCCTCGGCGGTCAGGACCCCCGCCTGGTGCAGATCGCCCAGCTCGCGCAGCCGCCGCAGCAGGGCGTCGTGGTCCTCGGCGGGGGCGGGTGCCGAGGAGAGCTCCGCGGGCGCGGCGACCGCGTCGGCCGGGCCCTCCTGGGGCGCCGCCGGGTGGGGCATCCGTACGGCCACGGCCGCCGCGACCAGGGCCATCAGCGGGTCCTTCTTGAAGCCGAAGAGCTCCACGGTGTGCGGGTCGTACTTGGGTGCCGGGGCCGGCGGGGCGCCGGTCAGGGTGAAGCGCAGCCAGCCGTTCTCCAGGCCCTTCGACGGGGACCACTCCACCGTGCGCAGATCGGCGATCCGGAATTCCCGCGGGCCGCCGGAGCGCTTGGCCTCCTCGGTCGTCCAGTTCCAGTCCAGGGCCACCCGGTCGCCGTCGAAGGCCGCCGTCCCGTCGCCCGCGCCCACCGCGATCGGCACCGCCGGCCCCGGCAGCAGGTACGTGTCCACCGGGCCGGGGTCCACCTGGTCCAGCAGCAGGGCGTTGCGGACCTCGTCCACGAAGTACTCCGCGACCCCGCTGCGGTCCGACTCCACGGTCAGCCGGTACGGGTCGGAGGCCTCCGGCAGGCGTCCGCCCGTCACCTGCAGCAGGGGGTCCGCGCCGTCACGCAGCCGGAGCCGGAGCCGGCCCGCCTTGCGGCTCGGCTCGTACGAGATCCCCGCGAGCGCGCGCAGCGGTACGACCACCTCGCCGAGGGTCTGCCGCAACAGCGCCACCCCCTTGTCGCGGCCCGGCACGATGCGCACCGCGTCCCCGTCGAAGCTCCAAGTGCCGTCCTTCTGGATGATTTCCGCCATCCGGCGATTCTCCCACCGTCACGGACGGGCCAGTTGGCCTATACCTGGGCCATGAGAGTCCTGCGACTGCGACGCACGCTCGGCACCCTCCTCGCCCTCGGTGCCCTCGGTGGTTCCGTTTCCTGCGCCACCGCCCACGGGGACGACGCCAGACCCGGCGACGATCCGCCCGCGGCCCTCGCCCCCTTCGAGCGGCTGCTGCCGGCGCCGCTCTCCGCGCGCGCCGAAGGGCCCGGCTACTCCTTCGGGGCCGGCACGGTCATCCGTACCGGCCGGGGGGCCGACGAGGAGGTCCGCCGGGTGGGCGAGCTCCTCGCGGAGCAGCTGCGCGGCCCGAGCGGGCTGCCGCTGCCGGTGGTCGACGGGGCGCAGGGGGACGGGATCCGGCTCGGCATCGACGAGGAGGCCGAGGGGCTGGGCGAAGAGGGGTACCGGCTGGAGTCGGGCCCCGGCGGGATCACCCTCACCGCGCGGACCCCGGCCGGTCTGTTCCGCGCGGGGCAGACGCTGCGGCAGCTGGTGCCGGCGGCGGGTCCGGGGACGGTGCCGGGCGGCACGGTCACCGACCGGCCGCGCTTCGCGTACCGGGGGGCGATGGTCGACATCGCGCGGCACTTCTTCTCGGTGGAGCAGGTCAAGCGGTACGTGGACCAGCTCGCCCAGTACAAGGTCAACACGCTGCACCTGCACCTGACCGACGACCAGGGGTGGCGGCTCGCGGTCGACTCCTGGCCGCGGCTGGCGGAGTACGGGGGCGGCAGCGAGGTCGGCGTCGGTCCCGGCGGGCACTGGACGAAGGACGAGTACCGGGAGCTGGTGGCCTACGCGGGAGAGCGGTACGTGGACGTGGTCCCGGAGATCGACATGCCGGGGCACGTGAACGCGGCGCTCGCCTCCTACCCGGAGCTGAACTGCGACGGGAAGGCCCCGGAGCGGTACACCGGGACCAAAGTGGGCTTCAGCTCGCTGTGCGTCGGCAAGGAGCGGACGTACGAGTTCATCGACGAGGTGCTCGGCGAGCTGGCGGAGCTGACCCCGGGCCGCTACCTGCACATCGGCGGCGACGAGGCGCACGTGACGCCGGCGGCCGACTACGCGGCCTTCATGGACCGGGCGCAGGCGGTGGTGGGCCGGCACGGGAAGACGGTGATGGCCTGGCACCAGCTGGCGGCGGCGAGGCCGGCGCAGGGGGCGGTGCTGCAGTACTGGGGCCACGACAAGACCTCGGCCGCGGACCGGGCGGCCGTGGCGGCGGCGGCGAAGGCGGGGCACCGGCTGGTCCTGTCGCCGGCGGACCGGCTGTATCTGGACATGAAGTACGAGGCGGCGACGAAGCCGGGGCTGGCGTGGGCCGGGTACGTACCGGTGCGGCGGGCGTACTCCTGGAACCCGGGGGCCTACCTGGCCGGGGTCCCGGAGTCCGCCGTCCTGGGCGTGGAGGCCCCCCTGTGGACGGAGAACGTCGCGAGCCGGGCCGACTGGGAGCTGATGGCGTTCCCGCGGGTCCTGGGTCTGGCGGAGCTCGGCTGGTCCCCGGCGGGCGCGCTGGACTGGACCTCGTACAGCCGCCGCCTGGCGGCCCAGCAGCCCCGCCTCGATGCACAGGGCATCGGCTTCTACCGGGACCCGGATGTGCCGTGGACGCAGTAACTAGAAAGTATTTCTAGAAATCGACTCCACAGCCGACCCTGCGGCAGCCACACTTGGATGCTGCGGGCGTCGCCTGTCACGGGGGTGCAGGCGACGCCCGCGCTGGTCCGCCGGGTCCTGGCGTCCGCCCGTGGTCGCCGTCATGCGCGGGAGACCCGGCACACCGGCCACCGCCGATCGTCACCGACTTCTGGCGGGCCTTGGCGGCGGGCCGGGAAACACGTGAGGCGTGTCCGCGGAGAGGGCCAGTCTGGGCTCCGCGGACACGCCTTCGTGCTGGGGGGATGGGCAGGGGGTCGAGGGACCATCCCCCAGCCTTCGGCCGGGGGGACCCCCAGAACCGTCTGCCCGACCCCCGGTCACCGCCGGGCGAAGGCCGCGACGGGGTTCTTGAGGGTGCCGATCAGCTGCAGGGCGGCGGACGGGTCGGAGAGATCGACCATCTGCTTGTTGTTGCGCAGCTGGAGGCGGTTCAGGCAGGACAGCTGGAACTCCTCCGCGAACAGGTCGTACCGCGCGAAGCGCTCCGCGAGCTGCGGCATCGACTCCTGGTACGCGTGGCCGCAGTCGGCCACCGCCTGCCAGAAGGTGTCCTCCTCGCAGATGCCCTCCGTCGCCAGGATCGGGCCCAGGAAGCGGAAGAAGCAGTCGAAGACGTCCGTGAAGACGGACAGCAGCTTCATGTCCTCCGGGATGTCGGCCTTGATGCGCTCGACCGCCGGCGGCAGGACCGCGTCCGGGTCCATGATCACGATCTCCTCGGCGATGTCCTTGAAGATCGCCCGCTTCACCACGCCGCCCTCGATGACGAGGATCGTGTTCTCGCCGTGCGGCATGTACGCGAGGTCGTACTGGTAGAAGCAGTGCAGGAGCGGGACCAGGTAGGCCCGCAGGTAGTGGCGCAGCCACTCCGCCGGGGTCAGGCCCGATTCCTCGATCAGGGCGCCGACGAAGGACTTGCCCTCGGCGTCGACGTGCAGGAGCGAGGCCATGGTGGCGAGCCGCTCGTCGCCCTTGAGGGAGCCGACGGGGGACTCGCGCCACAGCGCGGCCAGCATCTTGCGGTACGGGGAGTAGCGGTCGGTGGCGCGCTCGTACTGGCGGTGGTGGTAGCCGATCGCCGCGCGCTCGCGGATGATCGAGAAGTCCACCGACTGCAGGACCTCGTCGCCCTCGATCAGCTGGTGCAGCCAGTCGTTGATGGCCGGCGTGGCCTCCATGTAGGCGGCCGAGAGCCCGCGCATGAAGCCCATGTTGAGGACCGAGATGGCCGTCTTGACGTAGTGCTTCTCCGGCGCGCTCTGGTTGAAGAACGTACGGATCGACTGCTGCGCCAGGTACGCGTCCGAGCCCTCGCCCAGCAGCACGAGGCGGCGGTTGGCGATCTCGGCGGCGAAGGTGACCGTGGTCTTGTTCCACCACTGCCAGGGGTGGACCGGCAGCAGGTGGTAGTCGGCCAGGTCCAGGCCCAGCGCCTCCAGCTGCGCCGCGAAGCCGGCGATCGTCTCCTCGCCCAGCTCGGCGCGGACGAAGGAGTCGTGGTCCAGGCCCGCGCCCGCCGTGAAGGTGGAGACGTCCTTGCGGGCCGCCACCCACACCAGGTGGACCGGGCTCGCCGTCTCCGGGGCGTACGAGAGGTACTCGTGCACGCCGAAGCCGAGGCGGCCGTTGTTCGCCACGAAGCAGGGGTGGCCCTCGGTCATGCCCGTCTCGATGTCCTGGAAGGAGGACTTCGCGAGGACGTCGGAGGAGATCTGCGGCTTCGTGTACTTGTAGCCCGTGCCGGCCAGGGTGGAGGAGATCTCCTCCAGGTAGACGGGCAGGACCTCCGCGCTCAGGCCCAGCGTCTCGCGCAGCTCGATGTGGAAGTCGAGGGCGTCCAGCGGGAGCTCGGCGCCGTCCTGCAGTCGGGTGACCGAGGACTCGTCCACCGACCAGTGGTCGAGGGCGTGCAGGACGGCCTTGAAGCGGTACTCCACCGTGGAGTCGTCGCTCGGGACCGAGTACCAGGAGTCGCCCAGCGGCTTCGGCGTCAGGAGGCGTTCGTGGGAGAACTCCGCGAGGCCCTTGCGGACCAGCGCGCGGTTCGCGCGGGCCCACAGCTCCGGGGAGAGGTGGGAGACGGCGTCGGCCAGGCTCATATCGACACTTCCTGGGTGATGCCGGTGGCTGCTTCGAACTGGGCGCGGGTGCAGAAGCTGAGGAGGGCTTCCTTCTCCGGCTTCTGGATCTCGCGCTCGGGGGCGAAACCGACCACCGCGTTGAGGGCGTGCACCGCCGTGTTGCGGACGTCCGGCTCGACGACGACCCGCTCCGTCTCCTCGTCGGCGAAGAGGGCGGCCATCACGGTGGTGATCACGGCGCGGGTGAAGCCGCTGAGCGGCTGGTCGCTGGGCGCGACGAGGAAGTGCATGCCGACGTCGCCGGGCTGGGCGTCGTACAGGCCGACCAGTTCCAGCTCGCTCGGGTCGTAGCTCTCCATCAGGAAGGCCGGGCGGCCCTCGTGGAGGCCGATGAAGGCGTGGTGGTGCTCGTGCGCGGCGATCCGCATGTACTCGCGCTCGACGTCCGGCAGGGAGGCGTCCTGCATCATCCAGAACGAGGCCTTGGGGTGCGTGACCCAGCCGTGGAGCAGCTCCGCGTCGGCGAAGGGGTCCAGCGGGCGGATGGCGAAGGTCCCGAGGGCCGCGTCGGTGCGGCTGAAGAGGATCTCACCGGTGGTGGTGCTCATGCGTGCGTGCCTTCCGGGGCGGCGAACTGCTGGAACGCGATGGACTTCTCGACCTTGTAGTACTCGCGGCCGAGGAGTTCGCCCACGATGTAGGCGTTGCGGTACGCGGCCATGCCCAGGTCGGGCGAGGTCAGGGAGTGGTTGTGGGTCGTGCCGTTCTGGAGGTACACCCCGCGGCCCGTGGTGTCGACGCTGTAGTTGCGGCCGGCGTCGAGGCGGCCGTGGCCGTCGAAGTTCAGCCGGTCGCGCACCGGGGCGAGGAACTCGGGCACCTGGTACTTGTAGCCGGTGGCCAGGACCAGGCCCTCGGAGGCGAGGGTGAAGTCCCGCTCCTGCTCCTCCTGGCGCAGCCCCAGGGTGTAGGTGCCCGTGGTGGTGTCGTACGCCGTGCTGTTCAGCGAGGTGTTGGTCAGCAGGGTGGTCGGGACCGCGCCCGGCATGGTGATCTTCTTCTGGTAGAGCAGGTCGAAGATGGCGTTGATCAGGTCGCCGTCGATGCCCTTGAAGAGGTTCTTCTGCTGGGTCTCCAGCCGGTAGCGGGTGTCCTCGGGGAGGGCGTGGAAGTAGTCCACGTACTCGGGGGAGGTCATCTCCAGCGTCAGCTTCGTGTACTCCAGCGGGAAGAACCGCGGGGAGCGCGTGACCCAGTTGAGCTGGTAGCCGTACGTGTTGATCTCGGCGAGGAGGTCGTAGTAGATCTCGGCCGCGCTCTGGCCGGAGCCGATCAGCGTGATGGACTTCTTCTTCTGCAGCTCCGCCTTGTTCTGCATGTAGACGGAGTTGTGCAGGAAGTCGCCGCCGAGGCCCTCGCAGGACTGGGGGACGTGCGGCGGGGTGCCGGTGCCCAGGACCAGGCGGCGGGCCCGGTGGGTTTCGCCCTTGTCCGTGTGGACCTCGTACAGGCCGGCCTGCTCGTCGTAGGTGACCTCGGTGACCGAGGTGGACCACCGGACGTTGTCGAGGCGGTCGGCGGCCCAGCGGCAGTAGTCGTTGTACTCGGCGCGCAGCGGGTAGAAGTTCTCCCGGATGTAGAACGAGTACAGCCGGTCCTGGTCCTTCAGGTAGTTCAGGAAGGAGAAGGGCGACGTCGGGTCGGCGAGGGTGACGAGGTCCGACATGAACGGCGTCTGCAGGTGCGCGCCGTCCAGGAACATCCCCGCGTGCCACTCGAAGTGCGGCTTCGACTCGATGAACAGGCCGTTCAGTTCGCCGATCGGCGCGGTGAGGCACGCGAGTCCCAGGTTGAAGGGACCGAGGCCGATACCGATGAAGTCGTGGGGCTCAGTGGTGGACGGCAAGGGATTCTCCCAGGAACTGCTCGGCGTGTGCGGCGAGGAGGTCGAGGACGGCAGCGATGTCGGCCGTCGTGGTCTGCGGGTTGAGGAGGGTGAACTTCAGGTACTGCTTCCCGTCCACCTTCGTCCCGGCGACGACGGCCTCGCCGGAGGCGAAGAGCGCCTTGCGGGCGTGGAGCTGGGCCTCGTCCAGAAGGTCGGCGGGGACCTCCCCGCCGGGCAGGAAGCGGAAGACGAGGGTGGAGATCTGCGGCTTGACGACGACCTCGAAGCGCGGGTCGGCGTCGATGATGTCCCAGCCGGCCGCGGCCAGGTCGATGACCTCGTCGAAGAGCGAGCCGACGCCGTCGGCGCCCATGACGCGCAGGGTCATCCAGAGCTTGAGCGCGTCGAAGCGGCGCGTGGTCTGGATGGACTTGTCGACCTGGTTGGGGATCCGCTCCTCGGCCATGCGGCGCGGGTTGAGGTAGTCCGCGTGGTACGTGGCGTGCTTGAGGGTGTCGCGGTCGCGGACCAGCATCGCGCTGGAGCTGACCGGCTGGAAGAACGACTTGTGGTAGTCGACCGTGACCGAGTCGGCGTGCTCGATGCCGTCGAGGAGGTGCCGGCGGGTGGGGGAGACCAGCAGTCCGCAGCCGTAGGCGGCGTCCACGTGCATCCACGCGGAGTGCTCGGCCGTCAGGCGGGCGATCTCGGGGAGCGGGTCGATGGACCCGAAGTCGGTGGTGCCGGCGGTGGCGACGACGGCCATGGGGAAGAGGCCCTCGGCGGCGCACTCCTCCAGCTCCAGGGCGAGCACGGCGGTGTCCATCCGGCGGTTGCGGTCGACCGGGACGGAGATGACGGCCTCGTAGCCGAGCCCGAGCATGGCGGCCGACTTCTGCACGCTGAAGTGGCTGGCCTCCGAGGTGAAGATGCGCAGCTTCGGGAGGAGTTCGGCCTTGGTGAGCTCGCGTCCCTCGTCGAGGGCCTTCTTCATGACGATGCGGCAGGCCTCGTCGCGGGCGAGGAGCAGGGCGTGGAAGTTGGACTGGCTGCCACCGGAGGTGAAGATGCCGTCCGCGGCGGGGCCCAGGCCGATGCGCTCGGTGGTCCAGGCGATGAGACGGCGCTCGATCAGCGTGCCGCCGATCGACTGGTCCCAGGTGTCGAGGGAGGAGTTGACGGCCGAGAGGACCGCCTCGCCGAGCACCGCGGGGATCACGACGGGGCAGTTGAGGTGCCCGAGGTAGCGCGGGTGGTGGAAGTACACCGCGTCGCGCAGGTAGACGTCCTCCAGCTCGTCCAGGACGGCGGCCGCGTCAGCGAGCGGCTTGTCCAGGTCGATCCCGTTGATGACCGGGGCGAGTTCGTCGACGGATATACCGGTGTGGGGCCGCTCCGTGGTCGCGAGTTTGGCGGCGACACGGTCGACGCCCTCGGTGACGGAACGCCGGTAGAGGTCCGCAGTCGTCTCATTCAGCAGATGCGAGCGCATCAACTTTCCTCCGGGCAGGGGGAGAAGGGGAGGGTGGGGTGTCTGATGTTTAGGTTAGCCTAACCTAAGCCAATAAGCCAAATGAAGATGGGCCCTGGCTGAAAAGCCAGGGCCCATCTCCAACTGCGTTACGGGATGCGGGAGTCCACTAGAGCTCGGACGCCGGGTCCTCGCTCGGGGCCTTGCCGGCGTACGCCTCGGCGAGGAGCTGCTCCTCGCTCGCGCCGAGCCGCCAGTAGCCGGTGAAACGCACCGCGCGGCGGTCGACGGATCGTTCCTGCACGAAGTGGCGGCGCACCGCGCGAATGGTGCCGGCCTCGCCCGCCAGCCAGACGTACGGGACCTCGGCGGCGGGCGGTTCGGCCGAGCGCAGCACGCTCAGCACCTGCTCGGTCCGCTCCCGGCCGTGGCCCTCGCGCACGATCCAGGTGATGTCCGCGTCGGCGAGCGTGTCCAGCGCGATCCGGTCGTCCTCGTGCGGGACCTCGAACCAGGCCCGGACCCGGGTCCCGGCCGCCAGCCGGTCCAGGATCGCGGCCGCGGCCGGCAGGGCGGTCTCGTCCGCGTACATCCAGATCGCGTCGGTGGCGGCCGGCGGCTGGAAGCGTACGGACTTGTTCTCCGCGACGGCCGGGCCGATCGCCATGATCCGGCGGCCGGCGACCGCGTGACCGGCCCAGCGGGAGGCCGGCGACGCATCCCCGTGCAGGACGAAGTCGATGTCGACCTCGTCCACCCCCTCGGGCGTACGGCGTTGCTCGCGCACCGTGTACGAGCGCATCACCGGCCGCTCCTCGTCCGGCATTCCGCGCCAGGCGGCGAACCAGGTGTCCTCGTCCGTGGACGGGAGCACGGTGTGCTCCTGGCCGGACGGGGGCAGGAAGAGCGACAGGCTCTGGTCGAAGCCGCCCGAGCGGAAGCCCGCGAGGGACTCCCCGCCGAACGTGACCCGCAGGAACGAGTGGCCGAGGCGGCGGGTGCGGACCACTTCGAGCGCGAAGAAGCGGAAGTGGGCGACGGCCGGAGCGGTGTCGTCGGACGCGGTGACGGTCATGCGGAGGATCCCCCTGGAAGTCGGAACGGCCTACGGGCGCCCGGGGTCACCGGGCGCCGCGGGTCGACCGGGTCAGCTGACCTTCTTGGCGTTCTGGATGGACTTCGCGAGGTCCTCGAGGAGCTGGGCGCACTTGGCGTACGAGAAGATCGGCTCGGTGACGCGCGGGGTGATCTGGCCGGCCTTGACCGCCGGGAGCTCGGCCCACGTGGCCTTCGCCTTCAGCTCCTCCGGCTGCAGGGTGCCGGTGCGGTTGTCGAGCAGGACGACGTCGGCCTTGTACTTGCCGGCGTTCTCCCAGCTGAGGCTCTCGAAGAAGCCGCCCTCGTCCAGCTTCTCCGGGGTGACGAACTCGACGCCGAGCTGCTTGAAGTACTTCAGGTCGGCCGAGGTGTCCGGGGTGGAGACGTAGAACAGGTCGGCGGAGCCGGAGCCCACGAGCACCTTGACGCCCGGGTTGGCCTTGGTGGCCTCGCGCACCTTCGCGGCCGCGGCCTCGAAGCGGGCCTTCGCGTCGACGGTGGTCTTGGCGTTCATGTCGGCGCCGAGGGACTTGGCGAGGTCCGCGGTGCGCTCCAGGGCCTTGTCGAGGGTGACGTCGCCGCCCACCTTGATCGCGGCGGCCGGGGCCAGCTTCAGGATCTTGTCCTTGGAGGCCTCCGGGACGTACCAGTACGTGCCGTCCCAGCTGTTGGTGACGAGCAGCTCGGGCTGGAGGGAGGCGTACTCCTCGACGTTGAACTCGTCGTAGACGTTGCCGATGATCTTGACCTTGGAGATGTCCATCGAGCCGGCCTGGACGTCGGGCTTGCCGTCGGCGGTCTTGGTCGGGCCGAAGACGCCCTTGACCGGGATGCCGTAGTCGTACAGCGCGGCGGCCGTGCCGGTGAAGGCGACGATGTTCTTCGGCTTGGCCTTGGTGCTGACGTCGTTGCCGAGGTCGTCCTTGAAGGTCCAGGGGCCGGAGGCCGCGGCGCCGTTGTCCTTGCCGCCGTCGCCCTTCGCCGAGTCGGTGCCGCCGCCGCACGCGGCGAGCGCCATGACGAGGCCGAGGGCGCCGCCCGCCGCGATGAATCCGCGACGGGTGAGGGAGGAGGTTCGGGACTTGGGCATAATCGATGTCCGTTTTCGTGCGTACCGGGGCGGCCACCAGCGTGCCGTTCGTGAGGAAGGTTAGCCTAACCTTGGCCGAAAACGATAAGGGGGCCCTAAGTTTTTTTCGGGCCCCCTCGTCGTTCCACCGCGAAGCGGACAAGCCCGGCGACTAGGCGGAGAAGCCCAGTTCACGGGCGATCAGCATGCGCTGGACCTCGCTCGTGCCCTCGCCGATCTCCAGGATCTTCGAATCCCGCCACATGCGGGCCACCGGGTACTCGTTCATGAACCCGTAGCCGCCGTGGATCTGGGTCGCCTCACGGGCGTTGTCGACGGCGACCGTCGAGGAGTACAGCTTCGCGATCGCCGCCTCCTTCTTGAAGGGCTCGCCGGCCACCAGCCGGGAGGCCGCGTCGCGCCAGCCGATGCGGGCCATGTGGGCGCGCATCTCCATGTCGGCCAGCTTGAACTGGACGGCCTGGTTGTCGCCGATCGCCTTGCCGAAGGCGTGCCGCTCCTTCGCGTACTTCACCGACTCGTCCACACAGCCCTGCGCGAGCCCGGTCGCGAGCGCCGAGATGGCGATCCGGCCCTCGTCGAGGATCCGCAGGAACTGGGCGTAGCCGCGGCCCTCGGCGCCCACGAGGTTGGCGAGGGGCACCCGTACGCCGTCGAAGGACAGTTCACGGGTGTCCGAGGCGTTCCAGCCCACCTTGGAGTAGGGGGCGGCCACCGTGAAGCCCGGGGTGCCGGACGGGACGATGATCGAGGAGATCTCCGGGCGGCCGTCCGCCTTGCGACCCGTCACGGCGGTGACCGTGACCAGACCGGTGATGTCCGTACCGGAGTTGGTGATGAAGCACTTCGAGCCGTTGATGACCCACTCGTCGCCGTCCTTGACGGCGGTGGTGCGGGTGCCGCCGGCGTCGGAGCCCGCGCCGGGCTCGGTCAGGCCGAAGGCGCCGAGGATCTCGCCGGAGCACATCCTCGGCAGCCACTCCCGCTTCTGCTCCTCCGAGCCGAAGAGGTAGATCGGCATGGCACCGAGGGAGACCCCGGCCTCCAGGGTGATGGCGACCGAGGAGTCGACGCGGGCCAGCTCCTCCAGGGCGATGCCGAGGGCGAGGTAGTCGCCGCCCATGCCGCCGTACTCCTCCGGGAAGGGCAGGCCGAACAGGCCCATGCGGCCCATCTCGGCGACGATCTCGTAGGGGAACTCGTGCCGCTCGTACAGGTCGCCGATCTTCGGCGCGACCACGTCGTGCGCGAACGCCTCGACGGTACGGCGGAGTTCCTCGTGCTCAGGGGTGAGCCGGTGGTCGAGGGACATGGTGTGACTACTCCTTGTGGGAGAGGGCGCGGACGGTACGTGAGGGGCTGGGACGCCCCAGCTGTTCGGCCATCCACACGCTCGTGGCGGTGAGGGCGGCCAGGTCGACCCCGGTCTCGATGCCGAGGCCGTCGAGCATCCACACCAGGTCCTCGGTCGCGAGATTGCCGGTGGCGCTCTTCGCGTACGGGCATCCGCCGAGGCCGCCTGCGGAGGCGTCGACGGTGGTCACGCCGTGCTGGAGCGCGGCGAGGGTGTTGGACAGGGCCTGGCCGTAGGTGTCGTGGAAGTGCACGCCGATGCGGTCGGTGCCGACGCCCGCCTCGTTCAGGCTGGCGAGCAGTTCCTGGACGTGGCCGGGGGTGGCGACGCCGATGGTGTCGCCGAGGCTCAGCTCGTCGCACCCGAGGTCGAGCAGTGCCTTGGCGACCCCTACGACCTGGTGGACCGGGACGGGGCCCTCCCAGGGGTCGCCGAAGCACATCGAGAGATAGCCGCGGACGTGCGCCTCCTCCTGCTTCGCCCGGGCCACCACGGGCTCGAACATGGCGAGGGACTCGGCGACGGTCCGGTTGAGGTTGCGGGCGGCGAAGGTCTCGGTGGCCGAGCCGAAGACGGCGATGCGAGTGGCCCCGAGGGCGAGCGCGCGGTCCAGACCGCGCTCGTTCGGGACGAGGACGGGCAGGGCGACCCCGTCGAGGTCCGCGAGCCGCGGGAACAGCTCCTCGGCGTCGGCCAGCTGCGGAACCCACTTGGGGTGCACGAAGCTGGTGGCCTCGACGGTCGTGAGCCCGGCGGCGGCCAGGCGGTGGATGAACTCCGCCTTCACCTCGGTCGGTACGGCGCTCTTCTCGTTCTGGAGCCCGTCGCGGGCCCCGACCTCGTGGATCCGGACCCGGGCCGGGAGGCCGGGGCCGGGGACGGTCATGGGCAGGCCGGTCATGCGCTCTCCTCCGCATCCGCGTCCGGGGTGACGACGGCCAGGACCTGGTCCATCGCGACCGTGGTGCCGGGGGTCACGTCGAGCTCGGTGACGGTGCCGGCGTGCGGGGCGGAGATGACGTGCTCCATCTTCATGGCCTCGACGACGAGCAGGCTCTGCCCGGCCGCCACCTTGTCGCCGACGGCCACCTTGACGACGGTGACGGTGCCGGGCATGGGGGCGGCCAGTGTGTCGGCCCCGGTCCTTCCGCCGCCGCTGAGGTTCGCGGCGACGGGGTCGTACGTCTGGACGTGCCAGCTGTCTCCGTCGCGGCCGAGCCAGGTCCCCTCCGGGGAGGTGGCGTGGCTGAACGTGTGCGTCACGCCGTCCAGTTCGACGGTGACGCGGTCGGTGGTGCGGGTGAGGATCCGGCCGCGGGCCGGTGTCCCGGGGGCGCTGCCCCCGGACCCCCGCGCCTCAAACGCCGGCGAGGCTGAATTGGCCCCGGCCGCATCGATCAGCAGCTCGTGGTCGGTGCCCAGGGGGCGGGTGCGGACCTTTACGGCGTCCTGGCCAGAGAGACGGAAGTGACGCACCGTCCAGGCAGGGGTGCCGCCCAGGCGCCAGCCATCGGCGGTGTCGAAGGGGTCGACCCATCCGTCCGGCCTGGCCGAAACTCCCAGCCCCGCCGGCGTTTGAGGCGCGGGTCCGGGCAGAGCCCGGGGACCCTGCGCCAGCAGGGCAGCAGTGGCGTATACCTCGTCCGGGACGCCCTCCGGCAGGAGGGAGGGGAGGTCGCGCTCCACCAGCCCGGTGTCCAGGTCGCCCGAGACCACGTCCGGGTGGGCCAGCAGGCGACGCAGGAAACCGGCGTTGGTCTGGACACCCAGGATCACGGTGTCCGCCAGAGCCCCCCGCAGCAAGCGCAGCGCACTGGCCCGGTCGGGCCCGTACGCGATGACCTTCGACAGCATCGGGTCGTACGTGGAGCCCACCGGCACGCCCGCCGTCAGCCCCGAATCCGTGCGCACCGCGCCGCCGTCCGGCTCCGAGAGGGCCAGGACCGTACCGCCGGACGGCAGGAACCCGCGCGCCGGGTCCTCCGCGCAGACGCGGGCCTCGATGGCGTGCCCGGTCAGCGTCACCTCGGACTGGTCGAAGCCCAGCGGGGCGCCGGCCGCCACCCGGATCTGCTGCTCCACCAGGTCCAGGCCGGTGATCAGCTCCGTCACCGGGTGCTCGACCTGGAGGCGGGTGTTCATCTCCATGAAGTAATAGGAGGACGGGTCGCCGCCCGGGACGATGAACTCCACCGTGCCCGCGCCGACGTAGCCGCAGGAGCGGGCCGCGTCGACCGCCGCCGCGCCCATCGCCGCCCGGGTCTTCTCGTCGAGCAGGACCGACGGCGCCTCCTCGATCACCTTCTGGTGCCGGCGCTGCAGCGAGCACTCGCGCTCGCCGAGGTGCACCACGTTCCCGTGGGCGTCCGCCAGTACCTGGATCTCGATGTGCCGGGGCCGGTCGATCCACCGCTCCACGAGGAGCGTGTCGTCGCCGAAGGAGGAGCGGGCCTCGCGGCGGGCCGCCGCGATCTCCTCGGCCAGGACCGCCTCGTCGCGGACCAGCCGCATGCCCTTGCCGCCGCCGCCCGCCGAGGGCTTCAGCAGCACCGGCATGCCGATCTCCGTGGAGGCCGCGACCAGTTCGGCGTCCGTCAGCCCGCTCCCCGAGGAGCCGGGCACGACCGGAACCCCGGCGGCCTTCACCGTCTCCTTCGCGCGGATCTTGTCGCCCATCAGGGAGATGGCGGAGGCCGGCGGCCCGATGAAGGCCAGCCCGGCGTCCGCGCAGGCCTGGGCGAAGGCCGCGTTCTCGGCGAGGAAGCCGTAGCCCGGGTGGACCGCCTCGGCGCCCGTGCGCCGGGCGGCGTCGAGGAGCCGCTCCACCGACAGGTAGCTCTCGGCGGCCGCGGCCGGGCCGATGCGGACGGCCGTGTCGGCCTCCCGTACGTGACGGGCGTCCGCGTCGGCGTCGCTGAAGACGGCCACGGAGCGGATGCCGAGCTGCCGCAGCGTGCGGATGACCCGGACCGCGATCTCGCCGCGGTTCGCGACCAGAACAGTGCTGAACATCAGTGAGGTCCTCACGTCACATACGGAAGATGCCGAAGCCCGAGTCGCCCAGCGGGGCGTTCGCGCACGCGGTCAGGGCCAGTCCCAGCACCTGCCGGGTCTCCATGGGGTCGATGACCCCGTCGTCCCACAGCCGCGCCGTGGCGTAGTAGGCGCTGCCCTGCTCCTCGTACTGCGCGCGGACCGGGGCCTTGAAGGCCTCCTCGTCCTCGGCCGGCCACTCCTGGCCCGCGCCCTCGATCTGGTCGCGCTTGACGGTGGCGAGGACCGAGGCCGCCTGCTCGCCGCCCATCACGGAGATCTTGGCGTTGGGCCACATCCACAGGAAGCGGGGCGAGTACGCCCGGCCGCACATCGAGTAGTTGCCGGCGCCGTACGAACCGCCGACCACCACGGTCAGCTTCGGGACCCGGGCGCAGGCCACCGCCGTCACCATCTTGGCGCCGTGCTTGGCGATGCCGCCCGCCTCGTAGTCCCGGCCGACCATGAAGCCCGAGATGTTCTGGAGGAAGAGGAGCGGGATCCCGCGCTGGTCGCACAGCTCGATGAAGTGGGCGCCCTTCTGGGCGGATTCGGCGAACAGGATGCCGTTGTTGGCGATGATCCCGACCGGGTGTCCGTGGATCCGGGCGAAGCCGGTGACCAACGTCTGGCCGAACTCGGACTTGAACTCCTGGAAGCGGGACCCGTCCACGATCCGCGCGATGATCTCGCGGGCGTCGTACGGGGTGCGCGAGTCGACGGGGACCGCGCCGTACAGCCCGTACGGGTCCACCTTCGGCTCTTCCGGGGCCTCGACCGACCAGGGCAGGGCCCCGCGCTCGGGGAGGGTCGCCACGATGTTCCGTACGATCCGCAGCGCGTGCGCGTCGTCCTCCGCGAGGTGGTCGGTCACGCCGGAGATCCGGGAGTGGACCTCGCCGCCGCCGAGCTCCTCGGCCGTGACCACCTCGCCGGTGGCGGCCTTCACCAGCGGCGGGCCACCGAGGAAGATCGTGCCCTGGTTGCGGACGATGACGGCCTCGTCGCTCATGGCCGGTACGTACGCCCCGCCCGCGGTGCAGGAGCCGAGGACGGCGGCGATCTGCGGGATGCCGGCCCCCGACATGCGCGCCTGGTTGTAGAAGATGCGGCCGAAGTGCTCCCGGTCGGGGAAGACCTCGTCCTGCATCGGCAGGAAGGCGCCGCCCGAATCGACCAGGTAGAGGCAGGGGAGACGGTTCTCCAGGGCCACCTCCTGGGCGCGCAGGTGCTTCTTGACGGTCATCGGGTAGTACGTGCCGCCCTTGACGGTGGCGTCGTTCGCGACGATCACGCACTCGCGGCCGCTGACCCGGCCGATGCCCGCGATGACCCCGGCGGCGGGGGCCGCGCCCCCGTACATGCCCTCGGCGGCCAGCGGGGCCAGCTCCAGGAAGGGCGATCCGGGGTCGAGGAGGGTGTCCACGCGGTCGCGCGGAAGGAGCTTGCCCCGGGCGGTGTGGCGGGCGCGGGCCTTCTCGCCGCCGCCGAGCCGGGCCGCGTCGAGCCGGGCGCGGAGGCCCTCGGTCAGCTCGCGGTGGGCGGCCTCGTTGGTCCGCCAGGCCTCGGACGCCGGGTCCGCGGCGCTCGTCAGCACTGGTGCCTGCTGCATCGGTCGAGCTCCCTTGCTCGTTCCACTTGCTCGGTACACGCTGTTAATAAGCGTTAACGCCTGTACGGCCTAGGTTAACGAGCGCTAACGGCCCTGTCTAGAATGGTTTCCCATGAGCACCAGAGCGGCCGCCCCCACCCGTCGCGAGCAGATCCTCAGTGAGGCTGCCCGTCTCTTCGCCGCGCGCGGATTCCACGGTGTCGGCGTCGACGAGATAGGCGCCGCGGTGGGCATCAGCGGCCCCGGCCTCTACCGGCACTTCGCGGGCAAGGACGCCATGCTCGCGGAGCTGCTCGTCGGCATCAGCGAGCGGCTGCTGACCGGCGGCCGCCACCGGGTGGCGGAGGCGGCGGGCGCCCCGGAGCGGGTCCTGTCCTCCCTCATCGACGGGCACATCGACTTCGCGCTCGACGACCGGGCGCTGATCACCCTCCACGACCGGGAGCTCGACCGGCTGCGCGAGGCCGACCGCAAGCTCGTGCGGCAGCTGCAGCGCCAGTACGTGGAGCTGTGGGTGGAGGTCGTACGGGAACTGCACCCGGAGGTCGGCGAGGCGGAGGTGCGCGTCTCCGTGCACGCGGTCTTCGGCCTGCTGAACTCCACCCCCCGCCTGGCGGCCCTGGGGCGGGAGGCGACGGAGTCGCTGCTGCGCCGGCTCGCACACGGGGCGTTCGGAGCGCTGTCGGCATGAGCCGGGGCGTCCGCCGATCGGAATGGACGCGCCGACTCCGCCCGCGCGGCGGCAGAATGGCCCGTATGCCGAAGCCGATAGAGACGCCGAGCCGTGCCGAACTCATCGACCATCTGGTCCGCACGCGGATCGCGGGACAGGTCGCGACCCCGCGCGAGAACAACCTGAGCCACTACCGCAAGCTCGCCAACGGCGACCGGCACTACTGGCTGGGCCTGGAGCTGGGCGACCGGTGGGCGGACGAGCAGGACGTGCTCGCGGTGATGGCGGAGCGGTGCGGGGTCGTGGACGACCCGGCGTTCCGGTACGGCCAGGACACCATCGACCCGGAGCTCACCGTGGCGGGCCTGGACCGGCTGGCGGCACGGCTGCGCAAGGCGGCGCTGGACCGGCAGAGCGTCCTGTTCGCCACCGGGCACCCGGGCGGGCTGCTGGACGTCCACCGGGCCACGGCGGCGGCCCTGCGCGCCGCGGGCTGCGAGATCGTCGTCATCCCCTCGGGCCTGACGGCCGACGAGGGCTCCGTGTGGCAGTTCGCCGACGTCGCGGTCCTGGAGCGGGGCGCCACGCTCTGGCACACCCACTCGCCGGAGCCGATGGCCGCGATCCTGGACGGCCTGACGGCCGAGAACCGCCCGCAGCCGGACCTGGTCGTCGCCGACCACGGCTGGGCGGGCTGCGCGGCCCAGCGCGGCCTGGACGCGGTCGGCTACGCCGACTGCAACGACCCGGCCCTCTTCCTCGGCGAGGCCGAGGGCACCCTCCAGGTGGCGATCCCCCTGGACGACCACGTCCGCGACCCGCGCCACTACGACCCGATGGTGGCGTACTTGCTGAACGCGGCGGGCCTGCAGGGCGCATGACGACGTAGGCGGCGGAAGGCCCCGTTGTCAGTGGCGGCCGTTACGTTCGGGTCATGGTGAAGCCTGCGAAGACGCGCAATCCGCTGTCCGTGCTGGTCGGCGATCCCCAAGGGCGGTCCCTGGGGCTGGACTTGCCGCCGGGGGCGGTCATCGACAGGCCCGGGCGGAGACGGTGGGGGCAGGCGGCGGAGCCGCTGCTGTGGGTGTCCGGCGAGAGCGTGGGCGTCGGTGCGCTCGCCGCGCACCGCGGCCCGGCACTCGCGGCCGCCGGGCTGCAGGCGGTGCTGTTCCAGGGCCGCCGCGGGCTCGAACGGTGGTGGGAGGAGCGGGAGTTCGTGCCGGATCGGATGTCCGACCCCGATGACCACCACGTCGAGCCGGTGCTGCGCGAGTTCTGGAGCAGGGTGGTCCCCGACCCCGAGGAGGGTGAGGAGGGCGAGGAGATCGTCGCGCCCTTCGGCAGGAGCTGGCCCGGGCTCGCGGAGTCGGGGGGCGCGGGGGAGGGCGGGCCGGATCCGGAGGCCGCCGCCTGTGAGCTGGCGGACGAGCTGATCGGGAGCGGTTTCCTGCCGAGCCCGCGGCTCGCGCTGGTCCCCGCCGGCCGCGGGGCCGACGTGCCCACCGCGCTGGGCTGGGGCGGGCCGACCAACCACGAGAACGACACCGCCCTCATCAGCACCGTCCTGCGCTCCTGGGAGGACCGCTTCGGCGCCCGCCTCGTAGCCCTCGGCTTCGACGAGCTCCACGTGTCCGTGGCGGCCCCGCCGCGCACGGTCGCCCGGGCGCTGCCCGTCGCCGCGGAGCACTTCGCCTTCGCGCCCGACAACATCTGGCAGGGCAGCGGCAGCATCCGCGCCTACGCCGACGAGGCGGTCACCGGCAGCGACCACTGGGGATTCTGGTGGGACTGAGGCCCGCCCGGAGCCGTCCTCACGCCCGCGGGACGCGTACGACACCCTCCTGGATGACCGTCACGGCCAGCCGGCCGTCCTGGGTCCAGATGCGGGCCTGGCCCAGGCCCCGGCCGGCGGCCGCCGAGGGGGACTCCTGGTCGTACAGGAGCCATTCGTCCGCGCGGAACGGACGGTGGAACCACATCGCGTGGTCCAGGGAGGCGCCGACCACGTCGCCCACCGCCCAGCCGCCCCGGCCGTGCGCGAGCAGTACCGAGTCCAGCAGGGTCATGTCGGAGACGTAGGTGGCCAGGCAGGTGTGCAGCAGGGGATCGGCGCTGTCCAGCTTGCCGGCCGTACGGAACCACACCTGCGAGCGCGGCTCCACCGGCTCGCCGACGCTGCCCCAGGGCGGGGTCGTGGCGTAGCGGAGGTCCACCGCCTCGCGGGTCTCGATCAGCCGCTCCACCGTGCCCGGGTCGCGGAAGATCTCCCGGTACGCGGGCAGCGACTCGGCCGCGGTGGGCAGGGACTCCGGGTCCGGGGCCGGCGGCATCGCGACCTGGTGGTCGAGGCCGTCCTCGTACGTCTGGAACGACGCGGAGAGGTGGAAGATCGGCTGGCCGTGCTGGACGGCGACGACGCGGCGCGTGGTGAAGGAGCGTCCGTCGCGGATCCGGTCCACCGAGTACACGATGGGCGCGCCCGTGTCGCCGGTGCGCAGGAAGTACGAGTGCAGCGAGTGCGCGGTGCGGTCCGCGGGGACGGTCCGCCCGGCCGCGACCAGAGCCTGGGCCGCGACCTGACCGCCGAAGACGCGCGGGACCAGCGAAGGCCGGCTGGTGCCGCGGAAGATGTTCTCCTCGATCTGCTCGAGGTCGAGCAGATCGAGGAGCGTCGTCAGTGCCTCGTTCATGGGGGAAGGGTAAGTGCCCCGTGTTTCGCGTCCGGGGCCCTTACAGGCCCATGGACTTGGCGATGATGGACTTCATGATCTCGCTGGTGCCGCCGTAGATGCGGTTGACGCGGTTGTCGGCGTACAGGCGGGCGATCGGGTACTCGTTCATGTAGCCGTAGCCGCCGTGCAGCTGGAGGCAGCGGTCGATGACGCGGTGCGCGACCTCGGTGCAGAACAGCTTCGCGGAGGCGGCCTCGGCCGGGGTCAGCTCGCCGGCGTCCAGGGCCTCCAGGGCGCGGTCGGCGACGGCCTGGGCGGCGTCCACCTCGGCCTGGCAGGCGGCCAGTTCGAACTTGGTGTTCTGGAAGTGCGCGACGGGCTTGCCGAAGACGGTGCGCTCCGTGACGTACTGCTGGGCGAACCGGACGGCCGCGGCGGCCTGGGCGTAGGCGCCGAAGGCGATGCCCCAGCGCTCGGAGGCCAGGTTGTGGCCGAGGTAGTAGAAGCCCTTGCCCTCCTCGCCGAGCAGGTCCTCGACCGGGACCTTCACGTCGACGAACGCCAGCTCGGCGGTGTCGGAGGTCTTCAGGCCCAGCTTGTCGAGCTTGCGGCCGATGGAGTAACCCTCGGACTTGGTGTCCACGGCGAAGAGGGAGATGCCGAAGCGGCGGTCCTCGGCGCTCGGGGCGGAGGTGCGGGCGCAGACGATCACGCGGTCGGCGTGGACGCCGCCGGTGATGAAGGTCTTGGAGCCGTTGAGGACGTAGTGGGTGCCGTCCTCGGAGAGCTTGGCGGTGGTCTTCATGCCCGCGACGTCGGAGCCGGTGCCCGGCTCGGTCATCGCCAGCGCCCACATCTCCTCGCCGGAGACGAACTTCGGCAGGAAGCGCTTCTTCTGCTCGTCGTCGGCGAGCATCTTGATGTAGGGCAGGGCGAGCAGCACGTGCACGCCGGAGCCGCCGAAGTTGACGCCCGCGCGCGAGGTCTCCTCGTACAGGACGGCCTCGAACTTGTGGGTGTCCAGGCCCGCGCCGCCGAACTCCTCGGGGACGTTGATGCCGAAGACGCCCAGCTCGCCGAGCTTGTAGTAGAAGTCGCGCGGCGCCTGTCCGGCGGCGAACCACTCGTCGTAGACGGGGACGACCTCGGCCTCGATGAAGGCGCGGATGGTCTCGCGGAACGCCTCGTGGTCCTCGTTGAACACCGTACGGCGCACGGCCGGCTCCCTTCGGTCGCGGCAGTCCGCCGCCTGAATCTAAGCGCTTGCTCAGATTAAGTTACCGGCGGGTTGTCTCCCGTGTCCAGAGTGGGTGACCGAGCTCATGCGGGGACGGCGGCGCCGTTCGCCCGGTACGGGAACCTCGGTGCGCTCAGCGCGCGGCCGGGTCGAGGTGCTCGGCCAGCGCCTCGTGGGTGAGGTGGAGCCCGGCCCGCAGGACCGCGTCGCGGCGGCCGGGGTGGGCGGCCCGGTGCCGCAGTTCGAGCGCGCGGGCGAGCCGCAGCCGCTGCGCGCAGTCCTCGCCGCGCAGGGCCGCGTCGAGGGCCGAGGCGGTCGCCCCGATGAGCGGCGCCATGGCGCGCAGCGCCTCGTCGGCCCCGCCCGGGGCGGCTCCCGGCTGCTCCTCGCCAGCTCCTCCGCGCTCCCCGCCGCCTGCCACCCGCTCCCCGTCGGCGGACGAGGACCGGATCTCCAGCTCCCGCGCCAGGAACAGCAGGGCCGGCGCCGTCCGCGCGGCCAGCCGCAGCCGGGGGCGGAGCGTGTCCGCCGCCCCGGCCGGGGCCCGCCGTGGCGGCAGGAGCAGCAGGCGCTCCGTCCTGCGGTCCAGCGCGGCGGACAGCTCGTACGGGCGGCGCCACCGGGCGAAGGGATCCGCCGGGGCCGGGCCCGTGGGCCGCCCGGCGGCGGCCCGCGCCGCGACCCGCTCCAGCAGGGCGCCGAGACCGGTGCGGTACTCCTCCAGGCCGCTCGCGGCCTCCCGGTACGGGTCGGGGGGGCACAGCAGCGGGCCGAGGAGCACCACGACGGCGATGCCGACCGCGGTCTCCTCCAGCCGGGCCAGCGGATAGCCCGGCACCGGCGTCGCGTAGATCACGAGGGCGGTGATCAGCACCTGCTGGTTGGGGGAGCCGTTGTGGCTCAGCAGGTACATCCCGGCGCAGGCGCACACGACGAGGACCAGGAACGACAGCGAGCCCGCCGGCAGCCAGTGCAGGACCAGCACGCTCAGCACCACGCCCGCCACCACCCCCGCCAGCCGCTCCAGGGCCAGCCGGGGCGCCGCGAACACGTCGTCGCGCAGGATGAGGACGGCGGGCAGGGCCGCGGGCACGGGGGCCGTGCTCGTGCCGAGCCACACGCACACGAACCAGGGGACGGTCGCGCACACCAGCAGCCGGGCGGCCGGTGCCAGGCGCTCACCGAAAGGGCGGCTCAGAGCCGCCGCGGACGTGCTGCCGAGCATGCGGCACATCGTAGGGGCGGCCGCCGTTCCCGGCGGGCCCGCGGGAACCGCGCGTCGCCGCGGCCGGCCGCCCGGCCGGGGCGAAGGGGCGGGCTCCGGGGAGCCCTTCAGCCGCCCGGCCCCCGCGGCGGCTCCTCCCAGCGCAGGGCGAACCACAGCTCCATCCGGGTGTCCGGGTCGTCCAGGTCCCGCCCCAGCAGCTCCGCGCAGCGGGCCACGCGCTGGCGGACCGTGTTGCGGTGCACGCCCAGGGCGGCGGCGGTGCGGTCCCACCCGCCGTGGTGCGCCAGCCAGCCGCGCAGGGTCTCCCGCAGGACGGGGGAGACGGGGGCGAGCAGGGCCGCGGCGTGCGCGCGGGCCTCCGCCTCGCCGACCAGGCCCGAGAAGCCCGGGGCGGCGTGCCGGGCCAGGGGGGTGCGGGCCGCCTCGGCGCGTTCCAGGGCCCGCCGGGCCTGCGCGTCGGCCGCGGGCAGCGCGTCGGGTGCGGCCGGGGCGCTCACCCCGAGGCGCCAGCCGGGCCGCGCGCCCGGATCCCGCTCGGTGAGCAGGCGTACGCGATCCCCGCGCGGGTCCACCAGTACGGTGCCCAGCGCGGCCGCCAGGGCCTGCGGGTCGCCGGCCCCGCGGGCGTGCACCACGTGCCAGGGCCCGGGGGAGAGGGCCGCGGCGGGATCGCCGTCGAGGAGCAGCCGGGTCAGGGCCGCCGCCTCCGGTCCGGCCGGGCGGTGCGCGGTGAGCAGGCTCAGCAGTACGGCCGCGACCGAGGCGATGGTGTGGTCGCCGGGGGCGCGGGCCGGCGTGGCGGTGCCGAGCGCCCGTACGGGTTCGGGCCCCGGCTCGGCCGGGGGCCGCGGCGGGGCTTCCGGCCCGGGCGGGGTGCCGGGGCCCGGGAGGCCGTCGGGTGCCGGGCCTGCCGCGGGTGCCGGGCCGCCCAGGGCGTGGGCCGTGAGGTGCCAGCCGCCCGCCTGGTCGGTCGCGGTGGCGGGCCCGCCCGCCCGGCCGACGCGGGCCAGCAGCGCCCGCAGGGCCGCCGTGGCCTGCGCGGGCGGCGGGCTCCCCGCGGAGCGGTCGTCCGGCCGGAGCACGACGTGGCCGCCCAGGCTCGCCGCGAGGCGCGCCAGCACCGCCGGGACGGGGTCGGGCCGGGCGGCCGCCGCCGCGAGGGACTGCTGGGCCTCGGTGACCCGGCGCAGCTCCCGCGTACGCGCCCCCGCCATCAGCCGCCAGACCGTACGGGCCACCGCGCTGAAGGGGGTGCCGGGCGGGACCTCCAAGAGCGGCAGCCCGTGCCGTTCGCACGCCTCGGCCAGGCCGGCCGGCACCCGCTCGTGCACGGGCGCCACGCCGAAGCCGAGCGCCGCCACCCCCGCCTCGGCCAGGCGGGCCACGTAGCCGTCGGGATCCGCGCCGAGCCCGGACCCGGCCGTCAGCAGCAGCTCGCCGCCCAGCAGGTACGGGGACGGGTCCGCCATCTCGGAGGCGTGCACCCCGTGCACATCGGCCTCGGCCGGGCCCGCGAGCAGGCGCAGGCCCAGCTCCCGGTCGGGCAGCAGCGCGCCGAGGGGGACCGGCGTCGTGGGCGGGGGCGGCGTGGCGGCCGGGGCCTCCATGGATACTCCGTACAGATCAGGGGCGTCCTATGGATGGTACGTACACTTCGCGCCCGGTGGGCGCCGCCTTACGCTCGAAGGACCGCACTTGTAGGACCTCCAGAAGGGCACCCCCCATGAGCACGCAGCCGCGCGGCCCCGTCGACTCCTCCCGCATCCCGCGCTACGCGGGCCCGGCGACCTTCGCCCGGCTGCCCCGCCTCGACGAGGTCGGCGGCAAGGCGGACGTCGCCGTCGTCGGCGTGCCCTTCGACTCCGGCGTCTCCTACCGCCCCGGCGCCCGCTTCGGCGGCAACGCGATCCGCGAGGCCTCGCGCCTGCTGCGCCCGTACAACCCGGCGCAGGACGCCTCCCCCTTCGCCCTCGCGCAGGTCGCCGACGCCGGCGACATCGCCGCGAACCCCTTCAACATCAACGAGGCCGTCGAGACGATCGAGGCCGCCGCCGACGAGCTGATCGGCAACGGCTCCCGCCTGATGACCCTCGGCGGCGACCACACCATCGCCCTCCCGCTGCTCCGCTCGGTCGCGAAGAAGCACGGCCCGGTGGCCCTGCTCCACTTCGACGCGCACCTGGACACCTGGGACACGTACTTCGGCGCCGAGTACACGCACGGCACCCCGTTCCGCCGCGCCGTCGAGGAGGGCATCCTCGACACCGAGGCGCTCTCGCACGTCGGCACGCGCGGCCCGCTGTACGGCAAGCAGGACCTCGACGACGACGCCAAGATGGGCTTCGGCATCGTCACCTCGGCGGACGTCTACCGCCGCGGCGCCGACGAGGTCGCCGACCAGCTGCGCCAGCGCATCGGCGACCGCCCGCTCTACATCTCGATCGACATCGACGTGCTGGACCCGGCGCACGCCCCCGGCACCGGCACCCCCGAGGCGGGCGGCATGACCTCCCGCGAGCTGCTGGAGATCATCCGCGGCCTGTCCTCCTGCAACCTGGTTTCGGCGGACGTCGTCGAGGTGGCCCCGGCGTACGATCACGCGGAGATCACCTCGGTCGCGGCCTCGCACACCGCGTACGAGCTGACCACGATCATGAGCCGTCAGATCGCTGCCGCGAGGCAGGGCCGATAAGCACAGCGCGGCGGCGAAGGCGAACCCGAAGGGCGAGTAAGCGCACGTGACGCACGACCACGACCTGGTACTCCGTCCCACCGAGGCCCAGACGGCCGCCGCCCTGGCCCCGCCGCCGGGGCGGACGGGCGGGGACCTGGTCGTGGAGACGCTGCGCTCACTCGGCGCCACCACCGTCTTCGGGCTGCCGGGGCAGCACGCCCTCGGCCTCTTCGACGCGGTGGGGCGCTCCGACCTGCGCCTCGTCGGACTCCGTACGGAGAACAACGCGGGCTTCGCCGCCGACGCCTACGGCCGCATCACGGGCGAGGCGGTCCCCCTCCTCCTCTCCACCGGCCCGGGCGCCCTCATGGCCCTGCCCGCGCTCGCGGAGGCGGCCGCGGCCTCCGCCCCGGTGCTCGCCATCTCCTCGCAGGTCCCCGTCGCCGGTCTGGGCGGGGGCCGGCGCGGTCACCTGCACGAGCTGCGCGACCAGTCGGCGTCCTTCCGGGACGTGGTGAAGTCGGTCCACGTCGCCCGCACCCCGTCCCAGATCCCCTCCGTCGTCGCGGAGGCCTGGGAGTCGGCGCTGACGGCTCCGCACGGTCCGGTCTGGGTGGAGATCCCGGAGGACGTGCTGCGTGCAGAGACGTTCATTCCGCAGGTCACGGGCACGGACGCGACCCCGCACGAGCTCGCCCCCCGCCCGGAACTCACCGCCGTGGCCGCGCACTGGCTCTCCTCGGCCGAGCGTCCGGTGATCATCGCGGGCGGCGGAGTCGTCCGCTCCGACGCCGCGGGCAAGCTCAAGCAGCTGGCGGAACGCCTGGACGCCCCGGTGGTCACCACCTTCGGCGGCAAGGGCGCCTTCCCGTGGACCCACCCGCTCTCCCTCCAGTCCTGGCTGGAGGACCGGCACATGACGGACTTCCTGGAAGACGCCGACGTCCTGCTGGTCGTCGGCTCGGGCCTCGGGGAACTCTCCTCGAACTACCACACGCTCTTCCCCACGGGCCGGGTCGTCCAGATCGACGCGGACCTCGGCAAGCTGGAGTCCAACCACCCGGCCCTCGGCATCCACGCGGACGCCCGCCTGGCCCTCCAGGCCCTGCTGGAGACGGTCGCCGTGCGCGAGGACCCCGACGCCCCGGAGCGCGTCCGCCTGGTCCTCGACGACATCGAGGCCCGCCTCGCCACCCAGGACGTCGCCCTGGAGCGCTCGCTCCTGACCTCGATCCGCTCCGCCCTGCCCGCGCGGTCCCCCTCGTTCTGGGACATGACGATCCTGTCCTACTGGGCCTGGTCCGCCTTCGACGCGAAGCACCCCAACACCATGCACTCGGCCCAGGGCGCGGGCGGCCTCGGCTACGCCTTCCCGGCCGCCCTGGGCGCCTGCGTCGCGGAACCGGGCACGCCCGTCCTGGCGGTCTCCGGCGACGGCGGCGCGATGTACTCGATCGCGGACCTGGCCACGGCCCGCCAGCACGACCTCGACGTCACCTGGCTGATCGTGGACGACGGCGGCTACGGCATCCTGCGCGAGTACATGACCGAGTCCTTCGGCAGCGCCACCGGCACGGAACTCACCCGCCCCGACTTCGCCGCCCTGGCGGCGTCCTTCGACGTCCCGGCGACCACGACCACCCCGGAGTCCCTGACCGCCGACCTCAAGAAGGCCCTCGCCACCCCGGGCCCCTCGGTCGTCGTCCTCCCGGCCCTCCTCAAGATGTTCGCCCCGACGCACCTCTGACCCGACCCACCGCTGCCCCGCCCCACCCCTGACCCGACCCACCTCTGACCCGCCCGACTCGCGCCCCGGCCCCCGTCCGGCCGCTCCCCGCGTGCGCCGGAGCCTCCCTGCGTACACGTTCGAATTGTTGCGGCGGGATGAAATCCGCCGGTCGGGACGTTGCCGCTTCCGGCAGGACAGGACTAACGGGGAGGCACCACGTGACGGCGGCTGGGGAGAAACAGGGCTGGGGCAAGCGGCTTGCGGCCTACACCTGGCGTTACAGGCTCAACGTGCTGCTCGCACTCGGCTCCTCGCTGGCCGGCATGGCCGTCATGGCGCTCGTACCGCTGGTCACCAGGGTGATCATCGACGACGTCATCGGGGACCAGAGCAAGTCCATGGGGCCCTGGGCCGGGCTGCTCATAGCCGCCGCCCTGCTCGTCTACGTGCTCACCTACATCCGCCGGTACTACGGCGGGCGGCTCGCCCTCGACGTGCAGCACGACCTGCGCACCGACATGTACGAGACCATCGCCCGCCTCGACGGCCGCCGCCAGGACGAGCTGTCCACCGGGCAGGTCGTCGGGCGGGCCACCACCGACCTCCAGCTGATCCAGGGCCTGCTCTTCATGCTGCCCATGACCATCGGGAACTTCCTGCTCTTCGGGATATCCCTCGGGGTCATGCTGTGGCTCTCCCCGCTGCTGACCGTCGTCGCGCTGCTGATGGCCCCCGCCCTCTGGTTCATCGCCAAGCGCAGCCGCAAGAAGCTGTTCCCCGCCACATGGTGGGCCCAGGGCCAGGCCGCCGCCGTCGCCACCGTCGTCGACGGGGCCGTCACCGGCGTCCGCGTCGTCAAGGGCTTCGGCCAGGAGGAGCAGGAGACCGGCAAGCTGCGCGAGGCGAGCCGCCGGCTGTTCGCCGGCCGGATGCGGACCATCCGCCTCAACTCCCGCTACACCCCCGCGCTCCAGGCCGTACCCGCCCTCGCCCAGGTCGCCATGCTGGCCCTCGGTGGCTGGATGGCCACCAAGGGGCAGGTCACCCTCGGCACCTTCGTCGCCTTCTCCACCTACCTGGCCCAGCTCGTCGGCCCGGTCCGCATGCTCGCCATGGTCCTCACCGTCGGCCAGCAGGCCCGCGCCGGCGTCGAGCGGGTCTTCGAGCTCATCGACACCGAGCCCGCCATCCAGGAGGGCACCCACGAGCTGCCCGCCGACGCGCCCGCCACCGTCGAGTTCGACGACGTCCGCTTCGGCTACGACTCCGAGCGGCCCGTCCTCGACGGGTTCTCGCTCTCCGTCGCGGAGGGCGAGACCGTCGCCGTCGTCGGGGCCTCGGGCAGCGGGAAGTCCACCGTCTCGCTGCTGCTGCCGCGCTTCTACGACACCGACGGCGGCGCGGTCCGCGTCGGCGGCCACGACGTCCGCGAGCTGACCTACGGCTCCCTGCGCGCCGCGATCGGGCTCGTCCCGGAGGATTCCTTCCTCTTCTCCGACACCATCCGCTCCAACATCGCCTACGGGCACCCCGGCGCCACCGACGCCCAGATCGAGGCCGCCGCCCGCGCCGCCCAGGCCGAGGACTTCATCCGGGCGCTGCCCGCCGGGTACGACACCACGGTCGGCGAGCAGGGGCTCACCCTCTCCGGCGGCCAGCGCCAGCGCATCGCCCTCGCCCGGGCCATCCTCACCGACCCCCGGCTGCTCCTCCTCGACGACGCCACCTCCGCCGTCGACGCCCGGGTCGAGCACGAGATCCACGAGGCCCTGCGCTCCGTCATGGCCGGCCGGACCACCCTGCTGATCGCCCACCGCCGCTCCACGCTCGCGCTGGCCGACCGGATCGCCGTACTCGACCGCGGGCGGCTCGCCGACATCGGGACGCACGAGGAGCTGGAGAGCCGGTCGGCGCTCTACCGCCGGCTGCTCACCGACCCCGACGCGCTCGGTGCCGGCTCGCCGCGGACCCCGGACGCGCCCCTGATGACCGAGTTCGAGCGGGAACTCGACCGCAAGCTCGAACGGGACATCGAGCTCGAAGCCGAGATCGACTCCGAGCCGGTCAACGCCAAGCGCCGGGTCGCGGCCGGCATCACCCCCGAGCTCTGGCGGCGCCGCGACGGGCAGACCGGCCAGACCCCCGCCGCCGCGGGCGCCGCGCCGGGAGCCGGGCACTCCATGGCCGGGGCCGTCGCCGGCATGCCGGCTACGCCCGAACTGCTGGCGCAGGTGGCCGCGCTGCCGCCCGCCACCGACGAACCCGAGGTGGACGAGACCCGCGCCGTCGCCGCCGAGGAGAGCTACGGCCTGCGCCGCCTGCTCCGCGGCTTCTGGGCGCCCCTCGCCATCAGCCTCGGCCTCGTCGCCGTGGACGCCGGCGCCGGACTGCTGCTGCCCATCCTGATCCGGCACGGCATCGACCAGGGCGTGGAGCAGGCCGTCCTCGGCGCCGTCTGGGTGGCCGCCGGGCTCGCCCTCGCCGTCGTCGTCGCGCAGTGGGCCGCGCAGTTCGCCGAGACCCGCATGACGGGCCGTACCGGCGAACGCGTCCTGTACGCCCTCCGCGTCAAGATCTTCGCCCAGCTCCAGCGCCTCGGCCTCGACTACTACGAGCGCGAGCTGACCGGCAAGATCATGACCCGGATGACCACCGACGTGGACTCGCTCAGCTCGTTCCTGCAGACCGGGCTCGTCACCGCCGTCGTCTCCGTCTTCACCTTCTTCGGCATCCTGGTCGCCCTGCTCGTCCTCGACGTCGAGCTCGCGCTGATCGTCTTCGCGACCCTCCCCGTCCTCGTCGTCGGCACCATCGTGTTCCGCCGCAAGTCCGTCGCCGCCTACGAGCTCGCCCGCGACCGGGTCAGCCTGGTCAACGCCGACCTCCAGGAGTCCGTCTCGGGCCTGCGCATCGTCCAGGCCTTCCGCCGCGAGGGCTCCGGCGCCACCCGCTTCGCCGAGCGCAGCGACTCGTACCGCGAGGCCCGGGTCCGCGGCCAGTGGCTGATATCCGTCTACTTCCCCTTCGTCCAGCTGCTGTCCTCGGGCGCCGCGGCCGCCGTGCTGATCGTCGGCGCGGGCCGGGTGGAGGCCGGGACGCTCACCACCGGCGCGCTCGTCGCGTACCTGCTCTACATCGACCTCTTCTTCGCGCCCGTCCAGCAGCTCTCCCAGGTCTTCGACGGCTACCAGCAGGCCACCGTCTCCCTGGGCCGCATCCAGGGGCTGCTGCGCGAGCCCACCACCACCCCGCTCCCCGAAGAGCCCCGGCGGGTGCCGGACCTGCGCGGGGAGATCGCCTTCGAGGACGTCCGCTTCCAGTACGGGACGGCGGAGGAGCGCGGCGAGAAGGGGGAGGCGCTGGCCGGCATCAGCCTGCGGATACCCGCCGGGCAGACCGTCGCCTTCGTCGGCGAGACCGGAGCCGGCAAGTCCACGCTGGTCAAGATGGTGGCCCGGTTCTACGATCCGACCTCCGGCCGGATCACCGCCGACGGCGCCGATCTGCGGGAGCTCGACCTGACGGCGTACCGGCACCGCCTGGGCGTCGTCCCCCAGGAGTCCTACCTCTTCCCGGGGACCGTCCGCGACGCCATCGCCTACGGGCGGCCCGAGGCCAGCGACGCCGAGGTGGAGGCCGCCGCCCGCGCGGTCGGCGCCCACGACATGGTCGCCACCCTCGACGGCGGCTACCTGCACACCGTCGCCGAGCGCGGCCGCAACCTCTCCGCCGGCCAGCGCCAGCTGATAGCGCTGGCCCGGGCCGAACTCGTCGACCCGGACGTGCTGCTGCTCGACGAGGCCACCGCCGCCCTGGACCTGGCCACCGAGGCCCAGGTCAACCAGGCCACCGACCGGCTCGCCGGCAAGCGCACCACCCTGGTGGTGGCGCACCGGCTGACCACCGCCGCGCGCGCCGACCGGGTCGTGGTCATGGACCGCGGCCAGGTCGTGGAGGACGGCACCCACACCGAACTCCTGGCGCGCCGCGGCCGGTACGCCAAGCTGTGGCGCACCTTCGTCGGGGAGGACGAGCGCGCCGCGGCCTGAGCGGGCCTGGCCCCCGGGGACGCTCCGGGGACGCGTCCGCGGACGCCCCCGGGGATCAGAACTCGCCGAACAGCAGGTTCCCCGGGGCGTCCGCGTCGGTGCCGGTGTAGTACTCGCGTACCGCGTGGAGGAGTTCGTCCACCGTCAGGGTGCCGTCCCCGTCCGCGTCGATCCGCTCGAACAGCGCCTCGGTGTGGGCGGGGCTCAGCTCCGTGCCGAAGGCCGCCTGCGCCTTGTGGAACTCCTGCGGGCCGATGCGCCCGTCGTCGTCGGTGTCGACGATCGTGAGGATCGCCCGCATCATCGGCCGGAACGAGCGGTCGTACGCCGGCCCGCCCTGCGCGTACAGCCGCGTCATGCCGAGCTTGTACTCCTCGGGCGTGACCTTGCCGTCCCGGTCGATGTCCAGCTCCGTGAACAGGTCCTGCCAGAAGTCGGCCAGACCGCCCATCACCAGATCGGCCTTGGGCGAGGTGTCGGGCTCGTCGAGGGCCGACAGCAGCCGGGATCCGAGCGCGAAGATGTCGGCGGCGTCGATCACCCCGCTCTTGTCGGCGTCCAGGTGCGTGAAGGCGCGCGCCAGCTTGCGGTCGAGCAGGTCGTCGGTCATGTCAGTGCCTTTCACGGCTACGGCGAGCGGGGTGGTGGTGACCTAGCGTAATCTCCCGGTCGATCGTGAACTCCTGTTCTCCCTCTGGGGAGTTGCGGATGCACTCGTACGAGGGATGGGCGGCCGGCGCGGCCCGGCGCGCCGTGGTGCGGTGTGACCGGCCGGGTGCTTGTCTGCTGCAACCTTCGGCGGGGTTCGGGCGTCGTACGTGCGTACGCGTGCCGTGCGTACGACCGATCGGGGGACAGCTTGTTGCAGGGGTGGAGGAGACGGGCCCGCAGGGTCGCGTCCCTGGGGGTCTTCGCGACGGTGCTGTGGCTCTGCGTCGGCGGACTGTTCACGGCGCCGCCCGCACAGGCGGCGGCCGACGGCTGCGGGGGCCGGCTGGCCAGGACGGTGTCCTTCGACACGGGTGAGGTGCGCGTCTACAAGAGCCGCAACCAGGCCTGCGCGGTGACCGTGGCCCGCGTTCCCGGCGGGCGGCGGCAGATGACGGTGAGCATCCAGCCGCGCGGCGGGGCACCCGTCCGGGACGCCGGGCGATTCACCCGCCACGCCGGGCCCGTCACCGTCGCTGCGATCACTCGCTGCGTGTACGTCAGGGGCAGCGTGGGTGCCGGATCGGCCAGCTCCGGCTGGATCCTGTGCTGAGGTCACGGCCCAACTAGGTCTGTTCAGCGGTGCATTGCCCCGGCTAGGTTCACGGGCGACCGAAGTGAACTCAAGGGGAGGGTGAATGCGCAAGACGCTCGGATGGCTGCTGTCGCTCGTGGTGCTGATCGGCACCGTGGGCGCGGCCGGCTCCACGGCGCAAGCGGCCACAGCCGCGGAACCGTCGGCCGCCACGGACATCAAGGACCAGATCCTCGGCATTCCCGGGATGAGCCTGATCGAGGAGAAGCCGTACCCCGGCTACCGCTTCTTCGTACTGAACTACGAGCAGCCGGTGGACCACCGGCAGCCGTCGAAGGGCACCTTCAAACAGCGCCTGACCCTTCTGCACAAGGACGTCTCGCGGCCGTCGGTGTTCTTCACCTCCGGCTACAACGTCAACACCAGCCCGCGCCGCAGCGAGCCGACGACCATCATCGACGGCAACCAGGTGTCCCTGGAGTATCGATTCTTCACGCCCTCCCGGCCCGACCCGGCCAACTGGGCGAACCTGGACATCTGGCAGGCCGCCAGCGACCAGCACCGCGTCTTCACCGCCCTGAAGAAGATCTACAAGAAGAACTGGCTGGCCACGGGCGGCAGCAAGGGCGGTATGACGGCGACCTACTACGAGCGCTTCTACCCGCGCGACATGGACGGCATCGTCGCGTACGTCGCGCCGAACGACGTCGTCAACAAGGAGGACTCGGCCTACGACCGGTTCTTCGCGAAGGTCGGCACCAAGGAGTGCCGCGACAAGCTGAACGCGGTGCAGCGCGAGGCGCTCGTGCGCCGCGAGCCGCTGGAGGCCAAGTACGCGGTGGCCGCGGCCGAGAACGGCTGGACCTTCACCACCGTCGGCAACCTGGACAAGGCCTACGAGGCCGTCGTCCTCGACTACGTGTGGGCCTTCTGGCAGTACAGCCTGCTCGCGGACTGCGCCTCCATCCCGGCCGCCGCCACCGCCAGCGACCAGGAGATCTGGGACACGATCGACGCGATCTCCGGCTTCTCGGCCTACGCCGACCAGGGCCTGGAGACGTACACGCCGTACTACTACCAGGCGGGTACGCAGCTCGGCTCCCCGGACATCAAGCAGCCGCACCTGGGCAACCTGAGCCGCTACGGCTACCAGCCGCCGCGCAACTTCGTGCCCCGGGACATCCCCATGACCTTCCAGCAGGGGGCCATGGCGGACGTGGACAAGTGGGTGCGCAACAACGCCGACCAGATGCTCTTCGTGTACGGCCAGAACGACCCGTGGGGCGCCGAGCCGTTCCGCCTCGGGTACGGCGTGCGCGACAGCTACGTCATGATCGCGCCGGGTGCCAACCACGGGGCCAACGTCGCGAAGCTCCAGGACGGCGAGAGGACCCTCGCGACCGCGAAGATCCTGCAGTGGGCCGGGGTGGCTCCGGCCGCCACCATCGCCGACGAGTCGAAGGCGGCGCCGCTGGCGGCCGCCGACGCGCAGCTCGACCGGCAGGACCTGGAGCGCGAGCCGCAGCTGCGGCCGTGACCGGGCCGGGACCCCAGGGTCCCGACCGTGGGCCACGGGCTGACGCGAACTAGCGCGTCAGTCCGTGGCCCAGCGGGTAGCGGCCCGGCACCGGGACCGGGAGGCGGCCGGCGGGCCGGACCGCCCCGGTGAGCACCCGGGCCGCCGCCCGCATCTCCACGTCCGTCCAGGAGTACGTGGCCAGCTCCGCCGCACAGGCCGGCAGCCGGGCCGGGTCGTACGGATTGCGGACCGCCAGCAGGATCACCGGGACGCCGGACGCGATCAGGTCCGTCACCAGCCGGCGTTGTGGATTGTCCTCTTCCGGGACGTTGTACGTGCACACCAGCACCGCCGCGTGACCGGCCGCGGCGGCCACCGCACGGGCCGGCGGCACGGCCGTGGCCCGGCAGCCCAGGGCGGTCAGCTCCCGCGCCAGAACGGCCGTGGGGGGACCCGTGGTACCCGTGGGGGAGGCCGGGTCCGTACCCGTGACCAGCAGCCGGGGTCCGGACGCCGCATCGATCGGCACCAGCCCGCGGGGATTGGCCAGCAGGGTCGTCGTGCCCGCCGCGATCTCGTCCGCGGCGTCCCGGTGCCTGCGGATGCCGACGGTGGCGTCCACCGCCTTGGCCGTCGTGTAGGCCTCGTCGAACAGCCCCCGGCGGGACTTCAGTTCCAGGATCCGCAGCACCGACTCGTCGATCCGGGCCTCCGTCAGCTCGCCCGCCCCGACGGCCGCCAGCACACTGCGGTACGCGAGCCCCAGGTCCGGCGGGTTCAGCAGCTGGTCGCAGCCCGCCAGCAGGGCCAGTACGGGCACCCGGTCGTCCCCGTACTTCTGGCGGACCCCGGCCATGTCGAGGGCGTCGGTGACCACCACCCCCTGGAAGCCCAGGCGTTCGCGCAGGATGCCGGTGACGATCGGCCGGGAGAGGGTCGCCGGGTCCCCCGAGGGGTCGAGCGCGGGGAAGACGATGTGCGCCGTCATGACCGCGTCCACGCCCGCCTTCACCGCGGCCCGGAACGGCGGCTCGTCCAGCTCCTCCCAGACGGCGCGGGTGTGCCGCATCACCGGCAGGCCGACGTGGCTGTCGGTCTCGGTGTCCCCGTGGCCCGGGAAGTGCTTCGCGGTGGCGGCCACCCCGGCGCCCTGGTAACCGCGCACCTGGGCGGCCACCAGGGCCGCCACGGCCTGCGGGTCGGAGCCGAAGGACCGTACGCCGATCACCGGATTGGCCGGGTTGACGTTGACGTCGGCCACCGGCGCGTAGTCCTGGCGGATGCCCAGGGCGGCCAGCTCGGCGCCCGCGACGCGCGCGGCCCGCAGGGCGTCGGCGGTGGATCCGCCCGCGCCGAGCGCCATCGCCCCCGGGAGCAGTGTCGCGGGGGCGCCGATCCGGGCGACGGCGCCGTGCTCCTGGTCGGTGGAGAGCAGGAGCGGGATCCGGGCGCCGGAGGTGAGCGCGGCCTGCTGGAGGCCGACCGAGAGTGCGGCGACCTGGTGCGGGGAGCGGGTGTTGTGGGCCCAGGAGAAGTAGACGATCCCGCCGAGGTGGTAGCGGGAGACCAGCTCGGCGGCGGTGCGCACCCCGAACAGCGTCCGGTTCTGCTCGGCGTCCGCCGGGTCGGGATCGGTCGCCGAGTGGCCGAACGCCCGCGAGACGAAGAGCTGCCCGACCTTCTCTTCGAGGCTCATCCGGTCCATGAAGCGGGCCAGGCTGGCCCGGTCGGGGCGGTGGCCCGGCGGGCCCTCGGGGGAGCGCGGGTCGTCGGGGGTGTCGCTCGTGCCGAGCGCGGCGGAGGCGGCCCCCGCGGCGGTGACGGCGACCATGGCGGCTGCGGTGAGCAGGGTCCGGCGGGAGGCGTGGGGCGGCACGGGCCGGACCCTACCGGTTGCCCTCCGGGCGGGGTGGCTGTGTGGGGGTGTGTTGGGCAAGTACGACCGGTTGCCGCCGGTGCCGGTGCCGGTGCCGCCGGTGTCGCTGCCCGTGCCGGGGGCCGTGGGAGGGGTGGGGCCGGGTGTGCCGGTGGCCTGGCCGGCCGGGCCGGTTGGCTTCGGCGGTGCGGCTTGGGCCGGGTGTGTTCCGGTGCGTCTCCTCGGGCGTCGAACGTGTCGGGGGGTCGGAGGGCCGGGGCACCTTGTGTTCGACGCCCTGCGGGGAGCGCCCCTGCACACACCCGTCCCCGCACCATCCAGCCCTGCCGCACCAAATCCAGCCTCGCCGGCGTTTGAGGCGCGGGGTTCGGGGCGGAGCCCCGGTCTTTGAGCCGCACCAACCCTCCCCGCCGGAGCCGCCCTGGGGTCGGAGGGCCGAGCTGCGTTGCGTTCGGCGCCCTGCCCGGTGCCTACGCCGGCCAGTGGGACTGGAGGGTCTTCACGGCCTCGGTGATGGCGGGGCGGCGGGCGGCGCCGGTGCGCCACAGGGCGTACAGGCGGCGTACGGGGCCCGGTTCCAGGGGGACCGCGACCGCGCCCGGCGGCAGCTGTCCGGTGCCGAGGCGGGGTACGACGGCCACTCCGAGGCCGGCCGCGACGAGGGCGACGATGGTGTGGTTCTCCTCGGCCACGTGCGCGATGTCGGGTTCGAAGCCGGCCGTGCGCAGGGTCCGTACCAGCCAGTCGTGGCAGACGCGGCCGGGCGGCTGGCAGACCCAGCGCTCGCCGCCGAGGTCGCTGCGCTGGATGGTCCTGCGCGTGGTGAAGGGGTGGCCGGCCGGGACGACCAGGTCGCAGAGGTCGTCGCCGATCACCGCCTGCTCGATCCCCTCGGGCGCGGGCAGCGGGGCGATGTCCCAGTCGTGGGCCACCGCCAGATCGGTGACCCCTCGCGCCACCAGGTCGACGGACAGGTGCGGGTCCACCTCCGTGAGGCGCACTTCGAGGGCGGGGTGGCGGCAGGCCAGATCGGCCAGTACGCCCGGCATCAGCCCGCGCGCCGCCGAGGCGAACGCGGCCACCGTCAGCAGCCCGCTCGGCTGCCCGCGCCGCTCCTCCAGGGTGGTTTCGGCACGTTCCACGATCGCCAGCAACTGCTGGGCGGTGTCGGCCAGATGGCGGGCCTCCTCGGTGAGCGCGACCCCGCGCCCGCGCCGCTCCAGGAGGGTGGTGCGGGTCTCCCGTTCCAGCTTGGAGATCTGCTGCGAGACCGCGGAGGGGGTGTAGCCGAGGGCGGCCGCCGCGCCCGCGACCGAGCCGTGGACGGAGACGGCGTGCAGGGCGCGCAGCCGGGCGAGGTCGAGCATGTCTCTATCGTAAGCAATGCTTCATCGAGTGCGGAAGGGATTCGCGCTGGTGCTACATGGTCGGGCGCGGCGATGGTGGGGTCATGCGTCCCGTACACACCGCTCTCGCCGTGCTCGTCGCCGCTGTCTGGGGGGTCAATTTCGTCGTCATCGAGATCGGGCTCGGGCATTTTCCGCCGTTGTTGCTGTCCGCCTTGAGGTTCCTGGTCGCCGCTCTGCCCGCCGTGTTCTTCGTCGGGCCGCCCAAGGTCGCCTGGAAGTGGATCATCGGGGTCGGGCTGGCCCTCGGCATCGCGAAGTTCGGGCTGCTCTTCACCGGCATGGCGGCCGGGATGCCCGCCGGGCTGTCCTCGCTGGTGCTGCAGGTCCAGGCCGTCTTCACCGCCGTCCTGGCGGCGGTGGTCCTGCGCGAACGGCCCGGCCGGGTACGGGTGTTCGGCATGGGCGTCGCGCTCGCCGGGATCGCGGTGGCCGCCGTGGACGGGGGCGCCGGCGGGCCCGTGCTCGGCTTCGCGCTGGTCGTCGCGGCCGCCGCCTGCTGGGGCGTGTCCAACGTGCTGACCCGCAAGGCCTCGCCGCCCGACGCCCTGAACTTCATGGTGTGGGTGTGCACGGTGCCGGTGCTGCCGCTGTTCGCGCTGTCGCTGGTGTTCGAGGGGCCCGGGCGGGACCTGGCCGCGCTGCGGGGGCTGGACTGGTCCGGGGTGGGCGTCATCGGGTACGTCGCGTGGGTGTCCACCGTGTTCGGGTTCGGGGCCTGGGGCTATCTGCTGCGCCGGTACCCGGCCTCGTCGGTGGCGCCGTTCTCGCTGTTGGTGCCCGTGTTCGGGATGTCCTCGGCGGCCCTGGTGCTGGGGGAGGCCGTCTCGGGACTGCGCTGGCTGGCGGCCGTGCTCCTGGTCGGCGGGGTCGCGCTCACCTCGCTCGCCCCCGCGCGCGCTGCGAACCGTACGGGGGTCGGTTCGGGCGTCAGCGCGGGGAGCCCTCCTGCAAGGGCAGTCGCCAGTCCTGCCCCGTCAGGCTCACTCCGTACGAGCGGTGCGGCCGCTCCGCGATCAGGGTGAAGCCGGCCTTCAGGTAGAGCGCGCGGGCGTCGGTGAGCACGTCGTTGGTCCACAGCACCAGCTCGCGGTAGCCGACGGAGCGGGCGAACGCGACGACGGTGTCGACCAGCAGGGTGCCGATGCCGCGGCCGCGTCCCTCCTGGTCGACCAGGAGCAGGCGGAGCCGGGCGGTGCCGGGTGCGCCGTCCTCGCGTACGCACATCACCGAGCCGACCGGGCGGCCGTCCAGCTCCGCGATCCACACCCGTTCCAGGTAGGGGTCGTGGTCCTGGGCGAAGTCGGCGACGATCCGGGCGACCAGGCCCTCGAAGTCGCTGTTCCAGCCGTACTCGGCGGCGTACAGCGCGCCGTGGCGCTGCACGATCCATCCCAGGTCGCCCGGTTCCGGGTCCCGCAGCCGCACAGTCTCAGCCATGGGCCAACTCTAGGCCGCCCGGATGGCCTTCTGCTGGAGGTCGCCGGTCATCGCGCCGATTCACTCATGTCGGAAACACTGCTTGTGCGGTGATTTGACGGCACCTTGAGTAGGCGTCCGGTAACGGAAAAGTAAAGCTGTGGCTCCGGATGCAACCCTGCGGGGGTATCGCGGGTCGTATGGTGCGTCGGCACTTCCGGGGAGGGATCTGGGGGGATCGGGAAGTCCGACACGGGAGGGGTAACCGTGAGGGGGTCCGGCCGCGAGGCGGGACCCCCTTCGCGCTGTCCACAGGGCTGACGCACTGTCGGTGCCACCCGGTAGCTTCGGGTCATGGCGGCGAACGGTGCGGTGCAACTGGCGGTGGTCGAGGGGGTGCTCGAGCGCATCACCTATGCCAACGAGGAGAGCGGGTACACGGTCGCCCGCGTCGACACCGGCCGGGGCGGCGGCGACCTGCTCACCGTGGTCGGCTCGCTGCTGGGCGCGCAGCCCGGCGAATCGCTGCGCATGGAGGGCCGCTGGGGCTCCCACCCGCAGTACGGCAAGCAGTTCGCCGTGGAGAACTACAAGACCGTGCTCCCGGCGACCATCCAGGGCATCCGCCGCTACCTCGGCTCCGGCCTGATCAAGGGCATCGGCCCGAAGATCGCCGACCGGATCGTGGAGCACTTCGGCACCGACACCCTCGACGTCATCGAGGCCGAACCGAAGCGGCTGATCGAGGTGCCCGGGCTCGGCCCCAAGCGGACGAAGCTGATCGGCGCCGCATGGGAGGAGCAGAAGGCCATCAAGGAGGTCATGGTCTTCCTCCAGGGCGTCGGCGTCTCCACCTCCATCGCGGTCCGCATCTACAAGAAGTACGGCGACGCCTCCATCTCGGTGGTGAAGAACCAGCCCTACCGGCTCGCCGCCGACGTCTGGGGCATCGGCTTCCTCACCGCCGACCGGATCGCCCAGGCCGTCGGCATCCCGCACGACAGCCCCGAGCGGGTGAAGGCCGGCCTCCAGTACGCCCTGTCCCAGTCCACCGACCAGGGGCACTGCTTCCTGCCCGAGGAGCGGCTCATCGCCGACGGGGTCAAGCTGCTCCAGGTGGACACCGGGCTGGTGATCGACTGCCTGGCCGAGCTCGCCGCCGATCCGGAGGGCGTCGTACGGGAGCCCGTACCCGATCCGCAGGGCGGGCCGGACCCGCTGACCGCCGTGTACCTGGTGCCCTTCCACCGCGCCGAGCTGTCGCTGGTGGGGCAGGTGCGCCGGCTCCTGAACGCCGAGGACGACCGGATGCCGGCCTTCCGGGACGTGGACTGGGAGAAGGCCCTGGGCTGGCTCGCCGGGCGGACGGGAGCCACGCTCGCCCCCGAGCAGCGGGACGCGGTCAAGCTGGCGCTGACCCGCCGGGTCGCCGTCCTCACGGGCGGGCCGGGCTGCGGAAAGTCCTTCACCGTGCGCTCGATCGTCGAGCTGGCCCGGGCCAAGAAGGCCAAGGTGGTGCTGGCCGCGCCCACCGGCCGGGCGGCGAAGCGGCTGTCCGAGCTGACCGGGGCCGAGGCCTCCACGGTGCACCGGCTGCTGGAGCTCAAGCCGGGCGGGGACGCGGCGTACGACCGGGACCGGCCGCTGGACGCGGACCTGGTCGTGGTCGACGAGGCCTCGATGCTGGACCTGCTGCTGGCCAACAAGCTGGTCAAGGCCGTGGCGCCGGGGGCGCACCTGCTGCTGGTCGGCGATGTGGACCAGCTGCCCTCGGTCGGGGCCGGGGAGGTGCTGCGGGACCTGCTGGCCGAGGGCGGTCCGGTGCCCGCGGTCCGCCTCACCCGGATCTTCCGGCAGGCCCAGCAGTCCGGCGTGGTCACCAACGCCCACCGGATCAACACCGGGGTGCCGCCGATCACGGACGGGCTGCCGGACTTCTTCCTCTTCCCGGAGGAGGACACCGAGGCGGCCGGGGTGCTCGCCGTGGACGTGGCGGCGCGCAGGATTCCGGCCAGGTTCGGGCTCGACCCGCGGCGGGACGTCCAGGTGCTCGCGCCCATGCACCGGGGCCCGGCCGGCGCCGGAAACCTCAACGGGCTGCTGCAGCAGGCGATGACACCGGCCCGTCCCGACCTGCCGGAGAAGCGGTTCGGCGGCCGGGTCTTCCGGGTGGGCGACAAGGTGACCCAGGTCCGGAACAACTACGAGAAGGGGGCGAACGGCGTCTTCAACGGCACGGTCGGCGTGGTCACCGGGCTCGACGTGGACGAGCAGCGCCTGACGGTGCGTACGGAGGAGGACGAGGAGATCGGGTACGAGTTCGCGGAGCTCGACGAGCTGGCCCACGCGTACGCCGTCACCATCCACCGTTCCCAAGGGAGTGAATATCCCGCGGTGGTGATCCCCGTCACCACCGGAGCTTGGATGATGCTCCAGCGCAACTTGCTCTACACGGCGGTGACCAGGGCGAAGAAACTGGTCGTCCTCGTCGGGTCCCGCAAGGCCCTCGGGCAGGCGGTGCGTACCGTTTCCGCAGGCAGGAGGTACACGGCGGTCGCACCCAGGCTGTCCGGCCGGATACCGGTGGGAAACATCACCTAAATGATCGATCATTTGGGGTTCCACCACCGGTGCGGAGGGGGCAGGATGAGCAGCTTGACGGCACTGAGTGCCGTCGAAAGCACCAAACGCCGACCCCGAGTGCACTCTCCTGCGCCAAATGGGGGAAGGTAGAGGCAGTCAGGGCACCTCGAAGAAGAGGCACTACGTCGGTGAGGGATGACGTGAGCGACAACTCTGTAGTACTCCGGTACGCGGACGGTGAATACACCTACCCGGTGGTCGAGAGCACCGTCGGTGACCAGGGCTTCGACATCTCGAAGCTGCGGGCCCAGACCGGGCTCGTCACCTTGGACAGTGGCTACGGCAACACCGCGGCCTACAAGTCCGCGATCACCTACCTCGACGGTGAGCAGGGCATCCTGCGCTACCGCGGCTACCCGATCGAGCAGCTGGCCGAGCGTTCGACCTTCATCGAGGTCGCGTACCTGCTGATCAACGGCGAGCTGCCGACCGTCGACCAGCTCGCGTCGTTCCGCAACGAGATCACCCAGCACACGCTGCTGCACGAGGACGTGAAGCGCTTCTACGACGGCTTCCCCCGTGACGCGCACCCGATGGCGATGCTGTCCTCCGTGGTCAGCGCGCTGTCGACGTTCTACCAGGACAGCCACAACCCGTTCGACGAGAAGCAGCGCCACCTCTCGACGATCCGGCTGCTGGCCAAGCTCCCGACGATCGCGGCCTACGCGTACAAGAAGTCGGTCGGCCACCCGGTGGTCTACCCGCGCAACGACCTCGGCTACGTCGAGAACTTCCTGCGCATGACCTTCTCCGTACCGGCCCAGGAGTACGACCTGGACCCGGTCGTGGTCTCGGCGCTCGACAAGCTGCTGATCCTGCACGCGGACCACGAGCAGAACTGCTCCACCTCCACCGTGCGTCTGGTCGGCTCCTCGCAGGCGAACATGTTCGCCTCGATCTCCGCCGGCATCTCGGCCCTGTGGGGCCCGCTGCACGGTGGCGCCAACCAGTCCGTCCTCGAGATGCTCGAGGGCATCAAGAACGACGGCGGCGACGTCGACGCCTTCATCCGCAAGGTGAAGAACAAGGAAGACGGCGTCCGCCTGATGGGCTTCGGGCACCGCGTCTACAAGAGCTTCGACCCCCGGGCGAAGATCATCAAGGCGGCGGCGCACGACGTCCTCTCGGCGCTCGGCAAGAGCGACGAGCTGCTGGACATCGCGCTCAAGCTGGAAGAGCACGCGCTGGCCGACGAGTACTTCGTCTCGCGCAACCTCTACCCGAACGTGGACTTCTACACCGGTCTGATCTACCGGGCCATGGGCTTCCCGACCGAGATGTTCACCGTGCTCTTCGCGATCGGCCGGCTCCCCGGCTGGATCGCCCAGTGGCACGAGATGATCAAGGAGCCGGGTTCCCGCATCGGCCGCCCGCGCCAGATCTACACGGGCGAGGTCCTGCGCGACTTCGTCCCCGTCGAGTCCCGCTGACCCGAGGGTCGCTGACCGAGTCCCGCTGACCCGAGGCTCTCCACCGCGCGGCGTGCGGCCGCGCGGACAGCACCGCAGGCAACCCCCAGGCATACGAAAAGCGCCCCGCCGTCGATCCCCCCACGGGTCGGCGGTCGGGGCGCTTTCCTTTTCCCCGAAACGGATTCCCCCCACGGGACCCGAGTCGGGGCGTCAGTGTGCCGGGACCCGTTCGGTTCGGGAGGGCCGCTCAAAGCCTCCCGCGGGCACGCGTCCCGGCCGGCTGATGCCACGGAAGTCCCCCAGGGCTTCCGTCGAACGTCCCCCAAGACGTTCTTTGCATCGCCCCATTAGACCCGTGACGACCCCGGATGGTTACGTTGCGGTCACTGTGATCTGCGTCTCCCGTGAAGGAACTGTGTGCGTGGTGGGGAGGAGATCCACTAGCGGAAGGAGCGCAACCGGAGGCTGTTGGTCACCACGAAGACCGAGGAGAAGGCCATCGCGGCCCCCGCGATCATCGGGTTGAGCAGGCCGGCGGCTGCCAGCGGCAGGGCCGCCACGTTGTAGCCGAAGGCCCAGAACAGGTTGCCCTTGATGGTGGCCAGGGTCCTGCGCGAGAGCCGGATCGCGTCCGCCGCCACCCGCAGGTCGCCCCGTACGAGGGTCAGGTCCCCGGCCTCGATGGCCGCGTCGGTGCCGGTGCCCATGGCCAGTCCCAGGTCCGCCTGGGCCAGCGCGGCCGCGTCGTTGACCCCGTCGCCGACCATGGCGACCGTACGTCCCTGCGCCTGCAGGCGGCGTACGACGTCCACCTTGTCCTGCGGGAGCACCTCGGCGATCACCTCGTCGATGCCCACCTCGCGGGCCACCGTCTCGGCGACGGCCCTGTTGTCGCCGGTCAGCAGCACCGGGGTGAGGCCCAGTGCCCGCAGCCGGGCGACCGCCTCGGCGCTGGTCTCCTTGACGGCGTCGGCCACGGTCAGGACCCCGCGCGCCGCCCCGTCCCAGGCCACCAGGACGGCGGTGCTGCCCTCCGCCTCGGCGGCCGCCCTGGCCGCGGCGAGCCCGGCCGGCAGGGTGATCGACCGGTCGGCGAGCAGCTGTTCGCGTCCCACCAGCACGTCGTGTCCGTCGACGACGCCCCGGACGCCGAGGCCGGCGAGGTTCTCGAAGCCCTCCGGGACCGGGAGGGCGCCGGCCCTCTCGGCCGCCGCGGTGGCGACGGCCCGGGCGATCGGGTGCTCCGAGGCGTGCTCCAGGGACCCGGCCAGGCGCAGGAGTTCGCGCGCGTCGACGCCCTCGGCGGGGTGGACGCCGGTGAGGGTCATCCGGCCGGTGGTGACGGTGCCGGTCTTGTCCAGGACCACGGTGTCCACGCGGCGGGTGGACTCCAGCACCTCGGGTCCCTTGATCAGGATGCCGAGCTGCGCGCCCCGTCCGGTGCCGACCATCAGCGCGGTCGGGGTGGCCAGGCCGAGGGCGCACGGGCAGGCGATGATCAGGACGGCCACGGCGGCGGTGAAGGCGGCGGCGGGGTCGTCGGTGATCAGCAGCCAGCCGACCCAGGTGCCGAGCGCGAGCAGCAGGACGACGGGCACGAAGACCCCGGAGATCCGGTCGGCGAGGCGCTGCACCTCGGCCTTGCCGGTCTGGGCCTCCTCCACCAGCCGGGCCATCCGGGCCAGTTGGGTGTCGGCGCCGACCCGGGTGGCCTCGACGACCAGCCGCCCGGAGGCGTTGACGGTGGCTCCGGTGACGGAGTCGCCGACGGACACCTCGACCGGGACGGACTCGCCGGTCAGCATCGAGGCGTCCACGGCGGAACTGCCCTCGACGACGGTCCCGTCGGTGGCGATCTTCTCGCCGGGGCGGACGACGAACCGGTCGCCGACCGCGAGGGAGCCCACCGGGATGCGGACCTCCCGGCCCGCGCGCAGGACGGTGACGTCCTTGGCGCCGAGCTCCAGCAGGGCCCTGAGGGCCGCGCCCGCCTTCCGCTTGGAGCGGGCCTCCAGGTAACGGCCGAGCAGGATGAAGGCGACAACGCCTGCCGCGACTTCCAGGTAGATGGCGGAGGAGCCGTCCGTCCGCGCGATGCGGAAGTCGAATTCGTGCCGCATGCCGGGCATGCCCGCGTGGCCGAGGAACAGGGCCCACAGCGACCAGGTGAAGGCGGCCAGCGTGCCCACGGAGACCAGGGTGTCCATGGTGGCGGCGCCGTGCCGGGCGTTGGTCCAGGCGGCCTTGTGGAAGGGCAGGCCGCCCCAGACGACGACGGGGGCGGCGAGGGTCAGGGAGAGCCACTGCCAGTTGTCGAACTGGAGGGCCGGAACCATCGCGAGCAGGACGACGGGCAGGGCGAGCGCGGCGGAGACCAGCAGCCGCCGGCGCAGCGCGGCCAGCGCCGTGTCGGGGGCCTCGGCCCGCGCCTCGGCGGGGGCCGCCGTCCCGGCCGCGTCCTCCGCCGGGGCCGGGGCGGGCGGCGGGGGTTCCTCGGCGGTGTAGCCGGTCTTGACGACGGTCGCGATCAGGTCCGAGACCTGCACGTCACCGGTGTAGGAGACGTGGGCCTTCTCGGTGGCGTAGTTCACCGTGGCCTCGACGCCGTCCATCCGGTTGAGCTTCTTCTCGATGCGGGCCGCGCAGGAGGCGCAGGTCATCCCGCCGATCGAGAGCTCGACCGCCGTTATCGGTCCGTCGTGCACTGTGCTGCTCATGTTCCGGCTCCAGGGGGAGGGCCGGGCCGTACGGGTCCAGTATGAGCTGGCCGGCACGGCCCGGCGGGGTACCGCGGGTGCTGGGGTGGTGCGGGCCGCCACGGGTGCGGCCGGGGGAGCGGGCGGGGGAGCGGGTGCCGCTCAGACCCGGCCGGCGAACTCGTAGCCCGCCTCGTCCACGGCGGCGCGGACGTCCTCGTCCGCGAGCGGGGCGGCGGAGACCACGGTGACCTCGCCGGTCGCGGCTACGGCCTTGACCGTGCTGACGCCCGCCAGGGCGGAGATCTCGTTGGTCACCGCGCCCTCGCAGTGGCCGCAGGTCATGCCGGTCACCCGGTAGACGGTGGTGGTCTGGGTGTCCGTCTCGGCGGTCATGTCGTTCTCCTCTTCAGGGGCGTGTCCGGTCGCCGGGAGGGGCGGCCGACGACTCCACCGTCCTCCCGACTCTTCGAGACTATACCCCTGGGGGGTATGAAAGCGAGCCTCGACGCCCAGCGGGTCGGTCGAATCCGGTCCGTCGGTGGGATTCGGTCGGCGCGATTCAGCCGGAGTGGGGCGTGGTGATCATCGGCTCGAGGTAGCGCAGCAGGACGGTCTTCAGCTCCGCGATGTACGCCTCCCGCTCGGCACCCTCGTGGGCCAGGATCAGGTCCAGCGAGGACTTGAAGATGCCCAGGATCATGTTCGAGGTGTGGGTGAGCTCGGCGGGCTCGGACTCCGGGCAGAAGGTGTGCAGCACGCCCTCGATCCGGGCGAGCAGGCTGGAGTGCAGCTTCCAGTGTTCCTGGTCGATGGCGCCCGGGATGCCGGAGCCGTGCATGAGTGCCCAGAAGGCCGGGTTCTCGCAGTTGAAGGCGATGACCGGGTCCAGGACGGCGTCCAGCAGCTCGGGCAGGGGTCGCTGGAGGTTCTCGGGCAGGAAGGCCTGTCCGTGCATCTCGTGGGCCTGCTGGAGCAGCTGCCCGCCGAGCTCGACCGCGATGGCCTCCTTGTTCGGGAAGAACTGGTAGAGCGTGCCCGGTGACACGCCGGCCTCGCGGGCGATGGCGTTGGTGCTGGCCGCGGCGTAGCCGGTACGGCAGAACACCCCGGCGGCGGCGGCCAGGAGCTGGGAGACCCGGCGCTCGCCCCGTGCCTGGCGGCGGCGCGGTGCAGCGGTTTCACCGTTTTCTGTTGTTTTGCCCTTCGGTGTCCCCGGCATTCTCATCCCTTGCTTCCCGTGGGCGATTGACAAACGCGAGTGGTCGCTCGCATTCTTGGGAAACGCGAGCGACTGCTCGTGTTTGCCAGTCTATTTGGCCTGGCAATCACGGTGAAGGGGACACCGAGCCATGTCCGAAGTCAAGAATCCGCCGTCGTCCGGGGAGAGCGGCAGGTGGACCCGGTTCGTCACGGCCCGGCCGCGGCTCTCGCTGCTGCTCGCCCTGGTGGTCACGGCCCTGGCCGTGTTCGCGGGCGGTGGCGCCGCCGAACGGATGGGCAGCGGCGGCTGGGAGGACCCGGGCGCCCAGTCCACCTACGCCGCCAAGGCCCTGGAGCGCGAGTTCCCGGCCTCCCAGCCCAATCTGCTGCTGCTCGTCGATGCCGGCCCGGGAACCGCCGGCGTGGACGATCCCGCCGTCGCGTCCGAGGCCGAGAAGCTGACCGCGCAGCTCGCCGCCGAGAAGGGAGTCGTCGGCGTCGGCTCGTACTGGCGCACGCAGCTGCCCGCCCTGCGCTCCGAGGACGGCCGGCAGGCCCTCATAGCCGCCCGGATCCTGGGTGACGAGAAGGCCACCACCGCGGTGCTGGACCGGATCGTCCCGCACTACCGGGGTGAGCACGGCCCGGTACGGGTCTCCTTCGGCGGGCCGGCCGCGGTCCAGCGCGAGGTGACCGCCACCATCCAGGAAGACCTGCTGCGCGCCGAGATGATCGCCCTGCCGGTCACCCTCGTCCTGCTCATCCTCGTCTTCGGCAGCGCCGTCGCCGCCCTGCTGCCACTCGGCGTCGGCATCGTGGCCATCCTCGGCACCAACGCGGTGCTGCGCGGCCTGACCGAGATCACCGACGTCTCCGTCTTCGCCCAGAACCTGACCACCGCGCTCGGACTCGGGCTCGCCATCGACTACGCCCTGTTCATCGTCCGCCGGTTCCGCGAGGAACTCGCCGCCGGACGGGACCCGGTGGCCGCCGTCGGCGCCACCCTGCGCACCGCCGGTCGCACGGTGCTGTTCTCGGCGCTGACCGTCGCGGTCTCGCTCTCGGCGATGCTGTTCTTCCCGATGTACTTCCTGCGTTCCTTCGCCTACGCCGGGGTGGCGGTGGTCCTGCTCGCCGCGGGTGCCGCGCTGATCCTGCTTCCGGCGGCCCTGGTGCTGCTCGGCGAGCGGGTCAACTCCCTGGACCTGCGGCGGCTGTGGCGGCGCGGCCGGCCGGCCGCGGTCCCGGCCGAACCGGGGCGGGGCTGGGCGCGAGTGGCTCTTGTGGTGATGCGCCGGGCCCCCGTCTTCGCGGTGGCCACGACGGCGGGACTGCTGCTCCTCGGACTGCCCTTCCTCGGCGTGAAGTTCGGCACGGTCGACGACCGGCAGCTGCCGAAGACCGCGGAGTCGCACGTGGTCCAGCAGCAGATACGGGACGACTTCCCGGGCAGCCCCGGCGGAACGCTCACCGTCCTCGCCGAGGACGCGGCCGGGCCCGCCGAGCTCGCCGCCTACCGGGAACGCCTGGCCCACCTGCCCGGGGTGCTCCGGGTCGACGGGCCGGTGAGTTCCGCGGACCCGTCGCGGTACGCCTACTTCTCGGTCACCACCGAGGGCGAGGCGGTCGGGGAGCAGGCCCAGGACCTGGTCGGCGAGGTGCGCGCGGTGGACGCGGACTTCCGGACCTCCGTGACCGGAGAGGCGGCGGTGCTCGTCGACGCACAGAAGGCGATCGGCGAGAAGCTGCCACTGTCGCTGGCCGTGGTGGTGCTCACCACGCTGCTGCTGGTGTTCCTGCTCACCGGGAGCCTGCTCATACCGCTCCAGGCGGTCCTGCTCAACGCCCTCAGCCTGACGGCGATGTTCGGGGCGGTGGTGTGGGTCTTCCAGGAGGGCAACCTCTCCGGACTGCTCTCCTTCACCTCCACCGGCGACATCGAGACCAATCTGCCGGTCCTGATGTTCTGCATCGCCTTCGGACTGTCCATGGACTACGGGGTGTTCCTCATATCCCGGATCAAGGAGGAGTACGACCGGACCGGGGACCACGAGGGGGCCGTGCGCACCGGACTGGCCCGCACCGGCGGGCTGATCACCGCGGCGGCCGTGATCCTGGCCGCGGTGATGGTGGCCATCGGGACCTCGCGGGTGACCAACACCAAGATGCTGGGGCTCGGGATCGCGCTGGCGGTGCTGATGGACGCCATGGTCGTGCGCAGCCTCCTCGTCCCGGCGGTCATGAAGCTGACCGGGAAGGCCACCTGGTGGGCGCCGGGCCCGCTGCGCCGACTGCACGAGAGGTTCGGACTGAGCGAGGGGGAGTCCCTGCCGCCGGCGGCAGAGCGGAAGCCGGAGCCGGAGCCGGAGCCGGAGTCGGAGTCCGAGTCGGAGTCGGAGTCGGAGCCGAGGGTGGATCCGGAGCCGGAGAAGGTGTCCGCCGGGACGGCCTAGCCGGGGCCGTCGGGGCCGTCGGGGCCGGCCGGAGAGCGGCCGGGGTGCGGGGCGGGGCCCGGGTGGCCCTGCCCCGCACCGGGGAGGTGTCAGTCCTCGCGGCGCCCCCGGTTGCCGGGGCGGCGGGCCACCCAGGCCCGGACGGTTTCGGCGTACCAGTACGGCTTGCCGCCCTCCACATGGTCGGGCGGGGGGAGCAGGCCGTGCTTGCGGTAGGAGCGCACGGTGTCCGGCTGGACCCGGATGTGGGCGGCGATTTCCTTGTACGACCACAGCTGTCGGTCGCTCATGCGGGACACCTCCTGGTCCACGCGGCAGGGTCGGCCGGGAGGCCGTCGGGGGAGCCGGCGCATGGACGCTGACGATCACTCGGGTTGTGCCCGGGGAACGACGCGGAGTGACGGAAGGGGAGGGGCTGTCGACCGCCTGTGACGGAAAACCCGCGTAACGCGGATATGCGTGACACAAGGGGGACCCCTGTGACAGATGCGGCACAGGGGTCGGTTGCGGGGCAGGGGGGTCAGCGGTACAGGGCGGGCCGTTCCACCAGCTCCACGAGGGTGCGTACGCCGCTGCGCGCGGCCGTGAGGCCCGCCTCCGAGACGGCCGCCGCCGCATAGCCGTCCCAGGCGTCCGGACCCGCCACCCGGCCGTGCGCGGCCGCGGCCACCCAGCGCCGCAACTGCCGGTCGTAGGCGTCGGCGAAGCGCACCGTGAAGTCCTGGACGATCTCGCCGCCCCACCGGCCCGCCGACTGGACCACCATCGCGTGGCCGTCGCCGATCCGGGCGCTGCCCGCCTCGCCGACCGCCTCGCACTGCACCTGGTAGCCGAAGCCGCAGTTGACGAAGATCTCCACGTCGACGACGGCCCCGCCGGAGGTCTCCAGCAGCACCAGCCGCGGATCCTGCAGCCCCTCGGGGGCGGCCGCCGTGGACCGCGGGGACAGCACGGTCACCGCGGTGATCTCCTGCCCCAGCAGCCAGCGCGCCGCGTCCACCTCGTGCACCACCGAATCGCTGATCAGCATGTCGCTGGTGAAGAAGGACGGCGAGGAGGCGTTGCGGTGCCGGCAGTGCAGGAAGAGGGGACGCCCGATCCCGTCCGCGTCCAGCAGCTCCTTCAGCCGCTCGTACTCCGCGTCGAACCGCCGCATGAAGCCCACCTGCACCAGGCGCCGGCCCAGCCGCCGTTCGGCCTCCATGACGCGCAGCGCCCCCGCCGGGTCCGGGGTCAGCGGCTTCTCGCAGAGCACCGGCAGCTCCCGTTCCAGGGCGTACAGGATCGCCTCCTCATGGGCGGGCCCCGGCGAGGCGATCAGTACGGCCTCGACCCCCGGTGCGGCTATCGCGGCCGCCGGATCGGTGTGCGCACTCGCTCCGTCCAGGGCGCCCGCGACCTCCTTGACCCGGTCCCCGTCCGGGTCGGCCACGGCCACCACCCGGGCCCCGCCCACGGTCCGCCCGATCCGGCGCACGTGGTCGGCGCCCATCTTCCCGGTGCCGATGACGGCGATGCCGAGCGTGCTGGTCATGTCGTGTTCCCTCCGGGTGGTCAGCGGGCGCCGCAGGAGCGCAGGTAGGAGCGGGTGCGCCGGGCGATCGGCAGCGGCCGGTCGGGCGGGCAGGGGTACATGTCCTGCTCCACGATCGCGAACAGGTCCACGCCCAGCCGCTGCGCCGCCGCCAGTACGGGTTCCAGCGCCGGCACCCCCGACGGCGGTTCGCACATCACCCCGCGGCCCACGGCCGGCCCGAAGGGCAGTTCCTCCGCGAGGACTTCGGCGAGGATCCGCGGGTCCACCTGCTTGAGGTGGAGGTAGCCGATCCGCTCGGCGAAGGTCTCGATCGCCCGGACGCTGTCGCCGCCGCAGTACGCGTAGTGCCCGGTGTCCAGACAGAGCGAGACGAGGCCGGGATCGGTCGCGTCCAGGAAGCGGGCCACGTTCTCGGGGGTGTCGATGTGGGTGTCGGCGTGCGGGTGGACGACGATCCGCAGCCCGTACCGGTCCTGGACCTCCCGGCCCAGCCGCTCGGTCTGGGAGGTCAGTTCACGCCATTGGTCCGGGGTGAGGACACGGTCCTCGAGCACCTTCCCGGTCTTGTCGTCCCGCCAGAAGGAGGGGATGACGACGAGATGGGCCGCGCCCATGGCCTGCGTGAGCGCCGCGATCCGCGACACGTGCTCCCAGGTGTCCTCCCACACGGCGGGCCCGTGATGGAGTCCGGTGAAGACGGTTCCGGCCGAGACCTGCAGCCCGCGCTTGGCCGTTTCCCCGGCGAGTCGGGCGGGATCGGTGGGCAGATAGCCGTAGGGGCCGAGCTCGATCCACTCGTACCCCGCGTCGGCGACCTCGTCGAGGAAACGCTCCCAAGGGGTCTGCCGGGGGTCGTCGGGAAACCAGACACCCCAGGAGTCCGGAGCCGAACCGATGCGGATACGGGTCAACGCGGGCGGGGAGGACGTCATAGCGGCCACCTTAGGCGGGAGACGAGGGAGACGAGTGGGAGGACTGACTGTGACCGGCACCGGCGATCCGTTCGCGTTCGACCTGATCACGATGGGCCGGATCGGGGTGGATCTCTACCCGTTGACGACCGGCGTACCACTGGCCGAGGCGGAGACCTTCGGGAAGTTCCTGGGCGGCTCCCCGGCCAACGTGGCCGTCGCGGCCGCCCGGCTGGGACGGCGGGTGGCGGTCATCACCCGTACCGGCGCGGACCCCTTCGGCGGGTACCTGCGCTCCGAGCTGCGGAGGTTCGGGGTGGACGACCGGTGGGCGACCGAGGTCGCGGGCCTGCCCACGCCGATCACCTTCTGCGAGATCTTCCCGCCGGACCGCTTCCCGCTGTACTTCTACCGGCTGCCGAAGGCCCCGGACCTGGAGATCGCCCCGGACGAGGTGGACCTGGAGGCGGTACGGGCGGCCCGCGTGTTCTGGATGACGGGCACGGGCCTGAGCGAGGAGCCCTCGCGGGCGGCGACGCTGGCGGCGCTGGAGGCCAGGGCCCGGGCGGCGACGACGGTGTTCGACCTGGACTGGCGGCCGATGCTGTGGCGCGAGAAGCCCGGACCGTACTACGAGCGGGCGCTGGCGTGGGCGACGGTGGCCGTCGGGAACACCGAGGAGTGCGAGATCGCCACGGGCGAGTCCGATCCGTACGCGGCGGCGCGGGCGCTGCTCGCCGCCGGGGTGGAGCTGGCGGTGGTCAAACGGGGCCCGGAGGGCGTGCTGGCGGTCCACCGCGACGGGTCGGTGGCGGAGGTCCCGCCGGTTCCCGTGGAGGTGGTGAACGGGCTCGGGGCGGGGGACGCATTCGGGGGTGCGCTGTGCCACGGGTTGCTGGCGGGGTGGCCGGTGGAGCGGGTGATGCGGTACGCGAACGCGGCGGGGGCGATCGTGGCCTCGCGGCTGGCGTGCTCGACCGCTATGCCGTTCTCTCACGAGGTGGAGGAGGTGTTGGGGCGTGCCGGTGGTGTCTGAGTGGGGGATGTCCTGGACGAGGCTGGTCGTCCTCGAACTGGCGCCGGGGGAGGTGTACGCGCACGAGTGCGGGGAGTCGGAGTGGATCGTGCTCCCCCTCGCGGGCGCCTGCGAGGTCCGCGCCCGGGGGTTTGGGGGCGGAGCCCCCGACGCTCAAGCGGAGGTGTTCCAACTGAGGGGACGCGAAGGGGTGTTCCGCGGGCCGACCGACTTCGCCTACGTGCCCCGGGACGCCCACCTGGAGGTGACCTCGGCCGAGGGAGGGCGGTTCGCGCTCGCGGGGGCCCGGTGCAACAACCGGCTGCCCGCACGGTACGGGCCCGCCGCACAGATCCCCGTCGAGCTGCGGGGCGCCGGCCAGTGCTCCCGGCAGGTCAACAACTTCGCCGCCGCCGACGCGTTCCCCGCCGATCGGCTGATCGCCGTCGAGGTGCTGACCCCCGGCGGGAACTGGTCCTCGTACCCGCCCCACAAGCACGACGAGCACCACCCCGGCGAGGAGTCCCGCCTGGAGGAGATCTACTACTTCGAGATCGCCCCGCACGGGGACACCCCCGGGCTCGGCTACCAGCGGGTCTCGCCCTCGCCCGCCGGGAAGACCGACGTCCTCGCCGAGGTGCGGACCGGGGACGCCGTGCTGATCCCCGACGGCTGGCACGGGCCGTCCATCGCCGCGCCCGGGCACGACATGTACTACCTGAACGTGATGGCCGGGCCGGGCGAGACCCGGGAGTGGCTGATTCGGGACCACCCCGACCACGGCTGGATCCGCGGCAGCTGGGACGGCCAGGACATCGACCCCCGGCTCCCCTTCCCCTCCGATCCCTCCGATCCCTCCGATCCCTCCGAGGAGGCAACCCGGTGAGGCTCACCGTCGCCCAGGCACTCGTCCGCTTCCTGGCCCGCCAGTACACCGAGCGCGACGGCCGCAGGCGGCGCCTGATCGCCGCCACCTGGGGCATCTTCGGGCACGGGAACGTCGCCGGCATCGGGCAGGCGCTGCTGGAGGCCGGCCCGGAGGCCATGCCCTTCCTCCAGGGGCGCAACGAGCAGGCCATGGTGCACGCCGCCGTCGGGTACGCCCGCCAGCGCGGCCGGCTCTCCGCGCACGCCGTCACCACCTCCATCGGGCCCGGTGCCACCAACCTCGTCACCGGCGCCGCCCTCGCCACGATCAACCGGATCCCGGTGCTCCTGCTCCCCGGGGACACCTTCGCGACCCGGCCCGCCGATCCGGTGCTCCAGCAGCTGGAGGTCCCGTACGCGGGGGACCTGTCCGTCAACGACGCGCTGCGGCCCGTCTCCCGCCACTTCGACCGGATCACCCGTCCCGAGGCCCTGATCCCGGCCGCCCTGCAGGCCGTGCGGGTGCTCACCGATCCCGTCCAGACCGGCGCGGTCACCCTGGCGCTGCCGCAGGACGTGCAGGCGGAGGCGTACGACTGGCCCGAGGAGTTCTTCGCCGAGCGCGTGTGGGGCGTACGGCGGCCCCGGCCCGACCGCGCCGAGCTCGCCGCGGCAGCCGAGGCCGTACGGGGCTCCGCGCGCCCCCTGATCGTCGCCGGCGGCGGGATCCGGCACAGCGGGGCCCAGGCGGCCCTGGCCGCATTCGCCGACGCGACCGGGATCCCGGTCGCCGTCACGCAGGCGGGCAAGGGCGTGCTCCCGTACGACCACCCCGCCGAGGTGGGCGGGATCGGCCACACCGGGACGGCCACCGCCGACGAGCTGGCCCGGGAGGCCGACCTGGTGATCGCCGCGGGGACCCGGCTGACCGATTTCACCACCGCCTCCTCGACCCTGTTCCAGCATCCGGCCGTCCGGTTCGTCGGCCTCAACCTGGACCCGTACGACGCCCACAAACTCGCCGCCCGGCCGCTGGTCGCCGACGCACGCGAGGGGCTCGACGAGCTCCGGGAGGCGGTCGCCGGGTACCGGGTGGATCCCGCCTACGAGAGGGCGTATGCGGAGCGCAAAGGCGCGTGGGAGCGCCGGGTCGACCACGCGTACGCCGTGTCCGCCCCCGACGAGGACTTCCCGCCCACCCAGGCCCAGGTCCTCGGGCTGCTCGACGGGCTGGTCGACGGGACCGACGTCCTGGTCAACGCGGCCGGATCGCTCCCGGGCGACCTGCACAAGCTGTGGCGGGCCCGGTCGGCGGACCAGTACCACCTGGAGTACGGGTACTCCTGCATGGGTTACGAGATCCCGGCCGCCATCGGGGTGGCGCTGGCCGCGCCCGGCCGGCCGGTGTGGGCGCTGGTCGGCGACGGGACGTACCTGATGAACCCGACCGAGATCGTCACGGCAGTCCAGGAGGGCGTCCCGATCAAGGTGGTGATCCTCGACAACCACGGCTACGCCTCCATCGGCGGCCTGTCGGGGGCGGTGGGCGGCGAGGGCTTCGGCACCGGATACCGCTTCCGGGCGGCCGACGCCTCGTACACGGGGGACCCCCTTCCGGTGGACCTCGCGGCCAACGCGGCCTCCCTCGGGATGGCCGTGATCCGCGCCCGCACCGTACGTGACCTGCGCGAAGCCCTCGCCGAGGCCCGCTCGGCGACGGGTCCCACATGTGTCTACACACAGACCCGAACGCCCGACACTGTGTCGGGCCCACCCCCGGCACAGGCGTGGTGGGATGTTCCTGTGGCCGAGACCGCGACCCGCAAGGCGGCGGCCCAGGCCCGTGAAGAGTACGACCGGCAAGCCGCGCAGCGACGTCGCCATCTGTGAAGGAGCAATAGGCATGAAGACCGTCAACCACTGGATCGGTGGCAAGACCGTCGAGGGCGCGTCGGGCAACTACGGCCCGGTCACCGACCCGGCCACCGGCGAGGTCACCACGCAGGTCGCGCTCGCCTCGGCCGAAGAGGTCGACGCGGCGGTACAGGTCGCCAAGGAGGCCTTCCAGACCTGGGGCCAGTCCTCGCTGGCCGCCCGCACCAAGGTGCTGTTCGCCTACCGCGCCCTGCTGGACGCCAACCGCGACGCCATCGCTGAGCTGATCACCGCCGAGCACGGCAAGGTCCACTCGGACGCGCTGGGCGAGGTCGCGCGCGGCCTGGAGATCGTCGAGCTGGCCTGCGGGATCACCACGCAGCTCAAGGGCGAGCTGTCGACCTCGGTCTCCAACCGGGTCGACGTCTCCTCCATCCGCCAGCCGCTCGGCGTCGTCGCGGGCATCACCCCCTTCAACTTCCCGGCGATGGTGCCGATGTGGATGTTCCCGCTGGCCGTGGCCTGCGGAAACACCTTCATCCTCAAGCCCAGCGAGAAGGACCCCTCCGCCTCCAACAAGCTGGCCGAGCTGATGAGCGAGGCCGGTCTGCCGGCGGGCGTGCTCAACGTGGTGCACGGCGACAAGGTCGCGGTGGACGCCCTGCTGGCCCACCCCGACATCGCGGCCGTCTCCTTCGTGGGCTCTACCCCGATCGCCCGCCACATCCACACCACCGCCTCCGCCAACGGCAAGCGCGTGCAGGCGCTGGGCGGCGCCAAGAACCACATGCTGGTGCTCCCGGACGCCGACCTGGACGCGGCCGCCGACGCGGCGGTCTCCGCCGCCTACGGCTCGGCCGGTGAGCGCTGCATGGCGATCTCCGCCGTCGTGGCCGTCGGCTCCATCGCCGACACCCTCGTCGACAAGATCCGCGAGCGCGCCGAGAAGATCAAGATCGGCCCCGGCAACGACCCGACCTCCGAGATGGGCCCGCTCATCACGGCCGCCCACCGCGACAAGGTCGCCTCGTACGTCAAGGGCGCGGCCGCCCAGGGCGCCGACGTGGTGCTGGACGGCACCGGCTACACCGTCGAGGGCAACGAGAACGGCCACTGGATCGGCCTCTCCCTGCTCGACAACGTGAAGACCGACTCGGACGCCTACCGCGACGAGATCTTCGGCCCGGTGCTGTGCGTGCTGCGCACGGAGACCTACGAGGAGGGCGTGGCCCTCATCAACGCCTCGCCGTTCGGCAACGGCACCGCGATCTTCACCCGCGACGGCGGCGCCGCCCGCCGCTTCCAGCTGGAGATCCAGGCGGGCATGGTCGGCGTCAACGTCCCGATCCCGGTGCCGGTGGGCTACCACTCCTTCGGTGGCTGGAAGGACTCGCTCTTCGGCGACCACCACATTTACGGCAACGACGGCATCCACTTCTACACCCGCGGCAAGGTCGTCACGACCCGCTGGCCGGACCCCTCGGACGCGCCGGCCGGCGTGGACCTGGGCTTCCCCCGCAACCACTGAGCACCGAGCACCGAGCACGGACAGTGGACAGCTGAGCGCTCACCGCTGACCGCGCGCAGGCGCCGTAGGCCCGACTCGCCCCCCGCAACCCTCACCGCGGGGGGCGAGCCGCGTCTCAGAACAGCGACCAGACGTCCTTCGCCGCCTCCGTGCCCCAGACCGCGTCGCCGTGGCCGTAGCCCGGGACCACCCGGAAGGCGACGCGGTCGTTGCCGGACGCGCGGATCAGTTCGGCGCCGTGCGGGTGGTCGCCGCGGCCCAGCTCGGTGTTGACCCAGGCCACCTCGGCGCGGATCCGGTCCCAGGCGATCCGGTACGTGCTCCCGTCGTCCGCCCAGACCGCGGCGAGATCCCGCATCAGCGCGGTCGGGAGGAGCCCGCTCCCGAGGGCGGCGGTGGCCGCGTGCCAGGTGGCCAGCGGGGTGTGGGTCAGGCTGAACCGGTCCTCGTCGGGGGTGGTGCCGAAGGTGTAGGCGCCGGCGCTGTGGCCCCGGGCGTAGATCCAGTTCGCCGGCCCCGGGAGGGCGGCCGTGCGGATCAGCGCGAAGTGGGCGAGCCCGGCGTGGGTGAAGCGGCGGGTCGGGTCCGGCGGCCAGGGCGCCGCGGAGACGCCGTCCGGATCGGCCACCGCCTTGGCGATCACGGCCGTGAGTCCCGGATCGACGATGTGGACGCCCTGCGCGAGCTGGGTGGCGTACGCGTCCCGTGTATCGGCCGCGCGCAGCGCCAGGTCACCGGTGTACGGCCCGGTCGTGTCGAGGGCCACGACCCGGCGCAGCCGCGGCGAGGTGTCGTGCGAGGCCGCGTCCAGGGCGAGGGCGGCCCCGGCGGAGTGCCCGGCGTACTGGTAGGGCAGCCGCAGTACGGAGTCCAGCGCGTCCACCACCCGGGCCAGGTCCCGGCGGTGCGCCGCGAGCCCCCAGTCGGCGGTGATGTCGGCGGCGGACGCGGCGTCCTCGCGCGGGGTGACCCCGACGACGAGCAGGCCGCGGCGGCGCAGTGCGTGGGCGAGGTTGTGGTCGTCCGGGCCGCCCGGGGTGAAGAAGTCCGCCGCGAAGTTCAGGCCGCCGCCGGGCAGCAGGTACGCGATCCCCTGCGGCGCCCGTCTCGTGTCCGCGATCACGTCCACGGTGACGGGTGCCGGGCCGCCGTCGTCGAGCGGGAGGGTGAGCCGGATCCAGCCGTTGCCGGGCAGATAGACGGCGGTGCCGGTGCCCAGCGCGCGCTCGATGCGGGTCAGCAGACCCGTGCCCTTGGCCGCGTCGCCGTGCTGTCGTTCCATCGAAGGTGCCTCCCCGCCCCAGGGTGATGGCCGAATACCGTCACCCTGGGACACCTTCGCCGGTCAGCGCGCCTGAGCCAAGTCCGGGACGGGTTCATCCTGTTCGTCTTCCGCGCGGCGTCGGCGGCGCAGCACCCACAGGGTGACCCCGGCGCCCGCCAGCACGAGGAACAGGCCCACGGCCGGCCAGGGGACGGCGATGAACTCGGTCTCGGACCGCGAGACCAGATCGGGGTGGGCGGTCGCTCCCGCCGTGATCCTGACGGTCACCCAGTCGGACTGGGGGGCGTCCGGCCAGGGTTCGGTCAGCTCGATGCGCTGGCCGGGCAGCAGGGTCAGCTTCAGCTCGCGGGCCGGCCGGTCCAGCACGTCGCGCCCGAACAGGCCCTCGGCGGAGACCGTCACCTTGGGCTCGACGACCACGTTGCCCCGGTTGACCAGCGTGTACGAGACCGTGGCGCGGGCGTCCTTGACCCAGGGCAGCAGCGGCGCCGACCGGCTGACCCGCACGTCCTCCACGCTCAGCCCCGGAGTCAGCGGACCCGGCACCCGGAAGTACAGCCGGGCGCCGACCGAGCGCTTCACCCCGACCTGGACCTTGCCGTCCTGCTGCACGCCCTCCACGGCGGTGTTCAGGGCGACGATCCCGCCGACGTGGTCACCGGGCGTCGCGTCCGCCGGGACCTTCACGGTGAACGGGATGTCCTTGCGGCCCTTGGCCGGCACGGTGACGGTGCTCGCCGTCTCCGGCGGCAGCGCGATCCACGCGCCGACGTCCTTGGGCCTGGTCTCGACCGGCAGCAGCGCGAAGGCGCCGCCGGCCGGGGTGTTCATCGCGTCGGTGGCGAAGATCTGGAACGTCAGGTCCTTGTCGGAGGAGTTCAGGATCGTCACGCTGTCGGCGAGGGAGGTCCCGGCCGCGCCCTGGTGGAAGAAGTACGCGCGGTCGGTCATCGCCGCACCGGCCGCGGGCGTGGGGAAGACCCCCCAGGTGCCGTTGTCCGCGGCCCTCGCCGCGGTGGCCGGGAACAGGCCCGCGCCCAGGAGCAGCAGGCCGAGGAGCAGCCCGTGGAGAGAGGTGCGGGTGCGGCTACGCGTACTGCTGCGGGTGCGCATGGGCGGTCTCCAGTCGGCGCCGGAAGGGGAAGGGGTGGTGCGGCGCCGGAGCGCCGCACCACCCTGGAGGAGCGGGCCGTACGGGTCAGGCGATCGAGAAGGTCACGACCGTCTGGTAGGTGTCGGCGAACATGAAGGGCGGGAGCTGGATCATCCCGGCGCCGCCGACGGCGAACTCACCGCCGGTCAGCTCGTCCCCGCCGGCGGCCTGGGAGGCCACCTTCATCGGGACGTCGGAGATCGCGCCGGGCGTGCCCGCGGTGCAGGTGCTCGGGCTGTCCGGGTTGGTCACGGTGCAGGACGGCTGGATGCCGATCTGCGCCTTCGCCATCGAGTGGCCGGTCGCCTGGTTCAGGAACGGCGTACGGGTCGCCGTCACGTCCCAGCCGAGCGAGCCGCCGCGGAAGTCCTGGACGGTCGCGGCGTTGAAGACGCCGACCACCGACTGGGCCTTGCCGTTGATGGTGACCGAGCCGAAGCTGACGGCCGGCTGGCCGTCCTTCGGGCCGAGGGCCAGCGGTCCGGGGAGGACCTCGACGTCGACCGGGTTCTTGACGCCGGCCTGCTCCTCCACGAACACGAACGGCTTGGAGGTGGTCGCACCGTTGATCTTGATCGCGTCGGCCTTCTTGGTGACCGTGAGGGTGCAGGTGGCCACACCGGCGGCGTCCGCCGTGCCGTTGCCGTTGTCACCGGTCGGCGCGCCCGCGAGCAGGGCCGAGCAGGTGACGGGGCCGGGCGGCATGTTGGCGCCGCTGACGACGACCTCCTGGCCCGCCGGGCCGCTGTTGGGCGTCAGCTTCGTCGTGATCGGGTCCTTGGGCAGGGCCTCGACCGCGACCGATCCGAGCGAGGCGCTCGGGCGGGGCGCCGGGGTGCAGGTGGTGGTGAAGACCGAACCGGAGAGGTCCGCGTCGGTCACCGCCAGGTCGAGGGCGACGTTGACCGTGGTGCCCTCGGTGCCGTCCGGGATCTTGATCGTTCCGGAGAACGCCTTGGGGTCGAGCGGCTGCCCGGCGATGACGCTGACGGTCTCGGGCGGGCTGGTGACCACCTGGGTGGTCGTCCCGACCTTGAGGGTGATCTTGGAGGTGTTCACCGTGGTGACGGAGAATCCGGGGATCAGCGGGCTCGCGCCCGGGTCGATCGTGATCGGGACGACGTCGCCGGCCTTGGCTCCGTCGGGCAGGGTGACCGTCCAGTTCTGGTTGCCCGAGCCGTCCGGCTGCGGCGCCGGGGCGTCGCAGTTCTCGAAGACGGCGGTGGTCTTCGTCGCGGCCTGCGCGGAGCCTGCCAGGCCCACCACGCCGCCCGTCAGGGCCAGAGACAGGGCTCCCGCCCCGGCCAGCACTCTTCGTCTGAGCGTTCTCGTACTCACTGGGTCGCGACTCCTTCGTCATGACGAACCCCTCCCCCCACCCGCTGTGTGGGGGAGGCCGAGCCGGTGCGGTGGCCGATATTGACGCGTCACGGTGATGAGAAGTCAATGACTTGCTTTCGCCCGAAGCACACAGAAATTGATGGGCCATCAGGGAGAGTCTGATGACCCATCGGATACCGACTGGTCGGGGTGGGCGGGCGTGCGGGGTCTGCGCGGGGTCTAGCGGTTGGTGGGGAGGTGGAGCAGCAGGTTCGGGGTGCCGGCCGGGAGCGCGGTGATCCGGTCGGGCACCGCGCTGTGCAGCAGCTCCTCGGCCACCTGCGCCGGGGTACGGGCCGTACCGCGCGCCAGGACGAGTGCGGCGACCCCCGCCACGTGCGGGGCGGCCATCGAGGTGCCGGAGGCGCGGGCGGTGGCGGTGTCGGAGTCCTTCCAGGCCGAGGTGACGCCCATGCCCGGGGCCGAGAGGTCCACGCAGGGGCCGTGGCTGGAGAACGGTGCGCGCCGGTCGTCGGCGTCGGTCGCGCCGACCGTGATCGCCTCCGGGACCGAGGCGGGGGATCCCGCGCAGGCGTCCTTGCCGTCGTTGCCCGCGGCCACGGTGAAGGTGATCCCGGAGTTCACGGCCCGGGTCACCGCCGCGTCGAGGGCGTAGCTGGGGGTGCCGCCCATGCTCATGTTGGCCACCGCGGGGGTTCCCGGGGCCTTCGCGGCGTCCTTCACCACCCAGTCGAGGCCCTTGAGGATGGCCGAAAGGCTCGCGGAACCACGGCAGTCGGCCACCTTCACCCCGACGAGCGAGACCCCCTTCGCGACCCCGTACGTCTCCCCGCCCACGGTCGCCGCGACGTGCGTGCCGTGGCCGTTGCAGTCGCGGGAGCTCCCGAGGAACACCGCGTTGTAGCCGAACCGGGCGCGGCCGCCGAACTCCTGGTGGAGGGTGTTGATCCCGGTGTCGACGATGTACACGGTGACGCCCTCGGCCCTGGTGGGGTACGTGTACGAGCCGTCGAGCGGGAGTTCGCGCTGGTCGATGCGGTCCAGCGGCCAGGGCGCGGGCGACTGGGCCTGCGGCTGGGTGTCGGCGGCGGCGGCGGTGGCGGTGGCGCCGGCGCTCGTGTGGAACTCCGCGTCCGGCTCCACGGAGGCCACCCGGGGGTCGGCGGCCAGGGCGGCGGCCCGCGCGGCGGTGGTGCGGACGGCGAAGCCGTTGAGGGCGGCCTCGTAGACCGGCCCGACCTCGTCGCCGGAGTCCGCGGCCTCGGCGGCCAGGGCGCGGGTCGGTGCGCGCGAGCTGGTGTCCTTGAGGACGACGACGTAGGGGGCGACGGCGGATTCGGCGGAGGAACGGGCCGCGGAGGAGGGGTGCGGCGGCAGGGCGGCGGCCGTGGTGGCCGCCGCGAGCAGTGCGACGGCGGCGGGGAGGAGCGGGACGAATGCGGTCATGCGGCCGATGCTCGGCGAGCGGCGGCGCGGGCGCGCGGAGGGTGCGCCGAGTGGGCGCACGACACGCCGCCGCGCGGGCTACGGGCTGAGGGGCCAGCCGCGCATCGCGAAGACGCCCTCGTCGCGGGCGCCGGCGGCGTCGTAGGTGGCCAGGGCGGCCTCGTTGTCGGTGTCGACGCCCACCCACATGCCGTAACAGCCGCGGGCCTTCGCCTCGTCGGCGAGGGCCAGCGTCAGGGCGCGGCCGAACCCGCGGCGGCGGTACCCCTCGTCCACGGACAGTTCGTACAGGCACATCTCGGTGCCCTTGTCGGGGTGGCTCATCTCGATGCCGGAGACCATCCCGGCGGGCACTCCGTCGACGTAGGCGATGAGCATCACGTGCCCCGGGGCGGCGAGGAAGCGCTCGGACCACTCCGCGCGGGCGGGCCCGTCGAAGAGGGATTCGGCGGCGGCGAGCTCGGCGGGGGTGAGGGCCCGGCGGATGTCCATGCCGGCCACGATAATGCGCGCACGACGGATGGTGAGCCGAAGTCCGCCGTGGCGTGGCGGGCGGCCGGAAACTCCCGACCGGACGGCCGCGGGGCGGGCTACGGTCACGGCACGGGCCCGATCGTCCGTCGAACGACCGAGGGGGAGCATCGTGAGAAGTGCCGTCGTCACTCCGCAGGACGATCGGATCCGCTGGGTCGAGCTGCCGGGGGAGGAGCCGGCCCGGGTGTACGTGCACGGCCTCGGCTCCACCTCGCCCGCCTACTTCGCGGCGAGCGCCACGCATCAGCTCCTGGCGGGGCGGCGCTCTCTGCTGGTCGATCTGCTGGGCCACGGGCACAGCGACCGGCCCGAGGGGTTCGACTACACCCTGGAGGCGCACGCCGACGCCCTGGCGACCGCCCTCGGCGCGGCCGGGGTGGCGGGCGCCGAGCTGATCGCCCACAGCATGGGCGGAGCCGTGGCGATCGTGCTGGCCCACCGCCATCCCCACCTGGTCTCCCGGCTGGTGCTCGTCGACGCCAACCTGGATCCGGTTCCGCCCGGTCCCGCGATGCCCGGAAGCAGCGGGATCGCCGCCTACACGGAGGAGGAGTTCCTGGCCGGCGGCTGGGCCGAGGTGCGTGACCGGGTCGGCGCGCACTGGTGGTCCACGATGCGCCTCGCCGGCCGGACGGCCCTTCACCGCTCGGCCGTCCACCTCGCGGCGGGCACCACGCCCACCATGCGCGAGCTGCTGCGGGAGTTGAAGGTCCCGCGCACCTTCCTGCTGCCGGAGGCGGACGGCCCGCTTCCCGGCGCCGAGGCCCTGGAGGCGGCCGGCGTCGCCGTGGTGTCCGTCCCCGACTGCGGGCACAACATCATGCTGGACAACCCCGAGGGCTTCGCGCGCGCCACCGCCGCGGGCCTCGGCTAGGCCGATTCCTTCGGATCGTCGGATCGGCCGGGTTTCGTGGGCCGGAACGAGGCGCGGATGCCGAGAAGGACGGACCGGTCCGCAAGCTGGTCCGCGGCAATGCCGGTCGAGGCCGCAGTTTCGCCTCTTTGAGCCGATCCCCACCACTCTTGACCAAGAAAAAATCAGGGATCAGTGTGGAGATAGGCGTCATGTATGTCGCGGCGAGCGTCGACACCATCTTTCGTCGACCAGCGGAGTATTACCTCGCGTAATTACGGTCCAGGGCCAGAAAGCCAGATCTGAGCGGAGGCCCGCCATGCCCGATCCTATTCACACGGTGGACCTGGTGAAGCTTAACCTTCAACAGATAGCAGATAAAGCCACCGTTACAGTCATGGAGCGCAGTCAGTACGGGAAGCTAATGGAGGTCACCCATAAAATCAAGGTGGACGATCAGATCAGATATCTACAAAGCAGGGTCACAACCCCGGACAGCTGGAGGCAACTGAACCCGCAGCAGCTGGAAAATCTCGGAGAGCCAGTTCAGAGGGCGGTTCGAGGCAGTCAGCATGTGATTCGCCAGACCACGGAAGTGGCACGCCAATACGGGCCGAAGCTCGAGCGAGTCGGGGCCCTGGCGACAGAAACGAGCAACACCCCGACGGCTCAGGCGGCCCGCTCATGGATTCAGCAGCGTTTTAATTATCTCCACAAACTCGTCGGGCTCAACAGTACTCGCCTCGCCAGCGCCGAGGAAGCTTTCGAGGCGGCTACGACCAATCGGCAGCACTGGAAGACCGCTGTTGAACTGACCCAGCATGCGGGCGAGTCCGGAGGCGGTGCCGCTCAGGGCCGTATTGCGTCGATGGTGCAGAGCATCCAGAACGCCGGCAGCGCAGCCCTCCAGCAAGGCAGGATTCTGCTGTCCAGAACGGCTGACAAGGCGGTACAGCTGTGGAACTCGGGCAAGACCGCCGTGGGATACGGCTTGGCCACGGCCGGCGCCGCTGCGAGGGCTGCCGTTGCCTTCGGGCGAGCCGGCGTAGCCGCCGCCGTGCGAGGCGTCCCCGGTGGCCCGAAAGGGGTCCTCGTCTCGCTCGGTGTGGCCGCGGCGCTGGGCCTCGGGGGCTGGGCGTGGAGTGCGTGGAACACGCCCAGTACACCCGAACCGACGGTGCCGAGCGTGCCGAACGAGCAGGAGGCCCCGCCCGACCAGAATCCCCAGGTCCCACCCCCGGCGGACGAGGTGCCAGAAGCGCCGGCGGACATACCCCCAGTAGTGCCCCCCGCTCCGGTGGTGCCCCCGCCACAGGTGGACGAGGAGGGCCCGGCGAAGCCCCCGCCGCCGGCGAAGGACATCCCGGCGGAGCGCCCGGCCGATGAAGAACCGGCCAAGCCCCCCGCCAAGCCCCCGGAGAAGCCCGCCGAGGAGCCGGTGGCGCCCCTGCCGCCGGGAGACGAAGAGCCCGGGAGGCTACCGCCACCCCCGCAGGAGAAGTCCGGGAAGCCCCCGGCGGACGAGAACCTGCCGAAGCCCCCTGAGAAGCCGGTGGCACCACCGCACGAGGAGCCGGCCGAACCTCCGCCTCCGGTGCATCAGCCGGTGGCGCCTCCGCCTCCGCCGCCGGCTGAGCAGCCGGCCGAACCTCCGCCTCCGGTGCATCAGCCGGTGGCGCCTCCGCCTCCGCCGCCGGCTGAGCAGCCGGCCGTACCCCCGCCTCCGGTGCATCAGCCGGTGGCGCCTCCGCCTCCGCCGCCGGCCGAGCAGCCGGCCGTACCCCCGCCTCCGGTGCATCAGCCGGTGGCGCCTCCGCCTCCGCCGCCGGCCGAGCAGCCGGCCGTACCCCCGCCCCCGGCCCAACAGCCGGTGGCGCCTCCGCCTCCGCCGCCGGCCGAGCAGCCGGCCGAACCCCCACCCCCGGCAGAAGCTCCGGCGCCCCAATCCCCCTAGCGCTGACCCTCCAGGCGGTCGAGGTCGTCCTGCGACAGCCGCAGCGCGCCGGCGGCGATGTTCTGCGTCAGGTGACCGGGGTCGGACGTGCCGGGGATCGCCAGCACGTTCGGCCCGCGGTGCAGGGTCCAGGCCAGCCTGACCTGCGCGGGTGTCGCCCCGTGCGCGCGGGCCACGGCACGGAGGCCGTCGCCGTGGGTGTCGTCGGCGGGTGCCTCGCGCCGCCGGCCCGAGATCGCGAAGAAGGGAACGAAGGCGATCTCCTGCCGACGGCAGCTGTCGATCAGGCCGTTGGTGTCGGCGAGCCGCTGGTCCAGGCCGTACGGGTTCTGCACGCAGACCACGGGTGCGATGGCCTGGGCCTCGGCGAGCTGTTCGGGCGTGACGCAGGACAGGCCCAGGTGGCGGACGAGCCCCGCCTCCCGCAGCTCGGCCAGTGCGCCGAAGTGCTCGGCGACCGACACGATGCCGTTCACGCGCAGGTTGACCACGTCGAGGTGGTCCCGGCCGAGCTGGCGCAGGTTCTCCTCGACCTGCCCGCGCAGTTGCCCGGGACCGGCCATCCCCAGCCATGCGCCCGACGGGTCCCGCCACGGTCCGACCTTGGTGGCGATGACCAGATCGTCGGTGTACGGCGCCAGCGCCCGGTTGATCAGCTCGTTGGCGGAGCGCAGCGGCGAGAAGTAGAACGAGGCGGTGTCGATGTGGTTCACCCCGCGCTCGACCGCGCTCCGCAGGATCCCGACGGCGACCTCCCGGTCGATCGGGGCGCCGTCGGAATTCCCGCTCATGCCGTTTCCGGTCAGCCGCAGCGTGCCGAAGCCGACGCGGTTCACCTCCAGGTCGCCGAGCTTCCAGGTGCCCGCGGCTGCCGCTGTGACCGTCGCCGACTCCGCCGTGTCCGTCGCCGACGCCGCTGTGACCGTCGCCGACTCCGTCGCGCCCCTTGTCGACCGTGCCGTGACCGCCGCTGAATCCACCGTGCCCCACCCCGTGTTCGTCGTGCCGCAGACCGTTGCGGCCGCCACCGTGCCGCTCCGGGAGTATGGGACGACGATCGTCGTGGCGAGAAGGTGTGCAGGGGCGGCGAAAAGTCACACCCCGGGCGGGAACTCATCGCCCGTGCAAAGCCGTTGGAGCATACGTACGGGGTTCACCGGAGGACCGGCGCGCGGCGCGCAGTAACCGGGTGGGGTCCGGCCCTGTTGGCCGGGGTGATCCGTCCGCCCCGGCCCCGAGGACCCTCCATGCGCCGTCGCCGCCTCGTCCCCGCTCTCGCCACCGTCGCCGCCACCACAGTGCTCGCCCTCGCGCCGGCCGCCTGGGCCGCGCCGGAGGTCCCGGCCGACAAACCGCTGGTGCTCAGCCGCTGGACCCAGTCCAGCGCCGCCAGTTACCAGGCATGGGCCGACGCGCGCGAGCACCGGGGCGCGTGGGCCGCGTACGGCTTCGACTGGTCGACCGACCACTGCACCTCCTCCCCGGACAACCCCTTCGGCTTCCCCTTCACCGCGGCCTGCGACCGCCACGACTTCGGCTACCGCAACCACCGGGCGGCAGGGCTGTTTCCGGCCGCCAAGGCCCGGCTGGACGAGGCGTTCCTCGCGGACATGAGGCGGGTCTGCGCGCAGTACCCGGGCAGCCGGAAGCGCTCGTGCGAGGGCACCGCGTGGACGTACTACCAGGCGGTCAGGCTGCTCGGGATCTCGTAGGTCTGCCCGGGATCTCCTCGGGATCTCGTCGGGATTCCGTGGGGATCTCGTGGGGATCTCCCGGGAATCCCTTGGGGATCACGCGGCGATCATGCAGCGATCATGCGGCGATCGCGTGGCCCGACGGCCGGGGGGCGCGCGGTCGCCGGGGGGCGCGTGCGCCTCCTCTTCGCGTTCACATGTTCTCCGTTTCTGCTTCACCAATCCGTGTGCCCCACAGCCCTACGCCCCGTGGATTGTCATGCCCGCGGCCATGGGTGGGTGGCCGATTTCCGGCCATGCACGGCTTGTGGGGAAGGGGGGCGGACCGGTGTCTCGGCCACGTTTTCTGTTCGTGTCGTGGGTGGACGTCGCACGACGTCAGGCGCCGGGGCGCGGCTCGGACCAGAGCGCCAAGGGCGGCGGTCCCGAGGCCGTGACCTGGCGCCTCGTCGGCGCCAACAACCACGAACTCGGCCGCAGTCCGGACGTGCACAGCAGCCTCACGGCCTGCTGCGCCGCCGTGCAGCGGCTCCGCGCGGAGGCCGACCGGGTCACCGCGCTCGTGGTGATGTCCCCCGGAACGGGCACCCGCGCCCGCTCCGGCACCGGTACCGCTGCCGATACCGGGACCAGTGCCGGCACCGCCGCAGTCACCGACACGGGCGCCGGAGCCTGGACCTGGCAGCTCACCCTCGACGAGCGCTGCGTGGCGGTGGCCGTACGCACCTTCCGCCGTCAGCGCGAGTGCCGGCACAGCCTCCAGTTGTTCCTGTCCGCCGTCGCCGGGGCGCAGGTCGCCTCCGGCGTCACCTACACCCGGCGGCTGCGCGGCCTGCGCCTGCCCGGCGCCGGGGACGCGCCGGGGCTGGCCGTCCGCGGGGGAGGCCTGCTGTGACCACCGCGACCACCACCACCGTCGTCGGCGGGCCCGACCCCGCCGACCGGGGCGACGCGCCCCGCCCCCTCGCCAAGGGCGGTGACCCGGCCGACCGGATCTTCCGGGGCTCCGCCCGCGGGGCCGGCGCCGTGGTGCTCCTCATCATGACCCTGGTCGGCGTCTTCCTCGGCGGCCGCGCCCTGGAGGCGCTGCGCGACGCGGGCCCGGCCTTCCTCACCACCTCCGCGTGGGAGCCGGACTCCCACCGCTTCGGCATCGCGGCGGTCCTCCCCGGCACCGTCCTCATCGGAGCCGTCGCGATCGTCTTCGCCGTGCCGCTCGCCGCGGGCACCGCCCTCTACATCACGGAGTACGCGCCGCGCCGCCTCAAGCAGACCCTGATCAGCCTGGTCGACCTGATGGCCGCGGTGCCCAGCGTGGTCTACGGCCTGTGGGGGCTCTTCCTGTTCCAGCCGAGCGTCGTGGGCCTCTCCCGCTGGCTCACCACCTACTTCGGATGGTTCCCGCTCTTCGCGGTCGACGGGGACAGCCCCCGCGATCCGCTCAGCCCGAACACCTTCTACACCTCCTCCACCTTCATCGCCGGGATGGTCGTCGCGCTGATGGTCACGCCGATCGCCTGCTCCGTGATGCGCGAGGCCTTCGCCCAGGCGCCGCCGGGCGAACGCGAGGGCGCCTTCGCCCTCGGCGCCACCCAGTGGGGTGTCATCCGCTCCGTCGTCCTGCCCTTCGGCAGGGGCGGGATCATCGGCGGCACCATGCTCGGCCTCGGCCGGGCGCTGGGCGAGACCATCGCCGTCTACCTGATCATCTCCCCGGTCTTCGTCTTCCAGCCGCACGTCCTCCAGAACGGCGCCAACTCCGTGTCCGCCCTCATCGCCCTGCGCTACGGATCCGCCAGCGAATTCGGGATGTCCGCCCTGATGGCCGCCGGCCTCGCCCTCTTCCTCATGACCCTCGTCGTCAACTTCATCGCGTCCTCGGTGGTCGCCCGCAGCCGTTCCGGAGCGGGGGCCGAGGCATGACCGTCACCACGCACCCGGCCGGCCCCGCCACCGCCGACGCCCCCCGCACCGTCCGCCCCGAGGTGGTCACCGACGGCCCCGGCGCGCCCGCCGAGCAGCGGCGCAACACCTCCACCGTGCACGCCCGCGACGTATTCGCCCTGGTGGGGGCCGCGGCCGCCGCCCTCGGGCTGACCTCGCTGCTGTTCGGGCGGGTGCTGCCCTTCGACGGGCCGCTCGGTTTCACCGTCGTCCTCTACCTCGCCTTCATGGCGCTGTACGCGGTCCTCGTCTCCCTCGACGAGAACGGCTCGGCCGTCCGCGCCCGCCTCGCCCAGGCCTTCGTCCACGGCATCGCCGCCCTGCTGCTGGCCGCCCTGCTCCTCGTCGTCGGCTACGCCATCGTGCGCGGCCGGGAGGCCCTGACCCACCTCAACTTCTTCACCGAGGACATGTCCGGCACCGGCCCGCTGGACCCGCTCACCCAGGGCGGGGCGCTGCACGCCATCGTCGGCACCCTGGAGCAGATAGGCATCGCCCTGGCGGTCACCGTGCCGCTGGGGCTGGCCTGCGCGGTGTTCCTCAACGAAGTCCCGGGCCGCTACGCGCGGTTCGTCCGCACCATCGTCGAGGCGATGACCGCGCTGCCGTCGATCGTGGCGGGCCTGTTCGTCTACGCCACCTGGATCCTGCTCCTCGGCAACGACAAGTCCGGCCTCGCCGCCGCCCTCGCGCTGTCCGTGATGATGCTGCCGATCGTCATCCGCGCCTCCGACGTGGTGATCCGGCTGGTGCCGGGCTCGCTCAAGGAGGCCTCCTACGCCCTCGGCGCCGGCCAGTGGCGCACCGTGTGGACGGTGGTGCTGCCCACCGCCCGCTCCGGACTGACCACCGCCGTGATCCTGGGCACCGCCCGCGGCATCGGCGAGACCTCCCCGGTGCTGCTCACCTCGGGCATCGCGGCCGGTCTGAACGTCAACCCCGTCGAGGGGCCGCAGATGTCGCTGCCGCTCGCCACCTTCAGCCTCGTCGGCTACCCCGACAAGACCATGATCGCCCGCGGGTTCGGCTGCGCGGCCCTGCTGATGGCGCTGGTGCTGCTGCTGTTCGTGCTCGCCCGCGTCATCGGCGGCCGGGCCCCCGGCCAGCTCAGCCGCGGCCAGCAGCACCGCCGGGTCCTCGCCTCGGCGCGCGACGCCGAGCGCATGGCCGCCAGGGCCGAGCGCGGCCGCGAGCCGGCCGGGACGGGCGAGCCGGACGGTCTGGCCGATGCGGACGGTCCGGACGATGCGGCCGGGACGGCATCGCAGGCCGCACCCGGTGACCGTCCGCCCATGGACCGGAAGCCGGGCGGACCGACCGGGTCGGGGGCGGAGCCCACCGGTCCGCTGCCGCCCCCGAAGGGCCGCCGGCCCGAACCGCCGCCCTGGGCCTAGCGCACCGGCCCGCCACCCGCACTCCCGATGCTCCGCACCGCCTGCGCCCGCGCCCCGAGCGCCCGGCTCCGTACGACACGTCACCGATCAGGAGAGTTCCCGATGCCCGGACGACCCCCGGCCCACCACGGACGTGCCCCCGCGGGCGTCCTCGTCCGCGCGCTCGCCCTGCTCCTCGCCGCCGTGGCCCTCGCCCTGCCCGGCGCCGTGCCCGCCGCCGCCGAGAGCTACGTACCGGTCTCCGGCGCCGGTTCCACCTGGAGCCAGAACGCCCTCGACCAGTGGCGCGCCAACGTCAAGCAGTACGGCATGACGGTCAACTACAGCGGTACGGGATCGTCCGACGGCCGCAACCAGTTCCGCAACGGCACCGTCGACTTCGCCGTCTCCGAGATCCCCTACGGCATCAAGGACTCCGGGGTCGTGGACCCGGCGCCCTCCCGGAAGTTCGGCTACATGCCGATCGTCGCGGGCGGCACGGCCTTCATGTACAACCTCAAGATCGGCAACCGTCGGGTCACCAACCTCCGCCTCTCCGGCGAGGTCGTGGCCAAGATCTTCACCGGTTCGATCACCACCTGGAACGACCCGGCCATCAAGGCCGACAACCCGGCCCTCGCGAGCTCGCTGCCCGCCCGCCGGATCGTCCCCGTCGTCCGCTCCGACGGCTCGGGCACCACCGCCCAGCTGACCAACTGGCTGGCCATGCGCCACGGCGGCCTGTGGGACGCCTACTGCGCCAAGGCCGGCCGCTCCACCCCCTGCGGGCAGACCTCCAACTTTCCCGTCGTGGCCGGCCGCGGATTCGTCGGCCAGTCCGGTTCCAACGGCGTCTCCGGCTACGTGGCCCAGGAGGGCAACGTCGGCACCATCACCTACGTCGAGTACTCCTACGCGGTGGCCACCACCGGCTTCCCCGTCGCCAAGATCCTCAACGGGGCGGGCTACTACACCGAGCCCACCGCGCAGAACGTGGCCGTCTCGCTCACCAAGGCCACGATCAGGCCCGACCTGACCCAGGACCTGAGCCAGGTCTACGACGAGAGCAGCGACCGCCGCAACTACCCGCTCTCCAGCTACAGCTACATGATCATTCCGACCGCGCAGGAAGCGAACTTCAACCCGCAGAAGGGCAAGGCGCTCGGCGCCTTCGCCTACTACTTCCTCTGCGAGGGCCAGCGCTCCGTGGACCGGCTCGGCTACTCCCCGCTGCCGATCAACCTCGTGCAGGCCGGTCTGGAACAGGTCCGCCGCATCCCCGGGGTCACCGCCACGAACATCGACATCAAGAACTGCAAGAACCCCACCTTCTCCGCCGACGGCACCAACACCCTCGCCAACACCGCCCCCCAGCCCTCCGAATGCGACAAGAAGGGCGCCACCCAGTGCGAGATCGGCACCGGCGGCAACAAGACCCCGACCCAGACGGGCAGCGCCTCGGGCGGCTCGGGCGGCGCCGCGACCGGCGGCGGCAACGGCGGTAACGGCGGTACGGGCACGGGCGGTTCCGGGGGCGGCGCCGCCACCGGAGGCTCCGGTTCGGGCGGCGGCACCGGCGCCGACGGCGGGGCGGCGGCCACCGGCGGCGCCGCGACCGGCGGGGGCGGCGGCGAAGGCTCGACCGCCGACGGCGGAGCGGGGGCCGTCGACCCGGAGACCGGCCGGCCCCTCGCGGCGGGCGCGGGCGATCTGTTCGGCATCCCCGTCACCACCGCCAACGGCATCGGCGGGACGCTCCAGACCGCGCTGATGGTGCTCGGCGCGCTGATCCTGCTGACCCTCACCGTGGGGCCCCCGCTGCTCACCCGGCGGCTGGCCCGACGGCGCGCGGGAGGCGGCTCCTGATGCGCGCTCTCCTGATGCGCGGCCTCCTGATCCGCACCCGCACCCGCACCCGCCAGGCCGTGACCCCCGAGGCCGCGACGCCCGGGCCCGGATCGCGCCCGGCCGCCCCGGCCCGCCCGCGCCGGCTCCGGCTGCTGCTCGGCGCGCTCTGCCTGGCCCTGCTGCCCGTGGTCGCCACCGCCGGAGGCGACGGCGCGCAGGCCGCGTACGCCGCCGACGGCTCGGAGACGACGGTCTCCGGCGCCGGGGACTTCGCCGCCCTCAAGGTCACCGTCAGCCAGACCCGCAACCTCGTCGACCAGGTCGTCAAGGTCTCCTGGACCGGCGGGGCGCCCACCGTGTCGGACACCGCGTACGCCGCCAACTACCTGCAGATCATGCAGTGCTGGGGCGACGCCCCGACCGGCCCCACGACCGACCAGTGCCAGTTCGGCGGCTCCTCGGCGCTCGGCGCGGGCGCCGGCAACCAGGCCGCCGGCGCCTACACCAACAGCCGCCAGCTCAACTACGGGGACCGGCTCAAGGACGGCGAGAACCAGCCGCTGCCGCCGCCCACCCCGAGCGGCATCTCGTACGCCCCCTTCCGCACGGTGGGCGACGACCCGGTCAGCCCGGGCAACTGGAACGAGTTCTTCGACGTCAACAGCACCAACGAGGTGCCCTACGCCCGCACCAACGCCCGCGGCGCCGGCGAGGTCTGGTTCGAGACCCAGACCGCCATCGAGGCCCCCGGCCTCGGCTGCGGCGCGGCCGTCCCGGGCACCCAGGGCGCCGCCGCCGGCCGCGGCTGCTGGCTGGTGATCGTCCCGCGCGGCACCACCGAGATCGACGGAACCGCGTACACCACCCAGTCCGGCGGCCAGCTCCAGTCCTCCCCGCTCAGCCCGGCGAACTGGAAGCACCGCCTCGTCGTCCCCCTCGGCTTCGAACCGCTCGGCAGCTTCTGCCCGATCGGCGCCGAGGAACGGGGCACCATCGGCAGCGAGATGGCCGCCGAGGCCGTCACCCGCTGGCAGCCCGCCCTGTGCCAGACCGGCGGCAAGGCCATCTACGGCTACGCGCAGGTCCCGGACGAGACGGCCCGTGTCAAGCTCCTCTCCGGCGCCCCCGGCCTCGTCTTCCTCGGCCGCCCCGCGGCACCCGTCGAGACCCGGCGGCCCGTGTACGCGCCGGTCTCCCTCTCCGGCATCACCATCGGCTACTTCATCGAGAGCCAGGCCGGTTTCGGCGCCCCCGACGAGGTCAAGGCCCGCAACGGCACCCGCCTCGGCTCGCTGCGCCTGACCCCGCGCCTCGTCGCGAAACTGCTCACCGAGTCGTACAAGGACGGCAACTCGCGCTTCGCCGAGAGCACCGCGAAGAACCCGGAGAACCTGGGCCGCGACCCGGAGTTCATCCGCCACAACCCCGAGTACACCGGCCTCGACTTCGGTGGAAGGCTCGGCGACGCCCTCGTACCGCAGCCGCTCGCCGACACCACCCGCCAGCTGTGGGAGTGGGTCGGGCAGGACCTCGCCGCCCGGGAGTTCCTGAGCGGGGTGCCCGACAACGCCGGGACGCACGGGGACCGCGCGTACGCGGGCATGGCCGTCAACCCGCACTACAAGGACCTGGCGCTGCCGCTCGACAGCTTCCCCAAGAGCGACCCGTACTGCCAGCCCTTCGACGACCGGCCGTCCTTCCCGCTGTGCATCCAGGACAAGCACCCCTACGCCAGCGACATGCACGCGGCCGCCCGCGCCGCGAGCCGCGGCGACACCCTCGCCCGTACCTCCTGGGACGCGACCGCCACGCCCCCCGCCTACAAGAAGGACCCGCCGCAGCCGGCCGGGGCGCGGGCCGTGCTCGCCGTCACCGACACCGCCACCGCCGACCGGTACGGCCTCGTGCGCGCCGAACTCCTCAACGCGGCGGGCCGGTTCGTCGGCCCCGAACCGGCCGGCCTGATCGCCGCGGCGGGCGCGCGCAAGCCCGGCCCGGACGGCGTCAGCTCGCCCGACCCGGCGGCCAAGGACCCGGCGGCCTACCCGCTCACCGTGCTCACCTACGCCGCGACCGTGCCCGCCGACCTCACGGTGGCCGAGGGCAAGGACTACGGCAGCCTCCTCGCCTACGCGGCCGGCCCCGGCCAGACCCCCGGAGTGGCCGCCGGCACCCTGCCGCACGGCTACGCCCCGCTGCCCGAGGCTCTGCGGGCCCAGACCCGCGAGGCCGCCCGCCGGGTCGCCGCCGAGGCGGGCAAGAAGCCGGCCCCGGACGGGTCGTCGGCCGGAGCCTCCGCCGGATCCGCCGCGTCCGGCGGTACGTCGGCGGGCGCGGGCGGAGCGCAGAGCGGCGCCGTGGCGTCCGGTACGGGCGGTGGCGGGTCCACGTCCGCCGGCGGCGGGGCGGCGGGCGCGGGCGGCGCGGCGGCCACCGCGGGCGGCGGCGCTCCGGCCTCGGCCGCCCCGGCCTCCGCCGCTCCGGCCGCACCCGGCGGCGCACCGCCCGCCGCTCCCGCTCCCGCGGCCCAGGCCACCGGCGACACCCCGCGCTGGGTGGTCGGCGCCATCCGGCACGTGCTGCTGATCTGCCTGGTCGTGGGCGCGCTCGCGGCCTTCGCCGGCCCGCTGCTGCCCCGCTTCCTGCCCCGTCTCCTGCCTCACCTGCGCGCCCTGCGTGCGGGCGCCGCGCACCGCGACGAAGGGAGGTGATACCCGGCCACAACCGTCTGATTCGTCCGCGCCAACGGAACTTCACCCAACGCGTGCCGGGCACCACCCGGGGCGCAGCCTAGCTGAGGGGTAAACCCGAGTGAACAAGAAGAAGATCGCCTTCGCCGCCGCGGCGGCCGCACTGGCGCTCGGCGCCGCCGGCGGCAGCATCGCCTTCGCCGACCCGGCCGGCCCGCCGCAGTACCGCCAGCTGTCCGGTGTCGGCTCCGACACCACCCAGGACGTCATGAACGGCCTGGCCGCCGCCATCACCGTGAACGGCCAGAAGGTCCTGGGCTCGTACGACGCCACCGGTTCCGCGAACATCACCACCAAGGACCCGGCGGTCAACGCGAACTGCACGATCGCCCGCCCGAACGGCAGCGGCGCCGGCCGCTCCGCGCTGCTGACCTCCCTCCAGGCGAACAACGGCTGTCTGGACTTCGCCCGCTCCTCCTCCCTGAACCTGGCGGCCGCGGCCCCGGGCCTGACGTACGTCCCCTTCGCGGTCGACGGCGTCACCTACGCGATCACCCCCGGTTCGTCGATCCCGCGCAAGCTGGGGCTGGCCGACCTGAAGGCGATCTACCACTGCGACCCGAACTACGTGGGTGCGGGCCCCAACTACGACATGACCGTCTACCTGCCGCAGGCCGGCTCGGGCACCCGCAGCTTCTGGGAGTCCCAGATGGGCATCACCGACGCCGACGTCGTCGCGGGCGTCTACCCCTGCATCAAGGACAAGAAGGGCAGCGCCCCGGTCCAGGAGCACGACGGCCGCGTCCTCGACGACAAGTCGATCGTGCCGTTCTCCATCGCGCAGTACCAGTCGCAGTCCTCGCAGACCATCGCCGACCTGCGCGGCCGCGCCATCCTCGGCACCGTCGACGGCCTGGCCCCGACCGTGCTCAACAGCGGCTTCGGCGTGAAGCGCGACGTCTACAACGTCATCCCGACGAGCAAGGTCGCCACCGCGCCCTGGAGCACGGTCTTCGTCGGCGCGAACTCCGAGATCTGCAAGCAGACCTCGGTCATCAACACCTACGGCTTCGCCACCAACCCGAACTGCGGCGACACCACCAAGCAGACCCCCTGATCCGCTCGGCAGCTGATCCCTCACCTGATCTTCTGATTCTGGAGACGTTGTGCTGAAGAACAGATTTTCACGGGCCCTGGCCCTCGGTGTCGCCACCCTGACCGCCGCCTTCGCGGCGGGTCTGGCCGGGGCGAGCGCCGCGTACGCCGCCCCGATCGGCACCATCGACATCAACCCGGCGACCGGCGCCGACACCTCCGGCATCGCCTTCACCACCTCCGGCGCCTGCCCGGCGAACGCCACCAACGTGCTGGTGAAGGTGGAGGGTTCCGGCTTCCCCGCCGGCGGCCTGAACGTGGTCGGCAACTCCCCGATCACCACGTACCCGACCGCCCCCAACGGCGGCATGGTCATCCCGCTCACCTCCACCATGCGGGACTACGCCAGCCAGGCCGGCTTCACCACCCTGCAGGGCAAGTACGACTTCACGGTCATCTGCCGGACCGCGTTCAACGGCACCAGCCTCGGCGACTACACCGGCGCGGTCTGGTTCACCTCGAACACCACCTACCAGAACACCGACCCGGCGGTGAAGACCGACACCACCACCGCCCTCGCGGTCACCCCGGCCGGCCCCGCCCAGGCGGGCACCCCGGTCACCCTCACCGCCACCGTCGCCCCGGGCGGCGCCGGCGGCACCGTCCAGTTCAAGGACGGCGCGAGCAACCTCGGCACCGCCGTGACCGTCGCGAACGGCACCGCGGCCCTCACCACCAGCAACCTCGCCGCGGGCACGCACGACCTGACCGCCGTCTTCACGCCGGCGAGCGCCTCGTACAACGGCTCCACCTCGGCGCACGTCTCCTACGTGGTCCAGGCCGTCCCGGCCACCGCGACCACCACCGCCCTCGCCGTCTCCCCGGCCTCCACCGCGCCGCAGTTCAGCCCGGTGACCCTGACCGGTACGGTCACGCCCGCCGGCGCGGCCGGCGCGGTGAAGTTCACCGACACGGTGGGCGGCAACACCACCACCCTGGGCACCGTGCCCGTCGCCAACGGCACCGCCGTGTTGACCACCAGCAGCCTGCCGGTCGGCGACCACTCCTTCACCGCCGTGTTCGTGCCCGCCGACGCGGGCGCCTACCTGGGCTCCGACTCGGGCGCCATCCCGTACGTGGTCGGCGCGTTCGCCGGAGTGACCGCCTCCGAGACCATCACCACCACCGTCAACGCCGGCGCGCTGGTCATCAGCGTCGCCAACCCGCAGGTCACCCTGCCCTCGCCGGTCCTGAACGCCGACGGCGACCTGCTGACCACCGCCGGGTCCATCAACCCGGTCACCCTCACCGACACGCGTGCCGGAAACCCGGGCTGGACCGTCAGCGGCCAGGTCACCGACTTCTCCGACGGTGCCACGCACGCCATCAACGGCCAGAACCTCGGCTGGTCCCCGAAGGTCGTCGACAAGGCGCCCGCGCAGACCGTCACGGCCGGCTCCGCCGTCGCCGCGGCGCACGGCGCGGCCGCCGGCGATGCGGGCACCGCGGGCCTGAAGTCCGCCCGCACCCTGGCCAACGGCACCGGCCTCGGCACCTCGCACGTCACCGCCGACCTCGCGCTGAACGTCCCGACCTCGACGGTTGCCGGCACCTACAGCGCCACCCTCACCCTCACCGCCATCTGATCCAGGCGTGAGCCCCGGGGCGGAACGGACCCTTCCCTTCTCCTCCGCCGTTCCGCCCCGCCCCTGACGCCCGGATCGCACCCCCTATGCCTGGACCGCACCCCCCTTCGCCCGGATCGGACGCCCGCGCCATGACCTCCACCGCCCCAGCCCGGCGCAGCAGCCGTCCGGGCCCGCCCGTGGCAGCCCTGCTGCTGACCCTGCTGCTCGCGCTGCTCCCCGTACCGGCCGCGCACGCGACCGCGGCGACCCCCGCGCCCGGTGAGGACCGCAAGGCGACCTTCGGCGTGCAGCCGGCCGGCCCGAAGGAACCCGACGCCCGCGCCCACTTCTCGTACGGGGTCACCGGCGGCGCGGGCCTGCGCGACCAGATCGCCGTCTGGAACTACGGCGACGAGCCGCTGACCGTCGCCGTCTACGCGAGCGACGCCGTCAACACCGTCGACGGCGGCTTCGACCTGCTCCCCGCAGGTCAGGCGCCGAAGGACGCGGGCAGCTGGATCAAGCTGGAGAAGGACACGGTCACGGTCCCGCCGAAGGCCAAGGTCATCGTGCCCTTCACCCTCGCCGTGCCCCGGGACGCCACCCCCGGCGACCACACCGCCGGCATCGTCGCCACCCTCGCCGGCGGCGGCCAGGACGCCCAGGGCAACAAGGTCCGCCTCGACCAGCGCGTCGGCACCCGCGTCTACCTCCGCCTCGCCGGGGAACTGACCCCGCGCCTGGCCGTGGAGGACGTGAAGGCCTCGTACGCGGGCACCTTCCACCCCTTCGGCACCGGCTCCGCGACCGTGACGTACACCCTGCGCAACACCGGCAACGTCCGCCTCGGCGCCCGCCAGGCCGTACGGATCAACGGCCTGATCGGCGGCTCCGTCACCGCGGGCGGCCTCAAGGACCTCGGCGACCTGCTGCCCGGCAGCTCCCTGACCATCACGGCGAAGGCCGACGGCGTGGTGCCGATGCTGCGCTCCTCGGCCGTCGTCTCCGTCCAGGCGGTCGCCACCCGCGAAGGCGTGGACCCCAAACTCCCGTCCCTGACCCGCTCGGTGTCGCTGTGGACGGTTCCGTGGACGCTGCTCGCCCTGGTTCTCGCGATCACCGCGTGCGGGCTGTGGCTGTGGCGCCGCCGGCGCCTGGCCCGGGCGGCGGCCACCGCGTCGGCGCGCCGGCGCACCACACCCGAGATCGCCAAGAAGGAGCCCATCGTGCACTTCACCCGTCCCTCCCGGCGCGACGCGGCCGGAATCGCCGTGTTCGCCGCCGCCGTCGCGACGCTGGCCGCCACGGCCGCCGTCGCCCTGCCCGGGGCGGCCCAGGCCGCCCCGACGGGCACGGCGGTGATCAACCCGGCCACCGGCCTGGACACCACCAGCGTCGACCTCGCCACCTCGGCGGCCTGCCCGGCGCCCGCCACCAACATCCTCGTGAAGGTGACCGGCAAGGGCTTCCCGGCCGAGGGCAAGAACGTGGTGGGCAACTCGCCGATCTCCACGTACGGGCAGGCGCCGTCGGGCGGCCTCGTCATCCCGCTGACGATGACCATGCGCGACTACGCCAACGAGGCCGGCTTCACCACCCTGGAGGGCCGCTACGACCTGACCGTGGTGTGCCGCAAGGCCTTCGGCACCGAGACGTACGGGGATTTCACCGGGTCGATGTGGTTCACGTCGAACACGGAGTACCGGACGACGGACCCGGGCGGCGGCCAGCCGACCCCGACGCCCACGCCCACGCCCACGGCCACACAGGGCCCGACGCCCACCCCGACGCCCACGGGCACCCAGACGCCGTCCCCGACCCCGACCACCACCTCGACCTCCACCCCGGACCCCTCCGGGAGCCCGACCCCGACCACCACCTCCACCGCGACCGGCGGCACCGGCCTCGGCCTGTCCACCAACGTCACCACCGGCGGCGCGGGCACCACCGCGGGCACCACCGGGGGCAGCGGGACCACCGGCGGCTCCGGCTCCGGCGGCGGTGGCCTGGCCAACACCGGTACGGACGCCACCACCCTCGCCCTGATCGCCGCGGGCCTGGTGCTGACCGGCGGCTCGGCCGTCTGGTGGGCCCGCCGCCGCGGCCTGCTGACCTTCTCGGGCGCCTCCGGCACCCCGGGCAACTGAACGACGGAGAAGGACAGATGACGGTCACCTCCACCGAGCCGGTGGACGTGCGCCCCGACCCCGCCGGAGTCTGGAAGGCTCCGGCGGGCAAGGCGGCGCGCCCCGCCCCGGCCGCCGGCCCCGGCCTGTGGGCCGCCGGAGCCGCCCTGGCCATCCTGGGCGCGCTCCTCCTCGGCTTCGTCGCCGAGGTCGGCCCGCTCGGCCACCTGCGCCACGACCGGGACCGGCGCGTGGGCTACGCCCAGTTGCGCGACAAGCTCGCCAACGCCACCGCCCCCGTGGGGCCTGCGGCGGTCGGCGACCCGGTCGCCCTGCTGACCATCCCGCAGATCGGCGTACGGGAGGTCGTGCGCGAGGCGACCACCGCCGAGGTGCTGGCGTCGGGCCCCGGGCACCGCCGCGACACCGTGCTCCCCGGCCAGCCCGGGACCAGCATCCTGATGGGCCGCCAGGCGGGCTACGGAGGCCCGTTCGGCGACATCGAGGACCTGGAACGCGGCGAGACCTTCACGGTGACCACCGGGCAGGGGGAGCACGAGTACAAGGTGCTGGGCGTCCGCCGCGCCGGCGACCCGCAGCCCGCCAGGCCGAAGGGCGAGGCGGGCCTGCTGACCCTGATGACCGCCGACGGCACCCCGTACATGCCGGGCGGGGTGCTCCAGGTCGACGCCGAACTCGTCTCGCCCGCCCAGCAGTCCGGCGGGCGCGCCTCCGGCCGGCTGCCCGCCGACGAGGCCCCGATGGCCGGCCAGCCCTCGGCCTGGGTCCCGCTGGTCCTGTGGGCCCAGGCCCTGCTGCTCGCGGCGGCCGCCCTGGCCTGGGCCCGGGTCCGCTGGGGCCGCGGCCACACCTGGCTCGTCGGCTTCCCCGTACTGGCCGCGCTCGGCCTCGCGGTGTCCGACCAGGCCGCCCTGCTCCTGCCCAACCTCCTGTGATCGAGGCCCCCATGACCGAGACGCTCACCCTGCCCCAGGCCACCTCCACGGGTGCCTCCTCCCTGGACGCCCGCGGGATCTCCGCCTGGTTCGGCGGCCGCAAGGTCCTCAACCGGGTCTCGCTGACCATGCCCGGAGGCCAGGTCACCGCCCTGATCGGCCCCTCGGGCTGCGGGAAGTCGACCTTCCTGCGCATCCTGAACCGGATGCACGAGCTGATCCCGGGCGCCGAACTGGCCGGCGAGGTCCTGCTGGACGGCGAGGACATCTACGCCCGCGGCCGGCGGCTGACGGACGCCCGCCGGCGCATCGGCATGGTCTTCCAGAAGCCCAACCCCTTCCCGGCGATGTCGGTCTACGACAACGTCACGGCTGGCCTGAAGCTCACCGGGATCCGCGCCTCGACGGCCGTGAAGGACGACCTGGTGGAGGAGTGCCTCGGCAAGGCGGGTCTGTGGAAGGAGGTCCGCGACCGGCTGCGCCAGCCCGGCGGCGCGCTCTCGGGCGGCCAGCAGCAGCGCCTGTGCATCGCCCGCTCCCTCGCGGTCCGCCCCCGGATCCTGCTGATGGACGAACCCTGCTCCGCCCTGGACCCGACCTCGACCCGCCGCATCGAGGAGACCATCCGCGACCTGGCCGACGAGGTCACCATCGTGATCGTCACCCACAACATGCAGCAGGCGGCCCGCGTCTCCGACCAGTGCGCCTTCTTCCTGGCGGAGCAGGGCACGCCCGGCCAGATCGTCGAACACGGCCCCACCCCGGCCATGTTCTCCACCCCCTCCGACCCGCGCACGGCGGACTACGTCGAGGGCCGCTTCGGCTGAAGCGGGCCGGGCGGGCGCCCGTCACCGCACCAGGTGCAGGGCGAACCAGTCCCGGGCCAGGGCGGCCACCTCGTCCAGGGCGCCCGGCTCCTCGAAGAGGTGGGTGGCCCCCGGAACGATCTCCAGCCGGTTCTCGCAGCGCAGTTCGCGCTGGGCCCCGCGGTTGAGGTCGAGCACCGTCGTGTCCCGGCTCCCCACCACGAGGAGCGTGGGCGCCCGTACGGCGGCGAGCCGCGGGCCGGCGAGGTCGGGGCGGCCGCCGCGGGAGACCACGGCGCCGATCCCGGAGGCTGTGTCGGCGTCCGCGGCGGCGTCCGCGGCGTCCGCGGCGGCCCACAGCGCCGCCGCGGCGCCGGTGCTCGCCCCGAAGTAGCCGATCGGCAGGGGCACGCGGCTCCGCAGCCAGCGGGTGGCCTCCGCGAGCCGGCCGGCCAGGGGCTCGATGTCGAAGACGTTGGCCCGGTCCGCCTCCTCGGCGGGGGTGAGCAGGTCGAAGAGCAGGGTGCCGAGCCCCGCCCGGTTCAGCTCCGCCGCCACCGCGCGGTTGCGCGGGCTGCGCCGGCTGCTGCCCGAGCCGTGGGCGAACACCACGACCGCCCCGGCACCCTCCGGCAGGGCGAGGTCCCCGGCCAGGGTGAGGCCGCCGGCGTCCACCTCGACCGCGGACACCACGGCGGCCGGGCCGGATGCCCGGCCCGGTCCGGGACCGGCGTCCGCCCGCGTCAGCAGGGCGACGACCTCCTCGTCGGGGGTCTGGGAGAAGTCCTCGTACCACTCGCCGACGGCGCGGAAGGCGCGCGGTGTGGAGAGGCACACCACCTCGTCGGCCTCGGTGCGCAGCCAGGCGACCGCGTCCGGCGGCGCCACCGGAACGGCCAGCACCACCCGTGCCGCGCCCTGCGCCCGTACGACCTCGCAGGCGGCCGCGGCCGTGGCCCCGGTGGCGATCCCGTCGTCGACGACGATCACCGTGCGCCCGGCGAGGGCCACCCGCGGCCGGTCGCCGCGGAACCTGCGCGCCTGCCGGGCCAGCTCGGCCTCCTCGGCGTGCTCGACCGCGGCGAGGTCCTGCTGCCGGACCCGGCTGCTGCGGACGATGTCCTCGCTGATGACGCGTACGCCGCCCTCGCCGATGGCGCCGAAGCCGAGCTCCCGGTGGTAGGGGACGCCGAGCTTGCGGACCACGATCACGTCGAGCGGGGCGCCGAGTGCCCGCGCGACCTGGAAGGCCACCGGGACTCCGCCGCGGGGCAGGCCCAGGACGACCGGATCCTCCCCCTGCAGGTGAAGGAGCGCCTCGGCGAGACGCTCTCCCGCGTCCGTGCGATGTGTGAACAGCACGGGGGCTCACCCCCAAACAGGGGAGACGGAATCCACGCACACACCTACTTCGACGCAACCCCATCCACGGCCCGTCCGCAAGTCGGTGCCGGCCGTGTCCGCAGCGACGGCGAAGCGTCGGTTCGGGTGACTCTGCGTGAGCCTCGGACGGCCCGTCCGAGTGACCGCCGAAACGCCTCCCGCCGGTGCCCCGCAGGCTTTACCCGACGGTCGACCAACCGGCGTACCGGCGGCGGTAGCGTCCAGGCATCCACCCGTCACCGTCCCCCCGTCCGGGGTGACTCCAGGAGGCATGCCATGAGTCTGGTCAACCTGTTCGACGCGGCATCGACGATGCCCGCGGCCTGGTGCTCCGAGGTGCTCGGGGAGATCGGCACCGCCTCCGTGAAGCTGCTGCGCATGGACGGCACGCCGGTGGCGGAGGAGTCGCACGGCGCGGCCGAGATCCTCATCGTGCTCGACGGCCGCCTCGAACTGGCCGTCCGGGGCGCCGCGGTCACCGTGGGCCCCGGGGAGCTGTACCGCATCCCGGCCGGGACACACCACGAGGTGCGCCCCGGCAGCCACGGGACCCTCCTGATCGTGGAGGTCCCGGAGGAATGACCGGCAGAACCGTCCCGCCACCGGACAGAAAAAAGGCCCTCCGCGGGGGAGGGCCTGAGAAAGGACGTGGAGAGTGCCCCCGGCAGGACTCGAACCTGCGGCCAAGTGCTTAGAAGGCACCTGCTCTATCCACTGAGCTACGGGGGCCGGAAGGTGGCCTTGGTGGGGCCTGGAGCCCCTGGTGGGGGTGGGACTGCGGTCCGTGCCGGGTCAAGGATAGGGCTCCGGTCGCCTTGTCCCGGTTGCTTCACTCGCGGGCCACGATGTGGAGGTTCGGTGAAGCGGTCCCGATAATCGCAGGCAGGTGCGATTCTCGCATCGCTTTTGCGCCGCGGCGCCCTTGGTGTTGTGCACTCGTTATGCCTGCGCCCCACTCGTCCGTCGTGCCCAGAATGTCCCACTGGAGTCGCGGTCGGCGCGCAGAGGACGTATAAGCTTCAAAAATGGTCCTAAATTGGGCATTCTTCGCATGTGGTGACCTTGGATGTTCGGCCTCAGCTGCTCGATGCCCTGTCCGCCCTGCGCGACCGGGTCGCGTCCGTGCGTCTGCCGCTGCCTCTGCCCGGCGCCCCGCGCGCCCGCCAGACCAGAGCCGAGCTGCTCGCGCAGCTCGACGACTACCTCGTACCCCGGCTGAAGGCGCCCGAGGCGCCGATGCTCGCCGTCGTCGGCGGGTCCACCGGGGCCGGTAAGTCCACCCTCGTCAACTCCCTCGTCGGACGGCAGGTCAGCGAAGCCGGAGTGCTGCGCCCGACCACGCGCACCCCGGTGCTCGTCTGCCATCCCGATGACCATCACTGGTTCGCCGGAATGCGCGTGCTGCCCGATCTGATGCGCGTCTGGGTGCCCCACGAAGAGGAGGAGCCCCCCTCGGCCAAGTCCCGGGCCCGGCCCCGCGACCGCGCCCGCGGCGACACCCACGCCACCCGCGAGATGCGCATCGAGACCGTCTCCAGCCTGCCGCGCGGACTGGCCATCCTCGACGCCCCCGACATCGACTCCCTCGTGGTCGAGAACCGGACACTCGCCGCCGAACTCATCTGCGCCGCCGACGTCTGGGTGATGGTCACCACCGCCTCGCGGTACGCCGACGCCGTCCCCTGGCACCTGCTGCGCACCGCCAAGCAGTACAAGGCCACCCTCATCACCGTCCTCGACCGGGTCCCGCACCAGGTGCTGGCCGAGGTCTCACGGCAGTACGGGGCCCTGCTCACCAAGGCCGGGCTGGGCGACGTACCGCGCTTCACCGTCCCGGAACTGCCCGAATCGGCCGGCGGGGGCGGGCTGCTCCCGGCCAGCGCCGTCGCCCCGCTCTTCGCCTGGCTCGCCCACCACGCCCAGGACCCGGCCGCCCGGCAGTACGCCGTCGGGCGGACGGCGCTCGGCGCGCTGGACTCCCTCAAGCGCCGGATGCCGGAACTCGCCTCCGCCGTCGCCGCCCAGCACGCCGCCGCCGTACGGCTGACCTCGGCCGTCGAGGACGCGTACCGGCGCGAGGGCAAAAGGGTCCGGGGCCGCCTCGACCACGGTGCCGTGCTGGCCGGGGACGCGCTGACCCGGTGGCGCGGTTACCCGCTCGACACGAGCGCCGACGAACTGCTCGACTCCCTCGCCGAATCCCTCGCCGCACTGCTCCAGTGCGCCGTCGCCGCCGCCGACGAACGGATCGCCGAGGCCTGGCGGCGCGAGCCCGCCGCCGGCGCGGTATCGCTGCCCGCGCCCGACAGGGAGGCGGGGGAACGCATCGGCATGGCCGTACGGCACTGGCGGCGCGTGCTGGAGGAACTCGCCGAGGAGGAGGTGGCCCGGCTCGACAAGCAGCCCGCACCCGACCCCGACGGCGTCGCGGCCCTGCTCGTCGCCGCCCTCCTCGGCGGCAAACGCGCCCGTCCCGCGGGCGAGAAGCTCGCCGAACGCATCGGCGCCCAGGCCGCCCTGCGGCTGCGCGACCGGGGCGGCGAACTGGTCGGCGACCACCTCGACCAGGTGCTGCGCGCCGAGCGCGACCGCCGGCTCGCCCCGCTCGAAGCGCTCGAAGTGACCCCGGAACCACAGGCCGAGCTCATTGCCGCGCTGTCCGTACTGCAGAAGGAGAGGTGACGCGGTGACCGCCCTGACCGACCGGACCGACGACCGCTGGGACGACGGACTCATCGCGCGCTCGCGGCCCCGGGCCGCCGGCGGGATCGAGGACGACGGGACCGACGGCAGCGACGAGGACGACGAGGGCGACGTCGGCGACGAGGCGCTCGTACGGGCCGTCTCCGGCGCGGGCAGCGACGGCGGCAAGTCGCCCGCGCCCCCGCTCAGCCCGGAGGCGCAGGCCCTGCGCCTGCGCCTCGACGCGCTGCGCCAGCTCGTCGGACTGTCCCGGACCAGGCTCGACGGCAAGACCCTCGCCGAGGCCGGGCGGGTCCTCGACGAGGCGGCGGCGCGCCGCGGACTCTCCCCGCAGCACACGGTCGTCGCGATCGCCGGAGCCACCGGAAGCGGCAAGTCCACACTTTTCAATTCACTCGCCGGGGTGCAGATCTCCGAGACCGGGCTGCGCCGCCCGACGACCGCGGCGCCCATCGCGTGCAGTTGGTCGGACGGGGCCGCCGGACTGCTGGACCGCCTGGAGATCCCCGGAAGGCTGCGCCGCCGGCCCCGCGAGACCTCGGAGGCGGAGGCCCTGCGGGGGATGGTCCTCGTCGACCTGCCCGACCTGGACTCGGCGGTCTGCGCGCACCGGGACCACGTGGACCGCGTCCTGGCGCTGGTCGACGCCGTGGTGTGGGTGGTGGACCCGGAGAAGTACGCGGACGCGGTCCTGCACGAGCGGTACCTGCGGCCGCTGGCCGGGCACGCGGAGGTGACCTTCGTCGTGCTGAACCAGGTGGACCGGCTGCCCGGCGAGGCCGCCGACCTCGTCCTGGACGACCTGCGCCGGCTCCTCGACGACGACGGGATCGCGCTCGGCGAGCACGGCGAGCCCGGCGCCACGGTCCTCGGCCTGTCCGCGCTGACCGGGGAGGGGGTCGGGGAACTGCGCGAACTCCTCGGACAGTTCACCCAGGAGAAGGGCGCCGCCACCCGGCGGATCTCCGCCGACGTCGACCGCGCCGCCGGGCGCCTGCGGCCGCTCTACGTCGCCGACGGACACGCGGGGCCGGAGATCGGCGAGGCGGCGCGCGCCGAGTTCGAGGACCGCCTCGCCGAGGCGGTCGGGGCGTACGCGGCCGGGCTCGCCGCCGAGCGCGCCTGGCGGCGCAACGCCGGCAAGGCGTGCGGGACGCCCTGGCTGCGGCTGTGGCGGTGGTACGAGAGCCGGCGCGCGCCGCGCTCCCTGGCCGGTCTGGCCGCGCTGGCGGCGATCGGCGGCCGGGGCACGACGGTCGCGCCGGCGCCGGTCGAGGAGGAGGTGACCGCCCGTCAGCGGGTGGAGCAGGCCGTACGGGCGGTCGCCGACGAGGCGGTGGCCGGCCTGCCCGAGCCGTGGGCGCAGGCGGTCCGGGAGACCGCCGTGCGCGGCGCCGACCGGCTCCCGGAGGCACTGGACGAGATCGCGGTGACGCTGGGGGCGGCGGTCGCGGTGCCCAGCGTCAAACCGCCGCGGCCCACGTGGTGGCCGGCGGCCGTGCTGGCGCAGGCGGCCATGACGCTCGTGCAGATCTACGGTGGACTGTGGCTGGTCGGGCAGATCGTCGGGGTCCTGGAGCCCAGACTGCTGCCGCCGGTGCTGCTGATGGTGTCGGGCATCATCGGCGGGCCCCTCGTGGAATGGGCCTGCTCGATCGCCGCCCGGGGCCCGGCGCGCCGGTACGGGCAGGACGCGGAGCGCAGGCTGCGGCAGGCGGCGGCCGGATGCGGGCGGGCCCGGGTGCTGGAACCGGTGGCGGCGGAGCTGCTGCGCTACCGGGAGGTGCGGGAGCAGTACGCCACGGTGGCCGCAGGGGGGAGCAGGTTGTCCACAACCCGCCAGTAATCCACAGGCCGGAGCGGGGATCCGCGGCCTGCCCCAGCATGGGTCGTAGCTCGTACGGATGGTCCGCGCGGGCACGGACGACGGGGGAGGGCGGCCGGGATGAACGACACCCAGGTGACGCTGGTGGGCTGCGTGGCCACGCAGATCGACTACAAGGAAACGGTGAACGGTCCGGCGGCACGGTTCCGGTTCGCGGTGACGCCGAGGTACTTCGACCGGCGCAAGGAAGCCTGGACGGACGGGGCCACCAGCTTCTACACGGTGTGGGCGCGGCGGGCGCTCGCCGTCAATCTCGCCGGTTCCGTATCGGTCGGCGAACCGCTGGTGGTGCACGGGCGGCTGCGCGTGCGGGAGGACCCGCCCGACGGGGACGGCAAGCGGTGGGTCTCCGCGGAGATCGACGCTTCCGCCATCGGCCACGACCTGAACCGCGGGACGGCGGCCTTCCGGCGCGTGGTGCGAACGGACACCCCACTGATGGCCAATCAGAAGGCGGCGGTGGTCTGAGTGTTCGAGGCGGTTAGGATTCCCCGGTACTCACGGGCACCTGGGTCTTTGGCCCGAAGGGGAAGACTGTGTCGATTGCCGTTCCCGCATCCTCCGCTCCTGATCCCGCTCCTGGCTCCGCGCCTCGTTCCGCCGCCGGCCCGGTTCCTCGCTCCACTGCTGTGCCTGCTCCTCTGGAACCTCCCGCCGCGGTACGGGGCTCCGCGCGCCGGCCGCTGGCGGTGGCCCTGCTGGCCGCGGCCCTCGCCGCCGCGCCCGGCGCCACGGCCGCCGCCGACTCCGACCCGGTGGCGCCCCGTGTGCCGGAGGGCGCGAGCGCCGTCCTGGACGGGCTCAAGACGTACGGGCAGGCGGTCCTGCGCTCCGGGGACGGATCGGTCCGGCAGATCCCGGCCGGGCTCTACGAGATGCGGGTCGACGGCGGCGGGATGCTCCAGACGTACGGGGTCGGCGTGGCGGGCAACGCCCAGCCGCAGGCCCGGTACACCGAGAGCGGCTGGGGCGGCAGCCCGCTCGCCGGCAACCGGGAGGCGGGCCGGATCCGCTGGGTCCTGGAGCACTCCTATCCACAGCTGAACGATCTGGCCGGGCTCGCCAAGGCGGCCGGGGCGGACGCGCTCACCGCGGAGAGCGCGGCGGCCGGGACCCAGGTGGCGATCTGGCGGCTGGCGGACGGGGTGCACGTCGAGGCGGCGGACCCGGCGGCCGAGAAGCTCGCCGACTACCTGCAGCGGGCGGCCGGGCAGCTGCCGGAGCCGCCGGCCTCGCTGGGGCTGGATCCGGGCGACGTGTCGGGGCCGGTCGGCACCCGGATCGGCCCGGTGACCGTGCGGACCGGGGCGCGGAGCGTGTCGGTCGTCCCGGACGCGGCGGCCGTCGCGATGGGGGTGCGCGTGGTGGACGGCGAGGGGCAGCCCGTGAACACCGCCGCCAACGGGAGCCGGCTGTACTTCGAGGTGCCGGCGGGCACCCCCGACGGGACGGCCTCGATCACCGTCCACGGTGCGACCAAGGTGCCGGTCGGGCGGGTCTTCACCAGCGGGGTGCCCGCCCAGACGCAGATCGTGGCGGGCTCCAGCGAGTCCGCGGCCGCCGCCACGGCCACCGCGCTCTGGCCGCCGGCCCCCGTGACCGAGGCGGGCACGGCCTCCGGCTCGGATGCGGTGGCGCTGGGCGCGCCGTCGGTGGCCGTGCCGACGACCTCCCCGGACGAGGAGCGGCTGGCGACCAGCGGCAGCTCGGCGGCCACCCCGGTCATCGCCTCCCTGGCGGTGGGCCTGGTGGTCCTGGGCGGCCTGGTGGTCCTGCTGCTGCGCAAGCGCCCGCTGGACGGGGAGGACGAGGCGTAGCCCTCCCGGTGCGCTGCCGGGTGGGACGTGCGGGCCTGGTGGGACGGGTGTGCCTGGTGGATCCGTTGGGCCGGGTGGCCGCCGGGGCGGGTTCGGATCGGCTGCCCCGGGTAGGGGCGGGAGATGGCTGATCAGCAACTGACCTGGCAGGGTGCCGTCGCACGATGGGACCGGCTGCTGTTCGACGCGGTGGCCCGGCGGCACTGGCCGGGGGCCGACCGGGTGCTGCCCCGGCTCGGGCGGGCCGCGAACCACGGCGTGCTGTGGGGCGGCACCGCCGCGGCGATCGCCGTCTTCGGCTCGGCCCGGGGCCGCAAGGCGGCCGGGCGCGCGGTCGCCTCGCTCGCACTGGCCTCCGCGACCATCAACACCGTCGGCAAGTGGTCCGTACGCCGGCCGCGGCCGCTGCTGCACGGGGTGCCCGCGGTGCGGCAGCTGGCGACGCAGCCGCAGACCACCTCCTTCCCGTCCGGGCACTCGGCATCGGCCTTCGCCTTCACCGCCGGGCTGGCGCTGGAGTCCCCGGGCTGGGCGGCGGCGGTGGCTCCGGTCGCCGCGTCCGTGGCGTTCTCCCGCGTCTACACCGGCGTGCACTACCCCTCCGACGTGCTCGCGGGCGCGGCCCTGGGGGTGGCCGCGGCCGGAGTCGTACGCCGCCTCGCGCGGGACGCGCAGGAGGCCCGGGTCGTGCCGGGCGACGAGCGGACGGCCGCCGGCGTGCCCGCGCTGCCCGAGGGCGCCGGGCTGACCGTGGTGGTCAACAACGGCTCGGGCACGGCCGCGGACGCGGGGCTCGACCTCCTGCGCACCCGGCTCCCCCAAGCCGAGGTGATCGAGTGCGAGGGCGCCGACCTGGTCCCCACCCTGGCGGCGGCGGCCGAGCGGGCCACCGTGCTCGGGGTCTGCGGCGGCGACGGCACGGTCAACGCGGCCGCCACCGCCGCCCTGCGCGCCGGGGTGCCGCTGGCCGTGTTCCCCGGCGGCACCCTCAACCACTTCGCGATGGACCTCGGCCTCGGCGGCAGCGAGGACACCTGCCGCGCCGTGGCCGACGGGCACGCCGTCCGTGTCGGCGTGGGCCGCTTCTCCCCGGGCCACGGCGACGCGCCGGCCGCGGACCCCGGCTACTTCCTGAACAACTTCAGCATCGGCGCCTACCCGGAGCTGCTGGGCCACCGGCTGCGCTGGGGCCCGCGCATCGGCGGCGGCCCCGCCGCGCTGCTGGCGGCCTGGCGGGTGCTGCGCGCCCAGCGGCCCGTGCGACTGCGGCTGGCCGGGAGGCCCCGGAGCGTATGGCTGCTGTTCGCCGGCAACGGCACCTACCACGGCACCGGCCCCACCCCCCGCCGCCGCGACAGCCTCGGCGAGGGCCTGCTCGACCTCCGGATCGTCTACGGCGGCGGCCGCCCCGGCCCCCGGCTCCTGGCCGCCGCCCTCGCGGGCCCCCTGAGCCGCTCCCCGGTCCACACCGCCACCCGCCTGCGCAGCCTGCGCATCGGCGACATCCCGAAGGGCACACCACTCGCCTACGACGGCGAATACGCCGAGGCCCCGCCCGCCCTCGTCCTCGACGAACTTCCCGACGCCCTCACGATCTACCGCCCCCGCTGATCCCGCTCACGGGCCGACCGCCGGCGGGCCGTCCGATGCCGGCCCCACCCCCAGGTCGGCCCGCATGGCGCCGCGCATGGCCTGCCACTGGTCCCCGACGCCCGCCAGGACCGCGTGTATCTCCTCGAACGACTGCCCGGGCCGCGGGTTGCCCTCCTCCAGGCGCATGGTCCGGCTGTACGCGCGGGAGAGGGTCTTGGTCATGGCATCCAGCTCGGCCAGCACCGGGTCGGAGGCGATCATCTGAGCCTCCGCGAACGCGGCGTGCATGGCGTGCCGGGCGTCCTCCAGGTCCGCCCGCCCCTGCGGCGTGACCTCTCCCTTGTGGACGAGCCACAGGTAGTTCATGAGCTCCACGCGGTAGCGGCGGTAGCCGGCGTTCGCCGTCACGTAGCACTGGCGCCGCTGTTCCAGATCGGTGATCTGCCGCTCGCGCTGCCACTGGGCACCGGCCAGCCGCTCCTGGCGCGCGAACTGCTCCGCCTGCACGCGGGCCGCCAGGCGTTGAGAGAGGACGGACGCGATGAGCGTGCCCGTGACGCCCACGACCGCGACCGCCAACCCGATGAGTGCGCTTCCCACTGGACCCCCCGGCCGACCGATGCCCTCAGGTCAGGGGCATCCCGCCCCGTGACACGTCCATGATCGCGGCTGAGTCAGTGGTGGCGGGCCAGTTTGACCGCGGAAACGAGGAGGATCAAGGCCAGGGCGGGGATGAGCACCAGGTCCGGGAAGACGCCGAGGAGCAGCCCGCCCAGCACCGCACCGGCGACCGAGCCCGCGGCCATGGCCAGGGTGAAGCGGAGGTTCGCGCCGAGCACCGCGAAACTCCCGTCACGGCTGTAGCGGGCGAAGGCCACGAGCATGGTCGGCAGGGACACCAGCAGGGAGAGGCTTCCGGCGGTCTTGATGCCGACCCCGAACAGCAGCACGATCGTCGGGATCAGCAGCTCGCCCCCGGCCACGCCCATGATCGCCGCGACCACCCCGATCCCGAACCCGGCCACGACCCCGCACGGCACCTGCGCCCAGAGCGGCAGCGCGAGCGGGTCCAGGGTGGTGGTGTGCGTGAGCAGCAGGGCGCCGGCCATGAGCACCATCAGGGCGGCCAGCACCTTGTAGAGGGTGGAGCTGCGCATCCGTACCGCCCAGGTCGCTCCGGCCCAGGCCCCCAGCAGGCTGCCGGCCAGCAGGTTGACCGCGACGGGCCAGCGTGCGGCCACCTCGGCGGCCGGCACCGCCGCCAGCCGGGCGGGCAGCGCGACCAGGACCACGACCAGGCTCATGGCCTTGTTCAGGATGACGGCCGAGAGCGCGGCGAACCCGAAGAGGCCGATCAGCAACGGCAGGCGGAACTCCGCGCCGCCCAGCCCGATCATCCCGCCCAGCACGCCGATGGCCGCTCCCGCACCGAACACCACGGGTGCCGCATGCTTCGATCGGAGGGGGACGAGGTCCTGGTCAGCGGTCACAACGGGCATCCTCACCGCCGGCCGCCCGTGCCCGCTACGGCACGCCCCCACCTTCGGGGAAAGCCACCGCGTGCCCGCCCGGGATTCGTCCCAACGTCCAGCGAGGACGACCCACGCGAACGAGGAATGGCCCACGTCAAGAAGCCACGCCCAGGTCGGCCCGCATGGCGCCACGCATGACCGCCCACTGTTCGTTGGCCCGCAGCAAGTCGGTCCGTATTTCCTCGAACGAGCCCTCGGGTACGGCGTTGCCTTCCTCCAGGCGCATGATCCGCATGTACGAGTGCGCGAGGGTCTGCGTCATGGAGTCCAGCTCGGCCAGCACCGCATCGGAGGAGACCATCTGCGCCTCGGCGAAGGAAGCATGCATCGCGTGGCGTGCGTCCTCCAGGGTCGTACGTGACTCCACAGCGACCTCGCCCTTGTGAACAAGCCACAGATACTTCATGAGCTCGATGCGGTAGCGGCGGTATCCAGAGTTTGCGGTCACATAGCAGTCACGCCGTTTGCCCAGCTCGACGACCTGTTGCTCGCGGGCCCACTGGGTGGTGGCCGCACGTTCCTGACGTTCGAAGCGGTTCGATTCGGCCCGTGCGACGAGCCGCTGCGACAGGACGGGGGACAGGAGAGTGCCCGCTACGGCGATGGTCGTGCCGGCGAGTGCCAGCAGGGTGTTGTCCACGGTTCCCTCCGAAGGGTCGGCCCTGCACTCGGCGCAGCGCCATCGGTTCTACTGCCCTGAAGAAGACGCTGCCGACCGCCCTCCGGGTTCGGCCCCCGCAAGCGACTGCATCCTTTGGCCTACGGAGTTCTCGGCCCTGTGGAGGACGATCTTGCGGTGCCGCCGCGAGAGGGTTGATCCGTGCGAACAACCATCGGATACACCGTCGAAAGCATCGGCTACGTCGTAGGAGCCCAGGGGCTGGTCAGCTTCGCTTCGCAGACCTTCTTCGGCACGGAGTGGGGCTGGATGCACAAGGTCGTCGACCTTCCGTCCACCGCTTACCTCGGCGTTCTCGTCGTGGGGCTGGCGCTCGTCGTCGTCGGGGTGAAGACGCGGAAGGCGTCCGAGCGCCCGGAGGCCGCCTGAGCAGGGTCCGTCCCGGGCCGTCTGGGGCCGCCGGAGAGCCGCCAGCGGCTACCGATGACGACCGGTGGTGACCAGAGCGTGAGGCCCGCTCCCCTGGCGCCCCAGCTCAGGGGGCCGGGCCATACGCGTTTCCCCCAGGGTATGGACGCCTGGCAAGATGGGGTGTATCTGCCCACCATCGATCTGCCGGACGGTTTCTCTTGGCTGAGTTCATCTACACCATGCGCAAGACGCGCAAGGCGCACGGCGACAAGGTGATTCTTGATGACGTCACCCTGAACTTCCTGCCCGGCGCGAAGATCGGTGTGGTCGGCCCGAACGGCGCCGGTAAGTCCACCGTTCTGAAGATCATGGCGGGCCTGGAGCAGCCGTCCAACGGCGATGCCTTCATCACGCCCGGCTTCACCGTCGGCATCCTGATGCAGGAGCCCAAGCTCGACGAGTCGAAGACCGTTCTGGAGAACGTCCAGGACGGCGCCGCCGAGGTCATGGGCAAGCTCAAGCGCTTCAACGAGGTCGCCGAGCAGATGGCGACCGACTACACCGACGCGCTCATGGACGAGATGGGCAAGCTCCAGGAGGACCTGGACCACGCCAACGCCTGGGACCTCGACGCCCAGCTGGAGCAGGCCATGGACGCCCTGGGCTGCCCGCCCGGCGACTGGCCCGTCACCAACCTCTCCGGTGGCGAGAAGCGCCGCGTCGCGCTCTGCAAGCTGCTGATCGAGGCCCCGGACCTGCTCCTCCTCGACGAGCCCACCAACCACCTCGACGCCGAGTCGGTGAACTGGCTGGAGCAGCACCTCTCCCAGTACAAGGGCGCCGTCGTGGCCGTGACCCACGACCGCTACTTCCTGAACAACGTCGCCGAGTGGATCCTCGAGCTCGACCGCGGCCGCGCGCACCCGTACGAGGGCAACTACTCCACCTACCTGGAGAAGAAGGCCACCCGTCTCAAGGTCGAGGGCCGCAAGGACGAGAAGCGCCAGAAGCGCCTCAAGGAAGAGCTGGAGTGGGTGCGGTCCAACGCCAAGGGGCGTCAGACCAAGTCCAAGGCCCGTCTGGCCCGCTACGAGGAGATGGCGGCCGAGGCGGACAAGATGCGGAAGCTGGACTTCGAGGAGATCCAGATCCCGCCGGGCCCGCGCCTCGGTTCCATCGTCGTCGAGGTCAACAACCTCTCCAAGGCCTTCGGCGACAAGGTCCTGATCGACGACCTGTCCTTCACCCTGCCGCGCAACGGCATCGTGGGCATCATCGGCCCCAACGGCGCCGGCAAGACCACGCTGTTCAAGATGATCCAGGGTCTGGAGGCGCCGGACTCCGGCTCCGTCAAGATCGGCGAGACCGTCAAGATCTCGTACGTCGACCAGTCCCGCGCCAACATCGACCCCAAGAAGACCCTCTGGGCGGTCGTGTCGGACGAGCTGGACTACATCAACGTGGGCCAGGTCGAGATGCCGTCCCGCGCGTACGTCAGCGCCTTCGGCTTCAAGGGCCCGGACCAGCAGAAGCCGGCCGGCGTCCTCTCCGGTGGTGAGCGCAACCGCCTCAACCTGGCGCTGACGCTCAAGGAGGGCGGCAACCTGCTGCTCCTCGACGAGCCCACCAACGACCTCGACGTCGAGACCCTGTCCTCGCTCGAGAACGCGCTCCTCGAGTTCCCCGGTGCGGCCGTGGTCATCTCCCACGACCGCTGGTTCCTCGACCGGGTCGCCACGCACATCCTGGCGTACGAGGGCGAGTCCAAGTGGTACTGGTTCGAGGGCAACTTCGAGTCGTACGAGAAGAACAAGGTCGAGCGTCTCGGTGCGGACGCCACCCGCCCGCACCGCGCCACCTACAAGAAGCTCACCCGAGGCTGAGGTAGCCGTCATGGCCAGACACCACTACCGGTGCCCCCTGCGCTGGGCGGACATGGATGCCTTCGGGCACGTCAACAACGTCGTCTTCCTCCGCTATCTGGAGGAGGCGCGGATCGACTTCATGTTCCGCCTCGCGCCGGGGGAGGGCAGCGAATCCTTCACGGGCGGCTCCGTCGTGGCCCGCCACGAGATCGACTACAAGCTGCCCCTCGTGCACCGTCACGAGCCGGTCCTCATCGAGTCCTGGGTGACCCGGATAGGCGCCGCGTCCCTGACCATCCGCTACGAGGTCAAGGACGAGGCGACCGAGGACGCGCCCGAGACGGTCTACGTGCGCGCCGAGACCGTGGTCGTGCCCTACGACCTCGCCGCGGGGCGGCCCCGCCGCATCACGGCCGAGGAGAGGCGCTTCCTGGAGGAGTACCTCGACGAGCCCGCGACCGCGTCCGCGCCCGCGACCGCATCGGCCTCCGCTTCCGGCGCTGGCCGGGAAGGACGCCTCGCGGCATGAACGAGCAGTTGCGCTTCGCCGATTCCGGGGAGGCGGCGGACCTCGCCGCCTTCCTGGGCCGGCTGGTGCACTACGACCGCGCCGCCGCCGTCCGCCTCCAGGCGGGCGGCGGTGCGCTCGGCGTCTTCGGACGGCCGCCGTCCTTCGAGGTCCTGGCCATCCGTACGGTGCGGCTCGCCGCACCCGTCGCCACGCCGCTCGACCTGACCGTGTCCGCCGGCGAGCTCCTGGAGTCCGTCGACGAGGCCTCGGCCGCGGCCACCGTGCCCGGTCCGGTCACCGGACCGCCCTGGACCGGGGTGCTCCCGCCCCGCGGCGGCTGGCGGCAGCTGCCGGGGCTGCCCGGCCCCCGGGCGATGGGAGAGGCCGTCGCGGCCGCCGTCGCCGAGTTCCGGGCCCGCGACGAGGCCCTGCCCGTGCAGCACCGGACCCGGTCCGAGCGCGACCGCATCGGCCGCGAGATCTGGTCCCGCACCCTGGGCGACACCGAACTCCCGCTGCGCGCCGTGCACGCCGCGCAGTCCCTGGGCTTCCTGCGGCCGGTACGGGCCACCGTGCCCGCCTCCGCCGCCCCCGCGTCGGCCCCCGTGTCCGCCGCCCCCGACTCCGTGGCGCTCCTCGCCGCCGGAAGCTGGCTGCGGCTGCGCACCCCGTACGGCTCCGTCGCCACCCGCCGTCCCGGCGTCACCGGCGGCCTGGGCGCCCTCCAGGTCCGTCCGGTCTGATCCGGGGGCCGGGCCCTAACCTGCCGTGTTGATCATCGACGCGGCGGCGTACGTCAGGTACTTCCACAGCTGCGCCTCGTGCTCCGGCGCCAGGCCCAGCTCGTCCACCGCGACCCGCATGTGCTTCAGCCAGGCGTCGTGCGCCGCAGCGTCCACCTGGAACGGCGCGTGCCGCATCCGCAGGCGCGGGTGCCCGCGGTGCTGGCTGTAGGTGGTCGGCCCGCCCCAGTACTGCATCAGGAACAGCGCGAACCGCTCCTCGGCGGGGCCCAGGTCCTCCTCCGGGTACATCGGGCGCAGCAGCGGGTCCTCCGCGACCCCCTGGTAGAAGCGCCGGACGAGGCGGCGGAAGGTGTCCTCGCCGCCCACCTGCTCGTAGAAGGTCTGCTCCTGAACCGTGCCCCGCGGAATGTCATTCACCCGACCATCGTCTCAGACACCCGGACGGAGGACCGGGGTCCTAGGACCCTCCGCAGGGGCCGGCACGGGCCGGCCGGGGCCGCGCGTTCGCACGCGAAGGCCGTGCGCAGGACAGTGGAGGCATGGGCGCACACACCGCACGCACCGAGACGCGCGATCTGCGGGAGACCGCGCACGCGGCCCAGGTGCGGGAGCTCACCGCTGCCGGGGTGCTGGAGGATCCGCTCTGGCGGTCGGCGTTCGCCGCCGTGCCCCGGCACCTCTTCGTCCCCTACTTCTGGACCGGCCGCGGCGCCGGCCACGAGCGGCTCTGGGCCGAGGACCCCGACCCCGAACGCCGGGCCCGCTGGCTGCGCGGTGTCTACGTCGACACCCCGCTGGCGACCCGGCTGCGCGACGGCCGGCTGGTCTCCTCCAGCAGCCAGCCCTCCCTGATGGCGAAGATGCTGGACGCCCTCGACGTGCGCGACGGGGACGACGTCCTGGAGATCGGGGCGGGCACCGGCTACAACGCGGCCCTCCTCTGCCACCGGCTCGGCGAGGAGCACGTCACCACCGTGGACCTGGACGAGGAGATCACCGAGTCCGCACGGGCGCACCTGGCCCAGCTCGGCTACCATCCGGCCGTCGTCACCGGGGACGGCGCGCGCGGCTGCCCCTCCCGGGCCCCGTTCGACCGGATCATGGTGACCTGCACGCTGCCCCTGATCCCGCACGCCTGGCTCGGCCAGTGCCGGCCCGGAGCGCGGATCCTGGCCCCGCTGTCGACCGGGCTGATCGCGCTCACGGTGCGGGACGCCGATTTCGCGGAGGGCCGCTTCCTGCACACCGCGGCGTACTTCGTCCCGCTGCGCGGGGCCACGGCCGCGCCGCCGCCGGACCCGGGCGGGGCGGCGTACGGGCTCCCGTACGAACTGGTGGAGAACGAGCGGTTCCAGTTCATGCTCGTGCTGACCGCGGGCGTACTGCATCCCCGCGAGGCCCTGGACCTGTGGCGCAGCGAGGGGCGCCCGGCCCGCGAGCGCTTCGGGGTCTCGGTCAGCGCGGAGGGCCAGTGGTCGTGGCTGGACGATCCCCAGGGGCCCTACGTGTGGCCCCTGGGGGAGGCGTGATCAGCCGCGGCGGATGGTGATCGTCGTCCAGGCACCCACGTGGACGCGGTCGCCGTCGGTGAGCGGGACCGGGACGTACGGCTGGATCGGCTCCTCGCCGCCGTTGATGGTGGTGCCGTTGGTGGAGTTCTGGTCCACCACCGCCCAGCTGAGGTCGGGCTGCTGGACGAGGACCGCGTGCTGGTGGGAGACGCCCGGGTCCTCCGGGGGCACCGACAGGTCGATGTCGGGGGACTCGCCCGTGGAAGCGCGGCGGCGGCCGATGGTGATCTGACCGCCGACGAGCGGAAGGTGCTGCTCCGGGGAGTAGGCGGGCAGGTTGAGCCCGGCCGCCTCGGGGCCGCTGCGCTGCATCATCGCCATGAAGTACGAGCGGTCGGGGCCGATCGTCGCGGACCAGGCGCCGCCCTGGGGCGCGAACGGCTGGTGCTGCTGCGCCGGAGGCTGCTGCTGGTACCCCTGCGCCGCCGCCTGCGGGGCCTGCTGCTGGTACTCCTGCTGGTACTCCCGCTGTTGCGGCGGGGGCTGCTGCTGGTACTGGGGCTGCGCGGACTGCTGGTACTCGCGCGGCTGCTCGTGCGCGGGCGGCGGCAGCAGCCAGTCGTCCTCGCGCTGCAGCGGCTCGGCCGGCCGGTTGACCCGGGACGGCCGCGAGCCCTGGTACTCGAAGTGGTCCTGGGAGTAGTTCCCGGGAGCGGGCACGGGCGGCGGAGGCGTCCCACCGGGGCCGGGACCGGGAACGGCACCCGCACCGGTCGGCTGCGGGCCGGGGTCCGGCGCCGGCGGCGCGTACGAGGTCGCCGTACGGGTCAGGAAGTTGTACCGGCACTCCTCGCAGAACGGGGCCATGGCCTCGCGCGGGGTGCGGCACTGCGGGCAGAGCTCGGCCACGGCGGTCGCCTCGCCGGCGGTCGGGGGGAAGCCGTAGCCGTAGGAGGGCGCCGCAGGGGGGCCGTCCGGGGCACCCATGCGGTGGCCGCAGACCTCGCACCAGTCGTCGGAGGCGGACTGGTGCCCGTTCGGGCAGGTCGGCATGGCGGCGCTTCCCCCTTCTTCTCCCTGCGTCTTCACGTCAGGTCTCAAGACTTCTTCACTCGGACGGTCTGTGTCGATCGCGTTTCAAGAGTCATCTCGTCGGCATCGGCAACCTTCGCTTTCAGCCGCACAGTACCCGCCACGGCGTCCACGACATCCACCACCTTCGACAGCAGTCTTGCCGTGTCGGCGTTCCCGGAGGCGCTCGCGAGTTGTACCGCGCGCCCCAGTTTGGCCGTGGCCCCGTCGACATCGCCCAGTTTGCGGGCCTCCAGGCCCTGTTGGATAGCCTGCGCCAGCTCCGCCTGTCCGGTGTAGTGGGCGACCTGCGGGCTGATGGCGGTGGACGCGGCGAGATCGGTCGTCCACACCGCGCGCACCAGGCCCTGGGCGAGAACGGTCTCGGACCCGCCCGCCGATGCCGGAAGGACGAGCGTGGTGCGGGCGGCGAGCATCTCCTGGCCGACGGCCGCACCCGGGACGCGCACGCACACGTGGTACTCGCGGGACTCGTCGCCCCACGAGCCGGTCGGGTAGTCGCCGGCGCGCGGGCCCGCCGCGGTGCGGCGGTCGGTCAGGTCCTGCACGGTCGGGGCGACCTGCTTCACGTACTGGATCTCCGCGCCGACCGGGGTCCACAGGCGCAGCGCGACGTCCGCGACCTCCTTGCCCATGACGTTCTCCATCATGCGCGTGAAGTCCTCGGTGAGGTGCGCCGGGTCGGCCACGATGTCGGCGGAGCCGAGCAGCGCGCTCGCGATGCCCGTGACCTCCTTGACCTCCCAGTCGGTGCCCACCCCGCGGGCATCGCAGGTGAAGCGGCCCGCGCAGGCGTCGAGGGTGGCCCGGAGCACGGCCGGCTCCTCGTGCTCGTTGCGGCCGTCGGTGAGCAGGATGCCGTGCCGGATGACGGCGCTCGAGCTGCGCAGCAGGCCGTCGGCGAGGCGCAGCCAGGTGCCGATGGCGGTGCCGCCGCCGGCGCTGAGCCCGCGCAGGGCCTCCTTGGCCTGGGCGCGGGTGGCCGGGTCGGCCACGGCGAGGCGGCCCTGGCCCGGATAGACCTCCTTGGCCACGTGCGTACCGGCGATCACGGCGAAGGAGGTGCCGTCGCGCAGGGTGTCGACGGCCGCGGCCGTGGCCTCGCGGGCGCCCCGCATCTTCTCCGCGGGGTACTCCATGGACCCCGAGCAGTCGACCATGATCACGACGGCGGCCGTGCCGTCGGCGGCCGTCGCCCGGGTCGCGGTGGCACCGCCGGTGGCGGTCACCGTGACGATGGCGTGGACGTCACGTCCGCCCTCGGGAAGGAACTCGTTCTGGTACACCTCCACGCTGAAGCGCGGGGCGCTCGGCTTGGCGAAATTCGCCATCGATGGGACTCCTAAGGCTTCGGGCAGGCGGGTCAGACCTGCGGGCGCGCTTCCGGTTCCGGTCGTGCTGCCGGGCCCGGCTCCACCCCGGGGCCCTGTTGCTGCTCGGGGTCCGCCGCGAACGGCACCACCGCGACGGTGACGTTGTCGTGGCCGCCCCCGTCGAGGGCGTGCCCCACCAGCACCTGCGCGCTGTGCAGCGGGCGGGCCGCGGCGTCCGCGGGCAGCACCTGGGCCATCTCCCGCGCGGACTCCGCGTAGTTCCACAGTCCGTCGGTGCAGACCACCACCACACCGGGGTGGTCCGGCTTGAAGGTCGCGGTGTGCGGTTCGAGCTCGTACGCGTCGGCACCCAGCCAGCCGGTGATGGCGTGCGCGCGGACGTCCGCGTAGGCCTCGGCCTCGCCCATCAGCCCGGCGGCGACCATCTGCGCGGCCCACGAGTCGTCCTCGGTGAGCCGGCGGGGCAGCGCGGCGCGGTCGTCGGGCACCCAGTAGGCACGGCTGTCACCCACCCAGCCGATGGTCAGCAGCCCGCCGCTGACGACGGCGCCCACCAGGGTGCAGGCGGGGGCGTTCTGCGCGCCCGGGATCTCCGGGGCCAGGGCGTTCACCGCGGCGGCGGCGGCCAGGATCGCCTCGTGCATGGCCTCCTGGGGGTGCGCGCCACGGGGGAGCGCGTCCAGCAGTGCCTCGTTGGCGGCGCCGGCCGCGGCGGCCGAAGCCTCGTCGGGGCGGCTCGCGGAGGAGACGCCGTCGCAGACGATGGCCACGGTGGCGGCGGACCCGTCGGGCAGGGCGGTGGCCGCCACCGCGAAGGAGTCCTCGTTGCGGTGGTGGCGCAGCCCCCGGTCACTGACGGCGGCGACGCTCCCCAGTTCCTCTTCGAGGTGGTCCCGCTCGCGGGGCTGTGCGTGCCCGCAGTGCTCGCAGTACCCGTCGGTGTCCACGTGGCCGGCCCGGCAGGCGACACAGGTCTTCCCGCCGGTCGCCACGCCGGGCTGGGACGGGGTCTCGTACGGGGCTTCGGCGGCGCCCCAGGGCGTCCCCTCGGGGGGCGTGCCGGAACTGCCGTCCGGCCGGTCGTGGCGGGTCTCGGGGACGTCCGCCCGGCCCTGCGGGTCCGAGGGCCCGGACGGGCCGCCCGGTGCCGGCCCGGAGCCGTCCGCGGCGCTGCCCCGCGGCCGGCCGACGTGCCCCTGCTCCGCGGTGGACCCGGGGGCGTACGAGCCTCCCGCTCCCCACGGGGTGCCCTCCGGGGGCGTGCCGGTGCCGTACGGGTCCCCGTGGCCCGGGCTCCCGTACGCGGACCCGGCCGCCTGGCCCGGCTGCGGCAGCAGCCCGGGCTCCGCCGCGGTGGCGTTCCAGCCGGCCGGCTCGTCGACCAGCGTCGGCGCGGCCGCGGCCACGCTGCCCCAGCCGGGCGCCGGTTCGGCGGCCTCGTGGGACGCGCCGTGGGCCGCGGCGGCGGCCGGGCTCCCGTAACCGCCCGCGGGGGCGGCCGGCGGGGCCGGTGGCGCCGGCGGGATGGGCATGGTCGGGTGGTCCGCGGACGCAGCCGGGGGAGGAGCGGTCACGGCGTAGCCGCAGACGCCGCAGAAACGGTCACCCTCCTCCAGGGGTTCCGCGCAGCTGGGGCAGCCCGACAGCCGATGCATCGACATCACTCACACCCACGTCCGGGGACGGAAACGGTTTGCCCGCTCCACCAGTTCGATCCTCTCCTCGCCACGCCGCGCCAGCCGTGCGAGGACGCGGTACGAGCGCTCCAGTCCGAAGCGCAGGCCCCGCTCGTCCAGTTGACTGCCGAGCAGCGAGGTCCGGCCGGGGTCGGAACCCCGGCTGCCCGACAGTACCCAGTCCAGGGCCGAGCCCAGAACCTCCGTCGCGAGCCGCTCCTGACGCTCCGGGTCCAGCCCGAACCGCCGCAGGGCCTCCACCTGGTCGGCTGCGGCCGCCAGGTCCGCCAGCAGCGGCTCCTCCGGGGACCGGTCGCGCAGACGTGCGCGTACGGCCGCCACCCGGGCGGCGGTGTAGTGGATGGACGCCTCCGGTACGGATTCCAGCGTGCGCACCGCCGCGTCCCGGTCGCCGGCGGCCAGTTGGACCCGGGCCAGCCCGAAGGCCGCGCTCACGAATCCGGGGTCGGTGATCCACACGAGCCGGTAGTACTCGGCGGCGTTGTCCAGCTGGCCCAGCACCTCCGCGCACAGCCCGAGGGCCAGCTTCGGCGCGGGCTCGCCCGGGAACGCGTCGTAGATCGCGTCGAAGGACAGGGCCGCGATCTCGTTCTCACCGGTGGCCAGCGAGGCGATGCCACGGGCCCACACCACCCGCCAGTCGTCCGGATGCCGGGCCTCCAGCTCCGCCAGGGTGCGCCCGGCCGAGGCCAGCTCGCCCAGCTCCAGCCGGGCCCGCAGCTCGCGCAGCCGCAGCTCGGCCGAGTCGGCGGGCGCCGAGGCCAGCGCGCCCAGCAGGTCGCCCGGGGCGGAGGCCAGCAGACCGGTGAGGAAGCCGGCGTTCGGATCGCCCGCGTCCACCAGCGGCACGGGCAGCGCCAGCGCGGTGTCGCCGGCGTCGAGGGTGGTCGCTCCGGCCGGGGCCGCCGCCTCGGTGGGAGCGGCCGGGGACAGCGGGGCCGGTCCGGGGCCCGCCGCCGGAGCCTGACGGGCCCGGGGCACGGGCGCCGCCGCCACATGCGTGGCGGTGCTCCCGAGCGCGGGCACGGCCGCACCACCGGGCGCGGGCGCCCATGCACCCGGCGTGCCGCCGGTGAGCGCGTGGCCGTGCGGGCCGAACGAGCCGGCGGGCGACGCCGAGGCAGCTGCCGGGGCCGGCGCGTGCGCCCCGGCCGCGGGAGCTCCCGCGGGCAGGGGGACGCCTCCCGGCGGGGTACCGGGCCCCCACGGGCCGGACGCCCCGGGCAGGGCCGCGCCGCCCGGCGCGTGCGCTCCCGTGGCACGGGCCCGGCCGCGGCCGCGCAGCCCGGCTCCCCGCGGGGAGGCGAGCGGGCGCAGGCCCAGCCGGGACACGACCGTGCCCGAGGCGGCGTCGGTGAACAGCCGCGTGTCCGGAACGCGCAGTTCCGGGCCGAAGAGGGTCGACAGCTGGGGCCGCGGCCGGCCCGTCTGGAGCGCGACCACCTCGCGCAGCACGCCCGTCAGCTGGTCCGCCATCTCCTGCGCCGAGGAGAACCGCCGGCCCGGATCCGGATCCGTCGCCCGTACGAGCAGCCGGTAGAAGGACTCGTACCGTCTGAACACGTCGATGTGCTCGGGATCCGGCAGCGAATCCACGAACACGTTGGTGTAGCCCTGGAAGTCGAACGTCAGGACCGCGAGCGTCCGCGCCACCGTGTAGAGGTCGGAGGCCACCGACGGGCCCAGCTCCGCGACCTCCGGCGCCTGGTAGCCCACCGTGCCGTAGATGGCCGACTCCTCGTCGTCCATCCGGCGCACCGCACCCATGTCGATCAGCTTCAGCTGGTCCTGCTGCTGGATCGCGTTGTCGACCTTGAAGTCGCAGTACAGCAGGTTCCTGCTGTGCAGGTGGCCCAGCGCCTCCAGCGCCTCGATCCCGTACGCGCACGCCTGCTCCACCGGCAGCGGATCGCGCCGCCCGTCCGGCCTCCGCCGCTCGTTCGCGATTTCCTTCAGCGACTTGCCGCCGACGTACTCCATGACGATGTACCCGTCCAGCGAACCGGTCCGCTGGTCCAGGTGCTCCACGAAGTTGTAGATCCGCACGATGTTGGAGTGCTCGATCTCCGCGAGGAAGCGGCGCTCCGATATCGCGGCCTCCATCGCGTCCTGGTCGCCGGTGTCGAGCAGGCCCTTGAGGACCACCCACCGGTCCGCGACCGCCCGGTCCACCGCCAGGTACACCCAGCCGAGACCGCCGTGCGCGAGGCAGCCCGCCACCTCGTACTGGCCGCGCACCACGTCGCCCGCGTTCAGCTTGGGCACGAAGGAGTACGGGTGCCCGCACTTGGTGCAGAACCCTTCCGTCCGGCCCGGCCGCTCCCCGCGGGACCGGCCCACCGGCGCCCCGCAGTCCGCACGCGAGCAGAACCGCTTGCGCTCCGGCACCTCCGGGTTCTCCAGGACCGCCGCCGCAGGATCCGGACGCGGCACCTCCGGAACGTTGACCAGCCCGGCTCCCAGCCGGCTGCGCCCCGAGGACGCCGCCGAGCCCGAACTGCGCACCGACACCGACCGGGTGGACGCCGTACCCGACAGGGACCGCGACAGCCGACCCGACACCGAGCGACGGGACGAGGAGGACCGGGAGGAACGGGCCGAGGCCGAGGACCGCGCCGAGCCGTGCGAGCCCTGCGAACCCATCGACCCACGGGACCCGCCGGATCCCAGGGAGCCCCGGGCCGCGCTCGTCATCCCCGTCGGGGGCGACACCAGCTCGTCCGCGCCCGCCGCGACCGAGCCGACCGGCGCCAGCCCGCAGGTGTCGCAGTACAGCTCGCCGTCGCCCATGTCCTCGTACGTCCCCGGGCAGCCGGGGCGAACGCACGCCGTTCCGACCAGACTCATGCGTCCTCCTTCCCCGGCCCCCCGGGCCGGAACTGCTCAGGTCGATGATCTTCGTGCCTGGGCTGCTGCGGCACAAGCGATTCCGCCGCCGCCTGCTGGTAGCGCAGGACGGCCTGCTCGGCCGCCCGCAGGTCGCAGGGCGCGCTCCACAGCATCCGGCGGGCCGCGTCGTACCGCTCGACCAGCACCGGATCCTCCGCCATCCCGTGGCGGGCCACCTTCGCCTTGTACGCGTCGAGCCGCCCGCGCAGCTCGGCCCGTACCGCCAGTGGCGCCGTCACAGCTGTCAACGATTCACGGGCCCGTCGCAGTTCCTCCTCGGCCCGGACCTCCAGCGATTCCAGCAGCGGCGAGAGCCGGTGCCAGCGCGACTGGCGCCGGTGCTCGGCCGCCGCGGCCAGCTGTTCCTGCAGCACCGTGGGCGGGCCGCTCACCGCCGGCACCTCGGACGCGGCGATCTTCGCCAGCACCTCACCGCGCGCCGTCCGCGCCTCCGCCAGGGTCCGGTCGGCCCGCGAGAGCACGTCCCGCAGGCTGATCAGCCGCTGCTCGGCGTCCTGCCGCACGTCCAGTACCGCCTCGACCTCCCGGCGTACGTCCTCCAGCGCGAGCGCGGCCCGGTCGTAGCGCCCCGTGTCCGGACGGCCACCGCCGGGCGCCGCGCTCCCCGTCATCGGCAGCCAGAAGGCCAGCGGGTCCGCGATCACCTGCGCCCGCAGCTGCGTCAGCTCCGCGGTGATGTCCTCCAGGTCGTCGCCCGAGGGATGCTCGCCCGGCCGCACGCCCACCGAATGGGCGAGCGAGCGGGTGCGGTGCAGCTCGGCGGCGAGCAGGTCGATCCGGGCGGGCAGCGCCGACCACACGGCGTCGGCGGCGACCACCACGTCCAGCGAACGCGCGTACAGACCGTTCATCCGCGCCACCAGCTCGGCGAGCGAGAGCCGCTCCGCCAGCGCGACGCCCTCCGCCGCGGCCCCCGCGATCAGCACCCCGGGCCCGCGCAGCCGCTCCGTCAGCTCGATCAGGTCCTCGCGGTTCGGCCAGCGCCGCCGCTCCCGGACCTCCCGGGCCGCGGTCAGGGCCCCGCTGTAGGCGTCGAAGTACGTCCACAGCCGGCTGATGTCCGCGTCCGCGGCCGTCCACCGCTCCTTGGTGATCCCGGTCAGCGCGGCGCCCTCCAGCAGCCGGCGCCCCGCGTGGTCCTGGAGGGCGAGCAACGAGGTCTCCACGGCCTCGTGCTCCGCGCCCAGCCGGGCCAGGGCGCGGTCGACGCCGTCCCGGTCCATCACTGCCGAACCCGCCTCCACCGACTGTGCCTCCGCTTCCGCTGCCGCCTCCGAATCCCTCTCCACGTGCTCCGTGTCCGGCCCCGCACCCGGTCCCGTACCCGAAACCGCCACCGGCCTCAGCCGTCCCGGTACTTGGGGGCCGGCGGCCCGGACACGCCGGGCAGAACGGGCTGCAGGTGCTTGAGGTACGCCCTCATCCAGGGGCTGTCATTGCCGCCCGCGCGGTAGTTCTCCAGCACCTTGTTGACCCGGCGCACCAGGTCGGAGGCGTCCTTGTTCATCGCCACCCCGTAGAACTCCCGGGTGAAGGGCGAACCCACCAGCTGCACCGAGGGGTCCTGCGCGGCCTGGCCGGCCGCGAGGGCGTTGTCCGTGATGATGCCGTCGACCTCGCCCAGCTGGAGCCGCACCAGGCAGTCCAGCTGGTTGGCCACGGTGACCGGGACCGAGCCGTACGACTGGGACTTCAGCGCCGCCTCCGCCGTGGAACCGGCCGCGAAGCAGATCCGCTTGTCCTTCAGCGAGGGGTCGTACCCGGTGATCGGCGAACCCTTGGGGGCCAGCACCTGCTGCCCGGCCTCGAAGTAGGCCGTCGAGAAGGCGACGTCCTCCAGCCGCTTGCAGTTGATGGTCATCGTCCGCACGACGATGTCGACACGGCCCTCCTGGAGCGCCGGAATGCGCTGGCTGGTGGGGATGGCCCGGTAGATGACCGCGTTCTCGTCGCCCAGGATGTCCCTGGCGATGGCCTTGACCAGGTCGATGTCGAAGCCGTCGAGGCGGCTGCCCTCGGCGGTCTGGTTGCGGTAGCCCCAGCGGAAGCTGTTCTGGTCGACGCCGGCGACGAGCTTGCCCGCCTCCTTGATCCGCGCGATGGCCGCCCCGTCCACGTCGGACGGGCGCAGGCTCGCCTCCGGGTCCTGGCAGGTGTCGGCCTGGGCCCACGGCGCGGCCGGGGCCGCCGCCATCGCGGCGGGCTTGCGGCCCGCCGGCCCGCCGGTGTCGGGCGTCGCGTGGGCCAGCGGCAGCAGCACGACCGCGGCCGTCACCGCACAGGCGACGGCCATCGCGCTCACACCGCCCCAGCCGCGCAGCCGGCCCGCGGCCCGCCGCACCCCGGACGCCGCGCCGCCCGGAGCCCCGGCCTGCCCCTCGTGGGACGCGTGCGCCTCGTACTGCTCGTGACCTTCGGCGGCCCGCCTCGCTCGTATCCGCATCGCGCTCACCTGTACTCCGAAAGCCTGCGCCCGATACCGAGCAGGGCAGCCCCGGCTCCGATGACCACCAGGATCGCCGAGCCCGTCACCAGACCGCCCGTCGCGCCGATGCCGTCCCGGGCCGCCCGGGTGAACTCCTGCTGCTCGTGGGCCACGGCCTGCTCCAAGGAGGCGTCCACCGTGTCGAAGGCGGCCCCGCTGCTCTCCTTGTGCTTCGCGTCCCCGACGACCTGGGGCAGCGCGGCTTCGTAGTCGCCCTTCAAGTCCGCCTCCCTGGCCGCCGTGTGCCGTTGCTTCCACTGCACCACGCCGTCCACGGCGCGGCTCACCGGGCCCCGGCCGGCCTCGTCGTCGGCCAGTCGCAGTGCGATCGCCAGCCCGGAGTCCAACTGCTGCATGTTGTTCGTGAAGTCCACGTCGTACTTGTCGGACTTCTTGTCCTCGGCCAGTACGGCGCCCCGCGCGATCAGCGTCAGGTTCTCACCGGCCCGCGCCTGCAAGGAGGCGATCCGCGCGTCGTTGAGCACCTTCATCGACTCCTGCCCGTCCGCCCGCGCCTCACTCAGCGAGGACCGCGCCACCGTGTGGCCGACGGCCAGCCACAGCAGCACCACCACCGACGCGGCCGTCGCGGCCAGCAGCCCGTGGTTGAAGACCCGGTTGGTGTGCCGGTAGTTGCGGCGCTGCGCCCACACGAGGCCGGCGACCGCGAGCAGTCCCGCACCGAGCGAGGCCAGCGGCCAGGACCGGGCGTCGTCGTAGTCCTTGTAGAGCCGGCCGGTCTCCGCCTCGTACAGCCGCTGCGCGGCGGGCAGCAGCTGGGTGGTCATCTGCTCGTTGGCGTAGCGGAGATAGGCGCCGCCCAGCGGCAGGCCCTGCCGGTTGGTGGCCCGGGCCTGCTCGATCAGGCCGGTGTAGCGCGGCAACTGCTCGCTCAGCAGGGCGATCTGCTCGCGGGAGTCCTCGTTGCCGCCGGTGTTGGCGGCCGCGCTCACCAGCAGCTTGGAGGCGTTCGCGATGTCCTTCTCGTACCGCTGCCGGACCTCGCGCGGCTCCTGGGCGCCCAGCAGGAAGCCACTGGAGGAGGTCGTGTCGGCGTCGGCGAGGGAGCGGTAGATGCTGGCCGCGTCCGCGCTCAGCGGCTGGCTGCGGCCCACCACGTCGTCGGCGGCGGTGGTCCGGCCGGAGATCTCCCAGACGCTCACCGTGCCGAACAGCACGATCAGGGCGGCCAGTGCGGCGCCGATGATCCGCAGCCGGCCGGGCTCGGTGGTCGCCGCCTCGCGCAGCCGCTCCACACCCTCGGCCCAGGCGGTGCTCCGCCCGGGCGGCCCGTCGGGCGGCGAAGCCGGTCCCCCCGCGGGCGGCACGGCACCACCGCCCCCGGGCGCGGGCGCGCGTGATGTGATCGCCACCGTGACCTCCCCCTCGGTCCTGTAGTCCCCCAGCCAACGGCGGGAGGCACCCCCTGCGCAGCAGTATGGACGTAGTGCCGGTCGACCACAGCACCCGGTGCTGCATCCGGGGGGATCCGTCCCCGGGGGCGCCCTCCGTCACCCCTTCATCTCAATACGTCTGCACGAGCGCCACGGTTCCAGACCGGCGGCCTTCCGGGGCGGGTTCACCCGAAATGGGCACGGAGTTTTCCGTAGGCGAGGGGTGGGGAGGCGAGGGCGTCGAGGCCGAGGAGGGCGGCGCCCAGGACCGGGGGGGTCGTGACCACGTGGATGCGGGCGTGCGGGGCGCGGTCGGCGAGGCGGGTCGCGATGCGGTCGTTCAGCTGCGGGTGCCGGGCGGCCAGGACGCCGCCGCCCAGGATCACGGGCACCTCCTCGTCCAGCAGGCCCAGGCGGTCCAGTGCCACCGAGGCCATGGCCACGATCTCGTCCGCCTGCCGGTGCACCAGCGACAGCGCCACCGGGTCGCCGGCGGCCGCCACCGCGAACAGCACCGGGGTCAGTTCGTGCCGCCGCCCGGCCGGGATCCGGCCCAGGTGCATCGCCTCGATCAGCGCGGCCATCGAGTCGAGGCCCAGGAGCGCGGGGAGGGCCCGGGCCAGTTCCGTCGGCTCGCCCCGGCCGTCCTCGGCACGGGCCGCGAACCACAGGGCCTCGTCGGCCAGTCCGCCCCCGCCGCCCCAGTCGCCGGAGATCCGCCCGATCGCGGGGAAGCGTGCCGTCCGCCCGTCCGGGGTCATCCCGACGCAGTTGATGCCGGCCCCGCACACCACCGCGACGCCGCGCGGCTCGGCGCCCACGGGCAGGCCGGCGCGCAGCAGGGCGAAGGTGTCGTTGTGCACCTCCGTCACGAGCCCCCAGTTGCGGCGCTTGATCTCGCGCGCCAGCTTCCACTCCTCCACCGGGAAGTCGGCGTTGGCCAGGCAGGCCGACACGTGCTCGGCGCAGGGGCCGAGGCCGCGTCCCTCCCGGTAGTCCAGGCCGGCGTCGGCCATCGCCTCGGCCAGGACGTCGACGGCCGCGGCCACCCCGGTCCGGGTCGGCTGGAAGCCGCCGGCCTGCCCGGAGCACAGCACCGAACCGTCCGGGCCGAGCAGGGCCACGTCGGTCTTGCTGTTCCCCGCGTCGATCGCCAGGACGGAACAGAGGCTCACGCCCATGCCAGGTGCTCCTTGTTGTGCGCGAGGAGCCGGTCGGTCAGCCCCTCGGCCAGGTCGAACTGGCCGACCAGCGGGTGCGCGAGCAGCGCCTTGAAGACCCGCTCGCGACCGCCGCGCAGCGCCGCGTCCAGCGCGAGGTCCTCGTACGCCGTCACGTGCGCGATGAGCCCGGAGTGGAGCGGGTCCAGCCGGGGGACCGCCAGCGGCCGCGGGCCCGAGGGGCCGACGTGCGCCTGCACCTCGACGACCGCGTCGTCCGGGAGGAAGGGCAGGGTGCCGTTGTTGTACGTGTTGACCACCTGTACGGCCGGGCCGCCGTCGGCCAGCAGGGAGGCGGCCAGGTCCACGGCTGCCTCCGAGTAGAAGGCGCCGCCCCGCTTCGCCAGGAGCGCCGGCTTCTCGTCGAGTGCGGGGTCCCCGTACAGGGCCAGCAGTTCCCGCTCCATCGCGGCGACCTCGGCGGCCCGCGAGGGCTTCGTGCCGAGTTCCCGTACGACCTCGTCGTGGGCGTAGAAGTAGCGCAGGTAGTAGGAGGGCACGACGCCGAGCCGGTCCAGCACCGCCCGCGGCAGGCGCAGGTCCCCGGCGATCGCCTCGCCGTGCGCGGCGAGCAGCTGCGGCAGCAGGTCCTCGCCGCCGGGGCCGCCGCGGCGCACGCCCAGTTCCCAGCTGAGGTGGTTGAGGCCCACGTGGTCCAGGTGGATGTCGCCGGGGGGCAGGTCCAGCAGGGCCGCGAACTTCCGCTGGAAGCCGATGGCGACGTTGCACAGCCCGACGGCCTTGTGCCCGGCCCGCAGGAGGGCCCGGGTGACGATCCCGACCGGGTTGGTGAAGTCGATGATCCAGGCGTCCGGGTTGGCCCGCCGGACCCGTTCGGCGATGTCGAGGACCACCGGGACCGTGCGCAGCGCCTTGGCGAGGCCGCCCGCGCCCGTGGTCTCCTGCCCGACGCAGCCGCACTCCAGGGGCCAGGTCTCGTCCTGCAGCCGGGCCGCCTGGCCGCCGATGCGCAGCTGGAGCAGGACCGCGTCGGCCCCGTCGACCCCCGCGTCGAGGTCGGCGGTGGTGGTCACCCGGGCCGGATGCCCCTGCCGGGCGAAGATCCGCCGGGCCAGGCCGCCGATGAGTTCCAGCCGGTCGGCGGCCGGGTCGATCAGGACGAGCTCGCCGACCGGCAGGGTGTCGCGCAGCCGTGCGAAGCCGTCGATCAGTTCGGGGGTGTAGGTGGAACCGCCGCCCACCACTGCGAGTTTCATTGCCGTCAGCCTTTCACGCCGGTCAGGGTGACTCCCTCGACGAACGCCTTCTGGGCGAAGAAGAAGAGGACGATCACCGGGGCCATGACCAGCACGGTCGCGGCCATGGTCAGGTTCCAGTTGGTGTGGTGCGCCCCCTTGAAGGACTCCAGTCCGTAACTGAGGGTCCAGGCGGCCGGGTTGTCGGAGGCGTAGATCTGCGGGCCGAAGTAGTCGTTCCAGGCGGAGAAGAACTGGAACAGCGCGACGGCGGCGATCCCCGGCTTGGCCATCGGCAGCACCACGCGCAGCAGGGTGCGCACCTCGCCGCAGCCGTCGACGCGGGCCGCATCGAGGTACTCGTCGGGGATGGTCAGCAGGAACTGGCGGAGCAGGAAGATGGAGAAGGCGTCGCCGAAGGCCATCGGGACGATCAGCGGCCACAGGGTGCCGGACAGGTCGAGCTGCTTGGCCCAGAAGAGGTACATGGGGATGACCACCACCTGCGGCGGCAGCATCATCATGGCGATCACGAGCAGCAGGGAGAGCCGCCTCAGGCGGAAGCGGAACTTGGCGAGCGCGTACGCGACGGGCACGGAGGAGACCACGGTCAACAGGGTGCCGAGCCCGGCGTACAACAGGGTGTTGCGCCACCAGGTCAGGAAGCCGGGCGTGTTCCAGACGGTGGCGTAGTTGTCCCATTCCCAGGTGTGGGGCCACAGGTCGCGGGTGAGCGCCTGCCGGTCGCCCATCAGGGAGGTGAGCAGGAGGAAGACGAAGGGGAGGACGAAGAAGAGGGCCGCGGCCACGCCGAGGGCGTGGACGCCGATCCAGTGCAGTACGGCCTTGCGCCCGTGCGTGCTCACTCACCTGCTCCGATCAGTCCGCCACGGCGCCGCATCAGGAGCGCGGTGAAGGCCATGGAGAGGGCGAACAGGACGAGCGCGACGACACAGGCCGTGCCGTAGTCGAAGCGCTGGAATCCGAGGTTGTAGACGAGCTGCGGCAGGGTCAGGGTGGACTTGTCGGGGTAGCCGGGCTCGAACTGCTGGCCGGATCCGCCGATGACACCTGCCGCGACCTTTCCCGCCACCAGGGGCTGGGCGTAGTACTGCATGGCCTGGATGACGCCGGTGACCACCGCGAACGCGATGATCGGCGAAATGTTGGGCAGGGTGATGTGCCGGAACCGTGCCCAGGACCCGGCCCCGTCCAGCTCGGCGGCCTCGTACTGCTCCTTCGGTACGTCGAGCAGTGCGGCCATGAAGATGACCATCAGGTCGCCCACCCCCCACAGGGCGAGGGCGGTGAGCGCGGGCTTGGACCAGTCGGCGTCGGTGAACCAGCCCGGGGTGGGCAGTCCCACCGCGTCCAGCAGGGTGTTGGCGGGGCCGGTGCCGGGGTTGAGCAGGAAGACGAAGGCCAGGGTCGCGGCGACGGGCGGGGCCAGGTAGGGCAGGTAGAACAGGGTCCGGAAGATCCCGACCCCCGTCTTGATCTTCGTGACGAGCAGGCCGACGCCGAGGCCGAAGAGGACCCGGCAGGTCACCATCACCGCCACCAGCCACAGGGTGTTGCGCATCGCCGGCCAGAAGAGCGGATAGTCCGTGAAGACGTAGCTCCAATTGTCCAGGCCGTTGAAGGCGGGCTGCCGGAAGCCGTCGTACTTGGTGAAGGAGAAGTACAGGGTGGACAGCAGGGGGTAGGCGAAGAAGACCGCGAACCCGATGAGCCAGGGGGACATGAAGGCCGCGGTCCGCAGGGCGGAGCGGCGGCGCTTCGACCGCAGGGTGGGGGTGGTCATCCGGGGCTACTTCGCCTTCGCGATGTCCGTGTCGATCTGCTGGTCGGTCTTGGCGAGGCCGGCCGGGATGTCGGTGACGTCGCCCTTCTCGACCCCGTACGCGAAGTCCTCGAAGGTCAGCTGGTAGGTGCCGCCGTCGGCCTGGGCCGGGGTGGTGCCGGACTTCGGGTGCCGGGCGATGTCGAGGAAGGTCTTGAACTCGGGGGTCACCTGGAGGTTCGGGGACTCCAGGGCGGCCAGCGTGGAGGGCACGTTGTGGATGGCGTTGGCGAAGGCCACCACCGCCTCGGTGTCGGTGGTCATGTACTTGACCAGTTCCCAGGCGGCGTTCTGCTTCTTGCTGCCGGAGGCGATGCCCATGATCGTGCCGGAGAGGTAGCCCTTGCCGTAGTCGGCGGCCTGCTCGTCCGGAACGGGCAGCGGCGCGGTGCCGATCTCGAACGCGACCCCGGCCTCCTCGGCCATCGGGGCCCGCCACTCGCCGTCGATCTGCATCGCGACCAACCCCAGGTGGAAGGGGTGCTCGGCGCTCCACTCGTCACCGAAGGTGTTGCGGAACCTCTCCAGCTTCTCGTAGCCGCCGAGCTTGTCCACCAGGCCCTTCTGCGCGGTCAGCATCTTGGCGAAGGCCGGGTCCCGGGCCAGGTTGGACGTGCCGTCGGCGTCGAAGTACGTGGCGCCCCACTGCGCCGCGAGCCGCGTCGGCTTGGTCTCGTAGCCGTGGAAGGTGGGCATCAGGCCGACCTGCTCGTACGAGTCCCCCTTGGGCTTGGTCAGCTTCTGCGCGACCTCGGTGAACTGGCTCCAGGTCCTGGGGGGTTCGGTGATGCCGGCGGCGGCGAAGGCGGTCTTGTTGTAGACGAGGCCGTACGCGTCGTGGAGCAGCGGCAGGGTGCACTGGTTGCCGTTGAACTGGGTGTACTCCAGCAGGGTCTTGGGGAAGACCTTCGTCTTGTCGACCCCGGATTTCTGGAGGAAGGGGTTCAGGTCGGCGAAGGCGCGGGAGTTGCAGAACTTGCCGACGCTGTCGGTGGTGAAGGAGGAGACCACGTCGGGGGCCTTGTCCCCGCCCGCGCGCAGGGCCTGGTTGATCTTGTCGTCGGTCATGTTGCCGGTGACCTTGACCTTGATGTTCGGGTGCGCCTTCTCGAACCGGGCGATGTTGTCCTCGATCGCCTTGGTCTCGCTCGGCGCGGACCAGCCGTGCCAGAAGTTCAGGGTGACGTCCGCCTTCGGGTCGTCGGAGGCCGTGTCCGCGCTCTGGCCCGTACAGGCCGTGGCGAGGGCGGATATCGCGGCGAGGAGGGCGGCTGCGGTGGTCAAGCGTCCGGTTCTGGGCATGGCGGGGCTCGCTCTCTGCGGAGGACGAAACTTCCGGTGGGGGGAGGGTGCCGGGCGGAACGGGCGGGGTGGACGGGACGGGCTGGGGCGGGCGGGGCGGTTCAGCGGGAGGTGTCGAACACTTCGTCCCGGGTGGCGGCCAGTGCGCTCTCCAGCGCGCCGTGCAGGACCGGCCGTTCCCGTACCTCGCCGGGGACCAGCAGGGGCCGGGAGGGGGCCAGTTCGGCGAGTTCGGCCTCCAGCAGGGCGCGCAGCGGCTCGCCGCCCGCGCTGATCGCCGCCCCGGACAGGACCACGATCTCCGGGTCCAGCACGGCGACGAGCGAGGCGAGGCCGGTGGCGAGCGCGGTGGCGTACGACTGGAGGAAGCGCAGGTGCGCGCCCTCGGGAGCGGCGGCGGCCCGCCCGAGCAGGGCGACGGCGGCGGCGACCTCGGGGCTGTGCGGGCCGCCGGAGGCGCCGGGGGCGGGCCCGGGCGCGGCCTCCATGCCCAGTTCCGCGGCGAGCCTGGGCAGTCCCTCCACGCCGGCCAGCTCCTGGTAACCGCCGGAGTTGGCCCGGGTGACCTGCCGGACCAGGGGGCGGCCGGGTACGGGCAGGAAGCCCACCTCGCCCGCGCCGCCGGTCCAGCCGCGGTGCAGCCGGCCGCCGAGCACCAGGGCGGCGCCGAGGCCCTCCTCGTTCCAGAGCAGGACGAAGTCCTCGTGGCCGCGGGCCGCGCCGAGGCGCTGCTCGGCGACGGCGGCGAGGTTGACGTCGTTCTCGTACTCCACGGGCATCGGCAGGGCCGCCGCCAAGTCTTCGAGCAGGGTGGGGGAGTGCCAGCCGGGCAGGTGGCTGGCGTAGCGCAGCCGGCCGCTCTGCGGGTCGAAGGCGCCCGGGGTGGCGATGACCACCCGGTGCAGGTCGGAGCGGTGCAGCCCGGCGGCCTTGACGGCTCCGCCGAGGGCCTCGGTCACCTGGTCCACGGCCTGCGCGCCCTCGGTGTACGGGACCTCGTGGGAGGCGATCACCGTCCCGGTGAGGTCGGCGACGGCCGCCAGCACGCGCCCGGGGGTGACGTCGAGCCCGCCGACGTACGCGGCGCGGGGGTTGAGCGCGTACAGCTGGGCGCTGGGGCCGGGGCGGCCGCCGTCGGTGCCGGTGGCCAGGACGAGTCCGGCGGCTTCCAAGCGGGCCAGCAGCTGGGAGGCGGTGGGCTTGGACAGTCCGGTCAGGTGCCCGATGCGGGTCCGCGACAGCGGGCCGTGCGTCAGCAGGAGTTCGAGCGCGGCCCGGTCGTTCATGGCGCGCAACAGGCTGGGCGTTCCGGGTGTGGCGGCGGGCATGGAGCGGCTCTCCCTCACCGAGGCGATCTGTTAGGTAAGTTTCCTATCACCGTGTGATCGGTGTCAATGCCGCTGCCCCGCAGGTCATTCGCGAATGACCTGCGGGGCAGCGGGGGCGATACGGGGGCCGCAGCGGTTACTTGGTGATCCGCGGACCGGCCGGCGGCGGGATCGGGGCGGTGGCCAGCGACTGAGGGGAGGCCGGGTTCGCCAGTGCCGACGGCGCGGCGACGGAGGCCGACGGGTCCGCCGGGGCCTCGTCCTCGTCATCGGCGGCCGGCAAGCCGCCGATGATCCGGATGCCCGCGGCGTCGAAGGCCTCCTTGATCCGCCAGCGCAGCTCCCGTTCCACCGCGAACTGCTGGCCCGGCATCGTCTTCGCCGAGACGTTCACCGTCATCGAGGCGAGCAGCACCTCGCCCAGGCCGAGGACCTCGACCGGACCCCACAGGCGCTCGTCCCACGGGGACTCCTTCGCCAGGGTGTCGGCGACCTCCTGGACCACCTCGCGGATCCGCGGCAGGCTCTCCGTCGGCTTGACCTGGACGTCCACGCCCGCCGTGGCCCAGCCCTGGCTGAGGTTGCCGATCCGCTTGATCTCGCCGTTGCGCACGTACCAGATCTCGCCGTTGTCCCCGCGCAGCTTGGTCACGCGCAGCCCGACCTCGATGACCTCGCCCGAGGCCACGCCCGCGTCGATCTTGTCGCCGACGCCGTACTGGTCCTCCATGATCATGAAGACGCCGGACAGGAAGTCCGTGACCAGGTTCCGGGCGCCGAAACCGATGGCCACACCGGCCACACCGGCACTCGCCAGGAGCGGGGCCAGGTCGATCTTCAGCGCGGCCAGCACCATCAGCGCGGCCGTGCCGAGGATCAGGAACGAGGCCACCGAACGCAGGACCGAGCCGATCGCCTCCGAACGCTGGCGCCGCCGCTCGGCATTGACCAGCAGCCCGCCGAGCGCGGTGCCCTCGACCGCCTCCGCGCTGGTGTTCATCCGGGTTATCAGCTTGGTCAGCGCCTTGCGGACCACCGACCGTATGACCGCCGCGATCACCACGATCAGCAGGATCCGCAGGCCGATGCTCAGCCAGGTGGCCCAGTTCTGCTCGATGAAGCTCGCGGCCTCGGTGACGCTGGCCTGCGCCTCCTTGACCGAGGCGGGCGCGTCCGGAACGTCGGCTGCCAACGGCAGCAGAGCGGCGGGCCAGGGCACGACGGGAACCTCCATGTAGAGCGGTCTGCCCGCCGGGGGTCCCCCGGAGGGAGTCCGGGGAAGGTCGTGCGGGCCAGACCATCCACACTAACGGGGCAATCCCTTCACCTTGGTGCCGTGTTCGAGGGAGAGACCAGACTCACCTGGGGATGACTGAGTGTGGTTGAAAACACCTCGGACCCGTTACGGGCGCGTGGTGGCGCTTCGACCAGCCGTAAGGAGAGACTGGAGAGCAGATCGTCCCGGCGCGAGCCACGCGCCGCCGACGTACAAGGAGGCAGTCCGTGCCGCACGTCCTGGTCCTCAATGCGTCGTACGAGCCCCTCGGCGTCGTACCGCTCCGCCGCGCGCTCGTCCTCGTCCTGGAGAACAAAGCGGTCTCCCTGGAGGAATCCGGCGCCTTTCTGCACAGCGCGACGAGGGTCGTCCCCGCTCCCAGCGTGGTACGGCTCAAGCGCTTCGTGCGGGTCCCCTACCGGGGGCCCGTTCCACTCACCCGGCGCGCCCTGTTCGCGCGGGACGGCGGCCGCTGCATGTACTGCGGCGCCGTCGCCACCAGCGTCGACCACGTCATCCCGCGCAGCCGGGGCGGGCAGCACGCCTGGGACAACGTCGTCGCCGCGTGCCGCCGGTGCAACCACGTCAAGGCCGACCGGCACCTGCTGGAGCTGGGCTGGCGCCTGCGCCACCAGCCGGCGCCTCCCTCCGGGCTGGCCTGGCGGATCATCGGGACGGGGCACCGGGACCCCCGCTGGATGCCGTACCTCCAGCCGTACGGGGCCGAGGACGCGCTGGAGCGCATCGGGGTCGCGGCGTCTTGAACCTCGGCTCCGCTGCTGGGGCTCCGCCCCAGACCCTCCCCCAGACTCCGTCCGGGGGGACCCCCACCCCTCAAACGCCGGAGGGGCTGGATTTGGCAGGGCTACGGGGTGACCGCGTAGGCCTCTGCCGACCAGAGGGAGCAGCCGTAGCGGGTGGCGCGGCGGTCGCACGTGATGCGGAGGAAGCGGGTGTCGGGCGCGTCCAGGCGGAGCGATTCGCGGCCGCCCGCCGAGGCCGTGACGGTCACCCCCGGGCGCCAGGTGACGCCGTCCGCGGAGGTCTCCACCCGGTAGGCGGACGGGTACGCGTCCTGCCAGTGCAGCTCCAGCCGGCCGACCCGGGCCGGGGCGGGCAGCTGTGCCTGCCACCACGCTCCGTCCACCGGCGGTGAGGACCAGCGGGTGGCCGCGGAGCCGTCCACGGCCGCCGAGGCCGGGAAGGCGGGGGTCTCGTCCGCCGAGGAGCTCGCCCGCGCGGTGCGCAGCAGGTCGGGGCCGCCGGTGCGGGGCACGGCCCGTACGGTCAGGGTCCGGGTCTCGCCGTCGAAGGTGACGGGGACCTGGTAGGTGCCAGGCGCGGTGGCCGGGGCCACCACGACCTCCAGCGGGATCGACACCTGCCCGCCGCGCGGCGCCACCGCGGTCTGCGGGAGGCGGACCTCTATGCCCGCCGGCGGCTGCGCCGACAGCGGGCCGCGGACCTCGCCGGGGCCCAGCGCGGACAGCTGCGCCGACACCCGCCGCGGGGCGCCGCCGATCTCGGCGTCGGCGGCCCCCTCCGTCAGCTCGAAGCGGGCGCGCGGGCCGTCCCCGAACCACGGGACCACCTGGTGCACCACGGGCGCGGCGCCCATTCCGGCCCAGGACAGCCGTACCGCGTCCGCGCTCAGCCCGGCCGTGTCCACCTGGGTCCAGCCCGAGGCCGCGGCGTCGGCGACCTTGCGCCAGCCTTCGCCCGGTACGTGCGCCTCCACTGCCGCGCCCCGCGTCCCCGCCGGGAACGGCTCCGTCATCACGGTCACCGCCGACACCGGGCGCGCGGAGTCCAGCCGGACCGTCCAGGCCTCCGGCTCCTTCGTCACCGTGCCCGTGGTGCGGGCGACGCCGGTCCACGCGTCCGCCGCCTCCGCCGCCTTCGTCAGGAAGGGCTCCAGGACGGCCTTGTCCACCCGGGCCGCCCCCGGTTCCGCCAGTGCCTTGCGTGCCTCGGCCAGGGCCCGGGAGGCCTGCCAGGCGGCGGCCCCGTCCCCGCGGGCCTGGGCCTGGAGGACGTCCACGGCCAGTTCGCCGGCGGCTCCGTAGCGCGCCAGCCGCTCCAGCCAGGGCCCCGCCTCGTCCGACAGGGCCGGCAGCCGGCCGGGGGCCTCGCGCAGGACCGTGAACGCCTTGCGCAGCTCGGCCCCGGCCGCCGGGTCGCCCGCGGCACGGGCCTTCCAGAACTGCTCGACCAGCGGCTTCAGATAGGCCGACTCCTCCTGCTTCAGACCCGACGACGCGGTGTTCCCGGCCAGCGCCGCCACCGCCTCGCGCTCCCGCGGGTCGGAGCCCGAGAGGTCGCGGACGGCCGCCTGCCAGGACTCGCCGGGCCGGTAGCCGCGCGGGTTCCAGGCGAAGTCCGCCGCCGTGAAGAGCGGGATCCGCGAAAGGACGGGCTGCTGCATCGCGTTGGCCAGCAGCGCCGCCGAGCCGCCCGCCACCGCGGGATCGCGGCCCGCGTACGGGCCGAGGAAGATCCGGCCCGGATCCCAGTCGTTGACCGGGTAGTTGTCCATGGTGATCAGGGGCTGCTGCCCCATGGCGGAGCGCGCCCCGGCCAGTTCCCCGCCCGTGATCGTGCGCGGCACCACGCCGACGCCCGTCCAGGCCACCTGCACCCGCGCGTCCAGCGCGCCCGCGAGGGCCGTCCGGTAGGAGGTGGCGCCCTCCTGGTAGTACTCCGTCGGCAGCAGCGACAGGGCGGGCGCGCCCGGATACCGGGCGGCCAGGTGCGCGGCCAGCTCGTTCGCGACCTCCGCGTGCGCCTTCGCGGCCGCCGCCGGGCCCTTCCCGTACCGCTCCCGGTCCGCGCGGCAGCCCCATTCCGAGTAGCTGACGTCCTGGAACTGCACCTGGAAGGCGCGGAAGCCGAGGTCCCACATCGAGTCCAGCTTGCGCGCGAGCGCCGCCCGGTCGGAGGCCGAGGCCAGGCACATCGACTGGCCGGGGGTGACCGCCCAGGCCAGGACCACCCGGTTGGCGCGGGCCCGTTCGGCCAGCGCGCGGAACTCCTCCTGCTGCGCCTGCGGGTAGTCCGTGCGCCAGCCCGTCGTCCGGTACGGGTCGTCCCCGGGCGCGACCAGCAGCCGGTTCTGCTTGGTGCGGCCCATGAAGTCCACCTGGGCGAGGCGCTGTTCGTTGGTCCAGGGCTGCCCGTAGAAGCCCTCGGTGATCCCGCGCACCGGTGCGATCGGCCAGTCCCGCACCAGTACCCCGGGCACCTTCCCGCGGTTCGCGGCGAGCAGCTGGCGCAGCGTCTGGGCCGCGTGGAACAGCCCCGCCTCGCCCACGCCGGCCAGTGCGACCGTGTCCCGGCCGCCGGGGCGCCCCACCGCGAGCCGGTAGCCCCCGTCCGGCAGGTCCGCCGCCGCGGACGCGCCGAGCGCCCGCAGGGCCTGCTCCGCACCCGCGTCGTCGAGCCGTACGAGGGTCCCCCGCTCGGGCACCGGCGCCCCGGGGGCCGGCTCGTGCAGGGTCTTCACGCCCGCCTTGCGCAGGGCGTCCCGCACCACCTGGAGCGCGTACGGGTCGGCGTCCGCCGGAGCGACCAGTACGGCCTCCGTGCCCAGCGCCACCTCGCGCGCCGGATCGGCGGCCATCGACTGCGGCCGGGGCCACACGGCGGGCCCGTCCGCGGCCGTCCGGGGGGTGTCGGCGCCGGGGTCGAGCACGGGGCCGACGGCGCCGTTGGCGCCGAGCGCGGCGGCAGCGCCGCCGCCCGGTGCGCGGGTCGGCGTGTCCGGGGTGGAGGGCGCCGTGAGGGTGCCGGGCGGCGCGGCGGCCACGGCGCCGCCGAGCAGCGACCCGATCACCGCTATGGCGGCGGCCGTCGACCGTTTCCTGCCCCTGAGCTGCACCGAGCCTCCTCGTCGCGCGACGTCCCCCACTCGTACGAATGAGCCCGAGCCCACCACTCGTGCGGCTGGGGTGTCAATGCGGGTGGGCGATCTGACCCGGATATGACAGGAATGCGGTCCCTCCGAGTGGGTATGGCTGGCGTGTTCCCCCGCGGCGTCCCGTCCTCCTGCACCACGCTTCTGACTCACCCTCATGCCCGCACGCACGAAGGAGCGCCCGTTGATGGACGACCTGGCCCGGCTCGCTGCCCTGTACGGCATCGCCACCGCCTACCAGCCCGCCGCGCACGTCACCGTCCAGGTGCCGGAGGCCACCGTCAAGACCGTCCTCGGCCTGCTCGGGGTGGTCACGGACGACGCCGAGAGCATCCGGGTGTCCGCCGAGGAGGAGTCACGGGAGGCGGCCCGGCGGCTCCTGCCGCCGACGGTGGTGCTCTGGCAGGGGGAGCCCGTGCCGCCGCAGCCCGCCGCCCTCCCGCCGGGCACCCGGGTCCGCGTGGTGGCCGAGGAGACGGGGGAGGAGCTCGCGTGGGGCCCCGGACTGCCCCTGGGCGTCCACCGGCTCACCGCCCGGGCATCCGACGGGCGGACCGCCGAGGCCACCCTGGTCGTGGCCCCGGAGCGGGCCCCGGCCGCACCCGAGCGGGCCCACGGGCTGCTCGTCCAGCTCTACTCCCTGCTCTCCGAGCACTCCTGGGGCATGGGCGACCTCGGGGACCTCGCGGAGCTCGCCCGCTGGGCGGGCCGCACCCACGGCGCCGGCTTCATCCAGGTCAACCCGCTGCACGCGGCCGTGCCCGGCACCCCGACCGACCCCTCCCCGTACCGGCCGTCCTCGCGCCGCTTCCCGGACCCGGTCCACCTGCGGATCGAGGACGTCCCGGAGTACGCCGACTGCCCCGACCGCGCGGCCCTCGCCGAACTCGCCGGGCAGGGCGCGCAGCTGCGCCGCGAGGTGCTGGAGAAGGGCGCGCTCATCGACCGGGACGCCGTGTGGGACCTCAAGCGGCAGGCCCTGGAGCTGCTGTACGCCGTCCCGCGCACGCCCGCGCGCGAGGCCGCCTACCGCGCGTTCCTCGCCGAGCAGGGCGCTCCGCTGGACGTGCACGCCGCCTGGTGCGCCGGGCACGCGGGGGAGGACCCGCAGGAGCGCGGGGACTTCCACCGCTGGCTGGTCTGGCTGACGGACGGCCAGCTCGCCGCCGCCCAGCGGGCCGCCCGGGGGGCGGGCATGACGGTCGGCATCGTGCACGACCTCGCCGTCGGGGTGCACCCGCAGGGCTCCGACGTGTCCGGGTCGCCCAGCTACGCCCGGCACATCTCCGTCGGCGCCCCGCCGGACGCCTTCAACGCGCGCGGCCAGGACTGGGGGCTGCCGCCGTGGCGCCCCGACGTACTGGCCGCCACCGCCTACGCCCCCTTCCGGTCACTGCTGCGCGGGGTGTTCAGCTACGCGGGGGCGCTGCGGATCGACCACGTCATGGGCCTGTTCCGGCTGTGGTGGATCCCGGAGGGGACCCCGCCCGCCGAGGGCACGTACGTCGGCTACGACGGCGAGGCCATGCTGGCGATCCTGGTCCTGGAGGCCCACCGGGCCGGCGCCCTGGTCATCGGCGAGGACCTCGGGACGGTGGAGCCGCGGGTCCGTCAGGAGCTGGCCCGGCGCGGGGTGCTCGGCACCTCGGTGCTCTGGTTCGAACGGGACTGGGCCGGCAGCGGGAGCCCCCTCCCGCCGCAGGCCTGGCGGGCCGACTGCCTGGCCACCGCCACCACCCACGACCTGCCGCCCACGGCCGCCAAGCTCGCCGGGGCGCACGTGGAACTGCGCGACCGGCTCGGCCTGCTGACCCGCCCGGCCGCGGAGGAACGGGCCGAGGACGCCGCCGACACCGCCGAGTGGCTGGAGCTGCTGGACCGGCTCGGCCTGGAGACCAAGGGCGAGGAGGCCGCCGTACGGGCCCTGTACGAGTTCCTGCTGCGCACCCCGGCGCGGATGGTCGGCGTATGGCTGCCGGACGCGGTGGGGGACCGGCGGCCGCAGAACCTGCCCGGCACCTGGGACCAGTACCCCAATTGGCGGCTTCCGGTGGCCGATGCCGCGGGGCGGCCCCTGACGCTGGAGGAACTGGTCGCCTCGCCCCGGGCGAACGCCCTGCTGGGGGCGCTGGCAGGGGGCGTGCGACCTCGTACGGCACCCCCGGGCGCGCGCCCCGTTTAGGTGTTCGCTACGTTTGCACCGTGGACAAGAAGAACGCTCTGCGCGCCGGCGCCGTCACGGCCGGAACGACGCTGATGATGCTGCTGATGACGTCTCCCGCCCTCGCGCTGACCCGCGACGACGGTGACGACCCGGGCCCGGGCCTGAGCATCGCCCAGACGCTCGGCCTGTACGTGGCCCTGCCGATCGTGCTGTTCCTGGTCATCGCGGGTCTCGTGATGGTCCTCGACAAGTCGGACCGGCAGCAGAAGCAGGCCTGAGCAGGTCCGGCCCCTCGGGGCCGGGACCGCAGGACTTTCCGGGCGCCGGGGGTCCGCACCGCCGATTCGCATCGGCCGTGTGGCGACCCCCGGCGCCTTGTCGTGTCTTCGGGCGCCCCGCGGGCGCCTCGGACGACTCAGATGCCGGCCAGTAGCTTGCGGAGCAGACCGGTGAGTACGCCGACCTCCTCGTCGCTCAGCCCGGTCAGCGCGTCGCGCTGCACCTCCAGGCCGGCGGCGACCGCCTCGTCGATCAGCGCGAGGCCGCGGTCGGTGATCGTCACCTGGAGCCCCCGCCGGTCGTGCGGATCGGGCTTGCGGCAGAGCAGCCCGGCCTTCTCCAGCTTGTCCAGCCGCCCGGTCATGCCGCCCGTGGTGAGCATCAGCGTGGCCGAGAGCTGGCGGGGCGAGAGCGTGTACGGGGCGCCCGAACGGCGCAGGGTGGCGACGACGTCGAACTCCCCGCGCGAGATGCCGAAGCGGGCGTAGCGCTCTTCCATCGCGTCGCCCATGGCCTTGGCGATCCGGTAGATGCGTCCGAAGACGGCCATGGGGGCCGTGTCCAGGTCGGGGCGCACGGCGAACCACTGGGCCGTGATCGCGTCGACCGCGTCCTTGTCGTCACTCATGAGTGCAGTATTCCGCTTCCCTGAGATTGTTCGCAAGAAAGTTGCTTGACGAAAAGTAGCTTAGCGATAAGCTACTTACGAGCAACCGAATCTGGGGGAGAGGCCGTCATGGCAGTGTTCAGGAGCAGGACAGCGACGGCCGGGGAGGCGAAGGTCGCGGGGGAGCGGTCGCTGCTCCTCGGCATCGGCGTCAGTGCGATCGGGATCGGCATGTACATCCCGTTCTCGCTCGTCTTCTTCCACCACGTCACCGGCCTCTCCCTCACCCTCGTCGGCCTGGTCATGACGGTCACCGGGCTGGCCGGACTGGCGTTCATGCCGCTGGCCGGCTCGGCCGTCGACCGCTTCGGCGCCAAGAGGGTCAACCTGGTGCTCTACGGGATCCGGGCGCTCGGCTTCGCCCTCTACCCCTTCGCGAGCTCCCTGCCCGCCTTCGCGGCCGTCGCCCTCGTCACCGCGCTCGCCGACCGCTCGTTCTCCGTCGTCCAGCAATCCCTGATCGGCGAGGTGGCGCGGGGCGCCGCGCGCGACCGGCTCCAGGCGTCCACCCGGGCCCTGCAGAACGCCGGGATGGGGGCGGGCGCCCTGCTCGTCTCCGGAGTGCTGGCCCTGTGGGGGACCGGCGGCTTCACCTACACTGCCTGGGGCAACTCCCTCGCCTTCGCCCTCGCCGGACTGCTCGTCAGCCGGGTCCGCCCGCTCCGCGAGGCCGCGGCCGGCTCCGCCCCGCGGACGGCCGCCGGGTACCGGATGGTCCTGCGCGACCGCCCCTTCCTCGGGCTCACCGCCGCGAACTTCCTCACCGCGCTCGGCTACTCCGCCCTCTCCGTCCTCTTCCCGCTCTACCTCTCCACCTGGCTGGCGGCGCCCGACTCCCTCACCGGAGCCGCCTTCACCGTCAACACCGTCCTGTGCGCCGGGATCGGCGTGCTGATCGCGGGCCGCGTCCGCCGCTCCGGCGCCCGCCGCACCCGCTCGGCCGCCCTCGGCGCCCTGCTCTTCGCCGCCGCCTTCGTCGGGCAGATCGTCCTCGGCACGCTGCGCCCGGGCCAGACCGTGACCCTGGTCGCCCTGCTGGTCATCGTCGCCGTCTACACCCTCGGCGAACTCGTGCACAGCCCCTCCGGCGGCGCCCTGTCGGTCTCCGCCGCCCCCGAGGCCGTCCGCGGCCGCTACCTGGCCACCTACCAGCTGTCCTACTCGCTGGCCAGTGCGCTCGCCCCCTCCCTCTTCACCGCCCTGCTCGCCGTCGACGGCCGCCTGCCCTGGGGCGTCCTCACCGTCGCCGCACTCGGCGCCGCCCTGGCACTGGTCCGGCTGGAGCGGCACCTGCCGGCCGAGGCCGTGCACGCCGAGCCGCCGGCCGCCGCCGCTGCCGGTGCCGCCGCTGCCGACGCCGGGAGCGGGGCGGCGCCCGAACCCCGGCCGGCCTCCGCCGTCGCCGCCTGAACCCTCCCGCCCGGTCCCGCCTTCCTCACCCGATCGAGGAGCCACCCGCCATGAAGCGCTTCGCCACCGTCGCCCTGACCGCCCTCGCCCCCATCTCCTGGGGCTCCACCTACGCGGTGGCCACCGAACTGCTGCCGCCCGACCGGCCGCTGTTCACCGGGGTCATGCGGGCCCTGCCCGCCGGCCTGCTGCTGACCGCCCTGGCCCGCACCCTGCCCAAGGGCGAGTGGTGGTGGAAGTCCGCCGTCCTCGGCATCCTCAACATCGGCGCCTTCTTCCCGCTCCTCTTCCTCTCCGCCTACCGGCTCCCCGGCGGTGTCGCGGCCGTACTGGGCGCCGCCGGCCCGCTGTTCGTCGTAGGACTCGCCGCCCTCGTCCTCGGGGAACGGGCCGGCCTGCGCACCGTACTGGCGGCCGTCGTGGGGGCGTTCGGCGTGAGCATGGTCGTCCTCACCGCAGAGGCGAGACTCGACGTTGTCGGCGTCATCGCCGGCGTGATCTCCTCCGCCTCGATGGGTGCGGGCACCGTCATGACCAAGCGCTGGGGCCGCCCCGAAGGCGTCGGCCCGCTGGCGATGACCGGCTGGCAGCTCACCGCGGGCGGGCTGTTCATCATCCCGGTCGCCGCCCTCGTCGAGGGAGCCCCGCCCGCGCTCGACGGCAGGGCCTTCCTCGGCTACGGCTACATGATGCTGATCAACACCGGGATCGCGTACTGGCTCTGGTTCCGCGGCATCGGACAGCTCACCGCCACCTCGGTCACCCTGCTCGGACCGCTCTCCCCGCTCACCGCCGCCGTCATCGGCTGGGCCGCCCTCGGCCAGGCGCTGTCGCCCGTACAGCTCGTGGGCATGGCGATCGCCTTCGGAGCCACCGTCGCCGGTCAGCTGGCGGCCGCCCGCACCCCCCGACCGTTCAGTTCTACTGAACGGAACGATCAGAACATTTCGATGGACCTGACCGATGAGAGGGTGCGACGGTAGTCCGACGACAGATAGCCCGACCGACTCCGAGGGGGAGACACACAGTGGCCGTCATGGACCGCGACCGCGACCGCGTCCGTACCGTTTCGCACGCCGAGCCCGGCAGCACGGGGAGGAAGGGCGCCGCCGGACTCGGCGTCCTCCTCGCCCTGACCGCGACGGTCGTCTGGTCCGGCAGCTTCGTGGCCACCCGGGGAATGGCCGACACCGTCCCGCCCGTCCAGGCGGTCTTCTGGCGCTGGATCATCGCCCTGATCGCCGTCGCCCCCTTCGCCGCCCGCCAGGCCTGGCAGCAGCGGGCCCTGATCCGGCGGCACTTCGGCTACATCGCCCTCGCCTCGCTGTTCGGCGTCGCCCTCTACAACACGCTCGTCCACCAGGCCGGACTGACCACCTCCGCCTCCAACATGGGCATGATCATGGCCGCCTCGCCGGTCATCATGGCGCTCTACGCCCGCCTCGGCGGCGAACGGCTCGGCCCCCGGCGGACCTTCGGCATCCTGCTCGCCGCCTTCGGCGTGCTGCTGCTCGTCGGCGACGGCTCCCTCGGATTCGACTTCGGCGCCGGCGACCTGTGGATGTTCGGCGCCGCCCTCTCCTTCGCCACGTACAGCGCCCTGCTGCGGCGCAAGCCCGCCGAACTGGGCGGCCTCGCCTTCCTGATCACCACCTTCGTGCTCGGCGCGCTGATGCTGGCGCCCGTCTACGCCGTCTCCGTCTCCGTCCAGGGCGGCTTCGAGATCACCACCGGGACCGTCGGCCCGCTGCTGTACGTCGGGGTGTTCTCCTCGGCCGTCGCCTTCTTCGCCTGGAACAAGGCGGTCTCGATCATCGGGGCGGCCCGCGCCGGAGTCGTCTACTACCTCCAGCCGGTGTGCGTGGCCGGGCTCGGCCTCCTGCTCCTGGGCGAGCGGACCGGACCCGCGCAACTGCTCTGCATGGCGCTGATCCTGGGCGGTGTCGGGCTCGGTGCACGGCGGTAGGTTCGGGCCCATGACCGAGTGGGACATCAAGAAGCTGCGGATCCTGCGGGCCCTCGCCGAACAGGGGACCGTGACCGCGACGGCCGAGGCGCTGCACATGACGCCCTCGGCCGTTTCGCAGCAGCTGACGAACCTCGCCCGGCAGCTGGGGGTGACCCTGCTGGAGGCCGAGGGCCGGCGGGTCCGCCTCACCGACGCGGCCCACCTCGTCCTGCGGCACGCGGAGGCGGTGTTCGCACAGCTGGAGGCGGCCGACGCGGAGCTGGCCGGCTATCTGTCCGGGGACGCGGGGGAGGTCCGGGTCGGCGCCTTCTCCACGGCCGTGCCGGCGCTCGTGGTCCCGGCGGTGGCGGCGCTGCGCACGACCCGTCCGGGGGTGGAAGTACGGGTCCGGGAGGCCGAGGCGGCGGAGTCGTACGAGCTCCTGTCGGCCGGGGGCGTCGACCTGGCGCTGTCGCTGGCGGCCCATGCGCCGACCGCGAGGGACGCCCGGTTCACCCGGGTGACGCTCCTGGAGGACCCGCTGGACGTGGCGCTCCCGCCGGGGCATCCGCTGGCGGGCGCGGCGGGGCTGCGGCTGGCGGACCTGTCCGGCGACCGGTGGATCTACGGGGGCAGCGGCCCCTGGTCGGAGATCACCCGCACCGCGTGCGAGGCGGCGGGGTTCGTCCCGGAGCAGGCGCACTCGGCCTCCGGCTGGACGGCGATCCTGGCCATGGTCGAGGCGGGGATGGGGGTGGCGCTGGTCCCGCGGATGGTGTCGAGCCGGGTGTCGGGGGTGGCGGTGCGGGTGCTCGCGCACGATCGGCCGACGCGGCACGTGATCGCCGCGGTCCGGCGGGGCGCCGAAGCCGCGCCCGCCCTGTCCCACGTCCTGGCCGCACTACGCGCCGCGGCCGCCGCCCGCTGACCGCCGGGTGCGGGTGCGCCGCTGCGCGGAGCCGCCTCCCCGCCCCGCCCTTTCTCCGTTTCCCGGTGCTCCGCCCCGGACCCCGTACGTGCGCTGCGCGCCCGTGCCCTCAAACGCCGGGCGGGCTGAAATACCCGGGCTCCGCCCGGAAGATCCAGCCTCGCCGGCGTTTGAGGCGCGGGGTCTGGGGCGGAGCCCCAGGAGCCGGAGGCTCCTTAGGCCTGAGCGGCAGCGGCCGCGGCGTCGGCTGCCTGGGCCTTGAGCGCGCGTTCGACGCCCGCGCGGGACTCCGAGACCAGGCGGCGCAGGGCCGCGTTCGGCTCGGCCGAGGCCAGCCACGCGTCCGTCGCGTCCAGGGTGTCCGCGGAGACCTGGAGCGCCGGGTACAGGCCCACCGCGATCTGCTGGGCGATCTCGTGGCTGCGGGTGTCCCAGACCTCCTTGACCGCCGCGAAGTACTTCGCGGTGTACGGGGCCAGCAGCTCGCGCTGGTCGGTCTGGACGAAGCCGCCGATCACGGCCTCCTGCACGGCGTTGGGGAGGTCCGCGGACTCCACCACCGAGGCCCACGCCCGAGCCTTGGCCTCCGCCGTCGGCCGAGCCGCCCGCGCGGTCGCCGCGTGGCGCTCACCGGCCGCCGTGGGGTCCCGGTCCAGCTCCGCCGCGATGGCGGCCTCCTCGGCGACGCCCGTCGCGGCGAGCCGCTCCAGGAACGCCCACCGCAGCTCGGTGTCGACGGCCAGGCCCTCGATCTCCGCCGCGCCGTCGAGCAGGGCCGACAGGTAGGTCAGCTGCCCCTCGGTGCGGGCCGTGGCCGCGAAGGCCCGCGCCCACGCCAGCTGGTGGTCGCTGCCCGGCGCCGCCGCACGCAGGTGCTCCAGCGTGGCCTCGGTCCAGGCCGCCAGGCCCTGCTCCCGCCACGCCGGGTCGGCGTACTGGTCCACGGCCAGCTTCACCTGGCGGTGCAGCGACTGGACGACGCCGATGTCGGACTCCTTGCCGATGCCCGAGAGGACCAGCGCGAGGTAGTCGCGGGTGGCGAGCTCGCCGTCCCGCGTCATGTCCCAGGCGGAGGCCCAGCACAGCGCGCGCGGCAGGGACTCCGCGAAGTCGCCGATGTGCGCCGTGACCGCGGCGAGGGACTCCTCGTCGAGGCGGACCTTCGCGTACGACAGGTCGTCGTCGTTCAGCAGGACGACCGCCGGGCGGGCCCGGCCGACGAGCTCCGGCACCGTGGTGAGCGCGCCGTCGATGTCCAGCTCGATCCGGTCGGTGCGTACGAGGGCGCCGTCCTGGAGCTCGTACAGGCCGACCGCGATGCGGTGCGGGCGCAGGGTGGACTCGCCCTGGGCGCCGGCGGGCAGCGCGGGCGCCTCCTGGCGGATGCCGAAGGCGGTGATCAGGCCGTCCGCGCCGGTGGTGATCTCCGGGCGCAGGATGTTGATGCCGGCCGTCTCCAGCCACGCCTTCGACCAGGCGGTCAGGTCGCGGCCGGAGGTCTCCTCCAGGGCGCCCAGCAGGTCGGACAGGCGCGTGTTCCCGAAGGCGTGCGCCTTGAAGTACGCCTGCACGCCCTTGAAGAAGGCGTCCATGCCGACGTAGGCGACGAGCTGCTTGAGCACCGAGGCGCCCTTGGCGTACGTGATGCCGTCGAAGTTGACCATGACGTCGTCGAGGTCACGGATGTCCGCCATGATCGGGTGCGTGGACGGCAGCTGGTCCTGCCGGTACGCCCACGTCTTCATGGAGTTGGCGAACGTGGTCCACGCGTGCGGCCACTTCGAGCCCTCGGAGTACGCCTGGCAGGCGATCGAGGTGTAGGTGGCGAACGACTCGTTCAGCCACAGGTCGTTCCACCACTCCATGGTGACCAGGTCGCCGAACCACATGTGCGCGAGCTCGTGGAGGATCGTCTCCGCCCGCACCTCGTACGCCGCGTCCGTCACCTTCGAGCGGAAGACGTACTGGTCGCGGATGGTGACCGCGCCCGCGTTCTCCATGGCGCCCGCGTTGAACTCCGGCACGAAGAGCTGGTCGTACTTGGCGAAGGGGTAGTCGTAGGCGAACTTCTCCTGGAACCAGTCGAAGCCCTGCCGGGTCACGTCGAAGATCGCGTCCGCGTCGAGGAACTCGGCGAGCGAGGGCCGGCAGTAGATGCCGAGCGGCACGGACTGGCCGTCCTTGCCCTCGTAGGAGCTGTGCACCGCGTGGTACGGGCCGACGATGAGCGCCGTGATGTACGAGGAGATGCGCGGGGTCGGCTCGAAGCGCCAGACGTTGTCCTTGACGTCCGCCGCCTCCGGCGTCGGCGAGTTCGAGATGACCGTCCAGCCCTCGGGGGCCGTCACGGTGAACTGGAACGTGGCCTTCAGGTCGGGCTGCTCGAAGCTGGCGAAGACCCGCCGCGCGTCCGGCACCTCGAACTGGGTGTAGAGGTACGCCTGCTCGTCGACCGGGTCCACGAAGCGGTGCAGGCCCTCACCGGTGTTCGTGTACGCGCAGTCCGCGACGACCCGGAGCTCGTTGGCCCCGGCCTCCAGGTGGGCCAGGGCGATGCGGGAGTCCCGGAAGACCGCCGCGACGTCCAGCGACCTGCCGTTGAGGACGACCTCGTGCACGGCCGGTGCGACCAGGTCGATGAAGGTCTCGGCCCCGGCCTCGGCCGACTGGAAGCGCACGGTGGTCACGGACGGGTAGGTGCCACCTTCCTGCGCTCCGCTGAGATCGAGTTCGATCTCGTAGGAGTCGACGGTGAGCAGCTTTGCCCGCTGCTGAGCCTCTTCACGGGTGAGATTCGTGCCTGGCACGCGGTCATCTCCTTTGATGGTGACGTTGCCCCGTCATCCTTCCACGAGGGGGGCGCCACCGGCGCGGAGTAATCCACCGGCGAACACGAGGTCGGAAACCTGCCGGATTGCGGCGGTCGGCTGCGCCATGCTGACGGGTATGAACAGCGCATACCGGGCGATGCCCATTCAAGAGGCGGCGCTCAAGGAGCTCCGCGACCGCGACGACGCAGGGCGGGACTGCGTCCCGTTCACCGACGACGAGGGCGGGGCGCCGCTGCGGTGCTGCCTGCGCCCCGGCACGGCCGGTGAGCTGATCGCGCTCGTCTCGTACGCACCGCTGCGGCGCTGGGCCGCCGCCACGGGTGTGGATCCGGGTGCCTACGACGAGCAGGGGCCCGTCTTCGTCCACGCCGAGGACTGCGGCGGACCGTCGGACGGGCAGGGCTACCCGTTCGCCCGGCCCGGCGTGCGGCGCGTCCTGCGGCGGTACGACGCCCGCGGGCACATTCTCGGCGGGCAGGTCCTGGAACTGGGCACGGATCCCGACGGGATGATCGAGCGGGCCCTCGACGAGGCCTTCGCGGACCCCGCGGTGGTCCTCGCGCACGTGCGCGCCGCCGAGTTCGGCTGCTTCCTGTTCGAGGTCCGCAGGCCGTGACGTGCGGGAGGGGCGGGTGCCGTCCGGCATCCGCCCCTCAGCCGTACGCGCGCCGGGATCAGCCCTGGCGGAGCTCCTCCGCGACGAGCTCCGCGATCTGGACCGCGTTCAGGGCCGCGCCCTTGCGGAGGTTGTCGTTCGAGAGGAACAGCGCGAGGCCGTTCTCCACCGTCTCGTCGGAGCGGATGCGGCCCACGTACGAGGCGTCCTTGCCGGCGGCCTGGAGGGGGGTCGGGATCTCCGACAGCTCGACGCCCGGGGCGTCCTTGAGGAGCTCGTAGGCGCGCTCGACGCTGATCGGGCGGTCGAAGCGGGCGTTGATCTGCAGGGAGTGGCCGGAGAAGACCGGCACGCGCACGCAGGTGCCCGAGACCTTGAGCTCCGGGATCTCCAGGATCTTGCGGGACTCGTTGCGGAGCTTCTGCTCCTCGTCGGTCTCGAAGGAGCCGTCGTCGACGATCGAGCCCGCGAGCGGTACGACGTTGTAGGCGATGGGCCGCTTGTAGACGGCCGGCTCCGGGAAGTCCACCGCGCCGCCGTCGAAGGTCAGCTGGTCGGCGGCCTCGGAGACCGCGCAGGCCTGGGTGCGCAGCTCGGCGACACCGGCCAGGCCCGACCCGGACACGGCCTGGTAGGTGGTGGCGATCAGCGCGGACAGGCCGGCCTCGTCGTGCAGCGGGCGCAGCACCGGCATCGCGGCCATGGTGGTGCAATTCGGGTTCGCGATGATGCCCTTGGGGCGGTTCTTGATCGCGTGCGGGTTGACCTCGGAGACGACGAGGGGAACCTCGGGGTCCTTGCGCCAGGCGGAGGAGTTGTCGATCACGACGGCGCCCTGCGCGGCGACCTTCTCGGCCAGGGCCTTGGAGGTGGCGCCGCCCGCGGAGAAGAGCACGATGTCCAGGCCCGAGTAGTCGGCCGTGGACGCGTCCTCGATGGTGATCGACTGTCCCTCCCACTCGAGGGTGGAGCCCGCGGAACGGGCCGAGGCGAACAGCCGCAGCTCGTCCACCGGGAACTTCCGCTCGGCGAGGATGCCGCGCATGACTCCGCCGACCTGTCCGGTGGCTCCGACGATTCCGACCCTCACGGTGACTCCTTTTGGTACGTACGACGCGGGCGCGCGTGGAGCCATCATGCGTTCGACCCCACGAGCCTTGTCCAATCCATTGTCCGAGGAACGGACGGTGTCCTGAACGTGAACCCGTGTGACGAGTCCGTGGCGGGCGTGTTGCAGGGCCCCTGAACATCCGTTTCGCCAGGTCGGAGCCGGTTAGCGTCCGATCTGCCATGGCTCGGATTCCGGACGTGGCCGACCGCAGAACGAACATCCGACTCGGGGAGATCCACCGTGCGCGCCATCCGCCACCGCCGCCGGTCCATACCGGCGCTCGCCGCCCTCGCGGCCGCCGCCGTCGCCGCACCCGTCCTGCTGACCGCCACTCCGGCGGCCGCCCACCCGCGGGAGGGCAGGCTCGCCAAGGAGCTGGTGGAGGAGGTCACCGCCCGCGGCGCCTACCGCCACCTGGCGAAGTTCCAGCAGATCGCCGACGCCAACGGCGGCAACCGCGCCGCCGGTACGCCCGGCCACGCGGCCTCCGCCGCCTACGTGCACGACACGCTGAAGAAGGCCGGGTACCAGGTCTCGTACCAGGACTTCGACATCTACGAGGCGCACACGAAGACGGAGCGGACCACCGTCCTCGGCCAGGACTCCCGCGAGCTGGCCACCGCCGCCTTCACCTTCACCAAGTCCACCCCGGCCGGCGGCCTGGCCGCCCCGCTCGCCCTCGCACGGGTCGACGAGACCCCCGGCTGCACGGCGGACGACTACCCGGCCGGCGCCTTCACCGGGAAGATCGCCCTGGTCAAGCGGGGCGCGTGCACCTTCGTGGAGAAGCAGCGGGCGGCCGCCGCGGCCGGCGCGCTCGGCGTCATCGTGTACAACCACAGCGGCACCACCCCGGTGCGCGGCGGGTTCTCCTCGCCCGACGAGGGGATCATCCCGAGCGCCGGCATCACGCTGGCCGACGGCGAGGCGCTGACCGCGGCCGCCGCGAAGGGCGAGGTGAGCGTGCGGCTGGAGCTGGACCAGGAGCACGTGAAGAAGACCACCCGCAACGTGATCGCCGAGACCCGCGGCGGCCGCTCCGACCGCGTGGTGACCGTGGGCGCCCACCTGGACTCGGTCCCCGAGGGCCCGGGCATCAACGACAACGGCTCCGGCTCGGCCGGTCTGCTGGAGGTGGCCCTGAAGCTGGCCGACGAGGGCGCCAACAAGAAGGGCAAGGGGCCCGCCAACAAGGTCCGCTTCGCCTGGTGGTCGGCGGAGGAGCTGGGCCTGCTGGGCTCGGAGCACTACGTCGCGCAGCTGTCCGAGCAGCAGAAGAAGGACATCGCGCTCTACCTGAACTTCGACATGATCGCCTCGCCGAACCCGGTGCAGTTCGTCTACGACGGCGACGACTCCGACCGGACCGGCGCGGGCGCCGGCCCGGCGGGCTCGGCGCAGATCGAGGCGCTGATCAACGGCTTCCTCGACAAGAAGGGCAAGCCGCACGAGGGAAGCGACTTCGACGGCCGCTCCGACTACGGCCCCTTCATCGCGAACGGCATCCCGGCCGGCGGCACCTTCACCGGCGCCGAGGGCATCAAGACCGCCGAGCAGGCCGGGCGCCACGGCGGCACCGCGGGGGCCCCGTACGACCCGAACTACCACGGGGCGGGCGACAACCTGAAGAACCTGGACCTCAAGGTCTTCGACACCAACCTGGACGTGATCGCGCACGCGGTCGGCACCTACGCCGAGTCGCTGCGCTCGCTGGGCAAGTAGCGGAGCCGGGGGGAGGAACGGCCCGAGGGGGCGGTGCTCGTCAGAGCGCCGCCCCCTCGGGTTTTCCCTGTGGAAGGTGCTACGGGAGGACCTTCTCGATCTGCACGCTGCCGGTGCCGGCGGCGGTGCCGCGGGCGTTGAGCAGCTCGACCTGGCCGAAGAACTGCCGGCCCTCGGGGGCCGCGCTGGTGACCAGGACGTTCGCCGAGACCTGCGCGGTGGCGCCGGTGGCGAGGTTCACCGCGGCGGCCTCGTCGACCTGGACGGAGCCCAGGGCGTCCGAGAAGAACACGTCGCGGTAGTCGTACGTGGTGGAACCGGACGGGATCGCGTAGCCGATCACCTTGACGGTGTAGGTGCCCGCGGCCGGGTTCACCAGGCTCACGGCCTCCTCGGAGTCGCCGTCGGCGGCGGAGCCCACCTTGACGCCGTCCTTGTAGACCTCGAGGTCGAGGTCGGCGGCGGTGTCGGACACCTTGCCGATCGCGACCTCGAGGCGGGAGGTGCCCGCGGGCACCGCGATCTCGGTGGTGTGGGTCTCACCGTTGGCGATGGTCGGCTTGGCGACCTTCGCGGAACCGAGCGGGCCGCCCTTGAGCTTGCCGCCGGTGATGGCCGCGCCGGCGTTCTTGACGCTCCACTGGACCGGGGCCGGGGTGCCCTGCTTCACCTCGGGCAGGACCTTGACCGCGGGGTCGAAGGCCGCGCCGAGCACGGAGACGTCCAGCTTGAACGGGTTGTCCAGGACCGGCGACGTACGACGGGCCTCGACCTCGATCTCCCAGACGCCGGGCGTCGGCTCGGGGTACGAGCGCACGTCGGGGCGGCAGGTGTTGGCCGGGTTGTCGTAGTTCGGGTAGCAGTTGGTCGTGGCCGTCGGGTCGACCGGCGTGCCGTACGGGTGGATCGCGATGAAGCGCGTCTGGGCGCCCGCCGCGAGACCGCTGAGCGCGACCTCCAGGCTCTTGGCGCCCGGCGGCACGGTCACGAAGTACGACTTGTGCGAGTTGCGCTGCACGGTGGAGGACTGCGACAGGGAGAACGACGGCGCGGCCAGGGGGGCGGAAGCCACGACGGTCGTCAGGATCTGCTTGTCGATGCCCTCGGTGGTCTCGTCGTCCAGCTGCAGGATGCCGCTGTGGACGCCGGCCGTCTTGGCGTTGGCCTCGACCTTGATGGTGACGGGCTTGTTCAGCGGCAGGGTGACGTAGTCGTAGCCGCCGATGACCTTGAAGGTGCCGTCGTTGTTGCGCCAGCTCAGGTCGTGCCGGGTGCCGTACTTGACGCCCGTGGTGCGGGTGACGACGACGTTGTAGACCTTCTTCTGGCCGACCTTCAGGCCGCCCTCGCGGTCGTACAGGCCGGTGCCGAAGCCCGGGGTCTTCAGGAACTGGTCGATCGCGGTGTCGACCGGCGCCTTGACGGTGAACTCGTTGGCCTTCGCGTCACGCTGGATGGACTCCCAGGCGCCCTTGACGTCGATCAGACCCGAACCCTGCGCGTGCGCCGGGACGTTGTCGATCTTCTTCGCGGAGCTGGTGAGCGCGACCCGCAGGGAGGCCGGGGTCAGCTTGATGTTCTGCTGCTTCGCGGCCGAGATCAGCAGGGCACTCGCGCCCGCCGCCTGCGGCGAGGCCATCGAGGTGCCCTGCAGCATGCCGTAACCGGCCGGCAGGGTGTAGCCGGCCTCCTTCACCGGCGCGCCGGGCAGCCAGGTCTGGATGGTGTTGATGGCCGCGCCGGGGGCGCTGATGGTCGGCGTGAAGCCGCCGTCCTCACGCGGACCGCGCGAGGAGAAGGGGAACATGTTGTACTTCGTGCTCACGCCGGAGCCGTAGTTGGCGGCCCACGTCTCCTTCGAGACCGAGGCGCCCACGGAGATGACCTTGTCCGCGAGGGCCGGGTCGCCGATGGTGTTCACACCCGGGCCGGAGTTGCCGGCCGAGATGACCAGCTGGACGCCGTAGGTGTCGACGAGGTTGCGGTAGAGCTCGGCGCGCGCGTTGTTGCCGTCGTTCAGCGCCGGCAGGCCGCCGATCGACATGTTGACGATGTCCACGCCGCGGTTGACGACGAGGTCGATCATGCCCTCGGTCAGCGCGATGTTGGTGCAGCCGCCGGACCAGGAGCAGGCGCGCGAGGAAACGAGCTTCGCGCCGGGCGCCTCGCCGTTCATCTTGCCGCCGAAGAGGCTGTTGGCGGCGGTGATGCCGGCGACGTGCGTGCCGTGCTCGGACTCGATGATGCCGATGTTGACGAAGTCGGCCTTCTTGCCGACCCAGTCCCCGCCCAGCGGGTCCATCGGGACGTCCTTGCGGATCTCGATCACGAACGGGATGCGCTCGGCGACCTCGGTCGCCGGGTTGTCCGTGCCGAAGTAGCCGATCTGGTAGCCGTCCTTGTACGGCTTCATCGGCTCGTTGTTCGTGAAGTCGCCGTCCTGGTCGGTGTCCACGCGGACGGTGCCGGCGGCCGCGTCGTACAGCATGCCGAACCGGTCGGTGGTGTCCCCGTCCCGGTTGACGTCGCCCGCCATGTCACCGGTGGCGGTGATCGACTCGCTGAACCGGCTCCACTGGAAGGTGCCCTCGGGCGCCTTCCAGCTCTGGCCGCCCGCGGTGAAGGTGCCGCCTGCGGCGGTGACCGGGGTGATCTGGGCGCGCCAGGTCCCGTCGTTGTCGGTGATCGGGTCGGTGGCCGTCACCCAGTCGACGATCTTGCGCTCGCCGGTGGTGGTCTTCTGCAGGGCCGGGTGGCCGAGGTCGACGCCCGAGTCCATGATGCCGATGGTCACGCCACGGCCGTCGGCCTGCGGGTTGTCATTGACGAAATCAACGGCACCCGTCTCGAAGGACGGGTTGTACGGGTTCTTCGCCGGGGTGTTCTTGTCCGGCGCGGGGTACGTCTCGGCGGCGGTCTTCTTGACCGTGCCCGACTCGCCCTTGGCGTCGGGACGGGGGTCCGGCAGCTGGATCTCGTGCCGCAGGTCGATTCCGTGCACCGAGGACAGCTTGGCGGCCGCCTTCAGCGCGGCCTCCGCCTTGCCGGTGGGCAGGGTGGCGCGCACGTAACCGAGGTTGTCGTACGTCCGGCCCACCGAGGCGCCCTGTACGGCGTCGAGCTGTTCGGCCACCTGCTTGGTCTGGCCGGGGGCGGTCGCGACCATGACGGTGACGTTGGCGTCACCCTTGGCCTTGGCCTCCTGGAGCAGCTCGGCGTCGGCCGAACCGAGCTTCTGGTCGGCGGACTTGACCGCCGGGGTGGTGCCCGGGTTGTCCGCGCCGGTCGCGGCGAACACGGGGCCGGCGCCGGTGGCCGCGAGGGCGGCGACCAGACCGGCCGCGGCCGCGACGCGGGCGACGCGTCTGGCCCCGGGTATGGAACTGGGGGATTCGAGGGTCATCAGCATCCCTGGTAAGTGAAAGATACGGTCCGGATTTCGGTGCCGGATGACCGGTCAGCTTTCCTCACGCGACAGCTCTTTGGGGAGAGTTGTCATTGACCGAGACCTGCCATGGCGGACTCTCGCCAGCGCGGAGCATGCGCCAGCGCGGCCGTACCGGGGCACAGTGGTGCGAACCAAGGCTGCTGAAGAGTAGATTTGTAGACTTTCCCGCCTTGCCGTGATGAACGGTCTCAGAGCGGGTGTGACAGATTCGGGGTGCTCAGCGCTCGCGCGTGCGCGCGTAGTGGCGCGAGGCCTTCGCCCGGTTTCCGCAGGCGGCCATCGAGCACCAGCGCCGGGTGCCGTTGCGCGAGACGTCGTGGAAGTGCAGGGCGCAGGTCTCGGACGCGCACTTGCGGATCCGGTCGGGTGCGCCGGCGAGCAGTTCCAGGTAGTCCCGGGCCGCCGTCCAGGCCGGACCCCAGGTCGGGTCGTCGAACTCGGCGCGCTCGCCAGGGCCCTCGGCGGTCAGGGTGGCGCGGATCCGGCCGTGTTCGAGCACGGCGTCGACCAGCGTACGGGCACTCTCGTCGGCCGGGTCCGCGACCGCGCGGGCCAGCGCCTCGCGCGCGGTCAGCAGGTGGACGAGGGTCGCGGCGTCGGCGCGGAAGCGGCCGGCCAGGCCGGTGCTCTCCAGCCAGAGCGCGAGTCCTTCGACGCGGGTCAGTCCCGCGGCCCCGGCGAACAGGTCGAGCGGCTCCCCGTCCGCCACCCACCGCGTGTTCAGCAGGTCGAGGCAGACCGGCTCCCCGGTCAGGGGTCGTGGGTCTGCTGTCGTCGCCGCCATGTGTGCCTGCCTCCCGGATGCCGCTAACCGTTCAAGAGTACGTGACCGGTTGACACCTCTCGCCCTAACCTTTAATCTGAGATTAGAAGGTTAGATGACTCGGTGGAGGGACTTCCCATGACCGGGGTGTATCACTGGGGAGCGCTGGCCGTGCAGGAGCGGGTCGGTGTGCGCGAGCTCGCCGAGCACGTCGGCCGCTCGATCGGAGCGGGAGTCGGGGACGTCGCCGCGGCCTTCCTCGGGCTCCAGCCGCACCTCGTCGTCGGTGCGGCCGACGCCTCCGGGCGGATGTGGGCCTCCCTGCTCACCGGTCCGCCGGGCTTCGTACGGGCCACCGGGCCGGACCGGATCACGGTCGCCGGCGGACTGCCGGCCGGCGATCCGCTCGCCGGCGCGCTGGCCACGGACGGGACCCGGGTCGGCACCATCGCGCTCGACCCGCGCACCCGGCGCCGGATGAGGCTGAACGGGACCCTGGAGACGACCGGTCGCGGATTCGCGGTCCTGGCCGAGCGGGTCTTCGCCAACTGCCCCAAGTACCTGCAGAAACGGCAGCCCCTGGAGCTCGCCGCACAAGGAGCCGGCGTCCTGTGGCGCGGGCCCGCGCTCACCCCCGGCCAGGAACGGGCCGTCCGCACCGCCGACACCTTCTTCGTCGCCACCACCGCGGAGGCGGACGGAGTCGACGCCAGTCACCGGGGCGGACTGCCCGGCTTCGTCGAGGTGCTCTCGCCCACCGAGCTGGCCTGGCCGGACTACGCGGGCAACGCCATGTTCCTGACCCTGGGGAACCTGACGGCCGATCCGCGGGCGGGGCTGCTCTTCCCGGACTGGGAGAGCGGGGCGGTCCTCCAGCTGAGCGGCCGGGCCACGACGGAGTTCGGGGCCGACGGGAGCCGCCGCACCCGCTTCCGGGTGGAGTCGGTCGTGGAGGGCCTGCATCCGGGGCGGCTGCTCTGGAGCACCCCGGAGTACTCGCCTCACCTGGGGAGCACCACCAGATAGGCGGCGGGCTCGCGGTCGCCGGACGCCGTCAGGGCGGTCCGGACGACCGCGGCCTGCTGCTCGGGCCAGTCGCGCAGCTTGCGCGGGGTGATGTGGATGACCGTCACCCCGAGCCGCTCCAGCGTCTCCCGCTTGCGCACGGACTCCGACCACTCCTCGTCCTCGCCCTGACGCGGGGCGCGCGTGTCGATCTCCAGGGCCACGGACTGCTCGGGCCAGAACGCGTCCACCCCGCCGAGGTGCGGGCCGCCGGGCAGTCGCAGGTCCACGTTCCACACGGGCTCGGGCAGTTCGTAGCCGCGTACGAGGTGGTACAGCCGGTCCTCGGCGATGGCGCGCCCCTCGGCGAGGAGCGACTCGACCGCGTCGACCACGTGCGGCCGGTTCAGCAGCCGGCCCACCGTCAGCTCCCGTACGAGGGCGGCCGGTTCGCAGTGCCCGGCGCGGACGGCCTCGCTCAGCAGGCGGCGTACGGTGCCGGCGTCGGCTAGCTGGGCGACGGCGTCGGCGACGGCCCGCGCGACGGGCGCCACCGGCAGGCCGGTCACCTCCTGGGAGCGGGGCGGGGTGTGCGCGCGCACGATCCGCACGTCCCCGGTGGACCGCAGTCGCCGGGTCCCGGGCACGAGGACGTCGATGTGCGAGAGGGCGAGCAGCGCGGGCGCGGAGGAGAACCGGTACAGGGCGAGCGCCGCCAGCCCGGTGATCATCGCCTCGCCCGCGCCGCGCCGTCCCGCGTACAGCAGTGCGGCGTGCAGCCGCTCCTCGCTGGTCGCGGGCCCGGAGTGGAGCAGGAACACCCCCGGCAGGATCTGCTGCCAGGGCCGCTCGGCGGCGTCGGAAGCGGTGACGCCGTGCTCGCGCAGCTGGGCGAGGGTGAGCACGCGGGGGCGGCTGCCGGTGAGGTGGGCGAGGGGGAGGGGTGCGTTGTGGTTCATGACGCGGTGATTCCCTCAGGCCATGGCCTTGCTAACCCCTGTTACACGCTCGTCGACAAACCCGGACAAGATGGGGCTAAAGTACGGGCGTTCGACTGCCGATGGGGTGCGCCGGTGTGGGGGACCCGGCGCGACGCCGTTGCTGGGGCTCCGCCCCAGACCCCGCGCCTCAAACGCCGGCGAGGCTGAATCTTTCAGCCCGTCCGGCGTTTGAGGACCGGGTCCGGGCGGAGCCCGGTTTCAGGTCAGCCCGCCGCCGCGTCGCACCGCTGTGCGGCAAGGGCTCGGGCCAGGTCGTCGCGGGACTCCAGGACCAGGCGGCGCAGGGCCGGCGCGGCCGAAGCGTGGGCCGACAGCCAGGCGTCCGTGGCGTCGAGCGTGGCCGCGTCGCTCTGCAGCGAGGGGTACAGACCCTTCACCACATGCATCGCGATCTGGATCGACCGGTCCGCCCACACCCGCTCGATGACCTCGAAGTAGCGCCCCGCGTAAGCCGCCAGCAGGCCCCGCTGCGAAGACTGCTGCATGCCCGCGATCGTCGCCTCCACCAGCGCGTTGGACAGCGCGTCCGATTCGACGACCGCCACCCACGCCTGGTCCTTCACGGCCTCCGACGGCCGCGCCGCCAGGCACCGCACCTGGTGCCGCTTGCCCGACGCCGTGTCGTCCCGCGCCAGTTCGGCGGTGAGCACGGCCTCGTCCACCGCCCCGTGCGCGGCCAGCGGCAGCAGGAAGTCCCAGCGCAGCTCCTGGTCCACCTCCAGCCCGTCGATCCGGGCCGAGCCCTCCAGCAGCCCCAGCAGCAGCTGGAAGTCGCCCTCCGTCGCCGCGCTCGCCGCGAAGAAGCGGGCCCAGGTCAGCTGGTGCTCCGACCCCGGCGCCGCCAGCCGCAGTTCGTGCAGCGCGCCCGCCGCCAGGTCCCGGCCGCCCTGCTCGCGCCAGTCCGGGGCCGCGTAGTGGGTGACCGAGCTCAGGGCCTGCGCGTGCAGCTGCTGCAGGACGCCGACGTCCGTCTCGCGGCCCGCGTGGGCCAGGACCAGCGAGACGAAGTCGCGCGCCGGCATCAGGCCGTCCCGCGTCAGGTTCCACAGCGCCGACCAGCTCAGCGCCCGGGCGAGGGGGTCCGTCAGGTCGCCCAGGTGGGCCCGCAGGGTGGCCAGTGAGCCCTCGTCGAAGCGGACCTTGCAGTAGGTGAGGTCCTCGTCGTTGACCAGGATCAGGTCGGGCCGCTCCGCGCCCGCCAGTTCCGCGACCACGGTGCGCGCGCCCGAGACGTCCGCCCCGGCCCGCGCGTAGCGGACCAGGGTTCCGTCGGACTCCAGCCGGTAGAGCCCCACTGCGACCCGGTGCGGCCGCAGCTCCTCGCCCTCCTGGACGACCGCGAGCTCCGTCACGCGCCCGCCGGCGTCGTACGTCACCGCCGGTGCGAGCGCGTTCACGCCGGCCGTCTGCAGCCAGGCCCGCGACCACTCGGCCATGTCCCGCCCGGATACCTCCGCGAGGACCGAGAGCAGGTCGTCCAGGGTGGTGTTCCCGTACGCGTTGGCCTTGAAGTAGCGCCGCGCGCCCTCCAGGAACGCCTCCCGGCCCGCGTACGCCACGAGCTGCTTCAGCACCGACGCGCCCTTGGCGTAGGTGATGCCGTCGAAGTTCAGCTTCGCGTCCTCCAGGTCACGGATGTCGGCCGTGATCGGGTGCGTGGAGGGCAGCTGGTCGGCGCGGTAGGCCCACGCCTTGCGGTTGTTGGCGAAGCTGACCCACGCCTGGTCGAAGCGGGTGGCCTCCACCAGGGCGAACGAGCCCATGAAGTCCGCGAAGGACTCCTTCAGCCACAGGTCGTCCCACCACTTCATGGTGACCAGGTCGCCGAACCACATGTGCGCCATCTCGTGCAGGATCGTGTTCGAGCGCCGCTCGTAGGAGGCCTTCGTGACCTTGCCGCGGAAGATGTACTCCTCGCGGAAGGTCACCATCCCCGGGTTCTCCATCGCGCCCAGGTTGTACTCCGGCACGAAGGCCTGGTCGTACTTCCCGAAGGGGTACGGGTAGTCGAAGATCTCGTGGAAGAGGTCGAATCCCTGCTTGGTGACCAGGAAGACGTCGTCCGCGTCGAAGTGCTTCGCCAGCCCCTTGCGGCACATGGCGCCCAGCGGGATGGTCAGGTCCCCGCGCGTGTAGGTGTCCGTGACGTAGTGGTAGGGGCCCGCCACCACGCACGTGATGTACGTGGAGATCGGCCGGGTCTCGGCGAACCGCCAGACCCCGGCCTCGCGCGACTCCTCCGCGCCGTTGCTCCACACCTGCCAGCCCTCGGGGGCGGCCACCTCGAAGCGGTAGGGCGCCTTCAGGTCCGGCTGCTCGAAGTTCGCGTACACCCGGCGCGCGTCGGCCGGCTCGTACTGGGTGTAGAGGTAGACCTCGCCGTCCTCCGGGTCCACGAAGCGGTGGAGGCCCTCGCCGGTCCGGCTGTACGCGCAGTTCGCGTCGACCACCAGGACGTTCTCGGCGTCCAGCCCGTCCAGGGCGATCCGCGCCCCGTCGAAGACGGTGGCCACGTCCAGCGGCCGGCCGTTGAGGGTCACGGCGTTCACCGAGGGAGCGATCAGGTCCGCGAAGGTGGAGCTGCCGGTGGCGGCGGCACGGAAACGGATCGTCGTGACCGAACGGAAGGTCCGGGGGCCCTCGGCCGGTTCGGCCTCGTCCACCGCGGACCTGATGTCGAGGACCACCTCGTACCCGTCGACCGACAGAAGTTCGGCCCGCTCGCGGGCCTCGTCACGGGACAGATTCTCACCGGGCACGTGCACTCCTTCGTGCGTGATCGCGTTCTTGGGTCGAATCCTCGCACGAGGGGAATGCGTGCGACGGCGTACTGGTTGGCCACGGAGAACATGCGCCAGTGATGCCCTTTTCCGACTGAGACGAGACCGAGGAGAGACATGACCGAGACCCAGGTGCGCGAGAAGACCCCGGTCGACTTCTGGTTCGACCCGCTCTGCCCTTGGGCCTGGATGACGTCCCGCTGGATGGTCGAGGTCGAGAAGGTCCGCGACGTCGAGGTCCGCTGGCACGTGATGAGCCTTGCCGTCCTCAACGAGAACAAGCTCGACGAGCTGCCCGAGACCTACCGTGAGCTGCTCGGCCCCAAGGGCTGGGCGCCGGTGCGCGTGGTCATAGCGGCCCAGCAGAAGCACGGTGACGAGATCACCGGCAAGCTCTACACCGCGCTCGGCACCCGCATCCACAACGACGAGAAGGGCCCGACCCGCGAGGTGATCGCCGAGGCGCTGGCCGAGGTCGGCCTGCCGGCCGAACTGCTCGCGTACGCCGACTCGGACGAGTACGACGAGGTGCTGCGGGCCTCCCACAACGACGGCATCGACCGCGTGGGCCAGGAGGTCGGCACCCCGGTGATCTCGGTTCCGGGCGCCGAGGGCGACGTCGCCTTCTTCGGCCCGGTCGTCACCCCGACCCCGCGCGGCGACGCCGCGGCCCGCCTGTGGGACGGCACCCTGCTCGTCGCCTCCACGCCCGGCTTCTACGAGATCAAGCGGACCCGCACCAAGGGCCCGTCCTTCGAGTAGCCCGTACGGCCGGAACACACAGAAGACCCCCGTGAGTCACGTCCTCACGGGGGTCTTCCGTTGAACACGCCCGCCGGTGAAGGTTGAGAAGACGATCACGAGGCGGACGGGCTTGTGCGGCGATCAGCCCTTGGCGGGGATCAGCAGCGGGGTGTTCGCCTTGGCGTCGGCGTAGCGCTTGGACACGTCCTGCCAGTTGACGACGTTCCACATCGCCTCGATGAAGTCCACCTTCTGGTTCTTGTACTGCAGGTAGAAGGCGTGCTCCCAGGCGTCGAAGACCAGGATCGGGGTGCTGGCCACGCCCACGTTGCCCTGGTGGTCGTAGACCTGCTCGACGACCAGTCGGCCGCTGACGGGCTCGTACGCGAGCACGCCCCAGCCGGAGCCCTGGGTGGCGGAGGAGGCGAAGGTCAGCTGCTTCTTGAACTTCGCGAAGGAGCCGAAGGACTCGGTGATCGCGTCGGCCAGGTCGCCCAGACCGTCGGCGGCGGTGGGCTCGCCGCCGCCCTCGCCGGTCTTCGGGCTGGCCATGTTGTGCCAGTAGATGCTGTGCAGGATGTGGCCGGAGAGGTGGAACGCAAGGTTCTTCTCGAGGCCGTTGAGGGCGCCCCAGTTCTCCTTGTCGCGCGCCTCTGCCAGCTGCTCCAGCGTGTTGTTGGCGCCCGTGACATAGGCCGCGTGGTGCTTGTCGTGGTGCAGCTTGATGATCTGCGGGTTGATCACCGGCTCCAGCGCCGCGTAGTCGTACGGAAGCTCAGGAAGCGTGTAGATGGCCATGCGTGTTATCCGGTCCCCTCAGCGTGCCAACTGCTTATTGCAATCAATGCGCAACTGCACGCTAGCAGTATCTATTCCGGCTCACACGTAAGGGTTACCTCTGTAAAACGCAGGCGGGCCCCGTGCGAATGCACGGGGCCCGCCTGCGGTGGAGCGTGGGTCAGCGCGTGGCCGCGGCGCGGCGCTGCACGAGATACCCGGTCACCGAGAGGGCGACGGTGAGCCCGCCGGTGAAGACCACCTGGACCCGGGTGTCCTCGCCCAGCGCCATCAGCACCAGGACCCCGGCCACCCCGGCCAGCGCCACCCAGGTGAGATAGGGGAAGCCCCACATCTTCACGACGAGCTTCCCGGGAGCCTCCCGCTCCAGCCGCCGGCGCAGCACGAACTGCGAGACGGCGATGAAGCCCCAGACGACGAGGATGACCCCGCCGACCATGTTGAGCAGCCAGGCGAACAGGGTGTCCGGGTACCAGTACGACAGCAGCACGGTGACGAAGCCGAAGCCGCAGGAGGCGAGCACCGCCCGGCGCGGCACCCCGCCCGAGACCTTGCCCAGCGCCTTGGGGCCCTGGCCGCGGGAGACGAGGGAGTGGGCCATGCGCGAGGAGCCGTAGATGTTGGCGTTCATGGCGGACATCAGGGCGATCAGGATGACCACGTTCATGATCTCGCCGGCGGCCGGGATGCCCAGGTGGTCCAGGGTGGCGGCGTACGGGCCGTCCGCCGTGACCGCCGGGTCGTTCCACGGCAGCAGGGTGACGATGACCAGCATGGAGCCGACGTAGACGATCGCGATCCGCCACATGGTGGTCCGCACGGCCTTGGCCACGCCCGCGACGGGGTTCTCGGACTCGGCGGCCGCGATGGTCACCGTCTCCAGCCCGCCGTACGCGACGACCGAGGCCAGCAGTCCGACCAGCAGTCCGTCCACGCCGTTCGGCAGCAGGCCGCCGTCGTGGAGCAGGTTGGCGGCGCCGGGGGAGGAGGTGCCGGGCAGCAGGCCGAGGACGGCCAGCACGCCCAGGCCCAGGAAGAGCCCGATCGCGCCGATCTTGAGGGCGGCGAACCAGAACTCGAACTCGCCGAAGTTCGAGACGGCGGCCAGGTTGGAGCCGCAGAACACCGCCATGAAGACCAGCACCCACATCCAGGACGGGGTGCCCGGGAACCAGCCGGTCATGATGTGCGCCGCGCCGATGGCCTCGATGGCCACGCCCACGCAGAGCAGGATCCAGAACATCCAGCCGGCGGTGAATCCGGCCCAGGGTCCGATCGCCCGCTCCGCGTGGACCGAGAAGGACCCGGAGGCGGGGTTGGCGGCGGACATCTCGCCGAGCATCCGCATCACGAACATCACGAGCAGCCCGGACGCGGCGTACGCGAGCACGATCGAGGGGCCGGCGGCGGCGATGCCGGCTCCGGATCCGACGAAGAGCCCGGCGCCGATGACCCCGCCGAGGGCGATCATCGAGAGGTGGCGCTGCTTGAGGCCGTTGCCGAGCGGGGAGCCGGCGTCGGTCTGCGGGGGTTCGAGGGGTGTCAGGGTGCTCTGGCTCATTGGGGTGTGCCTGTCCGGTGTGCGGGGGGACGTGATGAGGTGCCCCAGTCTCACCTCTGTCCGATCTTCGGATGATTGACGTCCGATATACGGACAGCCGGATGACGGGCCGTGATCATCCCCGTACGCTGCCGACAGGACGCGGCTGACGCGACGACAGGGGGACCGGTGGACGGACGAATGGACCACGGCATACGGGAACTGGCCGCCACGGGCCGGGGGGTGCTCGTCACCGGGGCCTCGCGGGGCATCGGGCGGGCCATCGCCACGGCCTTCGCCGAGCGGGGCGACCGGGTGGCGGTGCACTGCACGGTCCGGCAGGCGGACGCCGAGCGCACCCTCGCGGAACTGCCGGGCGAGGGCCACGTCCTCGTCAGCGGCGACCTCGCCGACCCGGCCCGCGTGGAAGCCCTCGCGGCCGAGACCGAGGAGGCGCTCGGCGGCATCGACGTCCTCGTGAACAACGCCGCCGTGATGGTCGCGCACCCGCTGCCCACGACCTCGTACGCCGACTGGCAGGAGGCGTGGCGGCAGACGGCCGCCGTGAACCTCTTCGCCCCGGCCAACCTCACCCACTGCGTCGCCCGCCACATGATCGCCGGCCGGCGGGAGGGCCGTGTCGTCAACATCGGCTCGCGCGGGGCGTTCCGCGGCGAGCCCGACCACCCCGCCTACGGCGCCACCAAGGCGGCCCTGCACGCACTCGGCCAGTCCCTCGCCGTCTCCCTGGCACCGCACGGCATCGCCGTGGCCTCCGTGGCGCCCGGCTTCGTGGCGACCGAGCGGGTCGCCGGGCGGCTCGAAGGGGAGGAGGGCGAGCGGATCCGGGCGCAGAGCCCCTTCGGCCGGGTCGGCACCCCGCAGGAGATCGCCGCCGCCGTGCTGCACCTGGCCTCGCCCGCCGCGCGCTGGAGCTCGGGCACCGTGCTCGACGTCAACGGAGCCTCGTACCTGCGCACCTGACGCGCGAAGGCCCCCGCGCCGGGTGCGCGGGGGCCTTCGCATGGGCCGGGGGCCGTGGGCCGTGGGCCGGTCAGGACTTCGGGGTGCGCCGCTCCCGTACGAAGGCCACCACGAGGACGAGGGCCGCCGCACCCGTCGACCACAGCAGCTGCGGCCGGGCCGAGTCGTCGAACAGCATCAGGACCAGCACCGCCGCCATCCCGAACAGCGCCGCCCAGGTCGCGTACGGGAACAGCCACATCGGCAGCGTCAGCCGCTCCGGCATGTCCCGCTCGATGATCCGGCGCAGCTTCAGCTGCGAGACCGCGATCAGCGCCCACACGAACAGCAGCACCGCGCCGACCGCGTTGAGCATGTAGAGGAAGATCGTGTCCGGCCACAGCAGGTTCAGCACCACCGACACGAAGCCGAAGGCCACCGACGCGAACACCGCGCGCCGCGGCACGCCGCCGCCCGAGACCTTCAGCAGCGACTTCGGCGCCTCGCCGCGCTCGGCCAGCGAGAACACCATGCGCGAGGACCCGTACAGGTTCGCGTTCAGCGCCGACAGCAGGGCCACGAACACCACGATGTTCATGATCTGACCGGCCGCCGGGATGCCGATCGAGTCGAGGACCGCGACGTAGGGGCTCTCGCCCGGCTTCAGCGAGTCCCACGGCAGCAGGGTCACGATGACCACCATCGAGCCCACGTAGAAGAAGAGGATGCGCCACACCGCGCTGCGCACCGCGCGGGACACCGAGCGTGCCGGGTCGTCCGACTCGGCGGCGGCGATGGTGACGACCTCCAGGCCGCCGAAGGCGAAGATGACGGCGAGCATGCCGGCGACCACTCCGCCGAAGCCCTCGGGGAAGAAGCCGCCGTGGCCGGTGAGGTTGGCCATGCCGACCGGCTCCGTGTCCGGGAGGACGCCGAAGATCGCGAGGGTGGCGAGGATCAGGAAGAGCACGATCGCGCCGACCTTGAGGGCGGCGAACCAGAACTCGAACTCGCCGAAGTTCTTCACCGCGGCCAGGTTGCTCACGGTGAAGACCACCATGAAGAGCAGCACCCAGACCCACTGGTCGACCGAGGGCACCCAGCCGTTCGCGATCTTCGCCGCGCCGGTGGCCTCCACGGCCAGCACCACGACCAGCAGGAACCAGTACAGCCAGCCCGCCGAGAAGCCGGCCCAGCGGCCGAGCGCCTTCTCCGCGTAGACCGAGAAGGAGCCGGAGGCGGGCATCGCGGCCGACATCTCGCCGAGCGCCCGCATCACCAGCATCGCGAGGACACCCGCGAGCAGGTAGGAGCAGATGATCGCGGGGCCGGCGATGCCGATGCCGGCTCCGGAGCCGACGAAGAGCCCGGCGCCGATCACGCCGCCCAGGCCCAGCATGGTCAGGTGGCGCTGCTTGAGGCTGTGGCTCAGGGGTTCCGCGGGCAGGTCGCCCGTCGTGGGAGGTGCTTCTTCCAGGCGCTCGCGCATGAAGGGTGCTCGTACTCTCGTTCGGCCCAGCGGCGGTGGGGGTTCCGCATCAGGATTGGCGGGACCCTACAGTCTCGCTGAGCAGCGGTCGTCCGTGCAAAACGGACGTGTTGTCTGATCTTCCTCGTGACGAGGATCACGTCGGCTCGGGCGTGGGGTGTGGGGTTTGTGGTATCCCCACCAAAGCGGGGAGGGGGGCTTTGTTCCGGGCAGCGCTGGGGCGGCGGGGGAGCGCGCACTAGCGTCGGTGATCGTCCCGCCACCCCCACCCCGTGGAGTTCCCCGATGAGCACTGCCTCCGTCTCCCTCCGGCCCGGCGCCGTCCTCGCCGACCTGCTGCCCGCGAGCCGCGTCCGCGACATCGCGCTCGTCGTCGGCGGCGCGGCGCTCACCGGACTGGCCGCCCAGATATCGGTCCCCGTTCCCGGCTCCCCGGTTCCCGTGACGGGCCAGACCTTCGCCGCGCTGCTCGTCGGCACCGCCTTCGGCGCCCGCCGCGGCTTCCTCTCGCTGGCGCTGTACGCCCTCGTCGGCATGGCCGGTGTGCCGTGGTTCGCGGGCGGGACCTCCGGTGCGGGCGGGGCCTCCTTCGGGTACGTCCTCGGGATGCTGCTGGCCGCCACCGTCGTCGGCGCCCTCGCGCGGCGCGGCGGCGACCGCTCGGTGCTGCGCACGGCCGGCCTGATGGTGCTGGGCTCGGCCGTGATCTACGCGGTGGGCGTGCCGTACCTGATGGCCGCCACCGGAATGTCCCTGAGCGCCGCCGTCGCGGCGGGCATGCTCCCCTTCCTGATCGGCGACGCCCTCAAGGCCGCCCTGGCCATGGGCGCGCTGCCGGCCGCCTGGAAGCTGGCCGGCAGCCGCGGCTGAACGGCCCCTGATACGCACCGGAGCCCGGCCCGCCTTGCGAAGGCGGGCCGGGCTCCGGCGTATCTGCACGTGCGATCAGCCCTGCAGGGCCCGCTTGCGGCGGAAGTCCAGGACCACACCGACGAGCACGACCACGCCGGCGACCAGGGTGGACAGCGTGACCACCTCGCGGTTGGCGTCGTCCACGAACATGTAGCCGATCACGAACATGATCAGAGCGGCGGTGGCCCAGGTCAGGTACGGGAAGAGCCACATCTTCACGGTCAGCTTCTCCGGGGCCTCGCGGACGAGGATCCCGCGCATCTTCAGCTGGGTGAAGCAGATCACCAGCCAGACGAAGAGCGCGATGGCACCCGAGGAGTTCAGCAGGAAGTTGAAGACCGTGTCCTTGAAGGCGTAGTTGAAGTAGACGGCGACGAAGCCGAAGACCGTGGAGCCCAGGATCGCGGCGACCGGCACACCGTTCTTGTTGACCTTGGCGAACGCCTTGGGGGCGTCGCCGCGCTCACCGAGCGAGAAGGCCATGCGGGAAGCGGTGTAGAGGCCCGAGTTCAGGCAGGACAGCACGGCGGTCAGGACGATGACCTCCATGATCGTGCCGGCGTGCGCGATGCCGATCGAGTCCAGGGCGGCGACGTACGAGCCCTTCTCGGTGATCGACTTGTCGTTCCACGGGAGCAGGGTCAGCACGATGAAGATCGAGCCCAGGTAGAAGACGCCGATCCGCCAGATGACGGAGTTGGTGGCCTGGGTGACCGCCTTGCGGGGGTTCTCCGACTCGCCGGCCGCCAGGGTGACGATCTCGCTGCCCATGAAGGAGAAGACGACCATCAGCACACCGGTGAGGACCGCGCCGTAGCCGTTGGGGAAGAAGCCGCCCGCGTCGGTCAGGTGTGCGAAGCCCGCGCCCGGGTTGTCCGAGCCCGGCAGCAGGCCGAAGACGGCCAGCATGCCGACGATCACGAACGCGCCGATGGCGACGACCTTGATGCCCGCGAACCAGAACTCGAACTCACCGTAGGAGGCGACCGAGCCGAGGTTGGTGACGGTCAGCACCGCCATCACGATCAGCGCCCAGCCCCACTGCGGGACGGCCGGGATCCAGCTCTCCAAGATGGCTGCACCAGCGGTGGCCTCCACCGCGAGCACGACGACCCAGAAGAACCAGTAGAGCCAGCCGATGGAGAAGCCGGCCCAGCGGCCGAGCGCCCGGTCGGCGTAGGCGGAGAAGGAGCCCGAGTTCGGGCTGGCTGCGGCCATCTCGCCCAGCATCCGCATCACGAAGACGACCATCGCGCCGACCAGCGCGTAGGAGATCAGGATGGCGGGACCGGCCTTGGCGATACCGCCACCGGAGCCGACGAAGAGGCCGGCGCCGATGACGCCGCCGATGGCGATCATGGACAGGTGGCGGTTCTTGAGACCGGCCTTCAGACCGTCGGAGGGCTGACCCTCACCGAGGTTGTCGGTGGGGTCGCCTTCCTTCTGGAGGGTCGTCGTGGAGCTCATGGACGGATCCTTAGGTTTCTCGGGTTGCGAGCCCCGGCATTCAAACCTGAGATGAACGCAGGACGGAAGACCTCAATCCGGATCGTTGCCTTTGGGTGAACGTCCCGGACCAAGGTCCCGCCGTGTCCCATCTGCGCTCTTTGGGTTTACTTGAGCTTTAGAAGTGACTTACGCGACACCCCCTGCGGGCCGCCGGGCCCCTTCGTGCCACACTCGTCCCATGCGCGTGTACCTCGGATCCGACCATGCCGGCTTTGAGCTCAAGAACCACCTGGTGGACTGGCTCAAGAACAACGGCCACGAGCCCGTCGACTGCGGGCCCCACATCTACGACGAGGTGGACGACTACCCGCCGTTCTGCCTCCGCGCGGCGGAGAAGACCGCCGCGGACGCGGGCAGCCTCGGCATCGTGATCGGCGGCTCCGGCAACGGCGAGCAGATCGCCGCCAACAAGGTCAAGGGCATCCGCGCCATCCTCGCGTGGAGCGTCCAGACCGCCGAGCTGGGCCGCGAGCACAACAACGCCAACGTCATCTCCGTCGGCGGCCGCATGCACACCCAGGACGAGGTCGTCAGCTTCATCGACGCCTTCCTGAAGACCCCGTACTCCGGCGCGGAGCGGCACACCCGCCGCATCGACATGCTCTCCGCCTACGAGCAGACCGGCGAGCTCCCCCCGATCCCGGCCCACCACCCGCAGGGCTGATCCCGCTTCCGGCCGTGCCGCTCCCTCGGGGGTGGCACGGCCGTTTTCATTCTTCCCAGGAGTCCGCCGTGCCCGAGGGGCATACGATCCACCGCCTCGCCCAGGACCACACCGAGCGGTTCGCCGCCCGCCCGGTCCGCGTGAGCAGCCCCCAGGGCCGCTTCGCCGAGAGCGCGGCCCTGCTCGACGGGCGCGCACTGGAGAGTGCGGAGGCGCACGGCAAGCACCTCTTCCTCGAACTCGGCGACGCCTGGATCCACATCCACCTCGGACTCTTCGGCAAGCTCGGCTTCGGCCCCGCCCCGGCGCCGCCCGCCACCGACACGGTCCGGCTGCGCCTGCTGAACGAGGAGCACTACGCCGACCTGCGCGGACCCACCGCCTGCGCGCTGATCGGCGAGGGCGAGAAGAAGGCGATACACGAACGGCTCGGCCCCGACCCGCTGCGGCCGGACGACGACCCCGACCGGGCCTGGAAGCGGATCTCCCGGTCCCGCACCACCGTCGCCGCCCTGCTGATGGACCAGAAGATCGTCGCCGGCATCGGCAACGTCTACCGCGCCGAGGTCCTCTTCCGCCACGGCATCGACCCGTACCGCGCGGGCAAGGACCTCACCCGCGCCGAATGGGACGCCATGTGGGCGGACCTGGCCGCCCTCATGCGCGAGGGCGTGCGCAACAACCGCATCGACACCGTCCGCGACGAGCACCTGCCCGAGGCGATGGGCCGGCCGCCGCGGGTGGACGACCACGGCGGCGAGGTGTACGTCTACCGCAGGGCGAACCTGCCCTGCCACATCTGCGGGGGCGAGATCCGCACCGCCGATCTCGCCGCCCGCAACCTCTTCTGGTGCCCGGCCTGCCAGCAGCGCTAGGCCGGAGCGGTCCGCCTCCGTCGGCGACTTGTCGAGTTCCCGCTCCTCGGGGGGAGCCGGGCACACCACCGAACGCCAGTTCCAGGTGCTCGTACCAGACATCCCACCCATCAGCCTGCAATACGCGCATCTCAAGAGCCATGCGGCCATCCCTATCAGGGCATTCCGCCCCAGTCGCAGCGTTTTCGGGCGCCCGGAGGCCCCCGGTCCGGGGGTACCCCTGCGGATCCACAGCCAGGATGGATAGGGTCCCGAAGCAATGGCCGGAGCACGCGTGGAGACCCTCATGGCCCGGATGCGCATGCTGTCGCACCGGGGCCGCACCGCCCTGCGCAAATCCGCGGTCGACTACTTCCGCGGCGACGCCTCCGACTGGCTCGCCTTCGCCGGGCTGCTCCTGACCGTCCCCGCCATCGCCTGCGGCACGATGATGCTGCCGGTCTGGTTCTCGCCCTCGGCGCTCGTCCTGCCGATCGTGGCCGGCGGGCTGCTGCTGCGCCCCGCCAGCCTGCTCGGCCTGTACGCCGCCTCCGCGGCCGCACTGATCGTCGAGGCCGTCGTGCTCGGCCCCTATACCCAGGGCCCGGCACGCGTCACCCCCGGAACCGTCCTCGTCGTCGCCGCCTGCGGGTTCTTCGGACTGGTCATCGCCCAGTTCCGCAGCCGCGTCGGCGTGCCCTGGCGGCGCGGCGGCACCATGCTCTTCGACCTGCGCGAGCGGATCCGCGTCCAGAGCAAACTGCCCGGCCTGCCGCGCGGCTGGCACCGCGAGATGGCCCTGCGCCCGGCCGGCGGCCAGTCCTTCTCCGGCGACTTCGTCGTCGCGGCCCGCACCAACGGCGGCCGCACCCTGGAGATCGTCCTGACCGACGTCTCCGGCAAGGGTATGGAGGCGGGCTCCCGGGCCCTGCTGCTGTCCGGAGCCTTCGGCGGACTCCTCGGCGCCCTGCCCCCGCACGGATTCCTGCCCGCCGCCAACGGCTACCTGCTCCGCCAGGACTGGGACGAGGGCTTCGCCACCTCCATCCACCTCGTCCTGGACCTGGAGAGCGGCGACTACGAACTCCTCTCGGCCGGCCACCTCCCCGCCCTCCAGCTCTCCGCCGGCACCGGCCGCTGGCAGGAGAAGTCCGGCGAGGGCCCGCTGCTCGGCGTCTACGACGGCGCCGAATTCATCCCCGCCCGCGGGAACCTCCGCCCCGGCGACGTCCTGATGCTCTTCACCGACGGCCTCGTCGAGACCTCCGACCGCGAGATCAGCGAGGGCATCGACCGCCTCACCGGCGAGGCCGACCGCTACGTCGCCTCCGGCTGGGACGGCGCCGCCTGGCACCTCATCGAAAAGGTCGCCAAGGACGTCAACGACGACCGCGCCCTCCTGCTCATCCGCCGCTCCGCCTGACCGGGGTGGGGCTGGCCCCACCCCCGCTGCGCCGGGCCGCTCCATGGCCGGGCGCCCACCGTGATCCGTAGCGTCGCAACCACGATCGAGGCGACGGCGAAAGGCGGCACACCATGGGGCTCCGGCGGAGCGGGCGGCGGCACGAGGACACTCCGGCGGCGCGGCCGCCCCACGGCGAACCGGCCGTGGAACTGCGCGGCGTACGGCGCTCCCACGGGCGCGGCGCCGCCACCGTGCACGCCCTGCGCGGGATCGACCTCAGCCTGCCGCGCGGCAGCTTCACCGCCGTGATGGGCCCCTCCGGCTCCGGCAAGTCCACCTTCCTGCAGTGCGCCGCCGGACTCGACCTGCCCACCGAGGGCTCCGTCCGCCTCGGCGGCACCGAGATCACCGGCATGAACGAGAACGAGCTCACCGAGCTCCGCCGCAGCCGCCTCGGCTTCGTCTTCCAGGCCTTCAACCTGCTGCCCTCGCTGACCGTCGAGCAGAACGTGCTGCTCCCGATGAGGCTCGCCGGCGGCCGGTCCGCGCACCAGGGCCGGGCCCGCGCCGCCGACCTGCTCGCCCGCGTCGGCCTGGAGGGCAGGGGCGGCCGGCGCCCCGCCGAACTGTCCGGCGGCCAGCAGCAGCGCGTGGCCATCGCCCGGGCCCTGGTCACCCGGCCCGACGTGGTCTTCGCCGACGAACCCACCGGCGCCCTCGACACCACCACGGCCGCCGAGGTGCTCGGACTCCTGCGCGACGCCGTCGACGCGATGGGCGCCACCGTCGTCATGGTCACCCACGACCCGGCCGCCGCCGCCCACGCCGACCAGGTGCTCTTCCTCGCCGACGGCCTGATCGCGGACCGGCTCCCGCGCAGCCCCGCCCCGACCATCGCCGCCCGGATGACCGCACTCACCAGCCGCCGCACCCCGGTGGCCGCCTGACGGCCTAGTCGAAGCGGATGTGCCGTACGCCGATCAGCGCGCGCCGGATCCGGCCCCGCAGCGGGCCGTCCGTGTCCGGGGCCAGGTCCAGCCCCGCGGAGGCGGCCACCCGGTCGGCGACCTCGGACACGGTCAGCCGGTCGGTGGCCAGGTGCTGCGCGAACTCGGGCGCGCGCAGTGCCTCCAGGCACCCGTCCAGCCGGGACACCGCGAAGCTCTCCCGCTTCAGCCCGCGGCCCAGCCCGCGCTCGCGCAGCCGCCGCAGCACCGTCTCCCGCTGCGCCAGCAGCGCGAAATGCCGTACGTCGTGCCCGTGTTCGCGCAGCCGCCCCACGGTCTGCGCGAAATACGCCGGCTCGGTGACCGTCATCGGCACCAGCACCACGCCCGGATGCCGCCGCGCCGCGAGGTCCAGCACCTCAAACACCCCCTGGCGCCAGGCCGTCAGGTCCTGGAAATCGCCCCGCAGCGCCGCCGGCAGCATCCGGTGCAGCCCGAACCCGACGTGCTCGGGATCGCACACGACGCTGCCCGGCAGCCGCCGGTGCATCTCGTACGCCGTCTGCGTCTTGCCGCCCCCGAAGGGGCCGTTGAGCCAGACGATCACCGGCCCGCCACCGCCGTCCACGGGCCGATTCCCAGCTTCCCGGTGTTCCCCAGGTCGAACGGGCGGGCCAGCCGCAGCCACAGCCGGGGCGCTCCGGGGCGGGGCGCGATCTCCAGGACCGGCACCGTCGCGGCCGCCACCGTCGCATCGGTGACGAGGTTGCGCCACACCACGGACCACGACGCGGCCTGTCCCGGCGCCAGCGTCACCCGCTGCGGGGCCGCGTCGATGTTCGGCACGCCCGTGGTGATCCCCGCCGCGCCGTGCTCCACCGTGACCTCCAGCGGATCGTTGCGGTCGTCCCGCAGCGACACCTCCGGGTAGCCCTCCAGCACGTAGGGCTCCGTACCGCAGTTGACCAGCCGGAACCCCTCCACCCGCAGCCCCATCGCCGCGTCCCCGCCCGTCTCGACGAGCCGGACCCCGCCCTCGGGGCACTTCTCGGCAGGCGTCGCCTCCGGGGCGGGCGAGTTCCGGTTCGGCCCCGCCCCGGCGCCCGGCTGAGTGGGCCTGACCTGCGGCCCGAGGGTCGGCCCCGGCGCGGCCCGGGGCGCCGGCGGCGTACTGCACCCCGCCACCCCCGCCAGCACGCCCGCGACGACAACGCCACTCAACCACCGCTTCGCGATCATCCGCCGAGCCTACGACGCCGCGCACCGCCACCGGCGACGGGAGCGGCCCACCCGGCCGACACCGCCCCACCCCCGCACGCCGCACCGGCGAACCCTCCGTGCAGGCCACCCCTCCCGGCCCGTCCGACCCGGCAGCGCCGACACACCGGCCAATCCGCACGGTCTGTCCGGCCGGCAGGGTCCTCGATGCGGCCCGCCCCTCCCGGCCCGTCCGGCCCGGCGGCGCCGTCGCGCGGGCCGGCTCGCGTGGTGTGTGCGGCCGGGAGGGTCCTCCGCGCGGGCTGCTCCTCCCGGTCCGTCCGGTCCGGCGGCGCCGACACACCGGCCGATTCGCGCGGTCTGTCCGGCCGGGAGGGTCCTGCGTGTGGGCTGCTCCTCGCGGTCCGTCCGGTCCGGCGGTGCCGTCGCGCGGGCCGATGCGCGCGGTGTGTGTGCGGCCGGGAGGGGTCCTCCGTGTGGCTGCCTCTCGCGGCCGGTCCGGTCTGGTGGTGCCGTCACGCGGCCAACGGGCGCGGTGCGTCCGGCCGGGAGGGCCCTCCGCGTGGGCCGCCCCTCGCAGTCCGTCCGGTCCGGCGGTGCCGTCGCGCGGGCCAATCCGCGCGGTCTGTCCGGCCGGCAGGGTCCTCGGTGCGGGCCGCCCCTCGCGGTCCGTCCGGTCCGGCGGTGCCGACGCACCGGCCAATTCGTGCGGATTGGCCCGCCCCGGCAGGGCGCGGCCCGCCTACCGTGCCACCATGGACCGCACGCTCGCCGCCGACCTCGCCCGGCTCCCCGACCTGCTCGACGCCACCCGCCGCGCCGCCGCCGACGCGCTCGCCACGTTGGACGAGCGCGCCGTCCTGCCGCCCGCCGGCAAACCCCTCGACCCCGAACCGCTCCCCGAGCACGGCACGGGCGCGCACGCGGCCCTCGCCGCCTTCCGCGCGCGCTGGGAGCCGCGGCTGTCGGCCTCCGCGGGCCCCCGTTACCTCGGCTTCGTCACCGGCGGAGCCACCCCCGCCGCCCTCGCCGGGGACTGGCTCACCGCCGCCCACGACCAGAACTCCAACTCCGCCCTCGACGGCGCCGGCCAGGACCTCGAACGCGAGACCACCGGCTGGCTCCGCGACCTCTTCGGCCTCTCCGCCGCCCACTCCGGCACCTTCGTCTCCGGCGCCACCATGTCCAACACCACCGGCCTCGCCATCGCCCGCGAATGGCTCGGCGAACGCCTCGGCGTCTCCCCGGCCGAGGACGGCGTCGCCGCCCTCGGCCGGGTCCGCGTCCTGTCCGGCGCCCCGCACTCCTCGATCGGCAAGGCCCTCTCGGTCCTCGGCCTGGGCCGGGGCTCCCTCGTCCCGGTCCCGACCCTGCCCGGCCGCGAGGCCGTGGACCCGGCCGCCCTGGACCGCGCCCTCGCCGACACCCCCGGCCCGGCCGTCGTCGTCGCCAACGCGGGCACCGTCAACACCGTCGACTTCGACGACCTCCCCGCTCTCGCCGCCCTCCGCGACCGGCACGACTTCTGGCTGCACACCGACGCCGCCTTCGGCGCATTCGCCGCCCTCTCCCCGGACCACGCCCACCTCGCCGCCGGACTCGACGCCTCCGACTCCGTCTGCGTCGACCTGCACAAGTGGCTCAACGTCCCCTACGACAGCGCCGTCCAGTTCACCCGCCGGCCCGATCTGCAGGCCCGCGTCTTCCAGAACTCCGCCGCCTACCTCGGCCCCCTCGGCGACCACCCCGACCTCGTCCACCTCACCCCCGAGAACTCCCACCGGCTGCGCGCCCTCGCCGCCTGGTTCACCCTCCGCGCGTACGGCCGCGAAGGCCACCGGGAGATCGTCGAACGCGACATCGCCTGCGCCCGCGCGCTGGGCGCCGCACTGGAGGAGGACCCTGCCTTCACCCTCCTCTCCCCGGTCCGCCTCAACGTCGTCTGCTTCACCCTCGCCGCCGACCCCACCCCGGCCCGGCTGACCGCCCTGCGCGAGGCGGCGGCCGCCGAGGTCTTCGTCACTCCGACGGTGTACGGGGGAACCGCGGCCCTGCGCGCGGCGTTCTCCAACTGGCGTACGACGGAAACGGATGCACGCCGGGCCGCGCAGGCCCTCGGCGCGGCGGCAAGGGAGATCGCATGACGGACAACCCCCTGACCCTCATCGAGGTGGAGGCTCTCGCGCGCACCGCGCACGAAGGCCAGACCGACAAGGCGGGCCGGCCCTACGCCGAGCACCTCGCGGCCGTCGCCGAAGGCGTCCGTCTGCGCGGCGGCACCCCCGAACAGCAGGCGGCGGCCTGGCTCCACGACTCCATCGAGGACGAGGCCCTCAGCCTCACCTGGCTGGATTCCGCCGCCCTCCCGCAGTCGGTGAAGGACATGGTCCTCGCGGTCACCAAGCGCCCCGGCGAACCGGTCGAGCAGTACACGGCCCGCATCCTCGCCACCCCCGGCGCCCTCCTCGTCAAGGAGGCCGACCTCGCGCACAACGCCGACCCCGTACGCCTCTCCGTACTGGACGGCCCCACCCGCGAGCGGCTGTCCGCGAAGTATGCGTATGTCCGTTCCCTGCTGGGCCTCACCGCTCCGTGACCGGGCCCCGGGCCCGAAACATGCCGGGCGCACATGTGGTTGGCGGAAACGTAACGGCGGCGATTCGTCACCGGACGGATAGCCGGGGCCCGTTGGTGGGAGGATGGTCCATGTGGGGGTGTGCCTGGCCGTGCGCCCCGGGCCGACCAGGGGACGACCGAAGGTGTGATCAGTAGTGGCCATTTCGCTGTCAGTGGTGGTTCTGTTGGGGGTCATCCTGGTGGTGCTGATCCGCGGCAACCACATCAAGACGGGCCCCGCCATCGTCGCGGCCCTCTTCGGTTTCTTCCTGGCGTCCAGCTCCATCGCGGACGACGTGAACCGTTTCCTCAACTCCCTCGCGACGATGATCGCGAACATCAAGCTCTGAACGGCCCGGGCCCCGCACCGGCCGCCGCATGCGGTGCCGGCGGGGTGTGGTCAGCCCAGCGGGCCCCGGGTCTCCCTGGCCCGGCGGAACGCCTCGTCGCAGGTCCGGCCGGAGCGGGTGGCCACCAGGGAAAGGGTGTCGACGAGACCGCCGTTGGTGAACCGCAGCCGCCAGGAGCCGCTGGTCAGGGACACCGCCGGAGCGGGCTCGCCCTGGCGGCCCGTCACCTGCCAGCCGCGTTCCTCCAGGGCGGTTTCGAGGGCCGCGAGCCGGCCGTCGTCGGCGGGGCCGTCGCCGATCCAGTCCGCGATGCAGTCGGCGAGTTCCCCCTCCTCGGCGGGGGACGCGGCACCCGGGGTGAGCCCGGCCGCCGTGGCGGCGGCGGCGAGTTCGGCCGCGACCGCGTCGCGCGAGGGGTCGCCCCCGGCCCGCGCCGGGACCTCCGCGCCCGCGGGCTCCCGTATCCACCCACCCCCGTCGCTCTCCTCGTCCGGCGCCAGGAGGGCCCCGCCGACGGCGAGGACGCCCGCGAGCACAGCGACCCCCGCGGCAGCCGCACACGCGACCCCGATGCTTCTCCCGCTCACGTTCTGCCACCCCTGGGTTCGCGGCCTGCATGCCCCGGAAACGACGGAGGGCCAGGCCGAGGAAACATCCTCTGACCTGGCCCTTCCGTCTTCAGAGCGGGTGACGGGAATCGAACCCGCGTAGCTAGTTTGGAAGATCGCGTACGCACTTACCCGCTCACCGGCCAAGTCTCTGACCTGCACCTTACCGCCAGCCTCCCCGCCTCTCCCTGACACTCCCCGCCGGACCCCTCCCGCTCGGGCACGCGGGGGACACGGCCCACTGTCAGTGCCCCGGACTAGCCTTCCCGACGTTGGGCCGGCCTGGCACCGCACGACGGTACGACGCGGCCATGGGGGGTGGCTCAGAAGAGTGCGCCGAGCCTGCAGGCTCCGCGACCTCGTGTAGTTCCGACCCCACCCCCCTTCCCAACCTTCGTCCACCTGTGTGTGTGGCAGGTTGAGGGCCATGACCAAGGACATCGACCCGCGAAACCCGGCCGGGATCCGGGTAGGGGACATCTACGAGGACTGCTTCTTCCACCCGGTGCTCTGCACGGAGATCGACGACGACGGCTGGGTCGTCCTCAGTGGCGTGTCACTCATTGACGGCACGTATCCCCGCTCGTGCGACGCCCAGCACTGCGAGCCCATCCTCATCCCGGTCGAGGAGGTCATGGCAATCAAGCAGGACCTTCAGGGCTACTCGCGCCGACGAAAGGCAGAACTGGACGCCGGCAGCAACACCTGATCCGTAGCTCTAGCGAGACCGTTAGCGACAGTCATACCGGCCGCTCAGAGTCCCGTGAGTGGGGCTGGAGGACGCTGTGGGCCGTTCTGGCCGCCCAGGACCTCCGCCCGGCACGCCGGTTCCGACCTGGGGCCGATAGGCGCGCTAGCGAACGATAGGGATCTCGTAGACGATCTCGCACAGCGCGACAGGCACCACGATGTCGGCCGTCTCCACGGGCTGCCCTTGGTCGCTGTAGTACGTCCGCCGGATATGCGTGACCAGAGCGGCCTTCTGGATCCCGAGGAGCGATGCCTCCTCGGCGCTGGCCTGCCGCGGCTCCGGCTGCTCGACGGCGTGGCTGACCGTGATCCCGATCTCGGCCATCCGGTTCACGACTCCAACGCCGGCATGCGGCCCACCCTCCGGCAGGACGACGAGCGTGCCCGCGGTGAGTTCGTACGGCTCCCAACTCGTGGACAACTGCACCGGCCGCCCATCGGCGAGGAACTCATAGACCGTACGCACGCAGAGGTCTCCCTCGGCGATCCCGAGCCGTGCCGCGATCTCCGCCGATGCCGGCACCTTCGCTTCGGTCCGGCTCTCCCAGTTGCCCTGCCTGCCCACGGCCTGCATGTCCGCCCGGAACGGCGAACCGCCGGGCTGCTCACGCGCCGAGGACCGAACGACCCGTACGCGCCGACGAGGCTCGGCAACGTACGTGCCCGACCCCGCGCGCCCCTCCAGCACTCCCTGGGAGATCAGCAACTCCTGCGCCCTGCGCACCACGTTCTCGCCTACGCCACACTCCTCGGCGATCTGAGCACGCGAAGGGAGCCGATCTCCGGCCGTCCACACGTGCTCCGCGATCCGCTGCCGCAGGACATCGGCGATGCGGAGATAAGGCGGCTGCTCGGGCATGTGGAAAATCTAGTCCACTAGCTCTAATCTAGTTAACTAGCTTCACTCAACGTGTTCAATCGGCGACGGAGGCCTTTGTGCCCGCTTCGGAAGCAAGGGCCGAGGACCTCGCCGCCCGGTTGTCGGCCCTCGGGCTGGCCGCGCGTGTGGAGCCGCACACCACGTACACGTCGATCGAAGTGGAGGTGCCGGAAGCGCTGCCCGCCGAATCGTGGCGGGAGGTCCTGGACGTGGTGGCGGAGGCCGACCGATTCGGCCTCCTCGCCAGCAGCTTGACCGGCCGCACCCTCTGGGCCGCCGTAAACGAAGCGGTCCCCGCGACGGACGACGTCCGGGGACCTGGCCATCAGCGATAGGAGCTGATCAGCGTGCACAACCGTACGGGCCCCACCACCGCCCGCACCAGTGGGCGGCACCTCCCCTCACCCCCACTCGCGACGCCGACGAGGACCACCTACCGATCGAGCTCGTGCGCGATCGGCACGCACCCCGAGTGCGCCGATTCGTCCCCCACCACCGCGCCCGTAGGCGTCCCCGTGATCTACGAGACCTGCGACTGCCCCTGCCACACCCCGGGCGTCGTACTGGCCCCGCGGCAGGTGAACCAATGAGCGGTTGGGCTCCCAGCGGCGCCCTCGCCGCCAACATCGAGATCACTTCGATCAGCGTGCGCCGCGGCGACGTCATCCAGATCGGCGGCCAGCCGTGCCGCGTGACCGACCTCGTCCAACTGCTCGCCGGCGCCAAACGGCTGTTCTTCGAGTCGGGCGAGGTACTGACGATGCACGCCCGAAGCCGCCTCATCGCCCTCCGGATGATGAGGAAGTGGTGACCCGTCCCGTGCCCTCCCGCCGTCAAGCCATCGCCGACGACCTCCGTCACCAGATCACAACAGGCCACCTCAAGGCCGGCGAACGCCTCCCCTCGGAGGCCCAACTCGCCACCCGCTACACGGTCAGCACGCCAACCCTGCGAAGCGCCCTCGCGCTCCTCCAGGGCGAAGGCCTGGTCGAAAAGATCCACGGCCGCGGCAACTTCGTCCGCCACCCGCTCCGCAGGATCACGTACATCGGTGGGGCAGTCGCGCCGACCGCCTGGACCGCCTTCTCCGCACCCTTACGCATGACCGCCCGCACCACGAACATCGAGGCGCCCACTCACCTGACCACCCTGCTGAACGTGCCACCCCGGACCCCGCTAACCGAAGTCCTCTTCACCACCCACGAAGGGAAGACGCCCCACAGCCTGGCCCACATCTACGTCCCCCGCGACCTGGCGCCGACCGGCTCGCCGGCCGCCTCCTTCTTGCCGGAGCAGATAGCAGTGAGCCTGGCAGACCTGCGCCCACCACTGGCCGAAGTCCAAGAGCGGATTACCGCCCGCTTGCCAACCCAAGAGGAAGCAACCGCCCTCCGAATCAGCACATCTCTGGCAGTCATCTCGCTCACACGAGTGGCGACCGACACCACCGGCCGCGTGGTCGAAGCGGCCCTCCTGGTTCTCCCCGGCGACCGAGCAGACGCCCTCTTCACCACGCGCCTCATGACCGAGGAGAGGAGCTCGAAGAAATGACCCCCGGCAACAAACTGCGTCTCCTCCCATGGTCGGGCCCCGAAGACAAGCCCTGCTACCTGAGCACAGACGACACCGCCGGCTACCTGTCCCGCCTGGCCGACGACACCGAAGAGATCCAACTCGGATTGGGATCCGAGCTCCTGGCCCACGCAGACGAAGTACTCGCCGACGTGGACTCGGATCCGGAGGAACTCCGCCTCCTGGCAACGGGCCTGACCGCCGCGCTTCGAGACGCGGTCCGCGTAGCCACCAGCCGCGGCGACCGCCTCCTGCACCCAGCCCACTCCGGCCACGAAGGACCGCCGGAGCACCCCAGCTAGCAAGAGCTCGCACGAATCAACGGAGCGGCCCCAGACCCAGTCCGGGGCCGCTTCGGCACACATGGCTCGGAAGGTCCCGTGCGTCTCACGCGGTCAGCAGGTCTGTGGTCCATGACCGGTGCAACCAGCTCGACCACGCCGCGCACGGGCTACGGCTTCGCCCGCAAGACGCTTCTTGGAGATCGGTCAGCAGGGTCATCAGGCTCCGGTGTGGCGCCTGGGGTGCCTATCGTCCGTTGTGCTCCGCTGCGGCACATCACCTGGGCTGCGGGGCCCTCGTGTTGCGTAGCTCTCAGGAGGGAGGCTTGCAACTACTACGCACCTGATTGATCAAGTATGCCGCCTCCGCACCCTCTGTGCTCCCTGTGTGCGCCCTTCATCGGCCGAACCGAATGTGCGGTACTACCCAGAAAACGGGCGGCACGTCCGTGCCTGAAACTGATCGCAGGCACAGGGTGCCAAAACGGGAGGACTTGCGCTTGAGCGAGAGACGAGGTTTACGACGGGAGATGCTTTCCGACCTGGGGATCTCGTTGGCGAGCGGCATCATTCTGGCTGCTGGCGGAAGCGCGGTCGCGGCGCTGGCCCGCTCATGTGCCAGCGCCTCTGTCCCCGCCTGGCTGTTCGCTGTCATCGCCTCGATGTCCTTTCCGGCCGCATTCCTAATGTCCCGGCGCCTCACGCGGTCCGGCCCTCAAGTCTTCATCCTGATATCAGCGTTTGAGCAGACCCGCTGGCTTGCCGGGCTGCTGGACTCGACAGTTCGTTCTCTTGACCAGCACGGCATCGACCTCATCGTCAAGCTTCTACGACCCGATTACAGCGGCCAGAGCCAAGTGCGGGAGCTAAGCGGCATCCGGAAGAAGAGGCGGTCGTTTCTTGGTGGCATCATCGTCTGCTCCAGCCCGGAGGCCATCCGGCAAGAGCTGGCTGATGCCGGTACCACCACCCGTCTGCCAGTCGTATTCGTGGACATCCGACCCTTCGCGCAAGTGCAGGACTACCCTCCCAACACCGTGTTCGTTGGGTGTGATGCAGATGAAATCGGTGCACGTGCAGCGCAGTGGGTCGCGCAGGAATTACGGGAAGCCGGGAAGGATCGCCCCTCAATTTTCGTCGTGGCCGGTGATGCACAGGTCGGGCGGCAGGTCGCTTTCATGACCAAGATCGGCGAAATCATGCCGCCGTCCCGACTGGACATTAACGTTCAGGGGGGCTTCTCTCGGGAGAGCGCTCGCGACATTGTCGACCAGCGTCTGCGCTACCTTCACCGGCGCGGGGAGTCTCTGGACGTTATCTACTGCACTAACGACGAAATGGCCCTGGGTGCAGTGGACGCGGTACAGGGGTACGAGGCGCAGGGCCACCAGCACCCCGGGTTGTTCATCGTCGGCGTAGACGGCACGCCGGACGCGCGAGCGGCGATCAAGTCAGGCGCTACACCGTTCCGCGCGACCATCGTGCAGGATCCCCGCCGTATCGCGGATGCTGCTGTCGACCTACTGCTACGCCTGCAGGCCGGTCAGCACGTTCCGACACAGACGCTGATTGCCGCGTCGGTGTACCCGCCGCGGTGACGCCCCCTCCGCACGGATGATGCCGCTGGGTGCACACGGCTCCGGAGGCCCCGTGCGTCTCACGTGTTTCAGCAGGTCAAGAGCCTAGAAGATCTCTACCATGCCCCGCCGGTCCACGAATAGGCCGCGAGCCCTGCCGTCCTGCGGTCTGCGACAGCTGCTTTGTAAGCTCGCCCGACGCCCGACCCTCACCGGCCAAGCCCAGGACGCACTAGTCCTGCTCGACCGCTGGGAATCACTGTCGTTCACCCATGTTGATGTCAGCCGTGGATGTCAGAAGCCGGTCACCACCAGGACCACTTCCTCTTCCGAAGCTCCTGCATCTTCGCCGCGGCTTCCTTCTTCTTGCGCTGCACACGAGCCCGGGCCGTCCAAGCCCCCTGATGCTGGAAGCACTGGCCGGAGCCCACGTCGGCCGGCCTCGTGCACCGGCCCCCCTTCTTCTTCGGAGCGCCGCACCTCGGCTGAGTCACTCCCCCACCACCCCTCCCTGAGCAGCCATAAGGACACCGGTATCGTCCCGCCCGCCATGCAAGCCGGGAAGGCGCGAACGGGAGCGCAGTGGAGCACACGACTCGGGAGGCCCCGTGCGTCTTACGCGTTTCAGCTGGTCGGGGAGCTTTAGCGCAGCGATGCAGAGGGTTTGGGCCACGAATAGGCCAAGGAGCCAGCCACGTTCGGTGGTTGCGATGTTGGAGATGCGGAGCGAGGCGGCATCGTCGAGTGTGTCGCCAGGTGCCTGGACCGCCAAGAGTCCTGGCTGACCACGGCTTATCGCTCGATCTGGCACGGATCTGGCGTGTTTGTCGCCGGAGTATCAGGCCGTGCGGTCACCAATGCGTAAGAGCTCGTACGTAGAAGAGATGAACCGGGCCATGCGGCCGGCGAGCCACTGCTGCGTTCACTAACCTCGGATCATGGAAGGCTCTCTCGCGCTGAACGTGCTGGTGCTCGTCGTGTCGATCACTGCGCTTATTACATCGATACTCGTAGCGCGCAGACAGTTAAGGCTGGCGCATAATTCCAACGTTCTGCCGATCATTGTAGAAATGTTCAAGGATACTCGGACCCCGGAATTCTCGCGCTCTATCGAATATCTTCTGTCAGAGTTCGAAGGTCAATATCCCCCCAGTGGTGGCTACCTCTCGCTGCCAGCCGAACCGAAGGCGCACATACGGCGAGTAGCACTCTTTCTTGATGATGCGGGAAAGCTTGTAGCCCACGGGGTAGTAGACGAAAGGATAATCCTTGGCTCGTATGCCGTTTTGATCACCAGGACGTGGGAGATACTTGCGCCCTACGTCTACAGTGAGCGCGCGAGACAAGGCAACTACACGATGATTCACTTGGAGGATTTGGCGGCGCGAGCTCAGAACACTCCAGCTTCTTCAGTGCATACGAAAATGGGACTCCGCAGACTTCCGCCCGCCTGACAATCGAGGGCGGGGGTGTTGGGGGATTTCTGACCAGCCCAATGCGAGGGAGCCGGCAACTTTCAGCTGGGCTCTGAGCCTGGGAATCACCGATCTTCCGCGCCCTATCTGGCTCGTGACCAGCTTGAACCGGTGCCAGGGCGAAACCTGAGGCTCTCCCTGGCACCGCTGTTGACTGCTGTTCTCCGCCCTACCTGGCACGCGACTGGCACGTTCCTGATCTCGACCCGTATCTCTCCCAGGGTCGGTCAGCTGTGATCATTTCGGCCGTCGGGGGTACGTCGGGTGTTCAGGCGTTGCGCCATGCTTCGAAGAATCGCTTGCGGTCCTGGGACGTCTCGAACTCCCGCCTACCAGCCAGCGCCACGCGCCATGCGCTCATCTCTGCGTCTCGTAGCCATAGCTCGCCCCCGTAGCGGCCACTCACACCAATGGTGTCGGTCTCAAGGGCTGAGCCGATGACCTCGGCTACATCGTTGCGCTGGGATGGCGACAGCTCCTTGAGAAAGTACAGGACTCGGGAGGCGATGCCACCTTCGTTGCCATCACGAATCCGGTCGAAGAAGGGGCCGCCCATGTTGGCCGGGATGATGTTCCAGGCGGCTTGGCCCCCCGCGTCTCTGATGCGCTTCCAGAAGTCTTGACCTTCTGCAGTTCCCGGCAGTGGGAGGGCGGCGAACAGGTCGATCAAGTGACCGTTGGCAGCGCGACTGTAGGCGGTGTCGCAGGTAACGGCATCGGCGATCCTGGCGACATTGCGCACGGTGAGGTGGCTATCTTCCGGCCAGTCGAGCGGGGTGTTGAGTTTCTGAGTCAGGTGATGTTCTAACTCGTCGTACTCGTCAGGCTCTTCTCCGACGATGCTCCGTTTGACGATCACGTGTCTCCCTGGGGCCGCGGTCCGATACTCGGACCTGCCAGCATGCCAGCGCAAGGAGCCTCGGCGTGGGGGTTCTGCGACTAGCCTGTTCCTGCATGGCGGCGAGCGGTCATACCCATCGGTTGCTGACAGTGAGGGCAGAGCCCTATGCAGCCACAACTGACGCCCGGCCGCCCTCACCTGCAGTTGCGCAGCCACCAGTTGTCAACGTTGTTCCCCACTGAGCGCCCTTACATGACCCCACCACGGCCCGGGAGGGCGCTCACTGCTGTGATGACGCTTGCTCTCGGAGGTGGCCCACGGGCGCCTGTTAGTTAGCCAGTGCGTCCCAAGCGCTCGAACCGGCTGACCACGAACCAACGCAGCTTCCACCACCAGCTACGACGTCTTTGGCGGCCGAGATGAGCAAACGGCCGCACTGGCCTGGGTCGAGTTCTACGTAGCCGAGGAACAGGGATGCCGCGTCCCCCACCGTGCAGATGGCAGAATCCGTTTGGCCCCGCCACGTTTCTGCAGGACCGTCGCTGCCGCGTGACCCCGGCGCATTGGCTCATGGCTGCAGTCTCCCGCAGCCGAATGAATCGGTGCTGGCACCTGTACCAAGTCGTGACCAGCAGAGAGCACGTCTGGTCCGTAGCTCTAGCCAGACCGGTCGGCGACGGTCATACATGCTGCTTCACGGCCTCGCCGGGGTACTGGCGGACGGGGGCGGTTGCGATGGTTGCGGTACACCGCTGCTATACAGCACGGGCCTCACCAGTCGCGCCAGCGGTCCGTGATTGCCGCCGGATCGATGCCCCGCCTCGCCGCCAGAGCGTCGACGTCCACACCGCGCTCGCTCAGGGTGAGGTAGATGTATTCGCACAGCTGCTCCCGCTCCTCCGTGCAGAAGTGAGGGCCACCATGCTGTTTGTCTCGGTTGATTGCGTTGAGTGCGAGAACCACTCGCTCAACGGTCCCAAAGACAGCCGCGTCGGACGGTTCCCGCAGCGCGCGCACTTCGTTTTCGAACGCCTCCAGGGCGGCGTCTGTCGCGCGCAGCAACGACTCGGGGTAGAGATCCGCCACGCTGGCGCACTCTGGGGGCAACGTCCCTGCTGCCACCTCGCGGGCTGTCTCGGCCATATAGGCACGCCAGTCCTCAGGGGGTTTGCTTGCCATGGGCGAGACGATACGCCCGAGCACTGACAGCCCGCCGTCCCGCAGACCCTTCGGGCCCCGACTCGCGCCGGGGCCCTGGGAAGCGTCAGCCGGCGGAGTCGCGGGGGTCGTAGCCGTGGTTGCAGGCGGGGCAGAGGGTGAGGTCTTCAGGGTCGTCGGAGTACGGGTTGGGGATGATGCCGCTGTCGCACTGGGGGTCGGTGCAGGCCATGGTGTGCTCCTTCGAGGTCGGTGCCGTTGTCCTGATGGGCACCGCCCCTGCACGGTTTGGGAGGGCGCACAAGGTGGAGCACCCCACTGGATGAACGACCTTGTGCGCCCTCCCAAACCGTGCTGCCCTCGGCATTAGGACAGCGGTACCGACCTGCAGCCACCACATCGGCTCCCCAAGCCACGGCCTGAACATGGTTACGATCCCGCGCCACCCACCCCGCCGTGTGGCAGACGCGGGCTCAACCTCATCACAGGCGGGGCGCCCTGGACGGCGCCTCGTCGCCGAACTCACCCCGGCCACGGGGACAGGTGGGCGGTGTCGTCCGGCGCGAACGATGGCGAGCCACGACGAGACCTGCTCGCGCCGGTCGATACCGACCGAAGCGGGGGTCTGGGGGCCGGCGAAGGCCCCCAGCACCCACCGGTCTTCAGCAGAGTCCTTGACCTCAACTCACTCCAGGCTGCGGTCAGCAGTGCTCCCGGCCACGCATGCCATGTGACGGTTGCCGTGCCTGACCGTTCACCCTGAGCCGTACGGCTGCCCCACAACTGACACCCGGCCGCCCTCACCTGCGGCTGAGCAACCGACCAACCCGTTGACCTGCAGCTGAGCCGCCACCAGTTGTCAACGTTGGTCACCAGCGAGCGCCCTCCCACGGCCCCAAGACGGCCCGGAGGGCGCTTGCGTTCTGGCTGAGCAGGTGGGGTTGGCTGACGAAGAACTCAGCGTCCTCTGAGGCTCGTAGTATCTGATGCCGAGTCATTTGACTGCTGATTGGGGTGAGGTATGGCGGACAATGTGGCCCGTCTGATCGCAGCTGCAAGTGCCATCGGAACTGCGTGCAACATGGCGGTGGCGTTCGCGAAGTACAGGCGGGAACGACCCCGTGTGACCCTCTCCGTTGATCCGGGTTGGGCCTGGGTCCCTCACGGGACGATCGGGGAGGGCGAGAAGCCGACCTTCGGGGACTTCCGTACCAAGCCTTCTGGAGGGTGGGTGGTCAAGGACTTCGAGAGACCTTACGTCGAGCTTACGATCAAGAATGATGGTCAATCGAAGGTGCGAATTGTTGACGTGAGGGCCGAGGTCCTCATGGTGAGGCGATCAATTCGACACCCGAGAGGTGAGGGTATGTCCGGAATTGTGGCTGACGTCGAACCCTTCAACACCGACATGGTTGTCAAGGCTGGTGACCCGGTGAAGGCGCCGTTCGATTTGGAATCATTTGGTGGCATCAACTGGGAAGTTGTAGTTCCGAAGGCGGTGGGGCCAAAGGAGCGCTTGCGGATCTCTGTGAGGTTGTCTGGAGGTTCTCAGGTGTGCTCCCGGTGGATGCGCGCTCCGGTGGCGGAGAATGTGGCACCGGTCTCCCAGCCTTACGAACAGTTGTCGCTGGACGAAGACGTTTCCTGACGATCGGGTGTAACCCGCCGCCTCCCTGGCTCACCACGATGTACCGGCACCCGCGTACGGCGCCCCCTCCATCCCGGAGTCGGAGCGCCCCCGCCGGAGGCATCAGTCTTGGCCGGTAGCCGACCGATCGGGCCGGGCCCATCCCATCAAGCCCTTAGCCACACTGGCGCGCGGCCGGCGGTCCGGGCTGGAGCGGGGCGCAGACAGGAGCGCAGGCCCGGGGCGACGGGCGCGCGACGCCGCCTTGGCGGCGGAAGCGCCCTTGATGAAGTAGGGAAACTCTTACCGCGCTGCCAGGCTCAGAGCACGAAGGGCTTGTATGCCGATGCTCGATCCACGACCCTCTGGGCGCTCAGGTCGGGGTCGAAGTCCCAGAGGGTGTAGCTCCTGATGTGGGGACATTCGAGCCCTACTTTGAGGGAGTTTGGGGCTGCGTCCGGTTCGGCTTCATCGGTGATGCTGCCGTCCATGAGGCGTTGGCCGAGCTCCACGACTTCGTCGCGTGTCACGCCGTGAGGAGCTGGCGGCCGTCGTGGCTGCGGACGTGGGGGCCGGCGTTGTCCAGGGCGTCCAGGAGGCGGATCGCGTAGACCTCGGACATCTGGGCTGCGACCTCTTCTGGGGTGAGCCAGGCAACCGCGGTTGATTCCTCCGATGTGCGCTCGGTCCCGCCGGACGGCTCGCAGCGGAAGACCAAGGCGACGATGCCGCGGGTGGTGTTCTTGTAGACCCCGGTGAGCTCCTGGACCTGGACCTCGATGCCGGTCTCCTCCAGGACCTCGCGGCGGACGCCGGCCTCCGGGGATTCGGCGAGTTCGAGGACTCCGCCCGGTAGTTCCCAAGTGCCGTTGTCCGCACGACGGATCGCCAGCAGCCGGCCGTCCTCGCGCAGCACTGCCCCGGCGACGGACACGGAGTGCAGTGGCGTTGACTTGGCCTGCGGGGAACCCGTACTCATGTACAGGAGCATAGGAGGAAGAGAAGGACTATGGGAACCGCAGTAGGAGGTGGCCGAGGGGCTGTGCCGCGCTACGTGCAGATCGCTGACGACATCGTGCAGCAGATCCGGGCCGGCGTGCTGAAGGCCGGCGACATGGTGCCGAGTGAGTCCGAGCTCGTGGAGCGCTACGGCGTCGCCGGTGGGACGATCCGCAAGGCCATGGTGGAGGTGCGGGCCAGCGGGCTCGTGGAGACCCGTCATGGCAAGGGGTCGCTGGTGAAGGCCCGGCCGCCGGTGCGGCACCGGTCCTCGGATCGCTTCCGGCGTACGCATCGGCAGGAGGGCAAGGCGGCCTACCTGGCCGAGTCCGCGCAGGCTGGCGCTGAAGCCGGCGTCAGCATGCTGTTCCGGGGGCCCATGGAGGCTCCGGAGGAGATCGCGGAGCGGCTCGGCGTCGCTGTGGGAACTCAGGTGCTCGCGCGTCGGCGCTTGTACTTCCGCGACGGGACTCCGGTCGAGACGGCTACCTCGTACCTGCCGTGGGACGTCGCGAAGGACATCCCCGAGCTGTTCGCCGACAACCCCGGTCCCGGTGGCATCTACGCCCGGCTTGAGGATCACGGCCACGTCTTCGCCGAGTTCGTGGAGACGCTCCAGGCCCGGCCGGCCGCCAAGGCGGAAGCGACCGAGCTGTCTCTGACCCCTGGAGCGCCGGTGGTGCACCTGCTGCGCAACGCCGTCACTGAAGAGGGCCGCGTAGTGGAGGTCTGCGACACGCTCATGGCCGCTGACCAGTTCGTTTTCGAGTACCGGATCCCTGCGCGCGACTGACGCCCGCTCAACTCCCCACAGCCCGCCACGAGTTTCTCTTCGCGGCGGGTTGACTCATGTATAGGAGTCGGGCAATCTTCTTCATGTCACTCCTATACAGGAGTGACGGAGTCGGACCTCTATAGAGGAGTGATCTGCTGTGCGTCAGATTCCCGTCGACACCACCGGTGCGACCGTGATGGTTGCCCAGCCCCCGCAGCTGAAGATGCGTGACAAGAAGACCGGCCAGGTCGCCGTCGACAACGAGACCGGCGGCAACCTCATGACCGTCGACGTGCTGTTCGTGATGAACGGCAACGCCGAGGTCGTGTCCGTGACCGTGGCGGAGGCCGATGTCTCCGGCGAGCTGGTCATGGGTACCCCGGTCGCGCTGACCGGCCTCGTCGCCCGCCCGTGGGAGAACGAGTTCAACGGCCAGAAGCGCCACGGGATTAGCTTCCGCGCCGTCGCGGTCACCGCGCTCGCCAAGGCGGGCTGACGATGGATGCCTTATGGATCACGCTGCTGGTGGTCCTCGCCGTGGTCTTCGTACTTGTCCTGCGCTGGCGGCGGCCCACCTGGTACTGGATGACCTTCGGGGTCACCTTGGCGACGGTCCGCGTCCTGATCCGCTACCGCTCGGTGATGGACGCCTGCGGGCTCACTGTCCCGCCCTCCCGCTGGCGGATGGCGCTCGCCAGGGTCGCCAATCGCCCGGTCCCGGAAGCGCGTTCGCCCCGGATCCTGCGGCTGAAGCCCACTGCGACAGGGCTCGTCCTGCGGCTGAAACTCCGCCCCGGCCAGGACGCGTTCGACTTCTCCGCCTCCTCCGACCGGCTCCGGCACTCTTTCGCCCTTCACAACGTCGTCTCACAGGAGATCCGCTCCGGCGTCGTCGAGCTGCGGATGACCGGCTACGACGTACTCAAGCGGGTGCGCATGCCGGCGGCCATGCCCTCCGAGGGGCTCCGGGTGCCCGTGGCCCTGCGGGAGGACGGGACGGTTCATCACCGGGACTACCGGCAGGTGCCGCATGCCCTGAACGTCGGCGCGACCCAGTCCGGGAAGTCCGTCTATCAGCGCACACTCGCCGCCGGACTGGCACCACAGAACGTCGCGCTCGTCGGCATCGACTGCAAGAACGGGGTTGAGCTCTTCCCTCTGGCGGCGCGGTTCACTGCCCTGGCGGACAACCCGGATGATGCTGCCGAACTGCTGGCTGCGCTCGTCCAGTACATGGCCCGCGTCTATCAGCTCATCCGGGCCGAACAGCGCATCAGCGTCGCCCTGCCCGACGCTGAGATCACCGCCGATATCTGGGACCTGCCCGCGCACCTGCGTCCCGTACCCGTCGTGATCCTGGTGGACGAGGTTGCGGAGCTGGCTCTCGCCGCGAGCAAAGCGGACGAGCCCCGGCGGGACCGGATCGTCACCGATCTGGTCCGCCTTGCCCAGCTCGGCCGGGCAGCCGGCGTCTACCTGGAGATCTGCGGCCAGCGCTTCGGCTCGGAACTCGGCAAGGGGATCACCATGCTCCGCGCCCAGCTCACCGGCCGTACCGCCCACCGGGTCAACGACGAGACGTCGGCGAAGATGGCCTTCGGGGACATTTCCGCGGACGCCGTCCTGGCTGCTGTCCAGATCGACAAGGACCGTCCCGGCACCGCCGTGGCCGGTGACTCCTCCGGCGGCTGGTCCCGTATCCGGGCCCCGCACACCACACTCCGCAAGGCCGTGGACATCTGCAACGCCCACGCGCACCGCACCCCGAGCATTCCGGAACTGGCGCCCTTCCGGCCCGCCGCCCCGGCACGGGTCCTCGTCGGCAAGGTCCAGCCCAAGGCTGCCTCGGCGCCTGCCTTCTGATCACTCGCCCCACCCGGTCGGCGCGACCTCATCGCGCCAGGTCCCTACCCCACCCATGCCTGAAAGGAGGTGAAGACCATGACCCGCCTGGTCCGCCCGGACGCCGTCCTCGTCCAGGCCGTCATCGCCGGAGCCCTCTCCTTCGCCCACCTTCACGACCTCGCGGAAGCCGCCGGACAGCACGGCTGGAAGGCCTGGGCCTACCCGGTCAGCGTGGATCTCCTCCTTGTCGCCGCCTGGCACCGTCTACGCAGCTTGCGGGACGCCGGGGAGTCCGCCCGCTCCGCCTGGTCCTGGTTCGCCGTCGCCCTGACTGCCTCGCTCGGCGCGAACGTCGCCACCGCCGGCCTTCTCGACCTGGGCAACGTCCCGGACTGGCTCCGGATCCTCGTCGCCGGATGGCCCGCACTTGCCTTCCTCGGCGGAACCCTCCTGGTCCACCGGCCTACGCCACCCAGCACGCCCGATCCCGAACCTGAGCCCGTCCCGGCACCCCTGCCCGTGGTCGAGCGGGAGACAGAACCCGGCGTACAGGGCGACCCGCTTCCCGCTCTGCCCGCCCCGGCACCGACGGTCAGCGCCCCGCCCGCGCTCGTCGCCCACGCCCAGAAGATCGCCGCCGACCACCGGACCCGTACCGGCTCGGAGATCGACACAGAGACTCTCCGCGCCCGGCTCGGCGTCCCGTACCCGCTCGCGGAGGCCATCGCCGCCCAGCTCGCCTGACAGGAGATCCCATGCCCGCCCGGATCAACTTCCGCTCGCTCATGAAGATCGGCCCCGTCCAGATCGGCACCTACCGCGACCGCCACGGCCGCACCAAAGACGCCGCCGTCTGCACCACCGACGGCTGCGGCTGGTCCTCCGACTACACCTCCTCCACCGCCGCCCAGCTCGCCGCCCGCACCCACCGCTGCCGCGTCAGCTGACCCGAAAGGCCAACGCCATGGACGTCCCGCTCTGGCTCGCCCTCATCGCCGTCGGCGCCCTCGGCGTCAAGCTCATCCGCCCGCCCTGGTGGCTCGTCGCCGTGATCCTCCTCGGCGGTTTCCTCCTCGCGGACAGCTTCCTCGCCCCGGCCATCGACAGCGCGATCAACAAGTAGGCCCACCGGAAGGAGAACGGCCATGTTCAAGCCCAAGTACCCCAGCCCCGACACCTACACCCCGGCGACCATCCGCCCGACCCCGGCGCCTGTTGAACGCGCCTCTTTGGTGCCTGCTCCTTTGAAGGCCCGGACCACCCTCGGCGGCCTGGTCCATCACTCACCCGGCACCACGCTCGTCCTCGCCGCCGGCGCAGTCGTCGGAGTCCTCGCCCTGGCCTCCGTCGCCGTCTCGCTGCTCCTGGCCGTCGCGGTCACCGCCGTCGCGCTGTCCATCAGCGCCGTCGTCGTGCTCTTCCTCGTCCGCGCCCTGCGTCAGGAGTTCAAGAGCCGTTGACCGGCCCCGGGACGGCCTCAACCGCCAAGTTTCCGCCGTCCCGGCGCCGCGCTCCTGCCCGATCCAACGAACCGGAAGGAAGCACCATCATGGCCCAGCCCACCCTCACGGTCGCCCAGGTCTGCCCCGACTGCGACGGCTTTCCCGCCGTGAAGATCACCCTCGGCGGCCGCGACAGCACCGGCGCCCTGCGCATGATCACCGCGCACTGCTTCGCCTGCCACGGCACCGGCAACCGCCGCTCCCTGCGCCGACCCCACCGGACGGTGACGGCGTGACCAACCCCGCGTCCCTCGCGGAGCTGGACGCCGGCCTCCTCGGCGACATGCTGAAGGTGGCCGGGGCCCCCGGTTACGCACGCTGGGAAGACCAGATCCGCCGCACCGGCGGCTGCTCCGACCCGATCCACATCACCGGCTGGACCGTCGCCAAGGACAAGACCTCGGGTGAGGTCCTGCACCGCTACTCCACCCAGGACGAACCCGGCGCCCGCCTCCGCATCGCCTGCGGCAACCGCCGCGCCTCCCGCTGCCCCGCCTGCGCCTGGACGTACTCCGGAGACACGTACCACCTGATCCGGGCCGGACTCGCCGGAGACGACCGTCGCGACATCCCCGCCACCGTCCGCGAACACCCCCGCGTCTTCGCCACCCTCACCGCTCCCTCCTTCGGCCCGGTCCATAACCGCCCCGCCGGCCGCCCCTGCCGTTGCGGCAAGCACCACCAAGAGGACGCGCGCGAACTCGGCACCGCGCTCGACCCGACCGCCTACGACTACGCCGCTGCCGTCCTCTTCAACAACCACGCCGGGCAGCTCTGGCAGCGCTTCACCACCCGCCTGCGCCGCGAGATCGCCGCGTACGCCGGCCTCACCCAGCGCGAACTGAAAGAGGAAGCCCGGATCTCATACGGCAAGGTCGCCGAATTCCAGAAGCGCGGCGCCATCCACTTCCACGCCGTCATCCGCATCGACGGACCGGACGGTCCGTCCAGCCCTCCGCCGTACTGGGCCAGCACCGAACTCCTCGACCGCTCGATCCGCGCAGCAGTCGCCCACGCCTACACCTCGGTGTCCGTCCCCGACGCCGCCGACCAGCCCGCCCGAACCTTCCGCTGGGGCACCCAGCTCGACGTACGCCCCATCAAGGCCTTCGGCGACGGCTCCGACATCACCGAACAGGCCGTTGCCTCGTACGTCGCCAAGTACGCGACCAAGGCAGCTGAGAACACCGGGACCCTCGACCGCCGGATCGGCAACCGCGAGGCCCTGGTCCTCCTCGACGTGCCCGACCACACCGCCCGCCTGATCGGGGCCTGCTTAGACCTCGACCCGCTCTACCCGGACCGAAGGCTCGCCGCCTGGTCGCACATGCTCGGCTTCCGCGGCCACTTCTCCACCAAATCCCGCCAGTACTCCACCACCCTCGGCGCCCTCCGCCAGACCCGCGCCGACTACCGCGCCGCGCAAGAACGTGAAGCCCGCGGCCTGGACGCCGTCGAGCCGGACACCGTGCTCGTTCTCGCCTCCTGGCAGTACGCCGGCCACGGACACAGCCCGGGGGAGTCGGTACTCGCCGCCACCATCGCCCGCGACATTCAGCTGAACCGCCGGACCGCCCGCGAAGCCCTGCAAGGAGAGCAGCATGAATGAACGTTTCCTCAGCGTCGTCCAGGTCGCCGAACTGCTCGGCACCACCGTGCGGTTCCCCCGACGGCTCGTCGAGGAGCGCCGGATCACCTACGTCAAGGTCGGCCGACACGTCCGTATCCCCGAGAGCGCCGTCCGGGCCTACATCGACGCCCACACCGTCGAGCCGCGCCGTCGCCGTCTGGGGGTGGCTGCCTGATGGCCGGGAAGCGCCGCCAGTTCGGCCGGGTCCGCAAGCTGCCCTCGGGTCGGTATCAGGCTCGGTACCTCGGCCCGGACGGACAGCTCCGTCCCGCACCCGAGACGTTCCGTACGAAGAGGGACGCGGACGACTGGCTCGCCGACAAGCAGACCGAGATGCGCCGCGGAGACTGGCACGACCCGGACGCCGGGAAGGTGGCCTTCGGACCGTACGCGGTCGCCTGGATCAAGGAGCGCGAGCTGACCAGCACCACGCGGCAGCTCTACCGCTCGCTCCTCAAGCACCACCTTGAGCCGAGCCTCGGCGCCGTCAACCTGGCGGAGATCTCGCCGCCACTCGTACGCAGCTGGCGTGCCGACAAGCTCGCCGCCGGCACCGGGCCCACCACCGTCGCCAAGGCCTACGCCCTGCTCCGCGCCATTCTGGGGACGGCTGTGTCCGACGAGCTGATCCGGCGGAACCCCTGCCAGGTCAAGGGGGCCAGCAGCGTCCACACCCCGGAACGTCCGACCGCCACGGTCAAGGAGGTCTACGCGCTGGCCGAGGCGATCCAGCCGCACTACCGCGCCCTCGTCCTCATGGCCGGCTTCCTCGGACTGCGCTGGGGCGAACTGATCGGCCTCCATCGGCGGGATGTGGACCTGGAGCACAGGACCGTACGGGTCCGGCGGGCCGTCGCCGAGCTGAGCAACGGGCAGCGGGAGATCAAGGCGCCGAAGAGCGCCGCGGGCAAGAGGACGATCTCCATCCCCGGGGTGATCCTCCCGGACCTCCACGAGCACCTGAAGCGGTACGCCGAACCCGGCGCCGACGGGCGTGTCTTCGTCGGGGCCAAGGGGGCGACCCCGCGCCGGAACCACTTCAACCGGCTCTGGCACAAGGCGTGTCGCGAAGCGGGGATCAAGGGGCTGCACTTCCATGATCTACGGCACACGGGCAACACGCTCGCCGCGTCAACGGGGGCCAGTACGCGTGAGTTGATGACGCGCATGGGCCACAGCACCGCCCGCGCTGCCCTGATCTACCAGCACGCCAGCGCCGATCGGGACCGGCTGATCGCCGACGCGCTGAGCGGGCTCGTGAAGAAGGGCCGGAAGAGCCCCAAGGGCACGAAGGAAGATCCACAGCGCAAGGGGCATGCAGGGGGCACGCGGAGCTGATCGGAGCTCCGGGAATGACTAAGGGCCAGGCGGAGGAAATGTCCTCTGACCTGGCCCTTCGTGCTTCAGAGCGGGTGACGGGAATCGAACCCGCGTAGCTAGTTTGGAAGACTAGTGCTCTACCATTGAGCTACACCCGCAACGCGCGCGCCGTAGGTCGAGGACCGCGGCACGGACAGCATCCTAGCGGGTCGTACAGGGGGAGCGCACACCACATTTCGCGCCCACGCCCGGGACCGGCCCGAAACGCATCGGGAAACCCCGCACATCAGAGGGTCTCCGGGCATGTACCCTACGTGTCGCACCGACGGGGTGTGGCGCAGCTTGGTAGCGCGTCCGCTTTGGGAGCGGAAGGTCGTCGGTTCGAATCCGGCCACCCCGACCACCATCAGTGTTCCCCTCGGGATCTTTCGAGGGCGGACCGCAAGATCGCGTTGTGGGCTGATTGCCGCTTGCGGCTACTATGCAAGCTGCGTGCCCGTGTGTCTGATGTACCGGGCCGAAGTCCGCTGAACCGCTGAATCGCAGCGAGACGGCAGATCCCCCAGAAGTCAGCCACAAGGAGACCGAACCGTGAAGAGCGCCGTGGAGACCCTGAACCCGACTCGGGTTCGGCTCACTGTTGAGGTGCCCTTCGAGGAGCTCAAGGACAGCCTCGACGCGGCGTACAAGAAGATCAACCAGCAGGTCACGGTGAAGGGCTTCCGCAAGGGCAAGATCCCGGCCCGCGTCATCGACCAGCGCTTCGGCCGTGGTGCGGTGCTGGAGGAGGCCGTCAACGACGCCCTCCCGAAGTTCTACACCGAGGCCGTCAACGAGGCCGACCTGAACCCGCTGGGCCAGCCCGAGGTGGACATCACGGAGCTGAAGGACGGCGAACTGCTGGCCTTCACCGCCGAGGTCGACGTCCGTCCCGAGATCGAGATCCCGGACTACTCCGGCATCGAGGTCGAGGTCGACGCCGTCGAGGTCTCCGACGAGGACGTCGAGAAGTCGGTCGAGCAGCTGCGCGGCCGCTTCGGCTCCACCAAGGACGTCGAGCGCGCCGCCGCCGAGGGTGACGTCGTCACCATCGACCTGGAGGCCAAGGTCGACGGTGAGGTGCTGCCCGACGGCGTCGCCTCCGACGTCTCGTACACCATCGGCTCGGGCGAGCTCCTCGAGGGCATCGACGAGGCCGTCACGGGCCTGGAGGCCGGTGGCGAGGCCACCTTCACCTCCCAGCTGAAGGGCGGCTCCGCCGAGGGCAAGGACGCCGAGGTCACCGTCAAGGTCACCAAGGTCTCCGCCAAGGAGCTCCCGGAGCTGGACGACGAGTTCGCGCAGATGGCGAGCGAGTTCGACACCCTTGAGGACCTCAAGGCGGACAGCCGCAAGCGCCTCGAGAACATGAAGCAGTACGACCAGGCCACGCAGGCCCAGGAGCGCGTCCTGGAGAAGCTGCTGGAGCTCGTCGAGGTCCCGATCCCCGAGAAGCTCCTCGCGGACGAGGTCCAGACCCGCAAGCACAACCTGGAGCACCACCAGCTCGGCCAGATGGGTCTGACCATCGAGAAGTACCTGGAGTTCCAGGGCAAGACGGTCGAGGAGTTCGACGCCGAGACCTCCGAGCAGGCGATCAAGGGCATCAAGACCCAGTTCGTCCTCGACGCGCTGGTCAACAAGGAGAAGCTGGGCGTCAACCAGGAGGAGCTCACCGAGCACCTCATGCGCCGTGCCCAGTCCTCCGGCATGTCCCCCGACCAGTTCGCCCAGGCGGTCGTCGAGGGTGGCCAGGTTCCGATGCTGGTCGGCGAGGTCGCCCGCGGCAAGGCCCTCGCGGTCGTCGTCGAGGCCGCCAAGGTCGTCGACACCAACGGTGACGTCGTGGACCTGTCCGACGACGAGGACGAGGTCGAGCAGGCCGCCGAGACCGTCGAGGCCGCTGTCGACGGCGACGACGAGGTCAAGGCCGACGAGGCCAAGTAACACCCCGGGCGAAGCCCGCTGAGCAGTGCCCCGGAGGGCCCGGACGCAGCCGCGTCCGGGCCCTCCGGCATGGTCCCCGAAAGGCCCTGGGAGCTTGCGCTCCGAGCGAACAGTTCGGGAAGCGGGATGGCGTTGTCCGACCTGCGCGTTAGGGTCCATGAATACGGGGGCACGTGAGTACCCGGGCGCCGGCGGACTCGTCCGCACCGGCCGGTCCGCGCCCCAGAACGAGACGCTGAGACGGCACATGGCCGTCGGAGACGAGCAGGTGGATACGTGACGAATCTGAAGCCTTACGCCGCGGGTGAGCCGTCCATCGGTGGCGGCCTCGGCGACCATGTCTACAACCGGCTGCTCGGCGAGCGCATCATCTTCCTCGGCCAGCAGGTCGACGACGACATCGCCAACAAGATCACGGCGCAGCTCCTGCTCCTGGCCGCCGAGCCGGAGAAGGACATCTACCTCTACATCAACAGCCCCGGTGGCTCGGTGACGGCCGGCATGGCCGTCTACGACACCATGCAGTACATCCCCAACGACGTCGTGACCATCGGCATGGGCATGGCGGCCTCGATGGGGCAGTTCCTGCTCACCGGTGGCGCCAAGGGCAAGCGCTTCGCCCTGCCGAACACCGACATCCTGATGCACCAGGGCTCCGCCGGCATCGGTGGCACCGCGTCGGACATCAAGATCCAGGCCCAGTACCTGCTGCGCACCAAGCAGCGGATGGCCGAGATCACCGCGTTCCACTCGGGCCAGACCGTCGAGGCGATCATCCGCGACGGTGACCGCGACCGCTGGTTCACCTCCGAGGAGGCCAAGGAGTACGGCCTCATCGACGAGATCATCTCGGCCGCGTCCAACGTTCCGGGCGGCGGCGGCACCGGGGCCTGATCCCGGCACCACCGTCAGTACCCCGCAGCCGACAGCCCGCAGAACGCCACCAGGATGGTGAACACCCAGATGCAGAACAACTTCTCCGCGAGCGGCCTCTACACCGGCCCGCAGGTGGACAACCGCTACGTCATCCCGCGCTTCGTCGAGCGCACCTCGCAGGGCGTGCGCGAGTACGACCCGTACGCGAAGCTCTTCGAGGAGCGCGTGATCTTCCTCGGCGTGCAGATCGACGACGCCTCCGCCAACGACGTCATGGCGCAGCTGCTGTGCCTGGAGTCGATGGACCCGGACCGCGACATCTCGATCTACATCAACAGCCCCGGCGGCTCCTTCACCGCGCTGACGGCGATCTACGACACGATGCAGTTCGTGAAGCCGGACATCCAGACGGTCTGCATGGGCCAGGCGGCCTCCGCCGCCGCGGTCCTGCTCGCCGCCGGCACCCCCGGCAAGCGCATGGCCCTGCCGAACGCCCGCGTGCTGATCCACCAGCCGTCCGGCGGCACCGGTCGTGAGCAGCTCTCGGACCTCGAGATCGCGGCCAACGAGATCCTGCGCATGCGCGACCAGCTGGAGACCATGCTGGCCAAGCACTCGACGACGCCGATCGAGAAGATCCGCGACGACATCGAGCGCGACAAGATCCTCACGGCCGAGGACGCGCTCGCGTACGGCCTGATCGACCAGATCGTCTCGACCCGCAAGAACTCCCACTGATCCTTGCCGTCAGTTGGCGTGGAACCGTCGCCGGATTCGGCGATGTGAACCACGTCAAGGGGGCCCCGCACGGGGCCCCCGGCAAGGTACCGTCGGATATGAGGCACCAGGAGCGCTGAACCAGGCGTCTCCCAGGCGAAGGGGAAGCACCTCGTGGCACGCATCGGTGACGGCGGCGACCTGCTCAAGTGCTCGTTCTGCGGAAAGAGCCAGAAGCAGGTGAAGAAGCTCATCGCAGGACCCGGTGTGTACATCTGCGACGAGTGCATCGACCTCTGCAACGAGATCATCGAAGAAGAGCTCGCGGAGACCTCCGAGGTCCGGTGGGAGGAACTCCCCAAGCCCCGTGAGATCTACGAGTTCCTGGAGAGCTACGTCGTCGGCCAGGAGCCGGCAAAGAAGGCCCTCTCGGTAGCGGTCTACAACCACTACAAGCGGGTCCAGGCCGGCGAGAACGGCGGCGCGCAGGGCCGGGACGACGCGATCGAGCTCGCGAAGTCCAACATCCTGCTGCTGGGCCCCACGGGCTCGGGCAAGACGCTGCTCGCGCAGACCCTGGCCCGCATGCTGAACGTCCCGTTCGCCATCGCCGACGCGACGGCGCTGACGGAGGCCGGGTACGTCGGCGAGGACGTCGAGAACATCCTCCTGAAGCTGATCCAGGCCGCCGACTACGACGTCAAGAAGGCCGAGACCGGGATCATCTACATCGACGAGATCGACAAGGTGGCCCGCAAGAGCGAGAACCCGTCGATCACGCGCGACGTCTCGGGCGAAGGCGTCCAGCAGGCCCTGCTGAAGATCCTGGAAGGCACGACCGCCTCCGTCCCGCCGCAGGGCGGCCGGAAGCACCCGCACCAGGAGTTCATCCAGATCGACACGACGAACGTGCTCTTCATCGTGGGCGGCGCCTTCGCCGGCCTGGAGAAGATCATCGAGTCGCGTGCGGGCGCCAAGGGCATCGGCTTCGGGGCGACGATCCGCTCGAAGCGCGAGATCGAGGCCAGCGACCAGTTCCAGGAGGTCATGCCGGAGGACCTGGTGAAGTTCGGGATGATCCCCGAGTTCATCGGCCGCCTCCCCGTGCTGACCTCCGTCCACAACCTGGACCGCGAGGCCCTGCTCCAGATCCTGATCGAGCCGCGCAACGCCCTGGTGAAGCAGTACCAGCGGCTGTTCGAACTCGACGGCGTGGAGCTGGACTTCGAGCGCGAGGCCCTCGAGGCCATCGCCGACCAGGCCATCCTCCGCCAGACGGGCGCGCGCGGCCTGCGCGCCATCATGGAGGAGGTCCTCATGTCGGTGATGTACGAGGTCCCGTCCCGCAAGGACGTGGCCCGCGTGGTCATCACCTCGGACGTGGTCCGCTCCAACGTCAACCCGACGCTGGTCCCGAGGATCGTCCCGAAGGACCAGGGCCCGCAGGAGAAGTCGGCGTAGCCCGCACAACAGCACGGAGAAGGGGCGCCCCCGGCCGGGGGCGCCCCTTCTGCATGTCCTGCCGCCCCGCTACTTCTTGACGCGGGCCGTGTTGTAGAACTTCGCGGTGATCTCCGCGGTCTGGTCCAGGGTGTAGCCGGACTTGCCGGCGACCAGCGAGGCCAGCTCCATGGGAGTGGCCGTGCCCAGGGTGCTGTAGTCACCCCAGATGCAGATCGGGAGCGTGAACTCCTTGGGCCCCTTGTACGCCGGGTCCTTCGAGGTGAACTTGGCTTCCTGGCACTTCATCACGGCGCCCTTGAAGCCGGCCGGGCTCATCGTCTTGGGGCTCCCGACGAGATCGACCGTCATCTTGCTTTCTTCCTTGGCGGCTTCCAGCTTGGCCAGGGCGAAGTACGCGTCCACCGCCTTCTCCGGGTCGGCGAGCTCGCCGTAGAAGCCGGTGAAGTTGAGGATCTTGCCTGCCAGCGGGTTGCTCGGGTCGCCCGCCTGGTAGCCCATGTTCACCTTGCTGGGGTTCTTCATGCCCACCCCCTCGACTTCCTTCTTCTCCCCGGGGGTGAGGGCCGACTCCTTGTGCTTCGGGTCCTTCTTGAAGTCGTCGACCGACTCCGGGGCGACCAGCTTGTAGCCCTTGGTGTCGGCCGAGATGTCGCTGCTCGCGCCGCCGCCCTGCGTGAAGTACCAGCCGGCGCCCGCGACGACCGCGACCGCGACGACCACGCCGATGATCACGCCGGCCTTGGACTTCTTCGGCTGCTGGGGAGGTACCGCGCCGTACGGGGGCTGGGGCTGCTGCTGGTAGCCGTAGCCCGGCTGCGGCGGCTGCTGCGGGTAGCCCTGCGGCGGGACGCCCGGCTGCTGCGGGTAGCCGTAACCGGGCTGGGGGGCGGGCTGGCCGTACGGACCCGGCGGCGGCGGGGGCTGCTGGCCGTACGGACCGGGCTGCTGGGGCTGCCCGTACGGTCCCGGCTGCTGAGGCTGCTGCCCGTAGGGCCCTGGCTGGTTGTAGCTCATCCCGCGTCCCCCAATGAGGTTGCTTCTCTTTTTGCTTATCCGTTCCACACATCCTGGCGGAAGCCGGTGGCGCCCGGGGCGGCGGGCCCCCTCATTACCGGTTTCATGACTGGACTGTTACGGCCCTAAACTGTGCCCCGTGACCGAGAACACGCAGACACCCAGCAGCCCCAACTCCGAACTGCCGACCCAGTACGCGCCGGCCGAGGTAGAGGGGAAGCTCTACGAGCGCTGGGTAGAGCGTGGGTATTTCGAGGCCGACGCGAAGAGCGAGAAGCCCGCGTACACCATCGTCATTCCGCCGCCGAACGTCACGGGCTCGCTCCACCTGGGCCACGCCTTCGAGCACACGCTGATCGACGCCCTGACCCGCCGCAAGCGCATGCAGGGCTTCGAGACGCTGTGGCAGCCCGGCATGGACCACGCCGGCATCGCCACCCAGAACGTCGTCGAGCGCGAGCTCGCCAAGGAGGGCAAGTCCCGCCACGACCTGGGCCGCGAGGCGTTCGTCGAGCGCGTCTGGCAGTGGAAGGGCGAGTCCGGCGGGCAGATCTCCGGCCAGATGCGCCGCCTCGGTGACGGCGTCGACTGGTCGCGCGAGCGCTTCACCATGGACGAGGGTCTCTCCGAGGCCGTCCAGACCATCTTCAAGAAGCTCTACGACGACGAGCTGATCTACCGCGCCGAGCGCATCATCAACTGGTGCCCGCGGTGCCTCACCGCGATCTCCGACATCGAGGTCGAGTACCAGGACGACGAGGGCGAGCTCGTCTCGATCCGCTACGGCGAGGGCGACGCGTCCATCGTCGTCGCGACCACTCGCGCCGAGACGATGCTCGGCGACACCGCCGTCGCCGTCCACCCGGAGGACGAGCGCTACAAGCACCTCGTCGGCACCGAGATCGAGCTGCCGCTGACCGGCCGCCGCATCCCGGTCGTCGCGGACGAGCACGTCGACCCGGAGTTCGGCACCGGCGCCGTCAAGGTGACCCCGGCGCACGACCCGAACGACTTCGAGATCGGCCAGCGCCACGGCCTGCCGAACCTCGCCGTCATGGACGAGCACGCCATCATCACGGCTCACGGCCCCTTCCAGGGCCTGGACCGGCTGGAGGCCCGCTCCGCCATCGTCGCCGCGCTGCGCGCCGAGGGCCGGATCGTCGCCGAGAAGCGTCCGTACACCCACTCCGTCGGCCACTGCTCGCGCTGCAAGACCACCATCGAGCCGCGCCTGTCCATGCAGTGGTGGGTCAAGGTCGGTCCGCTCGCCAAGGCCGCCGGTGACGCGGTCCGCGACGGCAAGGTCAAGATCCACCCGCAGGAGATGGAGAAGCGCTACTTCGACTGGGTCGACAACCTCCACGACTGGTGCATCTCGCGCCAGCTGTGGTGGGGCCACCGCATCCCCGTCTGGTACGGCCCGAACGGCGAGGTCGTCTGCGTCGGACCGGACGAGCAGCCGCCGACGGGCGAGGGCTGGCACCAGGACACCGACGTCCTCGACACCTGGTTCTCCTCCGGCCTGTGGCCCTTCTCCACCCTCGGCTGGCCGCAGCAGACCGAGAGCCTCGCGAAGTTCTACCCGAACTCCGTCCTGGTCACCGGCTACGACATCCTCTTCTTCTGGGTCGCCCGGATGATGATGTTCGGCCTGTACGCGATGGACGGCACCCCGCCGTTCCACACCATCGCCCTGCACGGCATGGTCCGCGACCAGTTCGGCAAGAAGATGTCGAAGTCCTTCGGCAACGCGGTCAACCCGCTGGACTGGATGGACACCTACGGCTCCGACGCGGTCCGCTTCACGCTGGCCCGCGGCGCGAACCCGGGCGTCGACGTCCCGATCGGCGAGGACTGGGTCCAGGCCTCGCGGAACTTCGCCAACAAGATCTGGAACGCCACCCGCTTCGCGCTGATGAACGGCGCCACCATCGAGGGCGAGCTGCCGGCCCCCGAGCAGATGTCGGCGACCGACCGCTGGATCCTGTCGCAGCTCAACAAGACCGTGGCCGAGGTCGACGCCTACTACGAGGACTACCAGTTCTCGAAGCTGTCGGACTCCCTGTACCACTTCGCGTGGGACGAGGTCTTCAGCTGGTACGTCGAGCTGTCGAAGACGACGTTCTTCGCGGGCGGCGAGCAGGCCCGGGTCTCCGGCCGGGTCCTCGGCGAGGTCCTCGACGTCATGCTGCGGCTGCTGCACCCGGTGGTCCCGTTCGTCACCGAGACGCTGTGGACCACGCTGACCAGCGGCGAGTCCCTGGTGATCGCCGACTGGCCCGCCGACAGCGGCTTCCGCGACGAGGCGGCCGAGGCCGAGATCGACCTCGTCAAGGCCGTCGTCACCGAGGTCCGCCGGTTCCGCAAGGAGCAGGGTCTGCAGGACGGCCAGAAGGTCCCGGCCCGCCTGGACCTGACCGGTACGGCGCTGGCCGCCCACGAGGGCGCCATCCGCCAGCTGCTGCGCCTGCAGCCCGAGGGCGATGCCTTCAGCGCCACCGCGACCCTGCCGGTCGCCGGCGCCACGGTCGCGCTCGACCTGTCGGGCACGATCGACGTGGCCGCCGAGCGCAAGCGCCTCTCCAAGGACCTCGCGGCCGCGGAGAAGGAGAAGCAGCAGGCCGAGGCGAAGCTCGGGAACGAGGCGTTCATCGCCAAGGCCCCCGACAACGTCGTGGACAAGATCAAGGGCCGGCTCGCCAAGGCCGAGGCGGACATCGCGCGGCTCCAGGCCCAGCTGGACGCACTGCCCGCCGGCTAGCGGTCCGCAGGCGCAGACCGCGCAGACAACAGGGCGAAGGCCCCCGCACCGTCGGTCGGTGCGGGGGCCTTCGCCCTATGCGTTCCCCGCCCCGTGCGGGGGACGGTCTCACAGGAGGCGGGTGCCGAACTCCGACAGGACCAGCGCGGCCAGCACCGCGTAGGCGGCCAGCGGGACCAGCCAGTGCGGCAGCGCCCGCAGCCGGGAGCCGGGCGCCGCCAGGTGCCGCGTGACGTACCAGAACAGCGGGATCATCACCGCCCAGACGGCCATGCACCACGGGCACAGCGCGCCGATCACGTACAGGCACTGGCCGATCAGCCACACCGTGAAGGCGAAGCCCGCGGCGAGGCCGGCCCACAGGACGCGCCAGAGCCCGCGCGGGAACACCGCCCCGGCCACCAGGGCCAGGCCCAGCGCGGCGAGGGCCGCGAAGCCGGCGAGGCCGAGGAGGGTGTTCGGGAAGCCCAGCAGATTGCCCTGCCAGGTGGTCATCACGTCGCCGCAGCTGAGGACGGCGTTGACATTGCATCCGGGGGTGAAGAGGGGGTCCTCCAGGGTGCGGATGCGGTCGTACGCGAGGACTCCGGAGGCCAGCGTGCCGATCAGGCCGCCGATCAGCAGGAGCAGGGCGGTGCCGGTGCCGGTGGCTTCGCCGCTGCCCCGACGGGCGGGCGCTCCGGTCGCCGTAACCGCGGTCGGTCCGGCGGTCGGTCCCGCGGTCGTTCCGGTCGTCATTCTTCCGAGGCTACGAGGGCCCGCGGGCCTGCGGCAGGGCGCAAGGTCGCGAGATGCCGGGACCTCCGACCTGTCCGAAGTGCCCTAAATCACTCAGGTTTCGGTCCCGGCTGATCCGATCCGATCCGCCGACCACGGATGATGGAGGGCATGCTCGTCAAGCCCGTCGTCTCGGCGTACCACCGGTGGGTGGCCTCCGGCCGCCGGCTCGCCGAGGGCTGGGCCGGCTCGCCGCGCGCGCTGGACGTGCTCACGGCCCTGAGCTGCCTCGGCCTGATGGCCCTCGACCTGCCGGGACTCGCCGCCGCCGACAACTCGCTGAGCGGGCCGGCGGCCGCCGTCGTGCTCGCCGTGGGCTGCGCGAGCCTGCTGGTGCGCCGCCGGACGCCCTGGATCTCGTACCTGGCCGCGCTGCTGTTCATCGGGTGGCTGCACGAGCTGACCCTGATCCAGTTCGCGCTGTACTCGGTGGGCCGCTACCGGGGCCGCCGGGCCGCGGTCGTGGCCACGATCGGGTACGTCGGCTTCGCGCTGCTGCTGTTCTCCTGCGTGCCGGGCTGGGCGGCGGACAAGGCCGGGACGCTCAGCGGCTTCCTCAGCCTGTTCGTGCCCATCGGGGTGCTCGCCTCGGCGGTGGGCATCGCCGCCTACCGGCACGATTTGGTGGGGGAGCTCACCGCCCGGCGGGCCGAGTCCGCCGTGCTGCAGGCCGTCCAGCAGGAGCGCACCTCCGTCGCCCGCGACGTCCACGACTTCGTCGGGCGGGAACTGACCCTGCTGACGGTGCGCTCCGAAGTGCTGTCCGTGCGGGCGCGCGAGACGACGCACGCGAAGGACTTCGAGGAGCTGGCGGACACCGCGCGCCGGGCCCATCTGGTGCTCAACGAGATCATCGTGCAGCGCGGGGAGCGGGCCTCGACCCCGGGCGTGGACGGGCTGCCCGCGCTGGCCGAGGAGAGCGGGCGGGCGGGGTCGCCGGTGCGGCTCGCCATGGACCGGGAGGCGCACGGGCTGTCGCCGCTGCGGCAGGCGGCGGTCTACCGGGTGGTGCAGGAGTGCCTGACCAACGCCGCCAAGCACGCGCACGGGGAGACCATCGACGTGTCGATCGCGGCGGACGGCCCGCAGCTGCGGATCGCCGTCAGCAACGCGCTGCCGGCCCGGACCCCGGGCCGGGCCCCCGTATCGGCGGGCTCCGGCACGGCGAGCATGTCCGAGCGCGTACGCAGCCTGGGCGGGACCCTGACGGCACGGCGCACGGAGGACGCGTACGAGGTCGTGGCCACGCTGCCGCGCGGCTAGACGGCTAGACGGCTGGACGGCTGGACGGCTGGACGGCGAGAGGGCTGGAGGGCTGGAGGGCCTGGCGCCTCAGGCCTTGGCCGGGACCAGCAGGCTGCCCAGGGTGTCCAGGTCCTCCACGCACCGCCCGGAGCCCAGTGCCACGCAGTCCAGCGGGTTGTCCGCCACGAAGACCGGAATGCCCGTCGCCGAGGCCATCCGCAGGTCCAGGCCGGGGAGCAGGGCGCCGCCGCCGGTCAGGACGATCCCGTGCTCCATCACGTCGCCGGACAGTTCGGGCGGGCACTCCTCCAGGGTGGTGCGGACGGCGGCGATGATCGCCTCGACGGGTTCGTCGAGGGCCGCCCGCACGTCCGCGGCGCCCAGCTCCAGCGTCTTGGGCATGCCGCCGACCTTCTCGCGGCCGCGCACGGTGAAGGTGCGCGTCTCCAGTTCCGGCCGGTCCGGCACCGGCCAGGCCGAGCCGATGCCGAGCTTGACGTCCTCGGCGGTGCGCTCCCCGATGAGCAGCGCGTGCTCCTTGCGCACGTGGTCGATGATCGCCGCGTCGAGCCGGTCCCCGCCCACGCGCAGGGACCGGGAGGTGACGATGCCGCCGAGGGAGATGACGGCGACCTCGGAGGTGCCGCCGCCGATGTCCACGACCATGGAGCCGCGCGGTTCGGCCACGGGGAGTCCGGCGCCGATCGCGGCGGCCATCGGCTCCTCGATCAGGTGCACGGCCTTGGCTCCGGCCCGGGTGGAGGCGTGGATGATGGCCCGCCGCTCGACGGGGGTGACCCCGGACGGCACGCAGATCACCATCCGGGTGCGGGGCCGGCGGCCGGGGACGGCCTTGCGCACGAAGTGCCGGATCATCTCCTCGGCGGCCTCGTAGTCGCAGATCACGCCGCCCCTGAGGGGGCGGATCGCGGTGATGGAGCCGGGGGTGCGGCCGATGGTCTCCTTGGCGTCCGATCCGACGGCCAGGGCGGTGGTGGTGCCCGCTTTGACGGCGACCACGGACGGTTCATTGAGGACGATTCCGTGTCCCCGGGCGTAGACGAGGGTGTTGGCCGTCCCCAGGTCTATCCCGATGTCGCGGCTGGTGGCCGTCTTGTTGGTGCTGGCCTGCGGCATTTGCTCCCCTATCTGCTGCTCGCAAGGCTTGCATAACGATCCGGTCGCTCTTGCCGCCGAAGGTCCCCAAACGGCCGGGCCGAAAGTCCTGCGGGTCCCCGTCCGTAGACTGGCCCTGTGAGTGAGCAGCAGCCCGAGAGCCACGACCGCGACGACAACGACGACCTCGCCGGCACCTTCGACGAGTTCGACCAGATCGTGGCGGAAGAGTCCGACCGCGACCCCGACCTGGCGGTGATCGAGGCCGGCAGCCGCACCCTGCGCGCCCAGGCCGGACCGCCCCAGGGCGACCCGGTACCCGCCCCGCCCGTAGACCCGGAGGTCGCGAAGGCACTGCTGGAGGTGGAGCAGGAGCTTTCCACCCGGTGGGGCGAGACCAAGCTGGAGCCGTCGGTGTCGCGGATCGCGGCACTGATGGACGTGCTGGGCGAGCCGCAGCGCGCGTACCCCTCCATCCACGTCACCGGCACCAACGGCAAGACGAGCACGGCCCGCATGATCGAGTGCCTGCTGAACGCCTTCGAGCTGCGCACCGGGCGCTACACCAGCCCGCACGTGCAGTCGATCACCGAGCGGATCAGCCTCGACGGGGCGCCGATCAGCGCCGAGCGGTTCGTCGAGACGTACCAGGACATCAAGCCGTACGTGGAGATGGTCGACGCCGCCGAGGAGTTCCGGCTGTCGTTCTTCGAGGTGCTCACCGGAATGGCCTACGCGGCCTTCGCGGACGCGCCCGTGGACGTGGCCGTGGTCGAGGTGGGCATGGGAGGCAGCTGGGACGCCACCAACGTCATCGACGCCTCGGTCGCGGTGGTCACCCCGATCAGCCTGGACCACACCGACCGGCTCGGCTCCACGCCCGGCGAGATCGCCGTGGAGAAGGGCGGCGTCATCAAGCAGGACGCGACCGTGATCCTGGCGCAGCAGCCGGTGGACGCGGCGCAGGTGCTGCTGAAGAAGGCCGTGGAGGTCGATGCCACGGTGGCCCGCGAGGGCATGGAGTTCGGCGTCGTCTCGCGCGAGGTCGCGGTCGGCGGCCAGCAGCTGACGCTGCGCGGTGTGGGCGGGGAGTACGACGGCATCTTCCTGCCGCTGTACGGCGCCCACATGGCGCACAACGCGGCGGTGGCGCTGGCGGCGGTCGAGGCCTTCTTCGGGATCGGCCAGGAGCACGCGCGGGTGCTGGACCTGGAGACGGTGCAGCGGGCCTTCGCCTCGGTGACCTCGCCGGGCCGCATGGAGGTCGTGCGGCGCAGCCCGACGGTGGTCCTGGACGCCGCGCACAACCCGGCGGGCGCCGCGGCGACGGCGGAGGCGGTGACCGAGTCGTTCGGCTTCAGCCGGCTGATCGGGGTCGTGGCCGCGAGCGAGGGCAAGGACGTCCGCGGGGTGCTGGAGGCCTTCGAGCCGATCTTCGCGGAAGTGGTGGTGACGGAGAACTCCAGCCACCGGTCGATGGGCGCGGACGAGCTGGCGGCCGTCGCGGTCGAGGTCTTCGGCGTGGACCGGGTGCAGGTGGAGCCGCGGCTGGACGACGCCCTGGAGGCGGCGATCACCCTGGCGGAGGAAGAGGCCGAGTACGGAGGAGCCGGGGTCCTGGTGACCGGTTCCGTGATCACGGTGGGCGAGGCCCGCCTGCTGCTGAAGAGGGGCTGAGGGATGCGCACGCTGTGTGCGAGCACGCTGATCGGCGAGTTCTTCGTGATCGGCTTCGCGGGGCTGGTGGCGATGAAGGACCCCGATCTGACCCAGGCCGCGGTCTGGACGGTGTGCGGGGTCGCGATGCTGCTGTCGGTGCTGCTGTGCGGGATGCTGTCGCGTCCCGGGGCGGTCCAGCTGGGCTGGGCCCTGCAGATCGGCCTGATCGCGAGCGGGTTCGTCGTCCCGACGATGTTCTTCCTTGGCGCGGTGTTCGCCGGCCTGTGGTGGTGCTCGGTGCACTACGGCCGGAGGATCGACACGATCAAGGAGCGCTGGGCGGCCGCGCAGGAGGCGTCCGGGGCGTCCACGGCGTCCGCGGCGCCCGACACCGCGTGACGGGTCCCCTCCGGGCCCGGCCGGCGACCGGCCGGAGGGCCCCTGATGGCCCTGTAGATTCGTCCCACCGCACCCGTTTGCCGCAAGGAGCCGAAACATGACCCAGCGCACCCTCGTCCTGCTCAAGCCCGACGCCGTCCGTCGTGGTCTGGTCGGCGAGATCATCGGCCGCATCGAGCGGAAGGCCGGCTGGACCATTCCCGCACTGGAGCTGCGCACGCTGGACCAGGAGACCCTGGAGACGCACTACGGCGAGCACAAGGGCAAGCCGTTCTACGAGCCCCTGATGGGCTTCATGGCGAGCGGTCCCGTGGTCGCCCTGGTCGTCGAAGGGGAACGCGTCATCGAGGGTGTCCGCCAGCTGGCCGGACCCACCGACCCGATCGCCGCGGCGCCCGGCTCCATCCGGGGCGACTTCGGCACCGTCACCCGGGAGAACCTGATCCACGCCTCGGACTCGGAGGAGTCCGCGGAGCGCGAGCTGAAGCTGTTCTTCCCGGCTCTCTGACTCATTCGGATCACTCTTTCCTGACGAGACATCAGCCAAATAGCGCTCATGACCTGGGGCGACCGAAGTAATTTCGGTCGCCCTTCGGTATTTCCCGGCGTGAGCGGGAACGCCTGGGCAGGACACGTCGTCACCAGTAAGGGGGCGGGTATCCATTCCGGCGGGATTGCCGGAGTCCCGTCGCGCGGTGTCGGTACAACCGTGACTACGATGGGGCCTCCACCCACACACCCACCTCGCCGACCTGACAGCAGCCGCTATCAACTGGAAGGCCAGACGCTCCTCATGGGGAACAAGGGGAACAACATGTCGTTCATCGGCCGTGACATGGCGATCGACCTCGGGACCGCCAACACGCTGGTGTACGTGAGGGGCCGGGGGATCGTCCTGAACGAGCCGTCCGTGGTCGCCATCAACACGAACACCGGCGGCATTCTGGCGGTCGGCTCGGAGGCGAAGAAGATGATCGGGCGCACGCCCGGCAACATCGTCGCCGTACGGCCCCTCAAGGACGGCGTCATCGCCGACTTCGAGATCACCGAGCGTATGCTCCGGTACTTCATCCTCAAGATCCACAAGCGACGGTACCTGGCACGTCCGCGCGTCGTGGTCTGTGTCCCCTCCGGCATCACCGGAGTGGAGCGACGCGCCGTCATCGAGGCGTCCACGCAGGCCGGCGCCCGCCAGGTGCACATCATCGAGGAGCCCATGGCCGCCGCCATCGGCTCGGGCCTGCCCGTCCACGAGGCCACCGGCAACATGGTCGTGGACATCGGCGGCGGCACCACCGAGGTCGCCGTCATCTCCCTCGGCGGAATCGTCACGGCACAGTCCATCCGGGTGGCCGGCGACGAGCTCGACAACGCGATCATCCAGCACATCAAGAAGGAGTACTCGCTCCTGCTCGGTGAGCGCACGGCCGAGCAGATCAAGATCACCATCGGTTCGGCGTACGACCTCGACAAGGACGAGCACACCGAGATCCGTGGACGCGACCTGGTCTCCGGCCTGCCCAAGACGGTCGTCATCTCGGCCGCCGAGGTGCGCAAGGCCATCGAGGAGCCGGTCAACGCCATCGTCGACGCGGTCAAGACCACGCTCGACAAGTGTCCGCCGGAGCTCTCCGGCGACATCATGGACCGCGGCATCGTCCTGACCGGCGGCGGCGCCCTGCTGCGCGGCCTCGACGAGCGGCTGCGCCGGGAGACCGGCATGCCGATCCACATCGCCGAGGACCCGCTCGACTCCGTGGCGCTCGGCTCCGGCAAGTGCGTCGAGGAGTTCGAGGCGCTCCAGCAGGTCCTGGACGCCCAGCCCCGTCGCTGACAGATGCCCCTCCCTGCCGGAGGGGCCATGCGGAACACCAAGGATCCGCCGTACGGGTGCTACCGGGCCCGTGCGGCGGATCGTTGATATACAGGCAAAAGAGAATTCCGACGAGGAAGGCACGGCCGCCGCACGTGAGGGACACACGAGAAAGCCGGCTGCTCCTGGTGCTTCTGATCGCCATCGCGTTCGCGTTGATCACGGTGGACATCAGGGCAGGCGAGGAGTCGCCGGTCGACGGTGCCCGGCAGGCCGCGGCAGCGGTCTTCGGGCCGGTCGAGAAGGGTGTGGCGACCGCTGTCGATCCGGTCGCCAACGCCATAGGGGCGGTACGGGACTCGGGCGAGCGGCACAACCGCATCGCCGTGCTGGAACGCGAGAACGCGGCCCTGAAGGCCAAGCTCGGCAGCGACGAGCAGACCCGCAGCCGCATCCACGAGCTCGACGAGATGCTCAAGCGGGCGGGCGCCGGCCAGTACGGCATCAAGGGCGCCGAGGTCATCGCGATAGGAGCGGCCCAGGGCTTCTCCTGGACCGTCACCATCGACGCCGGCAGCAAGGACGGCATCGAACGCGACATGACCGTCCTCAACGGGGACGGGCTCGTGGGCCGGGTCAGCACCGTCGGCCCCGACACCGCCACCGTCGTCCTCGCCAACGACCCCGACTTCACCGTCGGCACCCGGCTGGAGAAGACCGGCGAACTCGGCTTCGCCACCGGCCAGGGCGACCGCGCGATGTCCGTCCAGATGCTCAACGGCAAGGCCAAGATCAACCCCGGCGACCGGCTCGTCACCTTCGGCTCGCGCGGCAACAAGCCCTTCGTGCCCGGCGTGCCGATCGGCGAGGTGATCAAGGTCGACCCCTCGCGCGGCGACCTGACCCGCACCGTCTGGGTCAATCCGGCCGTCGCCTTCTCGCGCCTGGACATCGTCGGCGTCGTCGTGATGCCCCCGCGCGAGGACCCCCGTGACGCCGTGCTGCCGCCCAAGCCCGAGGCCCCCAAGCCCACCCCGACGGTCACCGTCACGGTGACCCCGTCCGGGTCCGCCAGCGTGCCCGGCAAGCCGGCCGACGAGTAGGAGCAGACCGCCCATGCGCTTCAACCGGATCCTGCTCTCGGCCACGCTCGTCGTGGTCGCCCTCGTCGTCCAGGTCACCGTCCTGGGCCGGCTCCAACTGCCCGGCGCGGTACCCGACCTGCTGCTCCTCACCGTCGTCGCCCTCGCACTCGTGTACGGGCACGTCAGCGGAGCCCTGATCGGCTTCGCCGCCGGTCTCCTCGCCGACCTGGCCCCGCCCGCCGACCACGCCGCCGGGCGGTACGCGCTCGTACTGTGCGTCATCGGCTACCTCTGCGGGCTGGTCCGCCACGACGGCGGGCGCTTCCGCTCCGCCTGGGGCCCCATGCTCACCGTCGTCGCCGCCGCGATCGGCTCCACCCTGCTCTACGCGGGCGTGGGCGCCCTCGTCGGCGACACCGCCGCCCGCCACGTGGGCCTGACGGGGCTGCTGTTCACCGCGACCCTCTACGACCTGCTGCTCGCGCCGTTCACGGTGCCGTTCATCATGGCCCTGGCCCGGCGGGCCGAGAACGACCCGATGGCCGTCGAGGCCGGCGGCGGCCCCGCGAACAAGGCCGCCGACGTCTCCGCCGGCTGGCTGGCCGGCGGTACGGGCCTGCGCATCGGCAGCCAGCGCGGCGGCCTGCGCCTGAAGACCGCGCGCTCCCGCGCCAACAAGGCCGTCCGCATAAAGGGCGTCAAGGCAGTCAAGGGTGTGAAGAGCGTCAAGAAGCTGTGAGGGAGGAGCAGGCATGACGAACGTTCCGGAGACCGGCCGCACCTCCCGGGTGCAGATCAGGCTCGTCATCATGCAGGTGCTCATCCTCTCGATGCTGGTCACCCTCGGCGGCCGGCTCTGGTTCCTGCAGATCCGCAACGGCGCGGAGTACTACCACGAGGCCAAGAGCAACCACGTCCAGCGGGTGGTCCAGCCGGCCGTGCGCGGTTCGATCCTCGACGCCCGCGGGGTCCCCCTCGCCGACAACGAGACCCGGCTGGTCGTCTCCGCCAGCCGGACCGCTCTGATGAAGATGAAGGACCGGGGCAAGGGCGTCATGACCCGCCTCGCCGGCGTCCTGGACATGACCCCCAAGGAGGTCATGGAGAAGGTCCGCCTCTGCGACTCCCAGACCCCCGCGCCCTGCTGGAACGGTTCCCCGTACCAGCCGATCCCGGTCACCATGGAAGCCACCACGCAGCAGGCGCTCCAGCTGCGCGAGCGCCCCGAGGACTTCCCCGGCATCACCGCCGAGCCCACCGCCGTCCGTCGCTACCCGGCCCCCGGCGGGGCCCGTACCTCACAGGTGCTCGGCTACCTCTCGCCGGTCACCGACGACGAGATCCAGAAGGCCAAGGACACCGACTCGCCGCACCTGCGGTCCGATCAGGTCGGCCGCTCCGGGATCGAACGCACCTATGACCGGCAGCTGCGCGGCAAGGCGGAGGTCACCTCGTACGAGGTCGACAACCTCGGCCGGGTCATGGGCCAGACCAAGTCCGACCCGGGCGTGGCCGGCTCCACCCTCGTCACCAGCATCGACGCCAGGGTCCAGTCCGTCGCCGAGTTCGAGCTCCAGGCGGCGATGAAGGTCGTCCGCAACGAGACCGACAACATCACCGGCCGCAAGTACGAGGCCGACTCGGGAGCCGTCGTCGTCATGGAGGCCAAGACCGGCCGCATCGTCGCGATGGCCTCCCAGCCCGACTACGACCCCAACGCCTGGGTCGGCGGCATCTCCGGCAAGGACTACGCCAGGCTCACCAGCAAGAGCTCCAACTATCCGCTGCTCAACCGCGGCATCCAGGGCATGGCCCCCGCGGGCTCCATCTTCAAGGTGGTCTCCGCGAGCGCGGCCGTCCGGGCCGGCTACAAGTTCGACGACAAGTACAACTGCAGCAGCTCCTACAGCCTCGGCGGCCGGAGCTTCGCGAACTTCGAGTCCAAGGGGCACGGCCCCATCACCCTCGGCGACGCCCTCAAGTTCTCCTGCAACACCGTCTTCTACGCCCTGGGCCACAAGGAGTGGCAGCGTGACGGCGGCCTCACGCCCAAGAAGGACGCACACGACTGGTTCTACCGGACCGCCCGGGAGTTCGGACTCGGCTCCGAGACCGGGATCGACCTGCCCAACGAGGTCAAGGGCCGCATCCCCGACCGCCAGTGGAAGCAGAGCTTCTGGAAGGCCAACAAGAACTCCTGGTGCAAGCAGGGCAAGCGGGGCGGCACCTACGTCGAGCAGATCGCCTACGAGAGCTGCCTCGAAGGCAACCAGCTCAAGGCCTACGACAGCATCAACTTCGCCATCGGCCAGGGAGACGTCCTCGTCACCCCCATCCAGATGGCCACCGCGTACTCCGCCATCAGCAACGGCGGCACCCTCTACAACCCCACCGTCGGCAAGGCCATCGTCAGCCCCGACGGCAAGCGCATCGAGATGATCAAGCCCCAGTCCCACGGCCGACTGCCGGTCGACGCCAAGACCGTCAAGGACCTCGACGGAGGCCTGCGCTCCGTCGTCGAGCCCGGCGGCACCGCCGCCTGGCGGTTCATCGGCTGGCCGATGGACAAGATCCCGATGCACGCCAAGACCGGCACCGCCCAGGTGTACGGCAAGCAGACCACGTCCTGGCTGGCGACCTACACCAAGGACTTCACGATCGTCATGACGATCTCCCAGGGCGGCACCGGCTCCGGAGCCTCCGGCCCCGCCGTCCGCAACCTCTACAACGCCATCTACGGTCTCGACATGGCCGGCAAGCAGGACCTGAAGAAGGCCCTGCTGCTGCAGCCCGAGACGAACCTGCCCAAGATCCGCCCCGACGGTTCCATCGACTCCCCGGAGATCCGGCCCTACGTGCCGCCGTCCCCGGAGGAACTGGAACCGCCCGCCCTCGCCGGGCCGCCCGCCCCGCGCCCCGCACGGCACGACTGAGGACCGAAAGACATGCCAACCGCCAACAAGTTCTCCGTCTCCCGGTACGCGCCCGAGCGCGGGGCGATGGCCAAGCTCACCGCCCGCGACTCCGTGGTGCGCCGGCTCGACTGGCCGATACTCCTCTCCGCGCTCGCCCTGTCCTTCATGGGCGCCCTGCTGGTGTGGTCGGCGACCCGCAACAGGACCCAGCTGAACCAGGGGGACCCGTACTACTTCCTGGCCCGGCACGCCCTGAACACCGGCATCGGCCTCGTCCTGATGATCGGCACCATCTGGCTCGGCCACCGCACCCTGCGCGGTGCGGTGCCGGTCCTCTACGGGCTCTCGCTGGTGCTCATCCTGGCCGTGCTCACCCCGCTCGGCGCCACCATCAACGGCGCTCACGCGTGGATCGTGATCGGCGGCGGATTCTCCCTCCAGCCCTCCGAGTTCGTGAAGATCACGATCATCCTGGTCATGGCGATGCTGCTGGCCACCCGGGTGGACGCGGGCGACCTCACCCACCCGGACCACCGCACGGTCGTCAAGGCGCTCTGCCTGGCCGCCGCCCCGATGGGCATCGTCATGCTGATGCCCGACCTCGGGTCCGTCATGGTCATGATCGTCATCGTGCTCGGCGTGCTGCTGGCCTCCGGCGCGTCCAACCGCTGGGTGCTCGGACTCCTCGGCACCGGCGCGGGCGGCGCCGTCCTGATCTGGCAGCTCGGCGTCCTCGACGAGTACCAGATCAACCGCTTCGCGGCCTTCGCCAACCCCGAGCTGGACCCCGCGGGCGTCGGCTACAACACCAACCAGGCGCGCATCGCGATCGGCTCCGGCGGTCTGACCGGTTCGGGGCTCTTCAAGGGCTCGCAGACCACCGGCCAGTTCGTGCCGGAGCAGCAGACCGACTTCGTCTTCACCGTGGCGGGGGAGGAGCTGGGCTTCCTCGGGGCCGGGCTGATCCTGTTCCTGCTCGCCGTCATCCTGTGGCGGGCCTGCATGATCGCGCGGGAGACCACCGAGCTCTACGGGACGATCGTCTGCGCCGGGATCATCGCCTGGTTCGCCTTCCAGTCCTTCGAGAACATCGGGATGACCCTCGGGATCATGCCGGTGGCCGGGCTGCCGCTGCCGTTCGTCTCGTACGGAGGCTCGTCGATGTTCGCGGTGTGGGTGGCGATCGGACTGCTGCAGTCGATCAAGGTGCAACGGCCATTGTCGGCCTGATCTCCTGTTCACCCTGCCGCCGTGATCCGTTCAGGACTAAGTTCGGTCTATGGCGGACACCAAGCGCGAAATCGAGCGTAAATTCGAGTTCTCCAAGGCCAAATCTGCCCGGCGCGGGGTGCCGGACCTGACGGGAACGGCCGCGATCGCGGCCGTCTCCGACCAGGGCACCGTCGACCTCGACGCCGTGTACTACGACACCCCCGACCAGCGGCTCGCCGCCGACGGTCTCACCCTGCGGCGCAGAACGGGCGGCGCCGACGCGGGCTGGCACCTCAAACTGCCCGTCTCCCCGGGAGTCCGCGACGAGGTCACGGCCGCGCTCAGCGACACCGTCCCGTCCTCCCTCGCCGCCCTCGTCCGTTCCCGGGTGCGCGGCGCCGGACTCCAGCCGCAGGTCAGGCTGGTCTCCTCGCGCCGCGTCAGCCACCTGCTCGACGCCGGCGGAGCCCTGCTCGCGGAACTGAGCACCGACGAGGTCCAGGCCGAGCGGGGCCAGGCCAGCGCCTCCTGGACCGAGGTCGAGGTGGAACTCGCCGACGGGGTGGACCCCGAACTGCTCGACGCCGTCGAGAAGACCTTCCGCAAGGCCGGGCTCCGGGTCTCCGACGCCCCCTCCAAGCTCGCCCGGGCGCTCGTGGAGACCGACGCGGTGCCCCCGGCCCGGCCCGAGGGCGGCGGTCCCGAGGGCACGGCGGGCGCGTACGTCCTGGCGTACCTGCGGGAACAGCGCGACGTCCTGATCGCCCAGGATCCGGCCGTGCGACGCAGCCTGCCGGACTCCGTCCACCAGATGCGGGTCGCCACCCGGCGGCTGCGCAGCACCTTCAAGACGTACCGCAAGGTGCTCGACCGGGCGGCCACCGACCCGATCGGCGAGGAGCTGCGCTGGCTGGCCGCCGAACTCGGCGTCGACCGCGACCAGGAGGTCCTGCTGGAGCGGATCCAGACGAGCATCGGGGAGCTGCCGCGCACCCTGGTGATCGGCCCGGTCCGCAGCCGGCTGCGGGTGTGGAACACCACCCGGCGCTCCGCGTCGCGGCGCCGGGCCCTGGCCGTCCTCGACAGCGAGCGCTACGTCTCCCTCCTGGACTCCCTCGACGCCCTGCTGGAGGCGCCGCCGCTGCTCAAGGGCGCCGACGCGGAGCCGCGGGCGGTCCTGCCGAAGGCGGTGCTCGGCGACTACGCGCGCCTCGCCGTCCGCGTCGAGGGCGCACTGTCCCTGGCGGAGGGCGAGGAACGGGACCTGGCCCTGCACGACGCCCGCAAGGCGGCCAAGCGCCTGCGGTACGCGGCGGAGTCGGCCGTACCCGTGCTCGGCAAGCCGGCGGAACGCCTGGCCAAGGCGGGCAAGAAGGTCCAGACCCTGCTCGGCGACCACCAGGACAGCGTGGTGGCCCGCGAGGCCCTGCGCGGCCTCGCGGTCCAGGCGGCGGGCGCGGGCGAGTCCGCGTTCACCTGGGGCGTCCTCTACGCCCGCGAGGAGGCCCTGGCCGAGCGGCGCGAACGGGAACTTCCGGGCATCTGGACGAAGGCCTCGGACCCCGCGCTGCGGGCGGCCCTGGGATGATCATGTGAAGGGAGGGGGCCGGGGGGCGAGGTACGCTTGAGAGCTGCCCCCTGCCCGCTTCACGAAAGTCGCGTGATGACCGAGTCGGTCTTCCCTCAGCTTGAGGCCCTGCTTCCGCATGTGCAGAAGCCCATCCAGTACGTCGGCGGTGAACTCAACTCCACGGTCAAGGAGTGGGAGAGCTGTGACGTCCGCTGGGCGCTCATGTACCCGGACGCGTACGAAGTCGGGCTGCCCAACCAGGGCGTCATGATCCTCTACGAGGTGCTGAACGAGCGCGAGGGCGTCCTCGCCGAGCGCACGTACAGCGTGTGGCCCGACCTCGAAGAACTGATGCGCGAGCACAAGGTGCCGCAGTTCACCGTGGACAGCCACCGCCCGGTCTCCGCCTTCGACGTGTTCGGCCTGTCCTTCTCCACGGAGCTGGGCTACACCAACATGCTCACGGCGCTGGACCTCGCGGGCATCCCGCTGGAGGCCCGCAACCGTACGGTCGACCACCCGATCGTCCTCGCGGGCGGCCACGCGGCCTTCAACCCCGAGCCGATCGCGGAGTTCATCGACTGCGCGGTCATCGGCGACGGCGAGCAGGCCGTCCTCGACATGACCGAGATCATCCGCACCTGGAAGGCCGAGGGGCGGCCGGGCGGGCGCGAAGAGGTCCTGCTGCGCCTGGCGAAGACCGGCAACGTCTACGTGCCGGGCTTCTACGACGTGGAGTACCTGCCGGACGGCCGCATCGGCCGTGTCGTGCCCAACCGCTCCGGCGTGCCGTGGCGCGTGTCCAAGCACACGGTCATGGACCTCGACGAGTGGCCCTACCCCAAGCAGCCCCTGGTCCCGCTCGCCGAGACCGTCCACGAGCGGATGTCCGTGGAGATCTTCCGCGGCTGCACCCGCGGCTGCCGTTTCTGCCAGGCCGGCATGATCACGCGCCCCGTGCGGGAGCGAAGCATCACCGGCATCGGCGAAATGGTGGAGCGCGGCCTGAAGGCCACGGGCTTCGAAGAGGTGGGTCTCCTCTCCCTCTCCTCGGCCGACCACACGGAGATCGCCGACATCGCCAAGGGCCTCGCGGACCGCTACACGGACGACAAGGTGGGCCTGTCCCTGCCGTCGACCCGCGTGGACGCCTTCAACGTGGACCTGGCCAACGAGCTGACCCGTAACGGGCGCCGCTCCGGTCTGACCTTCGCGCCCGAGGGCGGCTCCGAGCGCATGCGCAAGGTCATCAACAAGATGGTCTCGGAGGAGGACCTGATCCGCACGGTCTCCACCGCGTACGGCAACGGCTGGCGCCAGGTGAAGCTGTACTTCATGTGCGGCCTGCCCACCGAGACCGACGAGGACGTCCTCCAGATCGGCGACATGGCGGTCAACGTCATCGCCAAGGGCCGTGAGGTCTCCGGTCAGAACGACATCCGCTGCACGGTGTCCATCGGCGGGTTCGTGCCGAAGCCGCACACCCCGTTCCAGTGGGCGCCGCAGCTGTCGGCCGAGGAGACGGACGCCCGCCTGGGCAAGCTCCGCGACAAGATCCGCGGCGACAAGAAGTACGGCCGCTCCATCGGCTTCCGCTACCACGACGGCAAGCCGGGCATCGTCGAGGGCCTCCTCTCGCGCGGCGACCGCCGCATCGGCGACGTCATCCGCGCCGTGTACGAGTCGGGCGGCCGCTTCGACGGCTGGCGCGAGCACTTCTCGTACGACCGCTGGATGGAGGCCGCGGACAAGACGCTGCCGGCCTACGGCGTGGACGTCGCCTGGTACACGACGCGCGAGCGCACGTACGAGGAGGTCCTGCCCTGGGACCACCTGGACTCCGGTCTCGACAAGGGCTGGCTCTGGGAGGACTGGCAGGACGCCCTCGACGAGACCGAGGTCGACGACTGCCGCTGGACCCCGTGCTTCGACTGCGGCGTCTGCCCGCAGATGCAGACCGAGATCCAGATCGGCCCCACCGGCAAGAAGCTGCTGCCGCTGTCGGTCGTGAAGTAACCCTTGGGTCACGAGAGGCCCCCGCCCGCAACGGGCGGGGGCCTTCGTCGTGTCCTTCACTGCATGGAAACGGACAAGCGGCCTCCCGCCGGCGGCGGCGACGGATGCCTGGTGGGCGTCATCAGGATCCCCGTGAAGATCGTCGCCGTACTCGTCGTACTGCCCGTACGGGTGGTCTGGGAGCTGCTGGTCGCCGGAGGCCGGGCCGTGCACCGGCACGTCCTCGGGCCGCTGTACGTCCATGTCGTCGAGCCGCTGCTGCGTACGCTCGGATGGCTGCTGACCACCCTGCTCAAGCTGGTCTTCGTCTGGCCGTGGGTCGGGTTGTGGCGGTACGTGCTCGTTCCGGTCGGGCAGGGGCTGGCGTGGGTGTGGCGGGGCCTGTACGACCAGGTGCTGGCGCCGGCCGGGCGGATCCTGACCGCCTACGTGTTCCGCCCGCTCGGGGCGGCGCTGGCCTGGGCCGGCCGGGGCGGCATGCGGTACCTGCTCGCCCCGCTCGGCAAGGGGGTGGGCTGGGTGGTCCGGGCCCTGGCCATGCTCCTGTTCGTGTGGCCGTGGGTCGGGCTGTGGCGGTACGTGCTCGTGCCCGTCGGCCGCGGCCTCGCGTGGCTGGCCGCGGCGGCCTACCGGTACGTGCTCACCCCGGTCGGACACGGCCTCGCGTGGCTGGCGGTCGCGGCCTACCGGTACCTGCTGCGGCCCGTCGGGCTGGGTCTCGCCTGGCTGGTGGTGGCGCTGTACCGGTACCTGCTGCGGCCCGTCGGCCTCGGCCTCGCCTGGCTCGCGGTCGCGCTGTACACGTACGTGCTCACCCCGCTCGGCCAGGTCCTCCTCTGGGCCTGGCACGTGGCCGGGCGGATCGCCGGCTGGCTGTGGCGCGGGCTCAAGCGGGTCGGCTGGATCCTGGTCGGCTGGCCCGCGTCCCGGGTGTACCGGCACGTGCTGACCCCCGCCGGCCACGCCGTCCGCGAGGTCTGGCGCACCGGCCGCGCCGCGGTCAGGGAGGCGCGGGCCGCCGTACGTCAGGCGCTCTTCGGTACTCCTCCCGTGGAACCGGCGAGGTCACGGGCGCGTACTCTGGGTAGTACGACAGCCGCAGGCAACACGCCCGCTCCCGAGATCTCCCTCCACGAACGGCAGGGGTGAGCCGGAGGCAGGGCGGCGCCGGCCGGTCCCACAGACGCTCAGGGCGACGCGCGAGCCGCGGAGCCCCGCACAAGGAGAAGAACCACTGGGCAAGCGACAGCCCGAAGGCCCGCCTCCCGCACCGGTGGTGCAGCGCATTCGACTGCGCTACACCAAGCGCGGCCGCCTCCGGTTCACCAGCCACCGAGACTTCCAGCGCGCCTTCGAGCGGGCCCTGCGCCGCGCCGAGGTGCCGATGGCGTACTCGGCCGGCTTCACCCCGCACCCGCGGGTCTCGTACGCGAACGCCGCCCCGACCGGGACCGGCAGCGAGGCCGAATACCTGGAGATCGCCCTCGCCGAGCCCCGCGACCCCGAGAAGCTCCGCGAGCTGCTCGACGAGTCGATGCCGACCGGGCTCGACATCATCGACGCCGTCGAGGCCCGCACCTCGGGCCTCGCGGACCGGCTGACCGCCTCCGTGTGGGAGCTGCGCCTGGACGGCGTGGAGCCCGCCGAGGCCGAACGGGCCGTGACGGCCTTCCTCGCCGCCGAGACCGTGGAGGTGCAGCGACGTACCAAGAACGGGATGCGGACCTTCGACACGCGCGGCGCCGTCGTCTCCCTCGAAGCCCTTCCTGCCCCGGCTGATAGGCCGCTGGACAATGCCTGTGCGATACTGCGGCTGGTTGTTCGGCATCTGACACCTGCCGTGCGACCCGACGACGTCCTGTCCGGTCTCCGAGCTGTGGCCGACCTGGCGCCGCCGGTCCCCTCAGCGGTGACCAGGCTGGCGCAGGGGCTCTTCGACGAGGAGTCCGGCACGGTGACCGACCCGCTCGCGCCCGACCGCGAGGCTGATACGGCCGCTCCACCCACGGCCGCCGTAGCCGCCGACGCGAAGGCGCCGGAAGGTCCCGCCGCGTAGGGATCGTCGTCGTCGCGCAGCCCTGGTACTCGGGAGCCACCTGGGTCGGGCCGCGCACTGACCTGAAGACTTCCGCCAGGCCGTACGGACAACACGTACGGAACCGGCGGCCATGGACTACAGCTCCCGTGTGGCGAACGCGCCCCGGAGGCCGGTTCCGCGCTCATTACGCGGAGCCGAGCCGGACCGGAAGTCAGCCGCGGCGCCCGGGAGCGTGACGGGAGAACCGCCCGCAATGCTCAACAACGAAAACGACACCACCGCAGGTAACGCCGACAGCGGCAGCCCCAGCGACAACCTGCCGCCGCGCAGGCGTCGCCGCGCCGCTTCCCGGCCCGCCGGCCCGCCCGGCGGGGCCACCGCAGAGGTGACCCCGGTGACGGAGGCCGCCCCGGCCGCCCCCGTCGAGGAGGCCGCTCCGGCCGCCGCCCCCGCACGTACCCGCCGCCGCGCGACCCGCGCCGTGGCCGCTCCCGAGACGCCGGCCGAGGCCGTCGTCGTCGAGGCCCCCGCCGCTGCGGCCCCCGCTGCCGCCCCGGTCGAGGAGCCCGCCGCTGCTCCCGCCCCGCGTGCCCGTCGCCGTGCGACCCGCGCCGTGACCGCCCCGGAGGCTCCGGCCGCCGAGGTCGCGCCCGTGGTCGAGG
>NZ_JBIVFA010000001.1:416540-686679 GCF_044747975.1 Streptomyces sp. NPDC090045
GGAGGAGGCCCCGGCCGCTCCGGCTCCGCGTGCCCGTCGTCGTGCGACCCGTGCCGTGGCCGCTCCGGCTGCGGAGGCCGCCGCCGTCGTCGAGGCTCCCGTGGTCGAGGCCGCGCCCGTGGTCGAGGAGGAGGCCCCGGCCGCTCCGGCTCCGCGTGCCCGTCGTCGTGCGACCCGTGCCGTGGCCGCTCCGGCTGCGGAGGCCGCCGCCGTCGTCGAGGCCCCGGTGGCCGAGGCCGCGCCCGTGGTCGAGGAGGAGGCCCCGGCCGCTCCCGCTCCGCGTGCCCGTCGCCGTGCCACCCGCGCCGTGACCGCCCCGGCCGCTCCGGCCGCCGAGGCCGCCGCCGTCGTCGAGACCCCGGCCGCCGAGGCCGAGCCGGTCGCGGAGGAGCCCCCCAAGGCCGCCTCCCGCGCCTTCACCGTCGCCGACGCCCTGGACTCCCCGAAGCGCGGCGGCCGCCGCCGCGCCACCCGCTCCACCACCGCCCCGGCCGCCGCCGCGCAGCCCGCCGCCGCCGAGCCCGAGGCGCCCGCCGCCCCGGCCCGCGCCCGCCGCGCCGCGCGCCCCGCCGTGGCCGTCTTCCAGGCCCCGGTCTTCGCCGAGCCGATGTTCCAGACCCCCGAGACGGCCGCCATGGCCGCCGCGGCCGCCCGCGCCGCCGCCCCGGCCGACGAGGTCGAGGAGGAGGAGACGGAGGTCGAGGCCGAGGTCGTCCAGACCCCCGCCCCGCAGCCGGCCGGCCGCCGCCGTCGCCGTGGTCGCGGCGCCGCCGAGCCCGCCCCGGCCGCCGAGTCCGCGCCGGTCTCCCTCCCCGAGGTCCTCGCCGAGGAGGAGCCCGAGGCCGAGCTCGAAGAGGAGTCCGCGGAGTTCGAGGAGGGCGACGAGTCGGGCGAGCGCCCGTCGCGCCGCCGCCGCCGTGGAGGCCGTCGCCGTCGCCGCGGTGAGGCCGCCGACCTCGACGAATCCGCCGAGGAGGAGGCCGAGGCAGAGGCCGAGTCCGCCGAGCAGGAGGCCGACGAGGAGGAAGAGGACGAGGCCGAAGAGGCCCTCGGTTCCAGCTCCAGCCGCCGTCGCCGCCGTCGCCGTCGCCGCAGTGGCGACACCGCCGGCGAGGCCGCCGAAGCGGGCGAGGACGACGGTGTCCGCACCGTCGTCAAGGTCCGCGAGCCCCGCCCGGCGCGCGAGAAGGCCGAGCCGTCCGACGAGGTCCAGTCCATCAAGGGCTCGACCCGCCTGGAGGCGAAGAAGCAGCGCCGCCGCGAGGGCCGCGAGCAGGGCCGCCGCCGCGTCCCGATCATCACCGAGGCCGAGTTCCTGGCCCGCCGTGAGGCCGTGGAGCGCGTCATGGTCGTCCGCCAGTCCGGCGAGCGCACCCAGATCGGCGTCCTCGAGGACAACGTGCTCGTCGAGCACTACGTCAACAAGGAAGAAGCCACCTCGTACGTCGGCAACGTCTACCTGGGCAAGGTCCAGAACGTGCTGCCGTCGATGGAGGCCGCCTTCATCGACATCGGCAAGGGCCGCAACGCGGTCCTGTACGCCGGTGAGGTCAACTTCGAGGCGCTCGGCATGGCCAACGGGCCGCGCCGCATCGAGTCCGCCCTCAAGTCCGGCCAGTCGGTCCTCGTGCAGGTCACCAAGGACCCGATCGGCCACAAGGGCGCCCGCCTGACCAGCCAGGTCTCGCTGCCCGGCCGCTACCTGGTCTACGTGCCCGAGGGCTCGATGACCGGCATCAGCCGCAAGCTGCCCGACACCGAGCGCGCGCGCCTGAAGACCATCCTCAAGAAGATCGTCCCCGAGGACGCGGGCGTCATCGTGCGCACCGCCGCCGAGGGCGCGAGCGAGGACGAGCTGCGCCGCGACGTCGAGCGTCTGCAGGCCCAGTGGGAGGACATCCAGAAGAAGTCGAAGCAGATCTCGACCTCTTCGCCGAGCCTGCTCTACGGCGAGCCGGACATGACCGTCCGCGTCGTGCGCGACATCTTCAACGAGGACTTCTCGAAGGTCATCGTCAGCGGTGACGGCGCATGGGAGACCATCCACGGCTACGTGAACCACGTGGCCCCGGACCTGGCCGACCGGCTGTCCCGCTGGACCTCCGAGGTCGACGTTTTCGCGACGTACCGGATCGACGAGCAGCTCGCCAAGGCGCTCGACCGCAAGGTGTGGCTGCCCTCGGGCGGCTCGCTTGTGATCGACAAGACCGAGGCGATGATCGTCATCGACGTCAACACCGGCAAGTTCACCGGTCAGGGCGGCAACCTCGAAGAGACCGTCACCAGGAACAACCTGGAGGCGGCCGAGGAGATCGTGCGCCAGCTGCGGCTGCGCGACCTGGGCGGCATCGTCGTCATCGACTTCATCGACATGGTCCTGGAGTCCAACCGCGACCTGGTCCTGCGGCGCATGCTGGAGTGCCTGGGCCGCGACCGTACGAAGCACCAGGTGGCCGAGGTCACCTCGCTGGGCCTGGTCCAGATGACCCGCAAGCGGGTGGGCCAGGGTCTGCTGGAGTCCTTCTCCGAGACCTGCGTCCACTGCAACGGCCGCGGTGTCATCGTGCACATGGAGACGCCGACCGCGATCGGCGGCGGTGGCAACGGCAAGCGCTCGAAGCGCCGCGGTGGCCGCGGTGAGTTCGACCAGCACGACCACGAGGTCGAGACGGTCGAGGCGGTCGACACCGAGGCGTTCGAGTCCGAGGCGGAGGTGGCCGCCGAGGCCGCCGCGCCCCGCGCCCTGCCCGAGCCGGAGTTCGTCGCGGACGAGGAGCTCTACAGCAGCCCGGCCGAGGCCGAGGCCGCCGCGGGCATCAGCAGCCGCCGCAACCGGCGCCGCGCCACCCGCAAGGCGACCGCTCCGGCGGGCGCCCCGCGCGGTGCGGTCGCCGCGGAGCAGGCCCCGGTGGCCGAGGCCGAGCCGGTGATCGAGCCGGCCGACACGGTGCTGGTGCCCGAGCCCGAGGCGGAGGCCGTCGTCGAAGCCGTGGCCGAGCCCGTGGCCGAGGCCGTCGCGGAGCCGGTGGCGGAGGAGGCCCCCAAGGGCCGTACCCGTCGCCGTGCGACCCGTAAGGCCACCGCCCCGGCGGGCGCCCCGGCCCCCGCGGCCGAGGTGGCCCCGGAGCCGGTCGTCGTACCGGAGCCCGAGCCCGTCGTCGAGCCCGAGCCGGCCGTCGTCGAGCCCGAGCCCGTGGCCGTGGTCGAGGAGGCCCCCGTGGCGGAGGCCGCACCGGCCCGTCCGCGCCGGCGTGCCACCCGTAAGGCCACCGCACCCGCGGGGTCCCCGGCGGGCGCGGCAGAGGCCGCCGTGGTGGTCCTCGAGGCCGCTCCGGTGACCGAGGCCCCGGCGCCCGTCGAGGAGGCCGCACCGGCCGAGGAGGCCGCACCGGCGAAGAAGGCCACCAAGAAGGCTCCGGCCAAGAAGGCGACCGCGGCGAAGAAGGCCCCGGCCAAGAAGGCGGCGGCCGCCAAGAAGACCGCGGTCAAGAAGACGGCCACGACCAAGAAGACCGCGACGAAGCGGGCGACGAAGAAGACCGCGGCGGCGGAGCAGCAGGCTGCCCCGTCCGTCTCGGCTCCGGCCGAAGCCTGATCCGTCACGTGACCGTGGGCCCCGCCGAGCGGCGGGGCCCACGGCCGTGCGGGGCCCGGTTTGACCCTCCGGAACCGGCCCCGTAACCTAGACCGTCGGCGTGTCTTGGACGAATCCGTCCAGCGTGCGCCGCGCTCCTGAGCACCTTCCTCCCGCTACTCCGCGCGCAAGCGCCGTACGGGAGAGGCCGCTCGTCCAATCCGGATCAGCGTGGGCCCCGGCCCGCCTGAGCGGCTGGCTTCAGGAGCATCCGTCCCGAGTGAGAGAGAGATCCGCGTGTACGCCATCGTGCGCAGCGGTGGTCGCCAGCACAAGGTTGCTGTCGGCGACATCGTTGAGGTTGACAAGATTTCCACTGCCAAGGTTGGCGACACGGTCGAGCTCTCGACCCTGCTCGTTGTCGACGGCGAAGCCGTGACCAGCGACCCGTGGGTGCTGGCCGGTATCAAGGTCACGGCCGAGGTCGTGGACCACCACAAGGGCGCCAAGATCGACATCCTGCGCTACAAGAACAAGACCGGCTACCGCCGTCGCCAGGGTCACCGCCAGCAGTACACGGCGATCAAGGTCACCGGTATCCCCGCGGCTGCGAAGTAAGAGGGACTGAGACATGGCACACAAGAAGGGCGCATCGTCCACCCGGAACGGGCGCGACTCCAATGCCCAGCGGCTCGGCGTGAAGCGCTTCGGCGGTCAGGTCGTCTCCGCCGGCGAGATCCTCGTCCGCCAGCGTGGCACCCACTTCCACCCGGGTTCGGGTGTCGGCCGTGGTGGCGACGACACGCTGTTCGCGCTGCAGGCGGGTGCTGTGCAGTTCGGCACGCACCGTGGCCGCAAGGTCGTCAACATCGTTCCGGCCGCCTGATCCAGCTTCGGCTGATCAAGCGTTCGTAACTTCCCGAGGGCGGATCTCAGCTCTTCCCGGCGTCAGCCGGGAAGAGAGGTCCGCCCTCGGCGCGTTGGTACGTACAGACGTTTTAATGGACAGCAAGGCCTGTCCGGGACATTCCCGCATGTAACTGGAGGAACAACCATGACCACCTTCGTGGACCGCGTCGAGCTGCACGTCGCCGCGGGTAACGGGGGCCACGGCTGCGCCTCCGTTCACCGGGAGAAGTTCAAGCCGCTCGGCGGCCCCGACGGCGGCAACGGCGGCCGTGGCGGCGACGTCATCCTGGTGGTGGAGCAGGCGATCACCACCCTGCTCGACTACCACCACAGCCCCCACCGCAAGGCCACCAACGGCAAGCCCGGCGAGGGCGGCAACCGCTCCGGCAAGGACGGCCAGGACATGATCCTGCCCGTGCCGGACGGCACCGTCGTCCTCGACAAGGAGGGCAACGTCCTCGCCGACCTCGTCGGCCAGGGCACCACCTACGTGGCCGCCGAGGGCGGCCGCGGCGGTCTCGGCAACGCCGCGCTCTCCTCCGCCCGCCGCAAGGCGCCCGGCTTCGCGCTCCTCGGCGTCCCCGGCACCACCGGCGACATCGTCCTGGAGCTCAAGACCGTCGCCGACGTGGCGCTGGTCGGCTTCCCGAGCGCCGGCAAGTCCTCGCTGATCTCGGTGCTCTCCTCGGCCAAGCCGAAGATCGCGGACTACCCCTTCACCACCCTGGTCCCGAACCTGGGCGTCGTCACCGCCGGCTCGACCGTCTACACGATCGCCGACGTCCCCGGCCTGATCCCCGGCGCCAGCCAGGGCCGCGGCCTGGGCCTGGAGTTCCTGCGCCACGTCGAGCGCTGCTCGGTGCTCGTGCACGTCCTGGACACCGCCACCCTGGAGTCCGACCGCGACCCGATCGCCGACCTCGACGTCATCGAGGAGGAGCTCAAGCTCTACGGCGGCGGCCTGGAGAAGCGCCCGCGCCTCGTCGTCCTGAACAAGGTCGACATCCCGGACGGCCAGGAGCTCGCCGACATGGTCCGCCCGGACCTGGAGGCGCGCGGCTACAAGGTCTTCGAGGTCTCCGCGGTCGCCCGTACGGGTCTGAAGGAGCTCTCCTACTTCCTCGCCGAGGGCATCGCCAAGGCCCGCGCCCGCAAGCCGAAGGAGGAGGCGACCCGCATCGTCATCCGTCCGAAGGCCGTGGACGACGCCGGCTTCACCGTCACCTACGACGAGGTCGAGGACGTCTACAACGTGCGCGGCGAGAAGCCGGAGCGCTGGGTCCGCCAGACCGACTTCAACAACGACGAGGCCGTCGGCTACCTCGCCGACCGCCTCAACCGCCTCGGCGTCGAGGAGGCGCTCAAGAAGGCCGGCGCCCGCGCCGGTGACGGCGTGGCCATCGGCTCCGACGAGAACGCGGTCGTCTTCGACTGGGAGCCGACCGTGATGGCCGGCGCCGAGATGCTGGGCCGCCGCGGCGAGGACCACCGTCTGGACGCCCCGCGTCCGGCCACCACCCGCCGCAAGGACAAGGAAGCCCAGCGCGGGGACTCGGCGCAGAAGGAGTACGACGAATTCCGGCCGTTCTAGTCCCCTTCCGAGGGAATCCGACCCGGAGGGTTTGAAGGCGTCTTTATGTGGGTCGCCTAGGATCCTTCGGGTGAACAGCAGCAACCTCCCCACGGTCTCCGTCGTGGTCATCGCGTACAACGACGCCGGGCTCGTGGGCGAGGCCGTCTCCTCGGCCCTCGCCCAGGGCCCGGTGGTCACCGAGGTCATCGCGGTGAACGACGCCTCGTCCGACGGCACCGCGCGGGTGCTGGACGAGCTGGCGGCCGCGCACCCCCGCCTGAAGGTCGTGCACCGCACGGAGAACAGCGGGGGGTGCGGCACCCCGCGCAACGACGGGATCGCGGTCGCGTCCGGGAAGTACGTCCTCTTCCTGGACAGCGACGACGTCCTGCCACCGGGTGCGGCCGACGCCCTGGTGCGCACCGCAGAGCAGCACGGCGCCCCCGTCACCGTCGGCGCGGCGGTCCGGCGCGAGCTGCCCCAGCAGCACGACGTGCCGTGGATGCCCGGGCTCTACACGCCCGGCGACGTCATCGAGCGGCCGGCGGACCGGCCCGAGCTCGTCCGCGACACCCTCTGCGTCAACAAGCTCTACGCCCGCGCCTTCCTGGAGGAGCACGGCCTGCGCTTCCCCGACGGCCGGTTCGTCTACGAGGACTTCGTCTTCACCGCGCGCGTCCTGGCCGCGGCCCCCCGCATCGCCGTCACCGGCGACCTCGTCTACGTGTGGCACGTGCGGCGCAGCGCCGCCCAGGTGTCGATCTCCCTGGACCGCAAGGACGTCGGGAACTGGCGCTCCCGCGTCGAGGCGCACCGCACGGCGGCCCGGACCCTCGCCGCCGCCTCCCCGGAGCTGGGCAGCGCCTGCCAGGTGAAGTTCCTGGAGTACGACCTGCGCATGTACCTGCGCGAGCTCGGCAAGGACCCCGGGTACCAGGCCGACTGGTGGACCCTCACCCGCGAGTACCTCGACACCTTCGCCGACGCCGACGTCGAGTCCGCCGCCGCCCACGCCCGCTGGATCGTACGGGTGCTGCGCGCCACCGCGACCCCGCCCGCCGACGTCGGCCGGCTCACCCGGCTGGCCGCCGAACCTCCGCGGCTGCTGCCCCCGTACGCGGTCGGCCCCACCGGCGCCCCGGTGTGGAGCGAGGAGCTCCCGGTGGAGCTGGACGGACTGGCCGGGCTGCCGGTCGCCGAACTGCCCGTCACCGTCGACGCCGAACCGGCCGGCCGCGGCGCCGTCCGGGTCCGCCTGCACGACCTGTACGGGCGCCTCGCCGAGGCCGGGCCCCGGACCGTGCAGCTGAGCTTCATCCCGCGAGCGGGGGCCGAGCCGGTCCTCGCCCAGCCGGTCGAGCTGCGCCCCGACCGCGGCGGCGGCTGGATCGCCGTGCTGCCCTTCCGCCTGGCCGATCTGGCCGTCACGGGCCGTCGCCAGGGCCTGCGCAGGATGCAGGCCTGGAACGTGGGGGTGCGCGTGGAGTGCGCCGACGGGAGCTCGGTGTTCACCTCCCTGCGCCCCGGGGGCAGTCTGCTCCGCCGCCGGGCCCTGCCCAGCAGCCGGTACGGTGTTCTGCTGGCGCAGCCCTACCGGACGGGGGCCGGCGCCCTCGCGCTGCGCCTCGCGCCCGGCGCCGAGGGAGCGCTGTACCTCGTGCGCAACCGCCTCCACCGGGCCCGGGCGGGCCGCGGGGCGGGCTGACGGCCGCTTCCACACCGCTGCGCTTTTCTCCACCGAAGTCGGACAGGACCAAGGAGTTACACATGACGTTTCTGATCACCGGTGGCGCCGGTTACATCGGCGCGCACGTCGTCCGCGCGATGCTGCTCGCGGGGGAGAAGGTCGTCGTGCTCGACGACCTCTCCACGGGCAAGGAGGACCGCGTCCCGGAGGGCGTCCCGCTGGTGGTCGGCTCCGTCCTGGACCGGCTGACGCTGGACAAGACCCTCCGCGCGCACAAGATCACCGGCGTGGTGCACCTCGCGGGCAAGAAGCAGGTCGGCGAGTCCGTCGAGAAGCCGCTGTACTACTACCACGAGAACGTGCAGGGTCTGACGGTCCTGCTCCAGGCCGTGGCCGACGCCGGCATCCGCAACTTCCTCTTCTCCTCCTCCGCCTCCGTCTACGGCATGCCCGACGTGGACCTGGTCACCGAGGACACCCCCTGCGCGCCGCTGAGCCCCTACGGCGAGACGAAGCTGGCCGGCGAGTGGCTGGTGCGCGCCGCGGGCAAGGCGCACGGCATCTCCACGGCCTGCCTGCGCTACTTCAACGTGGCGGGCGCGGCGACCCCCGAGCTCGCCGACACCGGCGTCTTCAACCTGGTCCCGATGGTCTTCGAGCGCTACGACGCCGGCGAGGGCGCCAAGATCTTCGGTGACGACTACCCGACCCCGGACGGCACCTGCATCCGCGACTACATCCACGTCGAGGACCTCGCGGAGGCCCACGTGGCGGCGGCCCGCAAGCTCGCCGAGTGGGGCGCGGCCGGGGAGTACAAGGACCTCACCGTCAACATCGGGCGCGGCGAGGGCGTTTCGGTCGCCGAGATGGTGGCCCTCCTGAACAAGAACACCGGGCACGACTACCCGCCGGTGATCAGCCCGCGCCGGGCCGGCGACCCGGCGAAGGTCGTGGCCTCGGCCGACAGGATCACCAGTGAGCTGGGCTGGAAGGCCCGCCACGACGTCCGCGAGATGGTCACCTCCGCCTGGGCGGGCTGGGAGGCCAACAAGGCCGCCCGCACGGACCGCCACGCGGACGTCCACAAGGCCTGACCGGCCGGCGAAGGCCACGTACGAAGCAGCCCGCCCCGGACGCGTCCGGGGCGGGCTGCTTCGCGTGTCGCGCGGCGGGAGCGGTCAGCGCTCCAGGAACGTGAACAGCTCTTCCCACCGGTCGGTGATGTCGGCGCTGGAGTACCGCTTCACCGCGTGGAAGGCGTTGTCGCCGAGCCGGTCGCGCAGTTCACGGTCGGACATCAGCGCGTGCAGGTGGCCGGCCAGCTCCATCGTGTTGCCCAGCCGGGCCAGCAGCCCGTCCTCGCCGTGCTCGACGATCTCCCGTACGCCCGGCGCGCAGTCGAAGGCGGCCACCGGAACGCCCGCGGCCATCGCCTCCAGCAGCGTGATCGGGAAGCCCTCGGCCCGCGAGGCCTGGGCGAAGACCGAGGCTCCGCGCAGGGCGCCCAGCACGTCGTCGGTGCTGCCCATCCACTCCACGGAGTCGTCCAGGCCCAGCGAGGTGCAGTGCGCCCGCAGTGCCTGCTCCTCCGCGCCCGCCCCGTAGATCCGCAGGACCCAGTCGGGGTGGAGCGGCGCGGCGTCCGCCCACGCGTCGAGCAGCAGGTCGACGCCCTTCTCGAAGGCGAGGCGGCCGACGCAGGCCACGACCTTCTCCGTGCGCGGGGCAGGGGCGTCGGGCATGAAGGGCAGCGGGTTCGGCATGCTGCCGACGTTCTCCATGCCCGCCCGGATCCACAGGTCCGCGTCCTCGGCCGTCAGCACCAGCAGCCGGTCGACCTCGGGGTAGTGGCGGCGGACCCGCTCGCCGCGGGTGGACTTCTGGCTGGCCTCGAACGACTCGTGGCTCATGCCGATGACGGTGAGCCCCTTGGTGTCGGCGAGCGCCACCCACTCCATCGCCCAGACCTGCGTGACGATGACCACACCGCCCGGACGGGCCGTGCGCAGCAGCTCGCTCAGCTGCTCCGCCTTGACCCGCATCTTCGCCCGCCGGGCCGCCTGACGGCGCCGCTCGGGTGCGTTCAGCCGGCCCTTGATCCCGCGCAGTCGGCGGGCCGACGGCGGGTGGGCGTCGTAGAGCGTGGTCATCGCGTACGGCAGGTCCTGCGGCAGCTTCTGCCGGATCTCCTCGGCGACCGGGGCGATGCCGACGATGTGGACGCGGTGGCCGCGGTCCGTGAACAGCCGTGCCATCTGGTGCGACCAGGTGGTCACGCCGCCGAGCTCGTCCACGTTGTTGGAGACGATGAAGATGTCACGGCCGCCCGGGGTGGTGGTCTCCTGGCTCACTTGCCGCTCCTGGTGAAGAACTTCTCGACGATCTGGCGGGCCGCGTCCCCGCGGTCGTACTCGCCGAACTCGGCGAGGAAGCGCTCGCGCGCCTGGGCGTACTTGGCGTCCGCCTCCTCGAAGGCGGCGATCGCCTGCAGGAGTTCGTCCGCCGTGGCCACCACCGGGCCCGGGGCCTTCTCCTTCAGGTCGAAGTACGTCCCGCGGATGTCCGTCGCGTACTTCTCGTAGTCGTACGCGAAGAACAGCATCGGCCGGTCCAGGACCGCGTAGTCGAACATCACGGACGAGTAGTCGGTGATCAGTCCGTCGGCGAGGGCCAGCAGCGGGGTGATGTCGTGGTGCCGGGACACGTCGAGGACGCGGCCGGCCACCGACGGCGGCAGCGAGACGCTGTTGAGGTAGTGGGTCCGCACCAGCAGCGTGAAGCGGTCACCGAGCCGGTCCGCGAACTCCTCCACGTCGAAGGGGAAGGTGAACCCCTCCACCGCGCCGTCCGCACCCGCCCGGAAGGTCGGCGCGTACAGCAGCACCTTCTTGTCCGGGTCGATGCCGAGCTCGGCGGCCAGGGGTCCGCGGACCCGCTCACCGCTCTGCACCTCGGTCCGGTGCGCCTCCACGAGGGCGTCGTTGCGCGGGTAACCCGTGCGCAGCAGCACCTCGTCGCGCAGCCGGAAGCCCTTGGCGAGGGTGCGGGTGTCGTGCTCGGAGCGGATCAGGAAGTGGTCGAAGCGGTCGACCGCCTCCTGGAAGCGCTTCTGGCCGGCCCGCCCCTGTGCCTTGGTGCGGGGCTCGTGGAAGCCCATCCGCTTGAGCGCGGAGCCGTGCCAGGTCTGGATGTACGTGGTGCCCGGGCGCTTGGCCAGCGCCAGCGGGAAGCCCTGGTTGTCGACCCAGTACTCGGCCTGGGCCAGGGCCCGCAGGTACGGCCAGCTCCAGCGCCGCACCAGGGTGGCCTCCTTGGGGAAGCCGGTGGGCTTGGCGCCCGCGTACGACCAGATCGCCTCGAACGGCACGCCCTGGCGCACCATCTCCTCGTAGATCGCCTTCGGGCTGTCGCTGTACTGCTTGCCCATGTGGCTCTCGAAGACAACCGTGCCCTTCTTGATCGGCAGCTTCGAGAAGACCTCGTGGTAGAGCTTCACCTTCTGCTCGCCGGAGCCCATGTTCCGGCGGGCCCGCAGTGCCTTGCGCAGGCCCCGCTTGACCACGCCGGCCGCCTTGCCCTGTATGGCGTTGTTGATCAGCGACTGGGTGCGGACGGCGGCGGCGCCCTCGGCGGACAGGACGTAGCTGAGGTTGCCCTTCTTGGTCACCTCGGGCCCGAAGCGGTCGGAGACCAGCCGGGTCAGCCGCGGGCGCACGCGCAGCCGGGCCGCCGAGTCCAGGTCGACGCCGCCGACCGAGACGCGGGTGGTGATCCGCTCGCTTCCGGCGGTCAGCTTGAGGCGGACGTCCCAGACGGCGTCGACGATGCCAAGGGGGCGGACGGTGCTCGCGACGTCGGCGGTGCCGGTCCACTCGATCGTGTCACCGGCGTGGCGCACGGTTGCCACCGGGAAGGCGAAGGAACGCACGCCGATCTGCCGGCGGGCCCTGAACTCGAGCGTGGCCTTCAGATCGGCGTCGGCGGGGATCCGGCCCAGCGGATTCACGACCGAGCCGGACAGTGTGACGGTGCCGCGGCCGTCGTCCTCGTACGAGGTCAGGCGGTTGCCGATGGTGAGCGAGGTGAGCGGGGTCGTGTGGAAGGCCTGCTCGGTGACGTCCAGTATCCGGCGGGCCTCGGCGGCCTCGGCGGGGTCGGGGCCGTCGATGTGTCGCGCGCACCAGTAGACGCGGCCGTCGCGCTCGGCGAGCGGGGAGGTGAGCCGGCCCTTGTTGGTCATGGCGTCGGCGGCCGGGAGCAGGTTCTCCCAGTCCTCCTTGCCCAGCAGGTAGGCGCAGATCGCCTGGAGGTAGGTGACGTTCTCGTACGCGGTCGGGTCGATCCCCGCGAGGTAGCCGTTGGCCAGCCGGGCGAACTCCTGGCGGTACTCGTCGCTCAGCAGCGGCAGGTCGCGCAGGTGCAGCACCAGGTCGTGCTTGACGAACTTGGCGTCCTTCGCGGACTTGATGTCCGCGTGGCCCTTCGCCGCCAGCAGCTGGTCGACGCGGCGGTGGATCTCCATCCGGTGGACGAAGTTCGCGATCTCGTGGCGCCGGTTGCTGATCGACAGGGCGGAGGCCTTCTCGACCACGTTCCAGAAGTAGACGTGGTTCGGGATCAGCGTGATGCGGCGGGCCGCCACGTAGGCCTGCGCGGAGAAGAGCAGGTCCTCGTAGTGGATGCCGACCGGGAACTCCAGGCCCTGCTCCAGCAGGAACGCGCGCCGGTAGCACTTGTTCGTGGAGAGGGTGTCGTAGACCAGCAGGTCGGGGAACTCGGTGATCGATTCCAGCGTGCGCGTGCGCGAGTAGATCCAGGGGTACCACTCGGTGGTCTTCCCCCAGCGGTTGTCGAGGTGCACGCGGACGCACATGCCCGACACCAGGTCGGAGCCGGTCCGCTCGGCGGCCTGCAGCATGTTCCGGCAGGCGTTGCGCTCCAGGACGTCGTCGCTGTCGAGGAACATCACGTACGTTCCGGTGGCCTGCCGGATGCCGTGGTTGCGCGGCGCGCCGCAGCCACCGCTGTTCTCCGGCAGCTGGAAGGCGCGCACTCTCCCCGGATGCGCGGCCTCCAGTTCCTGGGCGACCGCGTAGGAACGGTCCTTGCTGCAGTCGTCGACGATCACGACTTCGACCCCGTGCAGGGTCTGGTCCAGAACGGACTGGACTGCTGTCGACAGACGCTCTGCGTCGTTGTAGACGATGACGACCACGGAGACGTCGGGCACGTGCACCTCGATCCCTTCGTTTCGTTGCGTTTCGTTCAGCTCATTCCGCTTATCTCGTCAAAGCTACCGTGTACCGCTCTCGGCACCGGCAGGCCGACCGACGCTCCACCCTCGCCGTGCATACTTCTAAGGAAGAGGTGAGAGGCCGGTCCGGTCGCCGACAATCACCCGTTCGGACCCAGCAGGAAGTGTTCATGACGAAGCTGTCCGTAGTTGTCCCTTGCTACAACGAAGAGGCCGTCATCGACAGCTTCGACGCGGAGGTCCGCAAGGTCCTGGACACCCTCCCCGTCGCGTACGAGATCTGCTACGTCGACGACGGCAGCCGTGACGGCACCCTCGGCAAACTGCGGAAGATCGCCGCCGAGCACGGCGACCGGACTCGCTACGTCTCCTTCAGCCGCAACTTCGGCAAGGAGGCCGGCATGCTCGCCGGCCTGCGCGAGGCCACCGGCGACGCCGTCGTGATCATGGACGCCGACCTCCAGCACCCGCCGGAGCTCATCGCCCGCATGCTGGAGCTCTACCAGGAGGGCCACGACCAGATCATCGCCCGCCGCACGCGCGAGGGCGACAAGAAGCTCCGCTCCGCCCTCAGCAGCCTCTACTACCGAGGCGTCAACCGCTGGGTCGACGTGGAGCTCACCGACGGCGTCGGAGACTTCCGCATGCTGTCGCGCCCGGCCGTGGACGCCCTGCTGTCGCTCCCGGAGTACAACCGCTTCTCCAAGGGCCTCTTCTCCTGGATCGGCTTCGACACCGTCCACTTCGACTACCGCAACGCGCAGCGGGAGGCCGGCGAGACGAAGTGGAAGTTCGGATCCCTGCTGAACTACGGCATGGACGGCCTGATCTCCTTCAACAACCGGCCGCTGCGGATCGGGATCTGGTTCGGCGTGTCGCTGGTCGCCCTGACCGGCCTGTACGCGCTGTGGATCACGATCATGGCGATCACCAACGGCGTCGAGTCCCCGGGATACGTCACCCTCGTGGCGATCATCACGGGCCTGGGCGGCGTCCAGCTGATCATGCTCGGCCTCATCGGCGAGTACATCGGCCGCATCTACTACGAGACCAAGCGCCGCCCGCACTTCCTGGTGAAGGAGTCGCACGGCACGGAGCAGACCCCGCGCGACGGCCGGACCGCTCCGGCGGCGGAGCCCGCCATCGTGGAGCGCAGCGCCCGATGAGCCGCAGGGACCAGCTCGGCCAGATCTTCCGCTTCGCCCTCGTCGGTGGGGTCAACACCGGCACCTTCTTCGGCATCTACCTCCTGCTGCACCCGTGGATGCCGTACTTCGCGGCCTACTCCCTCGCCTTCGTGCTGGCGATGGTCGGCTCGTTCTTCATGAACACCTACTTCACCTACCGGACCCGGCCCACCTGGAAGAAGTTCTTCCTCTTCCCGCTGACGAACGTCACCAACTACGTGATCCAGTCGGCCGGCCTCTACGCCCTGGTGACCTGGGCCGGGATGGACACCCGGATCGCCCCGCTGGTCGCGGCGATCGTGGCCATCCCGTTCACCTTCCTGCTCTCCCGCAAGATCCTCGTCCCGGGCGCCGCACGGGCCCCCGAGCCGGAGCACGCGCACGACGGCCCGTCCAGGGTCTGAAACCCCCGAGCAGCCCTTCGGGACCACCCCGTAGATTGAGGTGGCAGGCATTTCGGCAAGGGGCAAGGGGACAGACGTGTCAGCGGCTAGGCAAGGTGTCGTGGACGCCCGCAGGATCGTGGTCAAGGTCGGTTCCTCCTCCCTGACCACCGCGGCCGGGGGACTCGACGCCGACCGGGTGGACGCGCTGGTCGACGTCCTGGCCAAGGTCCGCAGCGGCGGCGAGAAGGAGATCGTCCTCGTCTCCAGCGGAGCCATCGCCGCCGGACTCTCCCCGCTCGGCCTGCGCCGCCGCCCCAAGGACCTGGCCCGCCAGCAGGCCGCCGCCAGCGTCGGCCAGGGCCTGCTCGTCGCCCGCTACACCGCCTCCTTCGCCCGCTACGGCCTGCGCGTCGGCCAGGTGCTGCTCACCACCGACGACACCAGCCGCCGCGCGCACTACCGCAACGCGTACCGCACCCTCGACCAGCTGCTCGCCATGGGCGCCCTCCCGGTCGTCAACGAGAACGACACCGTCGCCACGGACGAGATCCGCTTCGGCGACAACGACCGGCTGGCCGCCCTCGTCGCCCACCTCGTCCGCGCCGACCTCCTCGTCCTCCTCTCCGACGTGGACGGCCTCTACGACGGCGACCCGTCCCTGCCCGGCACCACCCGCATCGACGAGGTCCACGGACCCGAGGACATCGCGCACGTCTCGATCGGCAGCGCCGGCAAGGCGGGCGTCGGCACCGGCGGCATGGTCACCAAGGTCGAGGCGGCCCGGATCGCGGCCGCCGCCGGGATCCCGGTCGTGCTGACCTCCGCGAGCCAGGCCGCCGACGCCCTCGCCGGGCGCGGGACCGGCACCCTCTTCCACGCCACCGGACGCCGCTCGGCGGACCGGCTGCTCTGGCTCCAGCACGCCTCGACCCCGCAGGGCCACCTGGTCCTGGACGACGGCGCGGTGCGCGCCGTCACCGAACGCGGCAGCTCGCTCCTCCCGGCCGGCATCGCCGCGGTCGAGGGCGACTTCGTCGCCGGCGACCCCGTGGAGCTGCGTGCGGCCGACGGCCGCGCGGTGGCCAGGGGCCTGGTCAACTTCGACGCCAAGGAGCTCCCGCAGCTCCTCGGCCGCTCCACTCGCGAGCTCGCACGGGAACTCGGACCCGCGTACGAGCGGGAGGTCGTCCACCGCGACGATCTGGTCCTGCTGCAGGGCTGAGGTTCGGCAAAAGCGCAACGCGGCGGGCCGGGGACTGGTCAACTGTGAGGGGCGGGCGGACACGCGCAGCGGAGACAGGAGGCGGCTGGTGAGACGAGCGCTGACCAGCGTCGGTCCGGGGGACGGTGACGGCGGCGGTGGCGGGGAGGAGCAGGATCACGCCTCGCGCCTGTGGCACGTGACCCTGAGCGTCTCCGGCAGGCCGGCCCCGCTGTCCGAGGTCCGGCGCGGGCTGGAGCAACTGGCCCACGACCACCCCTTCCTGCTGACCAGCCGGTACGCCGACGACCACGCGGAGATCCGCTACTGGGAAGAGGCCCGCGACCTCCACGACGCGGCGGCCGTCGCCCTGCGGCTGTGGGGCGAACACCGCTCCTCGGCGCAGCTCCCGCCCTGGGAGATCGTCGGCCTGGAGGTCATCGACCGCGCCACCTACCACCAACGAGTAGCCGAAGGCTACGGCCCACCCCCGGCCCACCCGGTGGGCGTGCACCCGTACTGACGCAGCCCGGCCTCTTCAGCCCCGCCGGCGTTTGAGGGGTGGGGGTCCCCCGGACGGAGTCTGGGGGAGGGTCTGGGGCGGAGCCCCAGGGTCTTTCAGCCCGTCCGGCGCTTGAGGACCGGGCCCGGGCACAGACGAGCCCGCGGCAGCGTCTCGCGGGGTGGAACCCCATCGAAGGGCCACCGGCGGGGGATTACCCTGGGCGGCATGACCTCGCTCGATGCCGCCACCGCCACCTCGCCCGTCATCGCCACCGCGCAAGCGGCCCGCACCGCGGCCGCCGCCATCGCGCCACTCCCGCGGTCCGCCAAGGACACGGCCCTGCTGGCGATCGCGGACGCGCTGGAGGCCCGTACGGCCGAGATCATCACCGCCAACGCCGTGGACACGGACAAGGCCCGCGCCGCCGGCACCAGCGAGACCGTCATCGACCGCCTCACCCTCACCCCCGACCGCGTCGCCGCCATCGCCTCCGACGTGCGTGACGTCGCCGCCCTCCCCGACCCCGTCGGCGAGGTCGTCCGCGGCTCCACCCTCCCCAACGGCATCGACCTCCGGCAGATCCGGGTCCCCCTCGGCGTCGTCGGGATCATCTACGAGGCGCGCCCCAACGTCACCGTCGACGCCGCCGCCCTCTGCCTCAAGTCCGGCAACGCCGTCCTCCTGCGCGGCAGCTCCTCCGCCTACGCCTCCAACACCGCGCTCGTCGCCATCCTCCGCGACGCCATCACCGAGGCGGGCCTCCCCGCCGACGCGATCCAGCTCGTCCCCGGCGAGTCCCGCGACTCCGTCCGCGAGCTGATGCGCGCCCGCGGCCTCGTCGACGTGCTGATCCCGCGCGGCGGCGCCTCCCTCATCAAGACCGTGGTCGAGGAGTCCACCGTCCCGGTCATCGAGACCGGTACCGGCAACTGCCACGTCTACGTCGACGCCCAGGCCGACCTGGACATGGCCGTGGACATCCTCGTCAACTCCAAGGCCCAGCGGCCCTCCGTCTGCAACTCCGCCGAGACCCTCCTCGTCCACCGGGACATCGCCGACGCCTTCCTGCCCCGCGCCCTCGACGCGCTCGCCGAGGCCGGCGTCACCGTGCACGGCGACGCCCGGGTCCTGGCCGCGGCCGAAGGCGGCAAGGTCACCGCCCTGCCCGCCACCGACGAGGACTGGGCCGCCGAGTACCTCTCCTACGACATCGCCGCGGGCGTCGTCGACTCCCTCGACGACGCCGTCGCCCACATCCGCCGCTGGACCTCCGGCCACACCGAGGCGATCGTCACCACCTCGCAGGCCGCAGCGCGCCGCTTCACCCAGCTGGTCGACTCGACCACGGTCGCCGTGAATGCATCCACTCGGTTCACGGACGGTGGCCAGTTCGGATTCGGTGCCGAGATCGGCATCTCCACCCAGAAACTGCACGCCCGGGGCCCGATGGGGCTTCCCGAGCTCACCTCCACGAAGTACATCGTCACCGGCGACGGTCACGTTCGGTAGTCGAAGCCTGGACGCGGTGTGGCCGGAATTCGGCGGACACCCTGCCCAAAGGCGTCCCCCCGGTCTAGGCTGGTCCCGTGCCGGACGACGTGGGGGGCAAGCCGTTCCCGGACGACGGGGAGCCCGACGACGACCGCGGAGGCGCGGATCAGGACTTCGCCTCCGTGGTGTTCGACGAGGCCTTCGTCCGGAACGCCGAGATCCATGAACCGAGTGCCGCCGAGCGCCAGCGGGCGGCGGACCGGGCACGCGCGGAGGCGGAAGCCGCCCGCGCCGTGGCCGGCGGCTGGACGGGCGACGACGACTACGACGGATACGCCTACGGCCACCCCGACGGCTACGAGGACGACGAACACGGCTGGGACGACCGCGGCCCCGGCTACCCCGACGGCACGTACGGCCCGTACGGGGCCTACGGCGGCAGCCTGCGCCCGTACCGCGGCCGGTCGCCCTGGCTGCGCCCGGTCGCCTGGGTGCTCGCCTTCGTGATGGGCCTCGGCATGGTCGCGCTCGCCTTCAGCGCCGTCTACCGCAGCGCCTCGGGCGAGGCGGACCCCGCCCCGGCGCCCGCCAGCACCCCCGGGCGCGAAGTCACCGGCGTCGGCGCGTTTACGTACCCCTCCGTCCGCCAACCCTGAAGGTACGACCCCACTCGCGTACGCCCGGGTAGGGGGCTTCTCTGAAGCGGGGACAGCGGGGAGAAGCGATGGCCGTTCCAGGAGATCCGCCCAACGGCACCCCTGAAGGCACGGGCGGCGCCGACGACGAGTTCCGGTCGGACGATTTCCGGTCGGACGAGTACCGATCGGTGGTGTTCGACGAGGACTTCGTCCGGGCTGCCCGGCTCCAGGAGTACTCGGCACAGGAACGCATGGGCGAACACGCCAGGGCCGTCCGCAGCCGCTCCATCTGGTCGGGCAGCGGCTCCGGACCCCGCACCGGCACCCCCGGCCGGGGCGCCCGGCAGGGCATGCTGCTCGTGCTGCTCATCGCCACGGCCTTCTCAGCCGCCGTCTACATGGGGCTGCGCAACCCCTACGTGCCCCCGCCCGACGGGCCCGCCCAGGCGCTCAGCAGCACCGTGGTCCCGCTCGCGCCGACCACCGCCGTGTCCGGCGGGCGGCCCGCCGACCTGTACGCGAAGAGCCCCGCCGCCGACTACCGCGTCGGGGCGGCCGGGATCACCCTGCCCGCCGTGCGCCGCACGCAGCACTTCACCGACGTCCAGATCGTCACCGCGCTGTCCGTTGCCAAGGACTACCTGGTGAATTCCTCGCTGGACCCCGACGTCCTGGCCGGATCCGCCAACCGGCCGGTGCGCGTTCTGCTCGACCCCGACCAGCTGGCGCAGTTCGACCACAGCATGACCTCGCCCGCCGGCGACGGCCGGCACGCGATCACCGGCTGGCTGGTCCGCTTCGACCCGGCCACCGCGGTCGTGGCCGACTCCCGGGTCCGGGTGAGCGGGACCCTCGCCTACGCGGAGGTCAACCCGGACGTGCTGGAGGTGATCACCGACCACACCTTCGTGTACGCCGTGCGGCCGGCCACCGGAGCCCCGGCCGCGGCCGACGGCGCCTCGCTCTTCACCGTCCGGCGGGAGCTGCGGCTGCGCTTCGACCGGGACGACCTGGGCGCCCGGCGCCTGGAGCTGGCCGCGGCGTACGTGATGGCCGGGCCGCAGGACTGCTCCAGCGACCCGGCCGGGGGCTTCCGTCCGCTGCTGGCCGGAGCCGGCCCGACCACCGTGGGCCCGCCCGCGAGCGACCCGTACGCCACCGGCGAGCCGCGGCGCGCGGCCGGGCTGTGCGGCGTACTGGCGCCCTCCGCGGCCCCCGGGGAGACTTCGGTCAGCCCTGCTCCGTAGCCCCGCCCTTGGCATCCGGCCCGGTGCCCGCGCCGGATCCGCTGCCGGCGCCGGTGAACTTGTCGCGGAGCTTGCCGCCCATGTCGGCCGCGCCGCCCGCGATGTCGCCGACCAGCTTGAACAGCGGGTCCTTGCTGGTGCGCACCGCGTCGGCGTAGTGCGCGGCCGACTCCCGGAAGGAGTCGGTCACCGAGGCGTCCTTGTCCTCCTCGCGGCGCGGGTAGTGGCCGTCCATGATCCGCTGGAAGTCCCGGCTCTCCGACCACTTCTTCAGTTCGGCCGCCCGGACCGTGGTGAAGGGGTGCGTGCGCGGCAGCATGTTGAGGATCTTCAGGACGGAATCGCGCAGGTCGCCGCCCTTCTCGTACTCGTCGGCCTGCTCCAGGAAGGCGTCCACGTTCATCTCGTGCAGGTGGTTGCCGCCCGCGAGCTTCATCAGCCCCCGCATCGAGGCCGTCACGTCCTGCCCCACCAGCAGGCCGGCCCGGTCCGCCGAGAGCTCCGACTTGCGGAACCACTCGCGCAGCGCGGTCACGAGCGCCGTGATCGCCACATTGCCCAGCGGGATCCACGCGACCTTCATCGCCAGGTTCGTCAGGAACAGCAGGATCGTGCGGTACACGGAGTGCCCCGACAGGGCGTGGCCCACCTCGTGGCCCACCACCGCCCGCATCTCCTCCTCGTCGAGCAGCTCGACGAGGCTCGTGGTCACCACGATGATCGGCTCGTCCAGCCCGATGCACATGGCATTGGGCTTCGGGTCCTGCTGCACGTACATCTGCGGGACCTTCTCCAGGTCCAGGATGTAACAGGCGTCGCGCAGCATCGCGTACAGGTGCGGGAACTGCGTCTCGCCCACCCGTACGGAATCCGACAGGAACAGCAGCCGAAGGCTCCGCTCCGGAAGCAGCCCGCTCAGGGCCTTGAACACGGTGTCGAACCCGGTCAGCTTGCGCAGCGCCACCAGCGCCGAGCGGTCCGCCGGATGCTCGTACGCCCGCGAGGAGATGCCGGGGAACCGCCTGCGGTCCCGCGCCGGTGCCTTCTCGAAACCCGTCTCCGTCATAGCGCCCTCCCCTGGAACGGCCTGCTTGGCCGTGCGTCTATCCTCTCCAACGCCTGAGTCGGCGTGAGCGTGCCCCAGGCCCCCGCATACGATGTGAGCGAAATCTCCGCCCGCTCCCCGACTCGATAGGTACCTGCCTGATGAGCCTCGCCTCCACCGCCCACAACCTGGTCGTCCTCGCCTCGGAGGGGGCCGAACAGCACGGCGGCAACCACGACAGCCTGAACCCGTACCTGACCGGCGGTGGCGCCTTCGTCATCCTGATGCTGATGCTCTGGGTCACCACGCGCCTGAACCGCGACCGCTAGACCGGCCGGTCCGCCGGGCCAGTAGGCTCTGCGCTCATGGGAGAGCAGGAGAGGCCTACCGGTCCGGTCAAGCGCCGGCTCGGCGTGATGGGCGGGACGTTCGACCCGATCCACCACGGACACCTGGTGGCCGCCAGCGAGGTGGCCGCCCTTTTCCACCTCGACGAGGTGGTGTTCGTGCCGACGGGCGAGCCGTGGCAGAAGTCGCACGGGGCCGTCTCGCCCGCCGAGGACCGCTACCTGATGACGGTCATCGCCACGGCTTCGAACCCCCAGTTCTCGGTCAGCCGCATCGACATCGACCGCGGCGGGCCGACGTACACGATCGACACCCTGCGGGACCTGAAGGCGCTGAACGACGACGCCGACCTGTTCTTCATCACGGGTGCCGACGCTCTCGCACAGATCCTGACCTGGCGGAACGCCGACGAGCTCTTCTCGCTCGCCCATTTCATCGGCGTCACCCGGCCGGGCCACGTCCTCACCGACGACGGGCTCCCCGAGGGCGGCGTCTCCCTGGTCGAGGTGCCCGCGCTGGCGATCTCGTCCACGGACTGCCGTGCGAGGGTGGCCCAGGGGGATCCCGTCTGGTATCTGGTGCCGGACGGCGTCGTGCGCTACATCGACAAGCGTGAGCTGTACCGGGGAGCCTGAGCTTCCGGAGAGAGGGGCCCCGCGGTGAACGACCGACAGGATCCGTACGACCCGTATGCCGCCCAGGAGCAGCAGCTCGTCGGCTACGACGCGTACGGGCGGCCGGTGTACGGCCAGGTGCCCGCGCAGCCCGCTCCGCCCGCGCCGCAGTACGAGCAGCAGTACGGCTACGACTACCAGGGCTACGGCCAGCAGCAGCCGCAGCAGTACTACGCGCCGCAGCCGGCCGCCCAGGAGTACGGCCAGCAGGACTACGCGCAGGCCCCCGGCTACGGCTACGACACGCAGCAGACCCAGCAGTGGATCCCGCAGCAGGCCGCCCCCCAGCAGGCCCCTGAGCAGCCCGCGCCGCAGCCGGCCGCCCCCGAGCCCCCGGCCCCGGCCGAGCGCCGGACCGCCCAGGTCCCCGAGCCGCGCCGGCCCGACGGCGAGCCCGAGGCGGGCCGGGACTACCGCACCGAGATGTTCTCCTTCATCGACCAGCCGGACGAGGACTCCGAGGACGTCATCGACTGGCTCAAGTTCACCGAGAGCCGGACCGAGCGCCGCGAGGAGGCCCGCCGCCGCGGCCGCAACCGGGTGGTGGCGCTGATCGTCGTCCTCGCCCTGTTCGTCGCCGGCGGCCTCGGCTACCTCTGGTACGCGGGCAAGCTGCCCTTCCTCGACGGCCCCGGCCAGGACAAGAGCGGCGCGACCGCCGCCGCCGGGGCGCAGAAGCGCGACATGATCGTCGTCCACCTGCACAACACCAAGAAGGGCGGCACCTCCTCGGTGCTGCTCGTCGACAACGTCACCACCAAGCAGGGCGCCACCGTCCTCCTCCCGAACGCCCTCGGCGTCACCAGCCAGGACGGTTCCGCGACGGCGCTCGGCAAGGCGGTCGAGGAGGGCGGCCTCGGCACCCGCGAGGCCCTCGACGCGGTGCTCGGCACCCAGATCGGCGGCACCTGGCGGCTGGACACCCCCTTCCTGGAGAACCTGGTCGAGCTGGTCGGCGGCATCGAGGTCGACACCGACACCGCGGTCCCGGCCGACGACGCGGCCAAGACCCCGGCCGTGGCCCAGGGCCAGAAGCAGAGCCTGAGCGGCCCCATGGCCGTCGCGTACGCCACGCACCGCGGCCAGGGCGAACCGGAGACCAAACAGCTGGAGCGCGTGGGCAAGGTGCTCCAGGCAGTCCTGCGCAAGGTCCCGAGCGACCCGAAGGCGGCGGCCGTGACGGTCGAGAGCATCGGCCAGATCCTCGACCCGGCCCTGAACGCGCAGACCCTCGGCGCCCTGCTGGCCCGCCTCGGCGAACACGCCAAGGTGGGCGCGTACCGCACCGACCTCCTCGCGGTGAAGGCGGACGGCACCCTCACGGACGAGGCCAACAAGAAGATCGTCAAGGAGGTGCTCGGCGGCTCCGTCGCCGCGGCGCAGCCCGGCGCCTCCCCGCGCGTCGGCCTCAAGGACGCCACCGGCGACGAGAAGACGCAGGTCGCGGCGAAGGCGGCGCTGTTGAACGGCGGCTACACCTTCGTGGACGGCGGCAAGGCCGACAAGACCGCGGTCGCTTCCCAGATCACGTACCAGGACGACGCGCAGCGGGACCGCGCGATCGAGGTCGCCAAGACGCTGGGGCTGCCCGAGACGGTCGTGAAGAAGGCCGAGAACGTGGTGAACGCGGAGGTCGTGGTGATCCTGGGCAAGGACTACAAGGCGTCCTGACCGGGCCCCGGCCCGGTCCCGGGAAGTGCTTTCGCCCGCGCGGGCCGTTCCGCGCGGGCGGCGTCGGCGGTACATGAGACCCTTGTAAGGATCTGCCCGCCAACCCGAAAGCATGGCCAGTGACCGCCACGGACCGCTCCATCGAGCTCATCACCGCCGCCGCCCAGGCCGCGGCCGACCGGCTCGCGCACGACATCATCGCGTACGACGTCAGCGACGTGCTGTCGATCACCGACGCCTTCCTGCTCGCCTCGGCGCCCAACGACCGCCAGGTCAAGTCGATCGTCGACGAGATCGAGGAGCGCCTGCTCAAGGAGCTCGGCGCCAAGCCGGTGCGCCGCGAGGGCGACCGCGACGCCCGCTGGATCCTGCTCGACTACGTCGACATCGTCGTCCACGTCCAGCACAGCGAGGAGCGGGTCTTCTACGCGCTGGAGCGCCTGTGGAAGGACTGCCCCGAGATCGAGCTCCCCGAGGACGCCAAGCTCACCATCGGCAAGGCCGAGGAGCACGCCAAGCTGCGCGAGGCGGCGGGCGACGACGAACTGGACGGTGATCTGTTCTGAGCACGAGCACCTCGGGCAAGTCCGGACGCAAGATCGTCCTCTGGCGGCACGGCCAGACGGCGTGGAACCTGGAGCGGCGCTTCCAGGGCTCCACGGACATCGAGCTGACCGAGGCGGGTGTGGCGCAGGCGCGCCGCTCCGCGCGGCTGCTCGCCTCGCTGAAGCCGGATGCCATCGTCGCCTCCGACCTGCAGCGCGCCTCCGCCACGGCGGCCGAACTGGCCTCCGTCACGGGGCTGCCCGTGCACCACGACGCGGCGCTGCGCGAGACGTACGCCGGCGAGTGGCAGGGCCTCACGCACGACGAGATCATCGAGAAGTACGGCGAGCAGTACGCGGCGTGGAAGCGCGGCGAACCGGTCCGCCGCGGCGGCGGTGAGCTGGAGACCGAGGTCGCCGACCGCGCCGCGCCGGTGGTCCTGGCGCACGCCGACCGGCTGCCGCAGGGCGGCACCCTGGTCGTGGTCAGCCACGGCGGCACCATCCGTACGACGATCGGGCGCCTGCTGGGCCTGAACGCGTACGACTGGGAGGGCCTGGGCGGGCTCTCCAACTGCTGCTGGTCCGTCCTCGGCGAGGGCGCGCGCGGCTGGCGCCTGTTGGAGCACAACGCCGGCACCCTGCCGGAACCGGTGCTCGGCGACGACGACTGAGCTGCTTCCCGCCGCTCCTTGCCGCTCCCTGCCGGGGCTGCCACCCGGATTTCACTTTCCGGCTGGTCACAGGCTAGAGTTCTTCTTGTTCGCAGCGCAGAACACCGGAGACGGGGGGAGCGCGGCGGAGAGCGGGGCTATAGCTCAGTTGGTAGAGCGCCTGCATGGCATGCAGGAGGTCAGGAGTTCAATTCTCCTTAGCTCCACAATCAGGATCCCGTCCCCAACAGGGGGCGGGATCCTTGTTTTTGTACCCTTTGCGTTTGCTGACCTGGCCCGCACCGGCATGGCAGAATCGGACCGCCGGAGGGGGGAGACGACGGCCCGACGCGGGAGGGAGTCGCTGACGGATGGGTGCACACCGGCGCCGGTGCGACTGGTGCAACAACGGCACGCCGATCGTGCGGGACATGGACCCGGTCAACCCCGACTACCAGTACTGGTGCGAGGAATGCGCGCGGGCGCTGATCATAAAGGGCGACCCGATCGAGACGTACCGTGAGCTGGAAGGGGAGCCGATCTACGGCCGGCTGCTCGACGAGCACTGCACGCTCAAGCGGTTCTATCAGTTCGCGAGAGCGTGACAAGTTGGATCAAATCGGACATGGCCCAGGGTCGGCGGAAACCGATTTTTGGACCAGGGCCATGACCGTGTAATGTTTGGGACGTCGCCAAGGGGAACCGGCAAGGGAAACCGAAGCGGCAAGCAGAACAAGGGGCTATAGCTCAGTTGGTAGAGCGCCTGCATGGCATGCAGGAGGTCAGGAGTTCAATTCTCCTTAGCTCCACAGTGAAGAAGCGGGCCACCCGGATCGGGTGGCCCGCTTCTCGTTGTGCGGTCGTCCGAGCGGCCGCCGCGGGTGCTGCGGTACCCTGACGCCATGCGTGCCGTACGCCTTCTGCTTACCGAGCCGCGCTGATCAGCGCCGACCTTCGAGAGGTCGGCATCGGCGCGGCGTCCCCTCCTGTGCGAGGGGTTTTTTCGTTTGGGCAGGCAGAGACGGCGAAGACGATCGATGGAGCTTCAGAAATCATGAGCGAGACGAACACCCCGGCCCCCGAGGCGGCCGAGGCGCACCGCTACACGGCTGCCATGGCCGCCGACATCGAGGCACGCTGGCAGGACGTATGGGACGCGCAGGGCACGTACGAGGCCCCGAACCCGACCGGTGACCTGGCCGGGGACGCCGACGTGGTCGCACGGCCCAAGAAGTTCATCATGGACATGTTCCCGTACCCGTCCGGTGCGGGACTGCACGTCGGTCACCCGCTCGGGTACATCGCCACCGACGTCTTCGCCCGCCACCAGCGGATGACCGGCCACAACGTCCTGCACACCCTGGGCTTCGACGCCTTCGGCCTGCCGGCCGAGCAGTACGCCGTGCAGACCGGCACGCACCCGCGGGTGTCGACCGAGGCGAACATCGAGAACATGAAGGTCCAGCTGCGCCGGCTGGGCCTGGGCCACGACAAGCGCCGCTCCTTCGCGACGATCGACCCGGACTACTACAAGTGGACCCAGTGGATCTTCCTGCAGATCTACAACTCCTGGTACGACGCCGACGCGGGCAAGGCCCGCCCGATCTCCGAGCTGGTCGCCGCCTTCGAGAGCGGCTCCCGTGAGGTCCCCGGCGGCCGCGCCTGGGCCGGGCTGACCGCGGGCGAGCGCGCCGACGTGCTGAACGGCTTCCGGCTGGCCTACGCCTCCGACGCGCCGGTGAACTGGTGCCCCGGGCTGGGCACCGTACTGGCCAACGAGGAGGTCACCGCGGACGGCCGGTCCGAGCGCGGCAACTTCCCCGTCTTCAAGTCGCGCCTGAGCCAGTGGAACATGCGGATCACCGCGTACGCCGACCGGCTGATCGACGACCTGGACGCGCTGGACTGGCCCGAGGCCATCAAGCTGCAGCAGCGCAACTGGATCGGCCGCAGCGAGGGCGCGCGCGTCGACTTCGCGCTGGGCGACGAGGCGATCACCGTCTTCACCACCCGCCCGGACACCCTGTTCGGCGCCACCTACATGGTGCTGGCGCCCGAGCACCCGCTGGTCGAGAAGTTCATCCCGGCCGCCTGGCCCGAGGGCACCCACGCGGTGTGGACCGGCGGATACGCCACCCCGGCCGAGGCCGTCGCCGCGTACCGCAAGCAGGCCGCGGCCAAGTCGGACGTCGAGCGGCAGGCCGAGGCCAAGGACAAGACCGGTGTCTTCACCGGCGAGTACGCGGTCAACCCGGTCAGCGGCCAGAAGGTCCCGGTCTTCATCGCCGACTACGTGCTGATGGGCTACGGCACCGGCGCGATCATGGCGGTCCCGGCGCACGACGCCCGCGACTTCGAGTTCGCGCGCGCCTTCGAGCTGCCCGTCCGCTGCGTGGTCGAGCCGACCGACGGCCGCGACATCGACCCGGCCGAGTGGGACGACGCCTTCGTCTCCTACGACGCCACGCTGGTCAACTCGACGGGCGAGGGCATCTCCCTGGACGGCCTGGGCGTCGTCGAGGCCAAGGCCGCCATCACCGACTGGCTGACCGAGCGCGGCATCGGCGAGGGGACCGTCAACTTCCGCCTGCGCGACTGGCTGTTCAGCCGGCAGCGCTACTGGGGCGAGCCCTTCCCGATCGTCTACGACGAGGACGGCGTCGCGCACCCGCTGCCCGAGTCGATGCTGCCGCTGGAGCTGCCGGAGGTCGAGGACTACTCGCCTCGTACCTTCGCGCCGGACGACGCGGCCTCCAAGCCGGAGACCCCGCTGTCGCGCAACGGGGAATGGGTCAACGTCGAGCTGGACCTGGGCGACGGCCGTGGTGTCCGCTCCTTCCGGCGCGAGACCAACACCATGCCGAACTGGGCCGGTTCCTGCTGGTACGAGCTGCGCTACCTGGACCCGAACAACGCGTCGGCCCTGGTGGACCCGGAGATCGAGCAGTACTGGATGGGCCCGCGTGAGGGCGCGCCGCACGGCGGTGTCGACCTGTACGTGGGCGGCGCCGAGCACGCCGTGCTGCACCTGCTGTACGCGCGCTTCTGGTCCAAGGTGCTGTTCGACCTGGGTCACGTCTCCTCGGCCGAGCCGTTCCACAAGCTGTTCAACCAGGGCATGATCCAGGCCTACGCGTACACCGACGAGCGCGGCGTCTACGTCCCGGCGGCCGAGGTCGAGGAGCGCGACGGCGGCTACTTCCACCAGGGCCGGCCGGTCAAGCGTGAGCACGGCAAGATGGGCAAGTCCCTGAAGAACGCCGTCACGCCCGACGAGATCTGCGAGGAGTACGGCGCGGACACCCTGCGCCTGTACGAGATGGCGATGGGCCCGCTGGACGTCTCGCGTCCGTGGGACACGCGCGCCGTGGTCGGCCAGTACCGCCTGCTGCAGCGCCTGTGGCGCAACATCGTCGACGAGGAGACCGGCCGGGTCACCGTCGTGGACGGGGAGCCGGCCGAGGACACCCTGCGCGCGCTGCACAAGGCGATCGACGGGGCCGGCGCGGACATGGCGGGGCTGCGCTTCAACACCGCCATCGCGAAGATCACCGAGCTGAACAACGCCCTGACGAAGGCGGGCCGCCCGCTGGAGCGCTCGGTCGCCGAGCGGCTGGTGCTGCTGATCGCCCCGCTGGCCCCGCACATCGCCGAGGAGCTGTGGAGCCGCCTGGGCCACGGTGAGTCGGTGGTCCACCAGGACTTCCCGGTCGCGGACCCGGCGTACGTCGTGGACGAGACCGTGACGTGCGTGGTGCAGGTCAAGGGCAAGGTCAAGGCGCGGCTGGAGGTGTCGCCGGGGATCTCGGACGCGGAGCTGGAGCAGCTGGCCGTGACCGACGAGGGCGTCGTGGCGGCGCTGGGCGGCGCGGAGATCCGCAAGGTGATCGTGCGTGCTCCGAAGCTGGTGAACATCGTCATCTGACCGCGGTCGGACGGCTGACCCCTACATCGGGGAGATCCCGTACGGGCAGGTTGGGGGTTCGAATGGAACCCCCAGCCTGCCTGTGGCGTTTACGGTTGAGGTGACGGCAGTAAGCCGGCGGGGACTGGGGAAGGGACACTCATGGAGGCCGCGTTGATCATCTTCGCGCTGATGGTGCTTTTCGCCTTCCTGGGCTTGGGCGCGTACGCGACCGTCAAGGTGGTGCAGGCGACCAAGCGCGGAGTGGACCGGACGATCACCCAGGCGCGACGGACGGTGGAGGACACCACCCTGCGGGCCAAGAGCTTCGGCCAGGTCGGGGTCACGGGTGCGCTGGCGCAGCTGCGGCTGGACCTGCGGACGTCGATGCGGTCCACGCAGCAGGCGCTGCACGAGGGGGTCCGGCTCGACGCCTCGCTGCGGGAGTCGATCGCCCTGTTCGAGCGGCTGAGCGCGCACGGGCACGAGCTGGACGACGAGCTGAAGCGGCTGGAGCAGGATCCGGACCGCGCGCGGATCGCGGAGCGCATGCCCGACCTGCGGGAGCGCACGGCCAAGATCACACAGGCCGCGGACTCGCTGCGCTGGGCCGCGCGGGACCGTGCCAGCCGTTTCGCGCAGGACGACATGTCCGACCTGTCGGCCCAGATCGAGATGGAGTCCGGCGCCCTGCGGGACTGGTCTCGGGAGTCGGTGGACCACTTGGCGGCGGCGGCCGCGGAGTGGGACGCGGCGCAGCCGGTGCACCCGGCGCAGCCAGCACAGGACCCGCAGCAGGGACAGCAGCAGGCAGCGCCACGTGAGCAGCCTCAGAAGGCGGCACTGAACCCGGCCGCTCCGGCGCCCGAATACCCCTGGCAGAAGACCCGCCGACCGGAAAGCACGACCTGACGATCCGGCCTCGCCGGCGTTTGAGGCGCGGGGTCCCGGGGCGGAGCCCCGGTTTTCGGGGAGGGGTGGGGGCTGGGGAGCGGCCCCGCACGGCCCGCCGCAGGCGCCGGCGAGGGGCCCAGGCTGCCGTCACACCCCCACTGGCGGTAACCTCCGCCTCATGTCCCGCCATGTCGCCATCGTCACCGATTCCACGGCCTACCTGCCCCAACCGGCCATGGCGCGGCACGGAATCACCTCCGTCCCGCTGACCGTGGTCCTGGGCGGCGAGGCGCTCGAGGAGGGCACCGAGATCTCGGCGCGCAGCCTGGCCGTGGCCCTGCAGAAGCGCAGGTCGGTGACCACCTCGCGGCCCAGCCCGGAGGAGTTCGTCCGCGCCTACCGGGCGGCCGCGGACGCCGGGGCCACCGGCATCGTCAGCCTGCACCTGTCCGCCGAGCTGTCCGGCACCTACGACGCCGCGGCGCTCGCGGCGAAGACCGCACCCGTACCGGTGCGCGTCGTGGACACCGGCATGATCGCGATGGCCCTCGGCTTCTGTGCGCTGGCCGCCGCCGAGGTGGCCGACGCGGGCGGTTCCGTGGACGAGGCCGTGGCGGCCGCAGAGAAGCGGGCGGCGGACATGTCCGCGTACTTCTACGTCGACACCCTCGACTACCTGCGCCGCGGCGGCCGGATCGGGGCCGCGCAGGCCCTCCTCGGCTCGGCGCTGGCGGTGAAGCCCCTGCTGACGCTGGAGGGCGGGCGGATCGAGCCGCTGGAGAAGGTGCGTACGGCCTCCAAGGCCATCGCCCGCCTGGAGGAGCTGGCCGTCGAGCGGGCCGGGTCCGCGGCCGTCGACGTGGCCGTGCACCACCTGGCGGCACCGGAGCGGGCCGAGAAGCTCGCCCAGCGGCTCCGTGAGCGCATCCCCGGACTGGTCGAGCTGCACGTCAGCGAGGTCGGTGCGGTGATCGGCGCGCACACCGGGCCGGGGCTGCTGGCGGCGGTCGTCTCCCCTCGCTGATCACCGGAACGAGTGGCCCGGTTATCCACAACGGGCCGGTCATCCACCGGAATTGAAGGCTCCGAACGGGGGTCGGGGTGGGCCCCTACCGTCGTGGCATGACTCTTCGAACGCGTACTTCGCATCCGTCGGGCGGCGCCACCAGTGGCCCGGGCCGCTCCCGTCTCTCCGACAGCCGTCTCTCCGACAGCCGTCTCTCCGACAGCCGTCTCTCCGACGGCCGGCTCTCCGACCGTCGTTTCCCGGGTGGTCGTCTCCGCCACCGCCGTGGCCGCGGCGGGCGCCCGGGTCTGCGGGTTCCCCCTGCGGAGCCCGGCGCGGTGCGCCGGCGGGCCGAAGCCCTGCTCGGTGGCAGCGGTCCGCCGCCGGCACCGCCGCCAGCCGGGGCGGATCCCGGGACCCTGCCCGACGAGGCCGCGGCCGGGCCCGGGGCGGCTGGGCTGTCCTCCGGGGCCGCGCGGAGGCTGGCCGTGCGGGAGCGGCTGCCGCTGTGGCTGCAGGCCCGGTGCGGGGTGCAGCCGCGCACGGTGGCCGCCGTCGCGGTGGTGCTGGCCGCCGCCGTCGGCTTCGCCGGGCATCAGTACATGGCGGCCCGGCCGCGGCCGGTGACCGTCCCCGCGCTGGTCACCCCGGGCGCGGTCCCGGCGGCGGCCACGGCACCGGCTGCCGCGCCGGCCGCGGGTGGTGGCGGGGGCGCCGGTGGCGGCGCGCGGATCGTCGTCGACGTCAGCGGCAAGGTCCGGGATCCCGGAGTGCGCCGGCTGCCCGCCGGCTCGCGGGTGGAGGACGCGCTGGCCGCCGCCGGGGGAGTGCGCCCGGGCACCGACACCACCGGACTGAACCGGGCCCGGGTGCTGGTGGACGGCGAGCAGGTACTGGTGGGTGCTCCGGCGCAGCCTGCGCCGGGCGGGGCCGCCGCCGGTCCGGGCCCGGGACCTGGGCCTGGGCCGCTCAGTCTGGGTTCGGCCACGGTCGCGCAGCTGGACGGTCTGCCGGGGGTCGGGCCGGTCCTGGCCCAGCACATCGTCGACTTCCGCACCGCCCGCGGCGGCTTCCGGTCCGTGGAGGAGCTCCGCCAGGTGGATGGCATCGGCGAACGGCGCTTCGCCGACCTGCGGACGCGGGTGCGGCCGTGAACCGCTCCGAAGGGCCGCCGGGCCCGGTGGATCTGCGCCTGGCGGTGCCGGCCGTGGCCGCCTGGGCGGCGGCGGCCCTCGCCCTGGACGCGCCCGCCGGCCGTACCGCCCTCGGCGTGGGGCTGGGGGTGCTCTGCGCGGGACTGCTGGTCCTGGCCGGGTGCCGGCGCCCGGGCCCGCGGTGGCAGGTCGCCCCGGCCGTGGCGGCGGCCCTGCTGTGTGCGGCGGCCGGGGCCGGGGTGGCGGGGCTCCAGCGGGCCGAGGCGCGGGCCGGGCCGGTCACAGGGCTCGCCCGGGAACATGCCCGGGTCCTCGCCGAGCTCACCGTCGGCTCCGATCCGAGGACCGCCCGCGGTGGGAGCGGGCCGCCCGTGGTGGTGCTGGACGCGGTGGTGACCCGGGTGACCGGGCCCGACGGGACGAGCACCCGGGTCGAGACCCCGGTGCGGGTGTTGGCCGGGCACGCGGGATGGGCCCGGCTGCAGCCGTCGACCCGGGTGGCGGTGGTCGCCCGGCTGTCCCCGAATCGGGACGGGGAGCGGGCCGTGGCGCTGCTCCGTCCGGCCGCTGACACCCCGCCCCGGGTGACCTGTGGTCCGGACGCCGCGCAGCGGCTCGCGGGGCGGCTGAGGGCCGGGCTGCGCGAGGCCACCGAGGGGCTCGCGCCGGACGCCAGGGCCCTGCTGCCGGGGCTGGTGGTCGGGGACACGTCCAGGGTGCCGCCCGATCTGTACGAGGCCTTCCGCGCCACCGACCTGCTGCACCTGCTGGCCGTCTCCGGGTCCAACCTGACCGTGGTGCTCTTCCTGCTCATCGGCCCCCCGGCCCGCGCGCAGCAGGCCGAGCGGCGCGGGCTGGCACCCCGGCTCGGGCTCTCGCTGCGGGTGACCGCCCTGTGCGGGGCGGCCCTGACGCTGGGGTTCGTGGTGGTGTGCCGGCCGGAGCCCAGCGTGCTGCGGGCCGCGGCCTGCGGGGCGGTCACCCTGCTGGCCATCGCCACCGGGCGGCGCAGGTCCCTGATCCCGGCCTTGGGCGCGGCCGTCCTGCTGCTGGTGCTCTACGACCCGTGGCTGGCCCGCAGCTACGGCTTCCTGCTCTCCGTGCTGGCCACCGGGGCGCTGCTCACCCTCGCTCCCCGGTGGAGCGAAGCCCTGCGGCGGCGCGGGATGGGCCCCCGGCTCGCCGACGCCCTCGGGGCCGCCGGGGCCGCCCAGGCGGTGTGCGCGCCGGTCGTGGCCGTGCTCGCGGCCCGGGTCAGCCTGGTGGCGGTGCCGTGCAACCTGCTGGCCGAGCTCGCGGCGGGTCCGGCGACGGTTCTCGGCTTCGCCTCGCTCGCCGCGGCCCCGCTGTGGATGCCCGCCGCTCAGGCGCTCGCCTGGTGCGCGGGGGTGCCGGCCGGGTGGATCGCGGCCGTGGCCCGGACCGGGGCGCGGGTGCCGGGGGCGGAGCTGCCCTGGCCGGGCGGGCTCACCGGTGGCCTGCTGCTGGCCGCGGCCACCGTGGCCGTCGTGGCCGTGGGTGCCAGGATCGGGCGGCGGCGGTGGCTCTGCTCCGCGCTGGCGGTGCTGCTGCTCCTCGCCGTGCTGCGGCCGCCGCAGCTCACCCGTACGGTCACCGGCTGGCCCCCGCCCGACTGGAGCTACGTCCAGTGCGCGGTGGGGCAGGGGGACGCCGCCGTCCTCGCGGTCGGCCCGGGCGAGGCCCTGGTGGTGGACGCCGGACCGGAGCCCGGCCCCGTGGACCGCTGCCTGCGCGCGCTGGGTGTGCACCGGGTGCCGATGCTGCTGCTGACGCACTTTCACGCCGACCACGTCGGAGGGCTGGCCGGGGTGCTGCGCGGCCGGTCCGTGGGTGTGATCCAGGCCACCACCCTGGAAGAGCCATCGGCGCAGGCCGAGTTCGTCCGCCGGACGGCCGCGGCCGCGGATGTTCCCGTCGTGCGGGCGGCGCAGGGGGAGAGGCGAAGGGCCGGCCCGCTGGAGTGGCAGGTGCTCTGGCCCCCGGTGGCCGGACCGCCGCCCGAGGGGCCCAACGACGCGAGCGTCGCCCTGCTGGTACGCGCCGCCGGTCTGACCCTGCTCCTGCTCGGTGACCTCGAACCACCCGCACAGCAGGCACTTCTGAGGGAGCATCCGCAGTTGGGTCCGGTGGACGTCCTCAAGGTCGCCCACCACGGCTCCGCGCACCAGGATCCCGAGCTGACCGCCCGGGTGCGGCCGCGGCTCGCGATTGTTCCCGTCGGCACAAAAAACCGCTACGGGCACCCTGCGCCCGGTACGCTCGCACGCCTGCGGGCGGTGGGGGCGACGGTGCTGCGCACCGACACCGACGGCTCGATCGCCGTCAGTGGAACCGGAGTTCGGATGCGTGCGTTTCCGGCCGGCCGGCGCCGGATCCGGTGCGGGCATACCGGGCGCGACCGCTCTGTTTGCCCACAACCCGACAGCATGATCGAATGCGTTTTCGCCAGAACGGTCCAAGTCCACACAGCACGGGGGTGCATCAGCCATGTTCGGTCGCAGACGGGGGATGGAGCCAGCCGGAAGTTCCAGCCCGCACACATCCGCGACACTGACGCTCCCGCCGACGGCGCGACTTCTCAGCTGCCGGGTCCTCGACACCGTCCACCAGCCGATCAGGCAGGCCGCGTTCGAGGTGACCGACCCGATCGGGCGCCGGATCGTCAGCGGGGAGACCGACCCTTACGGCGGTTTCACCGCGGCCGTGCCGGAGGGGGAGTACCGGCTCTCCGTCACCGCCGAGGGGTACACGCCGTTCCACGGGGCGACGCTCGTGGGGGACCCGGCGCAGCCGGGCACGGGGGAGATCGTCCTCGACGCGGTGGAGCCTCCGCTGCTGCCGCAGCCCGGTCACTGGGAGCTCGACCCGACGCACTCCTCCATCGCCTTCACGGCCCGGCACATCGGGATGGCCCGGATCCGGGGCCGGTTCAACACGTTCGCCGGGGCGGTGAGGATCGCCGAGCGCATGGAGGACTCCTCCATGCACGTGATCATCGATGCGGCGAGCATCGACACGGGGGTGCGGCTGCGCGACGACCACCTGCGGTCGGGGGACTTCCTGGACGCCGTCCGGTACCCCACGGTGGAGTTCTACAGCGAACGGTTCATCCACCGCAGTGGCAGCCGCTGGGCCGTGGCCGGCGCCCTGACCCTCCACGGGGTCAGCCGCTCCGTCACCCTGGACACGCAGTACCTGGGTCTCGGCACCGGCCTGGAGGGCGAGCCGCGGGCGGCCTGCCGGGCCACCACCGAACTGAACCGCGAGGACTTCACCTTGAACTGGCAGTCGGTGCTGGCGCACGGCATCGCGGCGATCGGTACGAGCGTGGACGTGACGCTGGACGTCCAGATCGTGCACAAGGCCTGATCCCGGACGCTCCCCTACGGGGCTTCCAGCCAGCCTTCGTACTCGGCGGCGAGGCCGTCCAGCGAGGTGGCGTCGAGCCGTTCCTGCGGGTCCTCCACGACCACCAGCCACTGGGCGTCCTCGGCGTCGTCCTCGCCGGCCAGCGCGTCGCGGACCAACTGCGGTTCCTCCGGGAGGCCGAAGCGGTCCACGGCCTCCTGCGCCACCTCCTCGGCGGCGTCGCGGTCGGGCAGGACGAGTACATGTCGCACGTTCACGCGACCATTCTCGAGCATCCGGTGAGGGGGCCCGCGGCGCGGGGGGTTGTCAGTGCGGCATGGGATGCTGGAGGCGATGGCCACCAGGAAGAACCCCACCGACGATCCGCTCGCCCCGCTCACCCTCGCGGTGGGGCAGGAGGAGCTGCTGCTCGACCGTGCCGTGCGGGAGGTGGTGGCGGCCGCCCGCGCCGCCGATGCCGACACGGACGTCCGCGACCTCGCCTCCGAGCAGCTCCAGCCCGGCACGCTGGCCGAGCTGACGAGCCCCTCGCTCTTCTCCGAGCGCAAGGTGCTGGTCGTGCGCAATGCGCAGGACCTGTCCGCGGACTCGGTCAAGGAGGTCAAGGCCTACCTCGACGCGCCCTACGAGGAGATCATCCTCGTCCTCCTCCACGCGGGCGGCGCCAAGGGCAAGGGACTGTTGGACGCGGCGCGGAAGGCCGGCGCGCGGGAGATCGCCTGCCCGAAGATGACGAAGGCCGCCGACCGGCTCTCGTTCGTACGGGGCGAGTTCCGCACGTTGGGCCGGGCGGCGACCCCGGAGGCCTGCCAGACCATGGTCGACGCGATCGGCAGCGACCTGCGGGAGCTGGCGAGTGCGGCGGCGCAGCTGTGCGCGGACGTCGAGGGCACCATCGACGAGGCCGTGGTCGGCCGCTACTACACGGGCCGGGCCGAGGCCTCCAGCTTCACGGTCGCCGACCGGGCGGTCGAGGGACGTGCGGCCGAGGCCCTGGAGGCCCTGCGCTGGTCCCTGTCCACCGGGGTGGCGCCGGTCCTGATCACCAGCGCGCTGGCCCAGGCGGTGCGCGCCATCGGCAAGCTGGCCTCCGCCCCGCGCGGGGCCCGCCCCGGCGACCTCGCCCGGGACCTGGGCATGCCGCCGTGGAAGATCGACCGGGTCCGCCAGCAGATGCGGGGCTGGTCGGCGGACGGGGTCGCGGACGCGCTGCGCGCCGTGGCCGCCGCCGACGCGGGGGTCAAGGGCGGCAGCGACGACCCCGAGTACGCCCTCGAGAAGGCGGTCGTGGCGGTGGCCCGCGCGGCCCGCCCGCAGCGCCGCTAGGCAGGTCGTCTCCCCCACCGGATGCTGCCGGGCCCACGGATCGGCCCGCCGGCCGGCCCGCCCGCTGCCGGCCGTCGGCGCGTGGGTCCGTCGCGCCAGGGTTAGCCTGGACACGGGGAATCCGCCGGTCAGGCCGCCTCCACCAGCGGACGGAAGCGGCGTCCGGCGGGCGGTAGGGAGGTGCCGTGGCCGGCAGACTACGGGTGACGACGGTGAACGCCGGGCCCTTCTCCATGCCGAAGAGCGGCCTCCTGTACGGGGCCTCCGGCATGGTCACCGTGCCCTCGACCGTGGCCGTCATCGAGCACGCCACTCACGGGCTGGTCCTCTTCGACACGGGGATCAACCACCGCGTGGCGGATCCCGAGGCCGCCGAGGCCCACTGGGGTCCGGGGCTGCGAGCGGCGTACGGGGCCGAGGGGTTCACCCGGGCGCACGCCGTCGACGCGCAGCTGGAGCGCCTCGGCTACCGGCTCGGCGACGTCAGGTACGTCCTCTACTCCCACCTGCACCTCGACCACGCCGGAGGGATGACCTACTTCCCGCACGCCGTGCACGTGGTCCAGCACGAGGAGCTGCGTCACGCCTGGTGGCCGGACCGCTGGACCGCCCGGGGCTACGCGTTCAACGACTACGCGAGCAGCCGGGACTACGAGTTCCTGGAGCTCCGGGGCGACATGGACCTGTTCCACGACGGCACGCTCACCCTCCTGCACACCGCCGGTCACACGCCCGGTCACCAGGGCGTCGTCCTGGACCTCGACAACTACGGACGGATCGGCCTCATGGGCGACGCCGCGCACCTGCAGGAGGGCCTGGACCGGAACGTGCCCATGCCCAGCGACTGGAACATCGAGGAGAAGCTGCTCAGCCACGGCCGGCTGCGCGCGCTGTCCCGGGCCGGCATCCCGGTGTTCCTCTCCCACGACCCCGGCCATTTCGCGGCCCTGCCGCACGACGGCGAGTTCTGGGACTAGCGGGGAACCGCCCGGGGGCAACGCGAAGGCCCCGGTCGCCACCCTGGGGAAGGGTGGAGGCCGGGGCCTTCGGTCACTGCATTGGTGCGCCGCACCCGCGTGGCGAACGCAGGCCGCGTGCGGCGCGGTGTGCCGGTGAAGGAGCGGAAGAGAGGGCCCGCTGGGTCCTTACCGGCGATTCACATCGAGAGCTCAGCCCTGGAGGGAGGCAACCTTGATCGCCAGCGCCGACTTCTTGTTGGCGGCGGCGTTCTTGTGGATGACACCCTTCGAGACAGCCTTGTCGAGCGCACGCGCGGCGGCGCGAGAAGCCACGGTGGCCTTCTCGACGTCACCGGCGACGACGGCCTCGCGGGCCTTGCGGATCGCGGTCTTGAGCGAGGACTTGACGGCCTTGTTGCGCAGGCGCGCCTTCTCGTTCGTCTTGTTCCGCTTGATCTGGGACTTGATGTTCGCCACGAAAGAGCCTTTTCAGGTTCAGAGTTTTGTTCTTCGGATTGCGCCTCGACAGCTGAGAGGGCATACGAGACACAGCTGCCCAGGCTACCAGGCACGCTCCTGGCGGCCCAAACCGAGCGCACTGCCCCGTCCATGGGACGATGGGAGGACTCAGACTTCGTTCCGAGTTCCGACTGCGACCGAGAATCAGGACACTGCGTGCCCGCGATCCCCAGCCACGTGCCCGAGCCGAGCCGTACCGACTCGGCGTTGATCCGCAATTTCTGCATCATCGCGCACATCGACCACGGTAAGTCCACGCTTGCCGACCGGATGCTCCAGATCACCGGTGTGGTCGACCAGCGGCAGATGCGCGCCCAGTACCTCGACCGCATGGACATCGAGCGTGAGCGGGGCATCACGATCAAGTCCCAGGCGGTCCGGCTGCCCTGGGCGCCCACCACGGGCGAGGGCCAGGGCAGCACCCACATCCTCAACATGATCGACACGCCCGGGCACGTCGACTTCACCTACGAGGTCTCGCGCTCCCTCGCCGCGTGCGAGGGCACGGTCCTCCTGGTGGACGCCGCCCAGGGCATCGAGGCCCAGACCCTCGCCAACCTGTACCTGGCGATGGAGAACGACCTCGCGATCGTTCCCGTACTGAACAAGATCGACCTGCCGGCGGCCCAGCCGGAGAAGTTTGCCGAGGAGCTCGCGAACCTGATCGGCTGCCAGCCCGAGGACGTCCTGCGCGTCTCGGCGAAGACCGGTCTCGGTGTCGAGGCGCTGCTCGACAAGGTCGTCGCCACCGTCCCGGCCCCGGTCGGCGTCAAGGACGCCCCGGCCCGCGCGATGATCTTCGACTCCGTCTACGACTCGTACCGCGGTGTCGTGACGTACGTGCGTGTGGTCGACGGGCAGCTGAGCAAGCGCGAGCGCATCCGGATGATGTCCACCGGCGCCACGCACGAGCTGCTGGAGATCGGTGTCTCCTCGCCCGAGATGACCCCGTCCGACGGCATCGGCGTCGGCGAGGTGGGCTACATCATCACCGGCGTGAAGGACGTCCGTCAGTCCAAGGTCGGTGACACCATCACCAGCCTGCACAACGGCGCCACCGAGGCGCTCGGCGGCTACAAGGACCCGCGGCCGATGGTCTTCTCGGGCCTGTACCCGCTCGACGGCTCGGACTACCCGGACCTGCGCGAGGCCCTGGACAAGCTGCAGCTGAACGACGCCGCGCTCGTCTACGAGCCGGAGACCTCGGCGGCGCTCGGCTTCGGCTTCCGCGTCGGCTTCCTCGGCCTGCTCCACCTGGACGTGGTCCGCGAGCGCCTGGAGCGCGAGTTCGGCCTCGACCTGATCGCCACCGCGCCCAACGTGGTCTACCGGGTGGTCATGGAGGACGGCAAGGAAGTCACCGTCACCAACCCGAGCGAGTTCCCCGAGGGCAAGATCTCGGACGTGTTCGAGCCGGTCGTCAGGGCCACCGTGCTCGCCCCGACCGAGTTCATCGGCGCGATCATGGAGCTGTGCCAGCAGCGCCGCGGCACCCTCCTCGGCATGGACTACCTCTCCGAGGACCGGGTCGAGATCCGCTACACCCTCCCGCTCGCGGAGATCGTCTTCGACTTCTTCGACCAGCTGAAGTCCAAGACGCGCGGTTACGCCTCCCTCGACTACGAGCCCACGGGCGAGCAGTCCGGCAGCCTGGTCAAGGTCGACATCCTGCTGCACGGCGACAAGGTCGACGCCTTCTCCGCCGTCACGCACAAGGACGCCGCCTACGCCTACGGCGTGCGCCTGGTCGCCAAGCTGCGCGAGCTCATCCCGCGGCAGGCCTTCGAGGTGCCGATCCAGGCCGCGATCGGCTCCCGCGTCATCGCCCGCGAGACCATCCGCGCCATCCGCAAGGACGTGCTCGCCAAGTGCTACGGCGGTGACATCTCCCGTAAGCGGAAGCTGCTGGAGAAGCAGAAGGAAGGCAAGAAGCGGATGAAGATGGTCGGCTCCGTGGAGGTCCCGCAGGAGGCCTTCATCGCCGTGCTGTCCAGCGACGAGTCCGGCGGCAAGAAGAAGTAGAGCCGCCCCGCCACTCGACGGAACCAGGCCCCCACGCACCGGCGTGGGGGCCTGTTTCGTTATGAACCGGCCGCTCGCGAGCTCTTACGCAGGCGCCGGACGGGCTTTAGTCTGATCACTGCTCGATGGTTACTCGCCAGTCACTAGCTGGTACGTCTCAAACCCGCCAGTCCCCAGCGCCCCCAAGCGCCCCACGCCCACGCACTACCGCGTGGATCGGTCCGGAGGATGTCGTGAGCGACACACAGGCCTATCTCGAGAACCGCCCGCCCACCGTGGCGGTGCTCTTCCTTGAGCGCGTCGCAGCGACGCCGAACGCGGAGGCCTACCGGTTCCCGGTGCCCGCTGCCGGCGGCCAGGGCGCCGACGACTGGAAGTCGCTCAGCTGGGGCCAGGCGGCCGAGCGGGTCTTCGCCATCGCCGCCGGGCTGATCGCCCTCGGCCTGCAGACGGAGGAGCGCGTCGCGCTCGCCTCCAACACCCGGGTCGAGTGGATCCTCTCCGACCTCGGCGTGATGTGCGCGGGCGGCGCGGTGACCACCGTCTACCCCAGCACCAACGCGGACGAGTCGGCCTTCATCCTCGCGGACTCCGAGAGCCGGGTGCTCATCGCCGAGGACGCCAAGCAGCTGGCGAAGGCGCGCGAGCGCCGCGCCGACCTGCCGAAGCTGGCGCACGTCGTGGTCCTGGACGCCGCGGACGCGGTCGCGGCCGACGGCGACCCCGAGGGCTGGGTGCTCTCGCTCGCCGATCTGGAGGCGCGCGGCAAGGAGTACCTGGTCAAGCACCCCGAGGCGGTCAAGGAGCGGGTCTCGGCCATCACCTCCGACCAGCTCGCCACCCTCATCTACACCTCCGGCACCACCGGCCGCCCCAAGGGCGTGCGGCTGCCGCACGACAACTGGTCGTACATGGCCAAGGCCATGGTCGCCACCGGCCTGATCGGCCGGGAGGACGTCCAGTACCTGTGGCTGCCGCTGGCGCACGTCTTCGGCAAGGTGCTGACCTCCGGGCAGATCGAGGCCGGCCACGTGACCGCCGTCGACGGCCGGATCGACAAGATCATCGACAACCTGCCGATCGTGCAGCCCACCTACATGGCCGCCGTTCCGCGCATCTTCGAGAAGGTCTACAACGGCGTGGCCGCCAAGGCCCGCGCCGCCGGCGGCGCCAAGTACAAGATCTTCCAGTGGTCGGTCGGCGTCGCCCGCGAGTACGCGAAGGTCACCCAGGACAACTTCCGCCGCACCGGTCAGGCGAGCGCCCCCTTCGGCCTCACCACCAAGCACAAGATCGCCGACGCGCTCGTCTACTCCAAGCTCCGCGAGGCCTTCGGCGGCAACCTGCGCGCCGCCGTCTCCGGCGCCTCCGCGCTGGCACCCGAGATCGGCTACTTCTTCTCCGGCGCCGGCATCCACATCCTGGAGGGCTACGGCCTGACGGAGTCCAGCGCGGCCTCCTTCGTCAACCCGGGCGAGGCCTACCGCACCGGCACCGTCGGCAAGCCGCTCCCCGGCACCGAGGTCCGCATCGCCGACGACGGCGAGGTCCTGCTGCGCGGCCCCGGCATCATGCAGGGCTACCACCAGCAGCCGGAGAAGACCGCCGAGGTCCTGGAGTCCGACGGCTGGCTGCACACGGGCGACATCGGCGAGCTGTCGGCCGACGGCTACCTGCGCATCACCGACCGCAAGAAGGACCTGATCAAGACCTCGGGCGGCAAGTACGTCGCCCCGGCGGAGATCGAGGGCCAGTTCAAGGCGATCTGCCCGTACGTGTCGACCATCGTCGTGCACGGCGCCGACCGGAACTTCTGCTCGGCCCTGATCGCCCTCGACGAGCCGTCGATCCTCACCTGGGCGGCCGACAACGGGCTGGAGGGCAAGACGTACGGACAGGTCCTGGCCGCGCCGGAGACCGAGCGCCTGATCGAGACGTACGTACAGACCCTGAACGAGGGCCTCCAGCGCTGGCAGACGATCAAGAAGTTCCGGCTGCTGCCGCGTGACCTCGACGTCGAGCACGGGGACCTGACGCCCAGCCTGAAGCTGAAGCGGCCGGTGGTCGAGCGTGAGTTCAAGCACCTGATCGAGGAGATGTACGAGGGGTCGCGCGAGGCGTGACGCCTGCCGCGGGCTCGGCGGGGCGGGGCCGGGCCTTTGGCCTCCCGCCCCGGGGGCCTGCGGTGACGTGCCTCCCTGCGGGCCGGCCTCCCGGGGCTCCGCCCCAGACCCCGCGCCTCAAACGCCGGCGGGGCTGGAGTGGTGCCGGGCGGGGCTGACCATGGGCGGGGTGCGGGATGATGGGGGTATGCCTTCCGCACTGCCCGATGGTGAACCCATGCCCGAAGACGGCTCGCTGCCGTCGCATGCCCTGGAGGGCGCGGGGGAGCGGCCGCTCGGGTTCTACCTGCACGTCCCCTACTGCGCCACGCGCTGCGGGTACTGCGACTTCAACACCTACACGGCCACCGAGCTGCGGGGCACCGGAGGCGTGCTCGCCTCCCGGGAGAACTACGCCGACACCCTGATCGACGAGGTCCGCCTCGCGCGGAAGGTCCTCGGGGACGACCCGCGGGCCGTCCGGACGGTGTTCGTGGGCGGCGGCACGCCCACGCTGCTGCCCGCCGGGGACCTCGTACGGATGCTCGCGGCGATCCGGGACGAGTTCGGCCTGGCCGAGGACGCGGAGATCACCACCGAGGCCAACCCGGAGTCCGTGAACCCGGAGTACCTGGCCGAGCTGCGCGCCGGGGGCTTCAACCGGATCTCCTTCGGCATGCAGAGCGCGAAGCAGCACGTCCTGAAGGTGCTGGACCGCACCCACACCCCGGGCCGCCCGGAGGCGTGCGTCGCGGAGGCGCGGGCGGCGGGCTTCGAGCACGTCAACCTCGACCTGATCTACGGCACCCCGGGGGAGTCCGACGAGGACTGGCGGGCCTCCCTGGCCGCCGCGCTCGGCGCCGGCCCGGACCACATCAGCGCCTACGCGCTGATCGTGGAGGAGGGCACGCAGCTGGCCCGCCGGATCCGCCGGGGCGAGGTCCCGATGACGGACGACGACGTGCACGCCGACCGGTACCTGATCGCGGACGAGGTCATGGCCGGGGCCGGCTACTCCTGGTACGAGGTCTCGAACTGGGCCACCTCGGAAGCCGGGCGCTGCCTGCACAACGAGCTGTACTGGCGCGGCGCCGACTGGTGGGGCGCGGGGCCGGGCGCGCACTCCCACGTGGGCGGGGTCCGGTGGTGGAACGTGAAGCACCCGGGAGCGTACGCCGCCGCGCTGGCGGAGGGACGCTCCCCGGGCGCGGGGCGGGAGCTCCTGTCGGAGGAGGACCGGCGGGTGGAGCGGATCCTGCTGGAGCTGCGCCTCGTGGACGGCGTCCCGCTGTCGCTGCTCGCCCCGGCCGGGCTGGCCGCCTCCCGCAAGGCCCTCGCAGACGGCCTGCTGGACGCGGGGCCGTACGAGGCCGGGCGGGCCGTCCTGACCCTGCGCGGGCGGCTCCTGGCCGACGCGGTGGTCCGCGACCTGGTCGACTGATCACTCCACGGAGTGAACCGCTGCGAATGAGGGCAGGCGCGGCCTAGCCTGTTCGTAGCCTTCTGTCGCATACCCGGCGGCAGAAGTGGAGGGCACGGAGATGACCGCTGTGGACGATCGCCGGATGACCGAGTACTTCGAGAGCTTCGAGGCTCCCGAGGGGGTCAAGGTTGAGCTCCTCAGGGGGGAAATCGTGATGATGGCGGGGCCCGACGTGGTCCACAACCTGATCGTCCTGTTCGTCCAGCGGCAGATCCCCGTGGGACGCTGGTACCCGCTCCAGACGCAGGACGTGGACATTCCGGCGGAGTCGTCCGAGCCGCAGCCGGACCTCGTGGTCCTGCCGAGCGAGGCAGCGCCCGAGTCGGGCCGGTTGGTGCCCGCTTCGGCTCTGGCGATGGTGGTCGAGGTCGTCTCCAAGACCAGCAAGCTGCGCGACTACGTGACGAAGCGCTCCATCTACGCGGCGGGCGGCATCCCCACCTATTTGATCATCGACCCCTTCAAGGCCAAGTGCGTGGTGCTCACCGAACCCTTCGGCGCCGGAGAGGAAGCCGACTACCGGACCGAGCGGACCAGCAAGTTCGGTGAACCGGTCCCGCTCGACGTCCTCGGTGTCACGCTCGACACCACGGAGTTCGGCACCCTGCCGTAGCTCAAACCGGTGCCGTGACGAAGTCGATCAGTTCCTCCACGCGGCCCAGCAGCGTCGGCTCCAGGTCCTTGTAGGACGTCACCCGGGACAGGATGTGCTGCCAGGCGGCGCCCGTGTTCTCCGGCCAGCCCAGGGCCCGGCAGACGCCCGTCTTCCAGTCCTGGCCGCGCGGGACCACCGGCCACGCGGGGATGCCCAGGGCGGACGGCTTCACCGCCTGCCAGACGTCGATGTACGGGTGGCCCACGATCAGGACGTCCGGCGAGGTCACCGCGGCCGCGATACGGGACTCCTTCGAGCCCGGGACGAGGTGGTCGACCAGGATGCCGAGGCGGGCGTCCGGGGCCGGGGCGAAGTCGGCCACGACGGCCGGGAGGTCGTCGATGCCCTCCAGGTACTCCACCACCACGCCCTCGATGCGCAGGTCGTCACCCCAGACCTTCTCGACCAGTTCCGCGTCGTGGCGGCCCTCCACGTAGATGCGCCCCGCCCGCGCCACCCGGGCCCGGGCCCCCGGGACGGCGATCGAGCCCGAGGCCGTACGGGAGGGCGTGGCAGGGGCCCGCGAAGGGCGGACCAGGGTGACCACCGCGCCCTCCAGCAGGAAGCCCCGCGGCTCCATCGGGAACACCCGCCGCTTGCCGAAGCGGTCCTCCAGGGTCACCGTGCCCGCCTCGCAGGCCACCACCGCGCCGCAGAAGTCCGTACCCGCCACCTCGACCACCAGATCGGGCTCGGCCGCCACCTCCGGCACTGCCTTGGGGCGCTTCCACTGCGGGGTCAGGTCGGGGGAGTACTCGCGCATCCGGCCGACAGTAGGAGAGCCGCCCGCGTCATGTCTCCGACACGCCGAAACGGGCTGCCAGTGTGGCGCGTTGCGCACGGACGAAGGCCGCCGTGACCACCGCTCCGTGACCCGGCACGTACAGTGCGTCGTCCCCGCCGAGCGCCAGCAGCCGGTCCAGGGCGGCGGGCCACTGCCGGGGCGCCGCGTCCGGACCCGCCGACGGTTCGCCCGACTCCTCGACCAGGTCCCCGCAGAACACCGTCTCGCGCCCGCCCGGCACGAAGACGGCCAGGTCGTGTCCGGTGTGGCCGGGCCCCACATTGGCCAGCAGCACCTGCAGCCCGCCCAGTTCCAGCGTCCACTCGCCCGACACCAGGTGCTTCGGCGGCACCAGCAGGTCCACCGCCTCGGCCGCCTCCGCTTCCGCCAGGCCGTGCCGCACCGCGTCCTCGCGCAGCTCCTCGCGGCCCGTCGACAGCAGCGCGTCCAGTCCGACCGCCCCGAACACCTCGGCCCCGGAGAAGGCCGCGACGCCCAGGACATGATCGAAATGGCCGTGCGTGAATGCGATATGGGTCACGCGCCGGCCCGTCAGCCGCTCCGCCTCCGCCCGCACCTGAGCGCCCTCCCGGACACACGAACCGGGGTCGATCAGGAGCACCGACTCGTCCCCCACCACCAGCCCCACGGTGCAGTCCCACACCGGCAGCCGTCGCCGGCCGGCCCGTCCGGTCAGCCGTTCCCAGCCTTCCTCTTCCCAACGCACGTCCATGCGGCGACGCTACCCTGGCGGGCCTCCCTTGCCAGGGGCTTACCGCCCGGCCGTACACTGAGCGGGGGATCTCTGGCACTCGAACGATCAGAGTGCCAACCAACACGGCAGAACACGGCAACGGACCACAGCTGGAGGTGTGCGCGCGATGCTCAGCGAACGCAGACTCGAAGTGCTGCGCGCCATCGTCCAGGACTACGTCGGGACGGAGGAGCCGGTCGGCTCCAAGGCGCTCACCGAGCGGCACCGGCTCGGCGTCTCGCCCGCGACCGTGCGCAACGACATGGCCGTGCTGGAGGACGAGGGCTACATCGCCCAGCCCCACACCAGCGCCGGCCGGATCCCCACCGACAAGGGCTACCGCCTCTTCGTCGACAAGCTGGCGGGGGTCAAACCGCTGTCGACGCCCGAGCGCCGGGCCATCCAGAACTTCCTCGACGGCGCCGTCGACCTCGACGACGTCGTCGGCCGCACGGTGCGGCTGCTCGCGCAGCTCACCCGGCAGGTCGCGGTCGTCCAGTACCCGAGCCTGACCCGTTCGACCGTCCGGCACGTGGAGCTGCTCTCGCTGGCTCCCGCGCGCCTGATGCTCGTACTGATCACGGACACCGGGCGGGTCGAGCAGCGGCTCGTCGACTGCCCGAGCCCCTTCAGCGAGGCCTCGCTCGCCGACCTGCGGGCCCGGCTCAACAGCCGGGTCGTCGGACGGCGCTTCACCGATGTGCCCCCGCTCGTCCAGGACCTGCCCGAATCCTTCGAGGCCGAGGACCGGGGCACCGTCTCCACCGTGCTCTCCACCCTCCTCGAAACCCTGGTCGAGGAAGCCGAAGAGCGGCTGATGATCGGCGGCACCGCCAATCTCACCCGCTTCGGACACGATTTTCCCCTGACGATCAGGCCGGTGCTCGAGGCGCTGGAGGAGCAGGTCGTGCTCCTCAAGCTGCTCGGCGAGGCCAACGAGTCGGGAATGGCCGTACGGATCGGGCATGAGAATGCCTACGAGGGACTGAACTCCACGTCCGTCGTCTCCGTCGGTTACGGTTCGGGCGGCGAAGCAGTCGCCAAACTCGGCGTGGTCGGACCGACCCGCATGGACTACCCCGGAACGATGGGAGCGGTACGCGCAGTGGCACGTTACGTCGGACAGATCCTGGCGGAGTCGTAAGTGGCCACGGACTACTACGCCGTTCTCGGCGTGCGCCGCGACGCATCGCAGGACGAGATCAAGAAGGCATTCCGTCGGCTCGCGCGCGAGCTGCACCCGGATGTGAACCCCGATCCCAAGACGCAAGAGCGTTTCAAGGAGATCAACGCCGCCTACGAGGTCCTCTCGGACCCGCAGAAGAAGCAGGTCTACGACCTCGGCGGCGACCCGCTGTCCTCCTCGGGCGGCGGCGGTGGCGCGGGCGGCTTCGGGGCCGGTGGCTTCGGCAACTTCTCCGACATCATGGACGCCTTCTTCGGCCAGAGTCAGCAGCGCGGCCCGCGCTCGCGGACCCGGCGCGGCCAGGACGCCATGATCCGCCTGGACCTGGAGCTGGACGAGGCGGCCTTCGGGACGACCAAGGACATCCAGGTCGACACGGCCGTCGTGTGCACCACCTGCTCCGGCGAGGGTGCCGCTCCCGGCACCGCCGCGCAGACGTGTGACATGTGCCGTGGCCGCGGTGAGGTCTCGCAGGTCACCCGGTCCTTCCTCGGCCAGGTCATGACCTCGCGGCCCTGCCCGCAGTGCCAGGGCTTCGGTACCGTGGTCCCGACCCCGTGCCCCGAGTGCGCGGGCGACGGACGGGTCCGCTCCCGCCGCAGCCTCACGGTCAAGATCCCGGCCGGTGTCGAGAACGGCACCCGGATCCAGCTCGCGGGCGAGGGCGAGGTCGGCCCCGGCGGCGGCCCCGCCGGCGACCTGTACGTGGAGATCCACGAGCTGGCGCACCCGACGTTCCAGCGGCGCGGGGACGACCTGCACTGCACGGTGACGATCCCGATGACGGCGGCCGCACTGGGCACCAAGTGCCCGCTGGAGACGCTGGACGGCCTGGAGGAGATCGACATCCGGCCCGGCACCGGCTCCGGGCAGGCGATCCCGCTGCACGGGCGCGGCGTCACCCACCTGCGCGGCGGCGGGCGCGGCGACCTGATCGTCCACGTCGAGGTCACCACCCCGGGCAAGCTGGACGCCCAGCAGGAGGACCTGCTGCGCCAGCTGGCGAAGCTGCGCGGCGAGGAGCGGCCGATGGGCCAGTTCGCGCCAGGTCAGCAGGGGCTGTTCAGCCGCCTGAAGGACGCGTTCAACGGTCGCTGAGCGACCGGCGGACACCGCCGAGAGCCCGGCCAGGGGATTCCCTGCCGGGCTCTTCGCATGGGTCCGGCGGGGGCCCGTGACCGGGGCCGGAAGCGGACTATGCCAGGCGAATGCGATGATTCGGCCCCATGCGCGGGACGTGGCACGATGCAGTCCATGTCCTCCGCACCGAACGGTCTCTCCCCCTACCCGATCGTGCAGGCTCCCATGGCGGGCGGCGCCTCCTGTCCGCCCCTCGTCGCCGCCGTGTGCGAGGCGGGCGGGCTGGGCTTCCTGGCCGGCGGGTACAAGACCGCCGACGGGATGTACCAGGAGATCAAGCAGGTGCGGGCCCTCACCCGGCGCCGTTTCGGCGTCAACCTCTTCCTGCCGCAGACCGGTTTCGTGGATCCGGCCGCCGTGGAGGCGTACCGGGGGCAGCTGGCCGGTGAGGCGAGCTGGTACGCGATCTCGCTCGCCGAGGAGGACATCATCGGCACCAGCGACGACGGCTACGACGCCAAGCTCGCCATCCTCCTCGAAGACCCGGTGCCGGTCGTCTCGTTCACCTTCGGCTGTCCCTCCTCCGCGGCCCTCGCCGCCCTGCGCAAGGCCGGTACGTACACGGTCGTCACGGCGACCTCCGTCGAGGAGGCCCGGACCGCCCAGCAGGCGGGCGCCGACGCCGTGTGCGTCCAGGGCGTCGAGGCGGGCGGCCACCAGGGCACCCACCGCGACGACCCCCAGGCCGACGGCACGGCGGCCGTGGGGCTGCTCGCGCTGGTGGCCCAGGTGCGGGAGGCCGTGGCCCTCCCGATCATCGCGGCGGGCGGCCTCATGCGCGGCTCGCAGATCGCGGCGCTGCTGGCGGCGGGCGCCGAGGCGGCGCAGCTCGGGACGGCCTTCCTGGCCTGCCCCGAGTCGGGGGCGGACCCCGTGCACAAGAAGGCGCTGACCGATCCGCTGTTCGTCCGGACCGAGCTGACCCGGGCGTTCTCCGGGCGGCCGGCGCGGGGGCTGGTGAACCGGTTCATGCGGGAGCACGGGCCGTACGCCCCGGCCGCCTACCCGCAGGTCCACCACCTGACCTCGGGGTTGCGCAGGGCGGCCGCCGCGGCCGGGGACGCGCAGGGCATGGCCCTGTGGGCGGGCCAGGGGCACCGGCTGGCCCGGGCGCTGCCGGCGGGGGAGCTGGTGGAGGTGCTGGCGGCCGAACTGGCCGAGGCACAGAGCACGTTGAAGGCAATGCAGATGAGGAGTGCGTCATGACCGCCCCGGTGTTCGTGGTCGAAGAGGTCCCCGCGGGGCCGGAGTTCGTCCTGGACGGCCCGGAGGGCCGGCACGCGGTGTCCGTGAAACGGCTGAACCCGGGCGAGGCGGTGGTCCTGACCGACGGCCGGGGCGGCTGGGCGGAGGCGGTCGTGAAGGCCGCGGAGGGCAAGGACCGCCTCGTCGTGTCGGTGTCCTCGGCCGGGCTGGAGCCGGAACCGGAGATCCGCATCACCGTGGTCCAGGCCCTGCCCAAGGGCGACCGCGGCGAGCTGGCCGTCGAGACCATGACCGAGACCGGCGTGGACGCGATCGTGCCCTGGCAGGCCTCCCGCTGCATCACGCAGTGGCGCGGCGACCGGGGCGCCAAGTCCCTGGCCAAGTGGCGGGCCACCGCCCGGGAGGCGGGCAAGCAGTCCCGCCGGGTCCGCTTCCCGGAGGTGGCCGAGGCCATGTCCACCAAGCAGGTCGCGGCGCTGCTGGCCGAAGCCGACCTGGCGATGGTCCTGCACGAGGACCGCGACACCCCCTCCGAGGCCCTGGCCGCGGCGGCGCTCCCCGCCTCGGGTTCCGTCGTCCTGGTGGTCGGCCCGGAGGGCGGGGTCTCCCCGGAGGAGCTGGCGGTCTTCGCCGCGGCGGGGGCCCACCCCCACCGCCTGGGCCGCTCCGTCCTGCGCACCTCCACGGCCGGCACCGCGGCCACGGCGGTCCTGCTGGCCCGCACGGGCCGCTGGTCCTGACGGGCCGCCGGTCCTGACGGCCTGCTGGTCCGCGGCCCGCTCCGCCTCCCGGTCCGCTCCGCCCCCCGGTCCGGCCGTGCCCGGTCCCGGCCGGCCGTCCGGCCCGGCGGGCCCCGGGCTTCCGCCCGGCCGAAATGCCCGCCCGCGGCAGGCGCCCGGCTGGATACGATGCCCGGACCGATCAACGTCACGGGAGGCTCAGCAATGGCCGGGGAACCGCAGGCAGACTGCCTGTTCTGCAAGATCGTCGAGGGGCACATCCCCGCGACCGTGATCCGCGAGACCGAGACCACGGTCGCCTTCCGGGACATCAACCCGCAGGCGCCCACGCACGTGCTCGTGATCCCCAAGGTGCACTACCCCGACGCGGCCTCCCTCGCCGCCGCGGAGCCGGCCGTCGCCGCCGACATACTGCGCGAGGCCGGCCAGGTCGCCCTCGACGAGAAGATCGTCGAGCACGGCTACCGCGTCGTCTTCAACACCGGCTCCGGCGCCGGGCAGACCGTCTTCCACGCGCACGCGCACGTCATCGGCGGCCGCGGCCTCCAGTGGCCCCCCGGATAGCACGTGTCCGTACGAGAGTTCGTGGTGCTGGGCACCGCCAGCCAGGTGCCCACCCGCCACCGCAACCACAACGGCTACCTGCTGCGCTGGGACGGCGAGGGCATCCTCTTCGACCCCGGCGAGGGCACGCAGCGGCAGATGCTGCGGGCCGGGGTCGCCGCGCACGACATCAACCGGATCTGTGTCACCCACTTCCACGGTGACCACAGCCTCGGGCTGGCCGGGGTGATCCAGCGGATCAACCTCGACCAGGTCCCGCACCCCGTCACCGCGCACTACCCGGCCTCCGGGCAGAAGTTCTTCGACCGGCTGCGGTACGCCACGGCCTACCGCGAGACCGTCCCGCTGCGCGAGGAACCGGTGGCCGCGGACGGGACGCTGGCGCAGGGGGCCACGTACGTCCTGGAGGCCCGGCTGCTCTCGCACCCGGTGGAGTCCTTCGGCTACCGGATCACCGAGCCCGACGGGCGCCGCATGGTGCCGGAGCTGCTCGCGCGGCACGGCGTCAAGGGGCCGGACGTGGGCCGGATCCAGCGCGACGGGCGGCTCGGCGAGGTCACGCTGGAGGAGGTCAGCGAGCCCCGGCGCGGGCAGCGGTTCGCCTTCGTCATGGACACCCGGCTCTGCGACGGGGTGTACGCGCTCGCCGAGGGCTGCGACATGCTCGTGATCGAGTCGACCTTCCTCGACGAGGACGAGCGGCTGGCCACCGACCACGGGCACCTCACGGCCGGCCAGGCGGCGCGGGCGGCGCGGGACGCGGGCGTCCGGCACCTCGTGCTGACGCACTTCTCGCAGCGGTACACGGACCCGTCCGAGTTCGAGCGGCAGGCGCGGGCGGCGGGTTTCGAGGGCGAGCTGACGGTGGCGGAGGACCTGGTGCGCGTTCCGCTGCCCAAGCGGGGCTGAACGTGTAGGTGATCTGCGCCACACTGGGGTTTGGCCCCGCACCGGACGGGCAGGGCTGGCAGCTTTCCGTAGGAACACATCGGGGAGTACACCGTGACCAGTAGGGACTTCGACAGCCGCGCAGCCGCCGTGGACCCGCTCGGTCCGCTGCGCGATCCACAGGAACCGGGCTGCGACGTCTTCCTGACCGGCACGGTGTTCCTCGACATCATCTTCACGGGCCTGGACTCGGCGCCGGTCCGCGGTACGGAGTCCTGGGCGCGCGGCATGGGCTCCAGCCCGGGCGGCGTCGCCAACATGGCCACCGCCCTGGCCCGGCTCGGGCTGCGCACCTCGCTGGCCGCGGCCTTCGGGGACGACCACTACGGCGAGTACTGCTGGGACGCCCTGGAGCAGGGCGAGGGCATCGACCTGTCCATGTCGCACACGATCCCCGGCTGGCACAGCCCCGTCACCGTCTCGATGGCCTACGAGGGCGAGCGCACGATGGTCTCGCACGGCCACGAGGCCCCGCCGCCGGCCGGCACCGGGCCGTTCCCGCAGTGCCCGCCGCTCGCCCGCGCGGCGGTGGCCGCGCTCGGTCCCGGCCGCGGCGAGGAGTGGATCGGCGAGGCCGCCCGGCGCGGCTCGCGGATCTTCGCGGACGTGGGGTGGGACGAGAGCGGGCGGTGGGACCTGGGGGCCCTGGCCGACCTGGAGCACTGCGAGGCCTTCCTGCCGAACGCCGGCGAGGCCATGCGGTACACGCGGACGGACTGTCCCAGAGCCGCGGCCCGGGCCCTGGCCGAGAAGGTGCCGATCGCGGTGGTCACGATGGGCGCGGAGGGCTCGTACGCGGTCGACGGGCGCACCGGGGAGACGGCGCACGTCCCCGGGATCACGGTGGACGAGCTCGACCCGACGGGCGCGGGCGACGTCTACGTGGCGGGCTTCGTGACCGGCACCCTGGCGGGCTGGCCCCTCGCGGACCGGCTCGCCTTCGCCGGGCTGACGGCGGCCCTGTCGGTCCAGGAGTTCGGCGGCTCCCTGTCGGCCCCGGGCTGGCCGGAGGTGGCCCACTGGTGGCGGTCCGCCCCGCAGGAGCTGCGCGGCCGCTACGGCTTCCTGGACGACCTGATCCCGCCCGGCTCGGGCCCGGCGTCCCGGCGCAGGGCCGTGCCGACGATCGGCTTCCGGCACTCCGCGTGACCGGACGACCGCGGGGCCGCGGCGCCCCGGGGGCCGCGCTGGGAGGGCGTAAAACCTCTCGGGGAAGCCGCGGCGGCGACGTAGGCTTGGTATTCCGGAGGTCGTCGATCGGCGCGGCCCCTCAGCGGGAGGTATGTGCAGGCCACAGTGCCGGCCCATGACTCAGACACCCACAGCCCACATTCCAGTGCCGGGGCAGGCGCGAGCCCACTTCACCGTCCCGGCCAGGCACCCGATGGTGACGGTGCTCGGATCCGGTGACGCCCTGTTGCGCGTGATCGAGAAGGCCTTCCCGAAGGCCGACATCCATGTTCGGGGCAATCAGGTCAGCGCGATCGGAGATGCGGCGGAAGTCGCACTGGTCCAGCGCCTGTTCGACGAGATGATGCTGGTGCTCCGCACCGGGCAGCCGATGACGGAGGACGCAGTGGAACGCTCGATCGCCATGCTCAAGGCGAGCGGCAACGGAAACGGGAACGGGCCCGAGGAAACGCCCGCAGAGGTGCTCACCCAGAACATCCTCTCCAGCCGCGGCCGCACCATCCGACCCAAGACCCTCAACCAGAAGCGGTACGTCGACGCGATCGACAAGAACACGATCGTCTTCGGCATCGGCCCCGCCGGTACCGGAAAGACCTACCTGGCCATGGCCAAGGCGGTGCAGGCCCTGCAGTCCAAGCAGGTCAGTCGGATCATCCTGACCCGGCCCGCCGTCGAGGCGGGGGAGCGGCTCGGCTTCCTGCCGGGCACCCTCTTCGACAAGATCGACCCGTACCTGCGCCCGCTCTACGACGCGCTCCACGACATGCTCGACCCCGACTCGATCCCGCGGCTCATGGCCGCCGGGACCATCGAGGTGGCGCCCCTGGCGTACATGCGCGGACGCACGCTCAACGACGCGTTCGTCGTCCTCGACGAGGCGCAGAACACCACCGCCGAGCAGATGAAGATGTTCCTGACCCGGCTCGGCTTCGACTCGAAGATCGTCGTCACCGGCGACGTCACGCAGATCGACCTGCCGGGTGGCGCCAAGAGCGGTCTGCGTCAGGTCCAGGAGATCCTCGACGGGGTGCCCGACATCCACTTCTCGCGGCTCACGTCCGAGGATGTCGTCCGGCACAAGCTGGTCGGCCGTATCGTCGACGCGTACGAGAAGTACGACGACGGCCAGCAGGCCGCGAACGGCCACCAGCGGAAGTAGAACCCAGCGCACCATGTCGATCGACGTCAACAACGAGTCCGGAACCGAGGTCGACGAGCAGGCGATCCTCGACATCGCCCGCTACGCGCTCACCCGGATGCGGATCCACCCGCTCTCCGAGCTGTCCGTCATCGTCATCGACGAGGACGCGATGGAGCAGCTCCACATCCAGTGGATGGACCTGCCCGGCCCGACCGACGTCATGTCCTTCCCGATGGACGAGCTCCGTCCGCCGACGAAGGACGACGAGGAGCCCCCGCAGGGGCTCCTCGGCGACATCGTGCTCTGCCCCGAGGTCGCGAAGAGGCAGGGCGAGGAAGCCGCCACGCAGCACTCCATGGACGAGGAGCTCCAGCTCCTGACCGTCCACGGAGTGCTGCACCTGCTCGGCTACGACCACGAGGAGCCCGACGAGAAGGCCGAGATGTTCGGCCTGCAGGCGGCCATCGTCGACGGCTGGCGCGGTGAGCGCGGCATGACGGGTCCCTCGCCGGCGCCCACGGTCTCGTGAACGCCGCGCAGCTGATCACCGGAGCGGTGCTGCTGGTGGTCGTGGCCTGGTTCGCGGCCTGCGCGGAGTCCGGCATCGCCCGCATCTCGATCTTCCGCGCCGAGCAGGCCGTACGGGAGGGCCGGCGCGGCAGCGAGAAGCTCGCCCAGGTCGCCGGCGACCCCACCCGCTACCTCAACGTGGCGCTGCTGGTCCGGGTCACCTGCGAGATGGCGGCCGGGGTGCTCGTCACCTACGTCTGCCTCGACGAGTTCGGCGAGAACTGGACCGCGCTGCTCGTGGCCATCGCCGTGATGGTGCTCGTCTCCTTCGTCGCCGTCGGCGTCTCCCCGCGCACGATCGGCCGCCAGCACCCGCTGAACACCTCGACGGCGGCCGCGTACGTCCTCGTACCGCTCGCCCGGGTGATGGGACCGATCCCGCAGCTGCTGATCCTCATCGGCAACGCGCTCACGCCCGGAAAGGGCTTCCGCAAGGGGCCGTTCGCCTCCGAGGCCGAGCTGCGCGCGATGGTGGACCTCGCGGAGAAGGAATCGCTGATCGAGGACGACGAGCGCCGGATGGTGCACCAGGTCTTCGAGCTCGGCGACACCCTGGTGCGCGAGGTGATGGTGCCGCGCACCGACCTGGTCTGCATCGAGCGGTACAAGACGGTCCGTCAGGCGACCACGCTGGCGCTGCGGTCCGGCTTCTCGCGCATCCCGGTGACCGGGGAGAACGAGGACGACATCGTCGGGATCGTCTACCTGAAGGACCTGGTCCGCAAGACCCACATCAGCCGCGAGGCGGAGTCCGACCTGGTCTCCACGGCGATGCGGGCGGCCGTCTTCGTGCCGGACACCAAGAACGCGGGCGACCTGCTGCGCGAGATGCAGCAGGTGCGCAACCACGTGGCCGTCGTCATCGACGAGTACGGCGGCACGGCCGGCATCGTCACCATCGAGGACATCCTCGAGGAGATCGTCGGCGAGATCACGGACGAGTACGACCGGGAGCTCCCGCCCGTCGAGGACCTGGGTGAGGACCGCTACCGGGTCACGGCCCGCCTGGACATCACCGACCTCGGTGAGCTGTTCAAGGTCGAGGCCTTCGACGACGAGGACGTGGAGACGGTCGGCGGCCTGCTGGCGAAGGCGCTGGGCCGGGTGCCGATCGCGGGCGCCTCGGCGGTGGTGGAACTGCCGGACGGGCGTCCGCTGCGGCTGACGGCCGAGTCCCCGGCGGGACGGCGGAACAAGATCGTGACGGTGCTGGTGGAACCGGTGGCCGCGGCGGGAGCCGTGGGGGAGGAGGGGGAATGACCCCGGCGGAGCTGCGGGAATTCTGTCTGGGCTTCAACGCGGCGGTGGAGGAGTTCCCCTTCACCCCCGAGACCTCGGTCTTCAAGGTGCTGGGCAAGGTGTTCGCGCTCTCGGCGCTGGACGCGCAGCCGCTGAAGGTCAACCTCAAGTGCGAGCCGGAGCTGGCGGTGCGGCTGCGCGAGGAGCACGAGGCGATCGTGCCGGGCTACCACATGAACAAGAGGCACTGGAACACGGTGACGGTGGGCGGGCTCCCCGACGCGACGGTGCGCGAGCTCGTCGAGGACTCGTACGACCTGGTCGTGGCCGGGTTGCCGCGGGCGGAGCGGCTGAAGCTCGACCGGCCGTGAGCCGCCTGCGAGCCCGGCCGGGGGGCTCCCTATGCTTTCGACCATGACCGAGAGCACCGGGATCGACCCCGAGGACAGCAAGATCATCACGCTGGCGCGCAGCGCCCGGGCCCGCAACGGCGTGCCGGAGGGGGCGGCGGTGCGTGACGAGACGGGCCGTACGTACGTCGCCGGGACGGTGGAGCTCGACTCCCTGAAGCTGAGTGCGCTGCAGACCGCGGTCGCGATGGCCGTGGCGAGCGGTGCGCGCTCCCTGGAGGCCGCGGCCGTCGTCAGCGCGGCCGACGCGCCCGCCGAGGCCGACCGCGCGGCCGTCCGCGACCTGGGCGGCCCGGACACCCCGGTGCTGCTGGCAGCCCCGGACGGCACCCTGAAGTCGACGACCCCAGCCGGCGCCTAGCCTCCCGGCGGGGCCTTGCCGGTCCACCGGAGCCGGACCACATCCAGCCTGGCCCGGGCCAACCACCCTTGCCGGGCAAATGCAGCCTGGCTCGGCCAAACCCAGCCCCTCCGGCGTTTGAGCAGGGGGCACCTCCCAGCGGTAGCTGGGGGAGGGTCCGGGCGGAGCCCGGTGCCCGGCGGAGCCGGGTTTCCTGGGGCTCCGCCCCAGACCCCGCGCCTCAAACGCCGGCGAGGCTGAAATTGGCCCGGGCGTGCCTCAAACGCCGGCGAGGCTGAAGTTGTCCGGGCGAGCCGTCAGGTGTGTCGGGTGCCGCTGGTGGGATTGGCTGCCCCGCCGGGAGGCTGCCGGCGGCGGATGACCATCGCCATCAGCGCAGCCATCGCGCACAGCGCGCCCGAGGCGTACCAGACGACGTCGTACGAGCCGAAGGCGTCCCGGGCCAGACCGCCCAGGAAGGCCACCAGCGCCGCGCCGACCTGGTGCGAGGCCAGTACCCAGCCGAAGACGATCGCGCTGTCCTCCCCGTAGTGCTCACGGCAGAGCGCGATGGTCGGCGGGACGGTCGCGACCCAGTCCAGCCCGTAGAAGACGATGAAGAAGATCATCGGCGGGTGCACGGACGGTGCCAGCAGCATCGGCAGGAACAGCAGCGAGATCCCGCGCAGCGCGTAGTACACCGCCAGCAGGCGGCGCGCCGCGAAGCGGTCGGTGAACCAGCCGGAGGCGATGGTGCCGACGACGTCGAACACCCCGATCACCGCGAGCAGGCCCGCCGCCGCCGTCACCGGCATGCCGTGGTCGTGGGCCGCCGGCACGAAGTGGGTCTTGACCAGCCCGTTGGTCGAGGCCCCACAGATCGCGAAGGTCCCCGCCAGCAGCCAGAAGGGGCCGGTCCGGGCCGCCTTGAACAGCACCGTCACCGTCCGCCGCGCCGCGCCCGTCACCGGGGCGGGCTTTTCCGCGTAGGTGCCGCCGTACGGCGCGAGGCCCACGTCCGCCGGGTGGTCGCGCAGCAGCAGCCACACGAACGGGACGACGGCCAGGGCCGCCAGCGACACCGTCACCGCCGCCGGACGCCAGCCGTGGTGCTCCACCAGCCACGACAGCAGCGGCAGGAAGATCAGCTGGCCGGAGGCCCCGGCCGCGGTCAGGATGCCGGTGACCAGCCCGCGCCGGGCGGTGAACCAGCGGTTGGTCACCGTCGCCGCGAAGGCCAGCGCCATGGAGCCGCTGCCCAGGCCCACCAGCACTCCCCAGAACAGCACCAGCTGCCAGGACGCCGTCATCCACACGGTGGCCGCGGTGCCGCCGGATATGACCAGCAGGGCCAGAGCCACCACCCTGCGGATGCCGAAGCGGTCCATCAGCGCGGCGGCGAAGGGGGCGGTGAGCCCGTACAGCGCGAGGTTCACCGAGACGGCGAAGCCGATCGTGCCGCGCGACCAGTCGAACTCCTCGTGCAGCGGCTCGATGAGCAGTCCGGGCAGCGAGGCGAAGGCGGCGGCGCCGATGATCGTCACGAAGGCGACGGCCGCGACGAACCAGGCGCGGTGGACGCGTCCCGGGGTGGCCGGAGGCGTGGTCGTGGGGGCGGGGATAGGGGCTGTCTGCGTCACCCGGACAGCTTCCGGCGGGGAGGGCCCCGCACGACAGTGGCCTGACCGACACCCTTCGATACGATTGGGCCATGGCCCTCCACCGTGTCGTCGTCCTCGCGCTCACCGGGCTGCTGCCCTTCGAGCTCGGCATCCCGCACCGGATCTTCGGCCGGGCGAAGGATCCCGCCGGAGGGCCGCTGTACGAGATCCTCACCTGCGCCCTGGCCCCCGGGCCGGTGCGCACGGACGCCGATTTCGCGGTCCAGGTCGAGCACGGCCCCGAGCTGCTGGCCACGGCCGACACCGTGGTGGTACCCGCCTCGTACGAGCTGGGGCCGATATACGAGGAGGGCCGGCTGAGCGACGAGCTCGCCGCGGCGCTCGCGCACATCCGGCCCGGGACGCGGCTCGTCTCCATCTGCACGGGCGGGTACGTGCTGGCCGCCGCCGGATTCCTGGACGGCCGCCCGGCCACCACCCACTGGTTCCACGCCGAGCACTTCCAGCGGCTCTTCCCGGCCGTGCGGGTGGACGCCGGCGTGCTCTACACCGACGACGGGGACGTGCTGACCTCGGCCGGGGTCGCCGCCGGCATCGACCTGTGCCTGCACATCGTGCGCCGCGACCACGGCGCGGCCGTCGCCAACGACGTGGCCCGGCGGACCGTCGTACCGCCGCACCGGGACGGCGGGCAGGCGCAGTTCATCGAACGCCCGGTGCCGCAGCCGCAGCTGGCCAGCACCGCGGCGGCCCGCGCCTGGGTGCTGGACCGGCTGCACGAGCCGGTGCGGCTGGTCGACCTGGCCCGGCAGGAGGCCATGTCGGTACGGACGTTCACGCGCAGGTTCCGCGAGGAGGCCGGGATCAGCCCCGGCGAGTGGATCGTCGGACAGCGGGTGGAACGGGCCCGGCGGCTGCTGGAGCGGACGGATCTGCCGATGGAACAGGTCGCGCGGGAGACGGGCTTCGGGACGGCGCAGTCGCTGCGCAAGCACGTGCAGGCGGCGCTGGGGGTGAGCCCGACGGCGTACCGGCGCACGTTCCGCGCGGCGGGCGGGGACGCGGGCGGAGGGGAGAGTGAGGCCGGCACTCTGCCATCTCCTGATGGGCCATCAGTTGATGCCGGATCCGTGCATTGACTTCTCCGGCCGCCCGCTCGTGAATGGCCCCCTGCGCAGGGGCCGGGCGCGAGGGAACCCAGGGGGCGGGCAGTGCGAACAGGGGCGCGGAAGCGGAGATGGTCGGCCGCCGTCGGCATGGCGGTGCTCGCCGCCACGACCGGGGGCGCCCTGAGCGCACCAGCCGCGGCCGAGGGGGAGACGCCCCCCGGCCAGGTGGAGTTCCCGACGCACTGCCTGCCGCCCCAGGAGGCCGGACTCCCGCCCGCCGACGGGCCGACCACCGCCCGGATCACCGTCGACGACCCGGCTCCACAGGTCGGCGACACCGTCACCGTGACCTACCAGGTGCTCCGGACCCCCGCCGTGGCACCCCTGGATCCGAACGCGGCCGGCGGCGAACTCCCCGCCGACGTGCTGACCCCGACCGGCCGGATCGTGCTGGCGGGCGCCCAGAGCGGCGAGGTCACCGTCGTCGGGGCCAAGCGCAACGACCCCGTCCGCGCGGGCGAGCCCCTTCCTGCCGTCACCATGACCGGCACCTTCACCGTCACCGCACCCGGTGAGATCACCCTCGCCCCGGGCGGCTACACCCTGCACACCAGTCACCTGCTGGACCTCGACACCACCTGCACCGCCGCGGGGCCGTCCGCCACCCCCGTCTCCGCACGCCTGACCGCGACCGCGCTGCCCACGGCCAACCTGCGCAGCGTCTTCCTCGCGGCGGCCCACGGAAAGCCGGGCACCAAGGTCAAGGTCACCGCCGCCGGCTTCCCCCCGGGCGCGGCCGTGACGGTGGCCGGACGGGCCGGCGCCGCCGAAACCGCCGACCGGGCGAGCGCCACCGCCGACGAACGGGGCACGGCCCTGGTGGAGTTGCCCGTCACGGACAAGGCCACCACCGCCGTGATCGCCTACGAGGGCCCGGCCTGGTCGGCGAGCCGGGGCTCCGGCCCGGCCGCGTACACCGTCGTCGACACCACCCCGACGACGGCGGGCACCCGCAAGATCACGGCCACCGTCGAACCGGGCGCCCTCGGCATGACCCAGGCCGGCGAGGACATCACCCTCGGCGCCGTCCCGTACGGCGACGGCGGCGCCGCCCCCGGCCGGATCGGGACCGTGACCGTCACCGACGCCCGCGGCGGCCCGGCCGGCTGGTCCCTGACCGGCAAGGTCACCGACTTCACGGGGCCGGGCGGCGTGCGCATCCCGGGCGCGTCCCTGTCCTGGACCCCGACCTGCGTGGCGGCCGCGGGCAGCACGAGCGCCTGTACGCCGGGCAGCGCGGGCGTGGTCGGCCCGGAGGGGGCCCTCCTGGCCTCCACCGCCGACGCCCCGCTGGTCGGCGGCACCTTCACGGTCGACGCCACGGTGACGCTGCGGGTCCCGCCGTACACCCCGCCGGGCGCGTACACGGCGGTCCTGACCCTCACCCTTTCGTGACGCCCCGTCTCCTGGGGCTCCGCCCCAGACCCCGCGCCTCAAACGCCGGCGGGGCTGTATTTCAGCCCGTCCGGCGTTTGAGGACCGGGTCCGGGCGGAGCCCGGTTTCGGGAAGGGGCGGGGTGGGGGACAGGCTCCGCGCAGCGGCAGCCCGTGCGGCGGGGGCCCTGCTCGTCGCGGCCGGGGTCGTCCTCCTGCTCGCCGCGCCGGCCGAATCCGCGGACAACGGCCAGTGGTCCGTGCTGCCCGCCGCGACAGGCGTCGGCCAGCGGCCGTACTTCTACCTCGCCGCCGCGCCCGGCCAGGCCGTCACCGACACCGTCACCGTGACCAACCGCACCGACCGCCCCCGCACCTTCCGGCTCTACCCCGCCGACGCCTACAACACCGCCCGCGACGGCGGCTTCGCGCTGCGCGGCCCCGACGAGCCGCGCCGGGCCACCGCCGCCTGGGCGGAGCTCGACCGGGAGCGGGTGACCGTACCGGCCCGGGGGGCGGTCCGCGTCGGCTTCACCGTCACCGTCCCCGACCGGGCGGAGCCCGGGGACCACCCCGGCGCCATCGTGGCCCTTGAGGACCGGCCCGCCGCCGCCACCGCCCAGGGGATCGGCGTCCAGCAGGCCGTCGCCGCCCGGGTGTACCTGCGGGTGACCGGCCCGACCGCGGCCGCCCTCGCCGTCGAGGGGGTCTCCGTGCACCGCCGCGGCGCGGGCGCGGAGATCTCGTACACGCTCCGCAACACCGGCAACGTCACCCTCCGCCCGCGCGCGGCCCTCACCGCCTCCGGAGCCCTCGGCCGCACCCTCCTGAACCGCGAGCTCACCGGCCTGCCCGCCGAACTGCTGCCGGGTCAGGAAGTGCGCCTCGGCACCCGCTGGGAGGGTCCGCCCGCCGCGGAATGGGCGGAGGTGACGGTGCGCGCCAGGGCCGACGGAACCACAGCTCAGGGCCGCGCGGCCCACGCCGCGCACCCCCTGCTCACGGCTGTGCTGGCCCTCACTGCCGTGATCTGGTCGGCGCTGGGAGCGGCATCGGGGAGAATGGCCCGTATGAGCGATCGTTCCCCCGAGTCCACCAGCCCGCACCGTGCGGGCTTCGCCTGCTTCGTCGGCCGCCCCAACGCGGGGAAGTCGACCCTCACCAACGCACTCGTGGGCACCAAGGTCGCGATCACCTCCAACCGGCCGCAGACCACCCGCCACACCGTCCGCGGCATCGTGCACCGCCCCGACGCGCAGCTCGTCCTCGTCGACACGCCCGGCCTGCACAAGCCGCGCACGCTGCTCGGCGAGCGCCTCAACGACGTCGTACGGACCACCTGGGCCGAGGTCGACGTCATCGGCTTCTGCCTGCCGGCCGACCAGAAGCTCGGCCCCGGCGACAAGTTCATCGCCAAGGAGCTCGCGGGGATCAAGAAGACCCCCAAGATCGCCATCATCACCAAGACCGACCTCGTCGAGTCGAAGGTGGTGGGCGAGCAGCTGATCGCCGTCCACCAGCTCGCCGAGGAGCTGGGCTTCGAGTGGGCCGAGATCGTCCCCGTCTCGGCGGTCGGCGACAGCCAGGTCCAGCTGCTGGCCGACCTGATCGCGCCGCTGCTGCCGGAGAGCCCGCCGCTGTACCCGGAGGGCGACCTCACCGACGAGCCCGAGATGGTGATGGTCGCGGAACTGATCCGCGAGGCCGCGCTGGAAGGCGTACGGGACGAGCTCCCGCACTCCATCGCCGTGGTCGTCGAGGAGATGATCCCGCGGGAGAACCGCCCGGCCGACCGCCCGCTGCTCGACATCCACGCCAACGTCTACATCGAGCGGCCGAGCCAGAAGGGCATCATCATCGGCCCGAAGGGCTCCCGCCTGAAGGAGGTCGGGATGAAGTCGCGCAAGCACATCGAGGCACTGCTCGGGACCCCGGTCTTCCTCGACCTCCACGTGAAGGTCGCCAAGGACTGGCAGCGGGACCCCAAGCAGCTCCGCAAGCTCGGCTTCTGACCTGTTCGACGCGCCGGACTCCGTCCGGCGGTCTTCGGGCCGGGGCGCGTCAGCGCAGCCGCCGCACCTTCACCACGTTGTCCGGACGGGTCCCGGGCCGGCCGTCGGGCCCGTTCAGGGCCTGTACGTGTTCCTCCGCGAGGAGGACCTCCCACGCCCCCTCCGCCAGCTCCAGCTGCGCGAGGACCTCGTCCGGGGTGGGGAAGCCGATGCCCGCGAGCCGGTCCGGGTCCCAGGACGGCCCGCCCGCGTGGCCGACCACCAGCAGGACCCCGCCGGGGGCCACGGCGTCGGCGGCCGTGCGCAGGACCCGGGCGCGCGGGAAGTCCCCGTAGTTGTGCAGGAAGCACGCCGAGACGAGGTCGAACTCCCCGTCGGGGAAGGACTCGGTGAAGTCGTGCCGCTGCCACTCCACCGCGTCGCCCACCCCCGCCTCGGCGGCGTGCTCGGCCGCCCGGCCGAGGGCGACCTTCGAGATGTCGGTGCCGGTGACCCGCCACCCCCGGCGGGCGAGCCAGACGGCGTCGGCGCCCTCGCCGCAGCCGAGGTCCAGGGCCCGGCCGGGGGTGAGGTGCTGGACCTCCCGGACCAGGGCCTCGTTGGGGTTGCCGCTCCAGATGCGCGTGCTCTCGCTGTAGCGCTCGTCCCAGAACTGCTCGTCGCCCTCGCGGGGGGCGGTGGAGCCGTGCGCCTGCGTGTGCGTGTGCTCGTGCGTGTGCTCGGGTTCGTACTTCGGCATGGGGGCCTCTTCCGCTACGGGTCTCGGTGGTCCCGATGCTCCGCCCGGACCGGCGCTCACGGCAAACCTTGTTGCCGGTCCGGCAAAACCACCCCGCGCGACCGTCCCTACGCGGCGCCGGCCGGCGGCTCCGCGATCAGGGCCGTCGCCACCCGGCGGAAGCCGATCCGGGCGTAGATGCGGGCCACGTCCTCGTCGCCCGCCGAGAGGAAGACCGTACGGGCGCCCCGCGCGCGGGCCTCCACCACCAGCGCGGCCGTGACCGCGAGGGCCAGGCCCTGCCGGCGGGCCGACGGCAGGGTGCCGACGCCCACCACCTCCGCGATGTCCCCGACCGGGTTGAACATGCCGGAGCAGAGCACGACGCCGTCCCGTACGGCCGCGGCCATGGCCCCGGTGCCCGCCGCCAGCTTTCCGGACACCCGGGACCGGCCCTCCTCGGCCGAGGGTTCCGCCGTCGCCGCGGCCAGTTCCGCGGGTCCCGCCTCGCCCACCGCCGTGCCCGGGGCCGCGAAGGCCAGGGCCGGGACCGTCACCGCGGCGGTCAGCAGCGGGTCGTCCGCGCCGAGCAGACGGACCTCCGGATGCGGGGGGAGGGCGTCGGCCGAGGGGTCCAGCACCATCAGCGGATGGGCGTGGACGTACAGTCCCGCCGCTTCCACGGCGGCCCGCAGCGAGGGGCTGGTTTCGGCCACCCACTCGAACGCCTCGGGGATCCCGAGCTCCCGTTGACGGGACAGCACCCGCTTGACGTCCTCCGCGGTGGCGGTGGCGGTGGCGGTCGCGTCGCCGGAGCCGCCGAGCACGGGCCGCGCGTAGTACGGCCAGCCCTTGCCCTCCTGGACGAACAGGGTCAGCGGGCCGAAGTCCTCGGCCCGCGCCCCGCCCACCCGCGGCACCGTGTCGTAGTACCGCTCCAGCTCGGACAGCGTCGAATCGATCATGTGGTCGGTCATCCGGACATCCAAGCAAAACGGTGCTGCTCAGGCACCCTCTTTCAGGACCCGCGAGATCAGCGTCCGCTGCGCCTCCGACAGGCCCGGCTCGGCGCAGGAGACCGTCCGCCCGTCCACCGTGATCCGGTACGAGAAACCGTCCCGCACCCGGTCCGCCGGATCGCTCGGCGGGCCGGGCCGCAGCGCGAGCTGGGCCAGGGCCCGCCACTCGTCCTCGTCCGGCCGGCCCGAGGTGTCCACCTCGGCCCGGCGCTCGATGCCCGCGAAGCCGCCCGTCCGTACCACCTGAATGCGCATGGGAGCGGTCTACCCCGCGAGCGGGACGCCCACCGCGGACCACGCCTTCTGCAAGGCCTGGTGCTCCGCGCCGCCGTCCCCGTACCGGGTCACGGCCGCCGCCGTCGAGAGCCGGGCGAAGTCCTCGAAGTCGGCGTTCGAGGCGAGCTCCCCGCCGGTCAGGGTGTCGTACCAGATCTGCCCGGCCCGCTCCCAGGCCTTGCCGCCCAGTTCGGTCGCCACGATGTAGAAGGCGTGGTTGGGGATGCCGGAGTTGATGTGGACCCCGCCGTTGTCGCTGTGGGTGTTCACGTAGTCGTCCATCGTGGCGGGCTGCGGGTCCTTGCCGAGCTCGTCGTCGTCGTACGCGGTCCCCGGCGCCTTCATCGAGCGCAGCGCGACCCCGGTCACGTTGGGCCCCAGCAGTCCGGCCCCGATCAGCCAGTCGGCCTGGTCGGCCGTCTGCTCCAGCGAGTACTGCTTGATCAGCGAGCCGAAGACGTCGGACATCGACTCGTTGAGGGCGCCCGACTGCCCGCGGTACCTCAGGTTCGCCGTGTACTGGGTGACCCCGTGGGCCAGCTCGTGCCCGATGACGTCCACCGACACGGTGAAGTCGAGGAAGAGGTCCCCGTCCCCGTCGCCGAAGACCATCTGCTGACCGTCCCAGAAGGCGTTGTTGTAGTCCTCGCCGTAGTGGACGGTGGCGTCCAGCGGCAGCCCGGCATCGTCGATCGAGCGCCGCCCGAAGCCCTTCAGGAACAGGTCGTACGTCGCGCCGAGCCCCGCGTAGGCGCGGTTGACGGTGGCGTCCTTGCTCAGCGGATCGCCCTCTCCCCGGACCTTCTTCCCGGGCAGCTGGGTGCGGTGCTGGGCGTCGTAGAGGGTCCGGTCCGGTGCGTCGGAAGCCGGCGCACCGAGCGTGGGCACGATCCCGCGGACGGCGGTGACCCGGCGCCGGGTGCGCAGCAGGGAGTCGCGTTCGAGGGTGCGCTGGGCGAGATCGGCGCGCCGCGAGTCCCCGGACAGGGCGGCCTTGTCGAGGAGGTGCGGCGGCACGACGGTGCAGAAGACGGGGTGGCGGCGAGCGTGGGAGGCATCCATGCCCGGCAATGTGGCAGTGAGTCATGGCGGTGTCACTACCTGCGACCATGATTCATTCGCTTGTCTGAAAGTGGTGGCGCCGAATTGACGGATCGCCCTGACCCGGGTGCTTTGAAAGAGGCTTAGCTCACATTTGGTGCAAATCGGACGCCCGGGTCTTGCATACTGAAACAGGTCCTCGCGTCACCGCGCGGCTCGGCTAGGCTCGGCCCATCATGCGTTTCGGGCTGCTTCTCCTTAGCTGCCGCGGCGAGGGTCTGTAGTCGTAGGCCGGCCCCCTCCCCGCGGAGTTTGGTGTTGCGGTTTTTACGACCGCCGTCGGCCGTTCCAGCGAACTACACGCGGACACGCGAGGAGCCCAACGCCATGAGCCAGCAGCCTTTTGTCGGTCGCCCCACGCCCATCACCAACGCGACCCACACCCAAAAGTCCTCCGGGATGCCGATCCACAAGTACGGCTCGTACGAGCAGGTGGACATCCCGGACCGCACGTGGCCCGATGCCCGCGTCACCAAGGCTCCCCGCTGGCTGTCGACCGACCTGCGCGACGGCAACCAGTCGCTGATCGACCCGATGACGCCCGCCCGCAAGCGCGAGATGTTCGACCTGCTGGTGCGCATGGGCTACAAGGAGATCGAGGTCGGCTTCCCGTCCTCCGGCGAGACCGACTTCGCCTTCGTGCGCTCCATCATCGAAGAGGGCGCGATCCCGGACGACGTCACCATCTCCGTACTGACCCAGGCCCGCGAGGACCTGATCGAGCGGACCGTGGAGTCCCTGGCGGGCGCCAAGCGGGCCACCGTGCACCTGTACAACGCGACCGCGCCCACCTTCCGCCGGGTCGTCTTCCGCGGCTCCAAGGAGCAGATCAAGCAGATCGCCGTCGACGGCACCCGCCTGGTCATGGAGTACGCCGAGAAGCTGCTGGGCCCGGAGACCACCTTCGGCTACCAGTACAGCCCGGAGATCTTCACCGACACCGAGCTGGACTTCGCCCTGGAGGTCTGCGAGGCCGTCTGTGACGTCTGGCAGCCGGCCGAGGGCCGCGAGATCATCCTGAACCTGCCCGCCACCGTGGAGCGCTCCACGCCGTCCACGCACGCGGACCGCTTCGAGTGGATGGCCCGCAACCTGACCCGCCGCGAGCACGTCTGCATCTCCGTGCACCCGCACAACGACCGCGGCACCGCCGTCGCCGCCGCCGAGCTGGCCCTGATGGCCGGCGCCGACCGCATCGAGGGCTGCCTGTTCGGGCAGGGCGAGCGCACCGGCAACGTCGACCTGATCACGCTGGGCATGAACCTGTTCTCCCAGGGCATCGACCCGCAGATCGACTTCTCGCAGATCGACGAGATCCGTCGCACCAGCGAGTACTGCAACCAGATGGAGGTCCACCCGCGCCACCCCTACGCGGGCGACCTGGTCTACACCGCCTTCTCCGGCTCCCACCAGGACGCCATCAAGAAGGGCTTCGACGCCATGGAGGCCGATGCGGCCGCCCAGGGCAAGACCGTCGACGACATCGAGTGGGCGGTTCCGTACCTGCCCATCGACCCGAAGGACGTCGGCCGCTCCTACGAGGCCGTCATCCGGGTCAACTCGCAGTCCGGCAAGGGCGGCATCGCGTACGTCCTGAAGAACGACCACAAGCTGGACCTGCCGCGCCGCATGCAGATCGAGTTCTCCCGGATCATCCAGGCCAAGACCGACGCCGAGGGCGGCGAGGTCACGCCGAAGGCGATCTGGTCGGTCTTCCAGGACGAGTACCTGCCCAACCCGGAGAACCCGTGGGGCCGGATCCAGCTGCGCTCCGGTTCGACGGCCACCGACAAGGACGGCACGGACACGCTGACCGTCGAGGCGGTCGTGGACGGCGTGGAGATGGTCCTGGCCGGTACCGGCAACGGCCCGATCTCGGCCTTCTTCGACGCACTGGCCGGCATCGGCATCGACGCCCGCCTGCTGGACTACACCGAGCACACCATGAGCGAGGGCGCCTCGGCCGTGGCCGCCTCGTACATCGAGTGCGCGATCGACGGCCGCGTCCTGTGGGGCATCGGCATCGACGCCAACACCACCCGCGCCTCCCTGAAGGCGGTCATCTCCGCCGTCAACCGCGCGGGCCGCTGATCCCCCGCAGCCCATCGCCCGTACGTGTGCCCCGTCCCTCCTACCGGAGGGGCGGGGCCGCGTCGTTCCGGGCTCAGCGGGCCAGGTAGCCGCCGTCCACCGGCAGCACCACGCCCGTCACGAACGAGGCCGCGTCGGAGGCCAGGAAGGCGATGACCCGGGCCACCTCCTCCGGCTCGCCGAGCCGGCCCATCGGGTGCGCCCCCGCGATCTCCTCCAGGTACTCCGGCCCGCCCGGCTCGTCCTTCAGAGCGATCACCCGCTCCGTACGGATGGTGCCCGGTGCCACCGCGTTGACCCGGATCCCGCGCGCGGCCCACTCCACCGCGAGGTGCTTGGTCAGCCCCGACGCGACGAACTTCGCCGGTCCGTACGCCGCCTGGCGCGCCTGCCCGGCCACCCCCGAGATCGAGGACACGCAGACCAGCGCCCCGCCGGGCCGTGGCTGCGAGATCATCGCCTCGATGGCGTACTTGCAGGTCAGGAACATGCCCCGGCCGTCGACGGCCATGACGTGGTCCCAGTCCTGCGGACTGGTCTCCCGTACGTCCGAAAGGGGGAGCACCCCCGCGTTCGCCACGGCGACGTCGAGGCGCCCGTACGCCTCGACGGCGGCGGCGACCATCGCGCGGTTGGCCTCCGGATCGGACACGTCACCGGCGACCGCCGTGACGGCGCACCCCTCGGCGGCCAGTTCCGTACGCAGGGACTCCACCCCGATGCCGTTGATATCGGCCGCGGTGACCCTGGCCCCGGAACGGGCCAGCAGCACGGCGGTGGCCCGGCCGATCCCGCTCGCGGCGCCGGTCACCAGACAGGACTTCTCGTTCATGCGGCCGACCTTAGGGGGAGCGCGACGGGAGCACGGGGAGGACGGGGGCGGGCGCGGGGGCGCAGATCGGCCAAGTGCGCGCCCCGGCACATGTTGTCTTGTCACACGACTGACGCATCCTCACCGATGTGGCTAACATCACGCCAACCCGGCGATGCTGCCGTGGTGGTCCCTCCCGTGCCCGCGGGGCGACGGGGGAGTTACGGAGGTGCGACGTGCTGCCAGTTCGGGGTGGGGACGGCCGGAAGCTGACGGTCTGGGGCATCCGTACCACCTGGAGCACCGTGGGCGACGGGGAGTTCTTCTGCCCCGCCTGCGGTGGAGACCGCAACTACCGCAGGCGCACCGGGCGACGCCGGTTCACCGTCGTCGGGGTGCCGCTGCTGCCGCGCGGGCAGGCGGGGCCCGTCGTCGAGTGCCAGGGCTGCCGCGCCCGCTTCGACACCGACGTCCTGGACCACCTGACCACCACCCGCTTCACGGCCCTGCTGCGCGACGCCGTGCACACCGTCGCGCTGGCCGTGCTGACCGCGGGCGGGACGGCCTCGCGCAGCGCGCTGGAGGCCGCGGTGGGCGCCGTACGGGCCGCGGGCTTCCCGGACTGCACCGAGGAACAGCTGGAGTCCCTCGTGGAGGCCCTGTCCACCGACGAGGGCCGGCTCGGGCTGTACGACGTCCCGGAGTGCTGCGGGGCCGCGCTGTCGATAGAGCTCCACGAGGCCCTGGAGCCGCTGGCCCCGCACCTGGCGGGCCCGGGCCGCGAGTCGATCCTGCTGCAGGGCGCCCGTATCGCGCTCGCGGACGGCCCGTACACCCCGGCCGAGCGCGAGGTGCTCGCCACCGTCGGCGCGGCGCTGCGGATCGACGCGGACGAGGTGGAGCGGCTGCTGTCGGCGGTGCGCGCGCCCTAAGGGGCTCAGGGGGTGCCTTCGGCCCCGGCGAGGGGCGTCTGCGCGATGAACCGGCGCAGAGCCGTGCAGAGGCCCGCCGGGTTGTCCAGCGGGATCAGCGTGCGGGCGTCGGGGATCTCCTCGTACCGGCCGTGCGGCAGCAGACCTGCGAGCCGGCGGCCGGTCTCGGGCGGCATCATGCGGTCCTCCGCTCCCCAGGCGACCAGGGCCGGACGGTCGAAGGAGCGCAGCCGTTCGGCGGCCCGCAGGTACGTGTCCTTGCGGGTGCTGCGCAGGAACGCGGTGAAGTCGCGGCGGACGGCGGGATCGGTCAGCAGGGGGCGGTACCAGCGGCGGACGAGTTCGTGCGGGATCGGCCGCTTGGCCATGCCGCCCAGCGAGCTCTGCAGGCCGGCGAGGAAGGGCGACCGGAAGGACTGCAGGAGCAGGAAGACCCCGCCCGGGACGCGGGCGGCGGCCTGCAGGGTCCGGCCCTGGACGCCCGGCGGGTAGTTGTCGAGCGCCTCGCAGGAGGTGAGGACCAGGCGGCCGATGCGGTCGTCGTGGTCGCCGACGAGGAGCTGGGCGGTCCCGGCGTCGTTCTGGACGAGGGTGACCGCACGCAGGTCGAGGCGGTCCATGAACTCGGCGAGCAGGGCTGCGATCCCGTGGGCGGACAGGTCGGCGCCCGGGCGCATGGCGCGGCGGTGGCTACCGAGGGGCAGGACGGGGACGACGACGCGGAAGTCCGCGCGCAGGTCCGCCACGACGGGCTGCCACAGGGACTCGTCGAAGCCGAGCCCGTGGACGAGGACGACGGTCTGGCGCGCCGGGTCCGCGCCGGTGTCGGTGTAGTCGATGACACCCGAGGTGAGCTCGATGACAGGCACGCTTCCCCCACTGGACAGGTTCTAGATAGACCGATCTAGTGAGAGGCTAGCCGTGATGACGACGACAGGCGATACCAGAGCCCGCATCCTGACCGCGGCGACCGAGCTGTTCCGGCGCCAGGGCTACGCGGCCACCGGCATGAAGCAGATCGTGGCGACGGCCGAGGCCCCGTACGGATCCGCGTACCACTTCTTCCCGGGCGGCAAGGCCCAGCTGGGGGAGGAGGTCGTACGCACCTCGGGGGCGGCCTATCTGGCCCTGATCGGGGAGCTGTTCGGCGAGGGTGCGGCACCCGATCCCGTGGACGCCACCCGCGAGGCCTTCCTGGGCGCGGCCGCGACCCTGGAGTCGCTGGACTTCGCCGACCCGTGTCCCATCGCCACGGTCGCCCTGGAGGTGGCCAGTACGCACGAGGGCCTGCGGCGGGCCACGGCGGAGGTGTTCGCCTCCTGGATCGACGCCCTGGCCGGCTCCTACGCCTCCTGCGGCATCGACTCCGCGCGGGCCACGGCGACCTCGGTGATCGCCCTCCTGGAAGGGGCTTTCATGCTCGGCCGCGCGAACCGTTCCCCGGAGCCGGTGATCACGGCGGCTTCGGCGGCGGCCGCGATCGTGTCCGCGGCGCTCCGGAATTGACCCCCTCTCCTCTCGCGGGGGGAGCATGTCCCGGAAACCGTACAACTCATACCGGAATCCGTACGAACTGCGGCGAATTCCGGTAACGATCCGGCTTCGCGCACGTGAACCGAGTTCCGCCGGCGCTCGTGCAATGGGCGGAGGCGCACCCTCAGCGCTCGGTGGATCACCCAACCGAGTGGCCGGAATCATGCGCTCAGATTTGCGCCACGGAATGACGTGAACCGTGCGCTGGCTGGTCGCGGCGGGTGGTATTCGCAGTCGCGCATCCGGAACGGACATCTCGGCAGAATCTGGCCATACTCCGCCGATGCGCTGTGCGCCATGGGAGAACCCTCCAAAGCGAAGATCGCCAAGCCTCAACACTTTGTGGAAGTCGACGATATCTGTGAGCGTCCCCACAGGCGTTCAATTCCGGTCACACGGGGAGACGCGGCCGGTAACACAGTCGGGCTTCGATTCGCGTGAACGTACTGACAACCCTGGCGGAAAACGGGATAGCGACCCACTCCGGCCAGGGATAACCAGAGATTCCTCTCAGTTACCTACCTTTTGAAGGGCAAGGCAGAGATGGCACGTGTCGCCGCCCGGCTTTCCACCGATGGAGAGCGGAGCACGCACCCGGTCGACGAGGTGCTCCCCCTCCCCAAGCTCGCGCTGTACGGCTTCCAGCACGTACTCGCCTTCTACGCCGGCGCGGTGATCGTCCCGATCATCGTCGGCAACGCGCTGAAGCTGAGCCCTGAACAGCTGGTCTACCTGATCAACGCAGACCTCTTCACCTGCGGCATCGCCTCGATCATCCAGGCCTGGGGCATCGGCCGGATCGGTGCGCGCCTGCCGCTGATCCAGGGCGTGACCTTCACCGCCGTGTCCCCGATGATCGCCATCGGCCTCGGCGCGGGCGGTGGAACCGCCGCCCTGCTGGTCATCTACGGCGCGGTCATCACCGCCGGCATCGCCACCTTCGCCTTCGCCTGGCTGCCGGCCAAGGCGTTCCGGGCGGTCATGCGGCTGTTCCCGCCGGTCGTCACCGGCACGGTCATCACGGTGCTGGGCATCGTCCTGATCCCGGTCGGTCTCAACGACGCGGCCGGCGGCCTCGGCAGCCCCGACTTCGGAGACCCGAAGAACTTCGCCTACGCCGGCGGCACGATGCTCTTCATCCTGATCCTGATGAAGCTCGGCAAGCAGTTCCTCTCCAGCATCTCGATCCTGCTCGGCCTGGTGGTCGGCACCGGGGTCGCCTTCCTCCTCGGGGACGCGAAGTTCGGCGACGTGAGCAAGTCCGACTGGGTCGGTGTCACCACCCCGTTCCACTTCGGCGTCCCGAAGTTCGAGTGGTTCCCGATCGTCCTGATGCTCATCGTCATGCTGATCACCATGGTCGAGACGACCGGTGACACCTACGCCGTCGGCGACATCGTCGGCAAGGACGTCGACAGCGAGACCGTGGCCCGCGCCCTGCGGGCCGACGGCGCCGCCACCGCCCTCGGCGGTGTCCTGAACTCCTTCCCGTACGTCGCCTTCGCCGAGAACGTCGGCCTGGTGCGGATGACGAAGGTGAAGAGCCGGTTCGTGGTCGTCGCCGCCGGTGTGTTCATGATCATCCTGGGCCTGCTGCCCAAGGCCGCCGCGATCGTCGCCTCCGTCCCGCACGGAGTCCTCGGCGGCGCCGCGACCGTCATGTTCGCCATGGTCGCCCTGGCCGGCATCCAGACCCTGGCCAAGGTGGACCTCAAGGAGGAGAAGAACGCGCTGATCGTCGGCGTCTCCCTCGCCTTCGCCCTGCTCCCCGCGACCGTCCCGGTCTTCTTCACCAAGTACATGGACGCGGACCTCGCCTCGCTCCTCAACAGCGGTGTCACCCTCGGTGCCACGGCCGCCATCGTCCTCAACCTGGTCTTCAACGGCCTGGCCAAGGACGACGCCCACGGCGCCGCCGAAGCCCCCAAGGCCGAGCTGCCCGCCCAGCCCGTGGCCGCCCCGGCCGGCGCCGAGAAGGCGGCCGGCACCGAGAAGGCGGAAGACAGCGAGACGTCCTCCGCCGGCTGATCCTCCCAAGGGGTGGTGGCCCCTCGTCCGGACCAGGGTCCGGACGAGGGGCCATTGCTGTCCCCGCGCGGGTGCCCGCACAGGCGACAATGGGCGCATGAGTCTGTTCCGCGACGACGGCATCGTGCTGCGCACCCAGAAGCTGGGTGAGGCGGACCGCATCATCACGCTGCTCACCCGGGGCCACGGCCGGGTCCGGGCCGTCGCCCGCGGGGTCCGGCGTACGAAGTCCAAGTTCGGCGCCGGGCTGGAACCTTTCTCCCACGCCGACGTGCAGTTCTTCGCCCGCGGCAGCGAACTGATCGGCCGCAGCCTCCCGCTCTGCACCCAGACCCAGATCATCGCCCCGTACGGCAACGGCATCGTCACCGACTACGCCCGCTACACCGCCGGCACCGCGATGCTGGAGACCGCCGAGCGGTTCACCGAGAACGAGGGCGAACCCTCCGTACAGCAGTACCTGCTGCTCGTCGGCGCCCTGCGCACGCTCTCGCGCGGCGAACACGAACCGAACCTCATCCTCGACGCCTTCCTGCTGCGCTCCCTCGCCGTCAACGGCTACGCGCCCAGCTTCGACGACTGCGCGAAGTGCGGCATCCACGGCCCCAACCGGCACTTCTCCGTCGCCGCGGGCGGGGTCATATGCGGGGACTGCCGGGTGCCCGGCAGCGTCGTACCCTCGTCTGAGGCCATCGCCCTGCTCAGCGCCCTGCTGACGGGCGACTGGGGGCATGCCGACGCGTGCGAGGCGCGTCACGTGCGGGAGGGCAGCGGGCTGGTCTCCGCCTATCTGCACTGGCATCTGGAGCGCGGGCTACGCTCCCTGCGATATGTCGAGAAATAGGAGCTGGGCACATGGCACGACGCGGGATTCTGGGGCGCTCTCGCCGCGAGTACAAGGTTCCCGAGCCGCACCCGTCCGGTGAGCGCCCGCCGAAGATCCCCGGCGAGCTCGTCCCGAACCACGTGGCGGTCGTCATGGACGGCAACGGCCGCTGGGCCAAGGAGCGCGGTCTGCCGCGCACCGAGGGCCACAAGGTCGGCGAGGGCGTCGTGCTCGACGTGCTCAAGGGCTGCCTGGAGATGGGCGTCAAGAACCTCTCCCTGTACGCCTTCTCGACGGAGAACTGGAAGCGCTCGCCCGACGAGGTCCGCTTCCTGATGAACTTCAACCGCGACGTCATCCGGCGCCGCCGCGACGAGATGAACGAGCTGGGCATCCGCATCCGCTGGGTCGGCCGCATGCCGAAGATGTGGAAGTCGGTCGTCCAGGAGCTCCAGATCGCGCAGGAGCAGACCGTCGACAACGACGCCATGACCCTGTACTTCTGCGTGAACTACGGCGGCCGCGCCGAGATCGCGGACGCGGCGCAGGCGATCGCCCGCGACGTGGCGGCCGGCCGGCTGGACCCGTCGAAGGTCAACGAGAAGACCTTCGCGAAGTACATGTACTACCCGGACATGCCGGACGTGGACCTGTTCCTGCGCCCGAGCGGGGAGCAGCGCACCTCCAACTACCTGCTCTGGCAGAGCGCGTACGCCGAGATGGTCTTCCAGGACGTGCTGTGGCCGGACTTCGACCGGCGCAACCTGTGGGCGGCCTGCCTGGAGTACGCCCAGCGCGACCGCCGCTTCGGCGGCGCCGTCCCCAACCAGCCCGAGGGCCCGACGGGCTGAACCGGGCTGACCCGCGGGTACGCTCTGCCGTCATGAACACGACAGGCGAGGTGCGGGGCGCCGGCCCGGGGGCGGTCGAGGTCTACTACCGCCCCCGCCCCGGCGATGCCCGAGAGGCGCTGAGATGGCGGATCCGCAAGACGTTCCGGGGCCGCATCTGGCTGCTCCTGTGGCTGGGGCTGCCCCTGGTGCCCGCAGCGCTGGGTGCGGCCCGGGGCATTCCGGTGGAGCAGACGGCGTCGCTGGCCGTGCTGGTGCCCGCCGTCGGCTGGTACGGGGCCTACCTGAGCCTGGACTGGCGGGCGCACCGGATGTACCGGCAGGCGGCGCGGTACCCCGAGTACCGCTGCACGCTCTCCGACACGGGGGTGGTCACCCGGCTGCCCGACGGGACCTCGGGCGAGGTCGCGTGGGACTGGTGCGCCGGGTTCGGCGAGACCCGGAACCTGTTCGTCCTGCTGGTGAAGGAGACCGGCGCGGTGCTGTGGCTGCCCAAGCGCGCCGCCCTGACCGACGCCGAGCTGGACCGGGCCCGGGAGATCCACGCCCGGAACCTGCGGCGGCTCTGAGCCGCTACGCGGCGGCGGCGCAGTCGGCGCAGGTGCCGAAGATCTCCACCGTGTGGGCCACGTTCACGTAGCCGTGCTCGGCCGCGATGGACTCCGCCCACTTCTCCACGGCCGGGCCCTCCACCTCGACCGCCTTGCCGCACTTGCGGCAGACCAGGTGGTGGTGGTGGTCCCCGGTGGAGCAGCGGCGGTAGACGGACTCGCCGTCGCTGGTCCGCAGGACGTCGACCTCGCCGGCGTCCGCGAGGGACTGGAGGGTGCGGTAGACGGTGGTCAGGCCCACGGAATCGCCACGGTGCTTGAGCATGTCGTGGAGTTCCTGGGCGCTGCGGAACTCGTCCACCTCGTCCAGCGCCGCGGCCACGGCCGCCCGCTGCCGGGTGGATCGCCCTCGTACTGGCGCGGTATTCATCTCGCCAGGCGCAGTCGCCACCGGTTCCTCCTCGTATCGGCCTGCCGCCATTGTGCCAGGCGGTCGAGGCCCCTAGACCTTTACGTCGTCCCGCGTGCACACCTCTTCGGCGGCGCGGGCCGCCTTCGCCCGGCGCCGGGCAAGGGGAGCGGAGAGGGCCGTCATCACCATGAAGACGCCGATCGCGAGCAGGACGATCGTCGCGCCCGAGGGCACGTCCATGTAGTAGGTGGCGGCCGTGCCGGTCAGGGAGACGGTCACGCTGATGGCCATGGCCAGCCCCAGCGTGGTGGCGAAACTGCGGGTCAGCCGCTGGGCGGCCGCGACCGGGATCACCAGCATCGCGCTGACCAGCAGCAGGCCGACGATGCGCATGGCGACGGTGACGGTGACCGCCGCGGTGACGGCGATCAGCAGGTTCAGGGCGCGCACGGGCAGGCCGGTGACCCGGGCGAACTCCTCGTCCTGGCAGACGGCGAAGAGCTGCCTGCGCAGGCCGATGGCGACGGCGAGGACGAACGCGGCGAGGATCGCCATCGCGGTCACGTCCTCGGCGGCGACCGTGGTGATCGAGCCGAACATGGAGCCCAGGAGGCTGGCCGTCTGGCCGCCGCCGAGGTTGATGATCATGACGCCGCCGGCCAGGCCGCCGTAGAAGAGCATGGCGAGGGCCACGTCCCCGCTGGTCCTGCCGCGGGCGCGGATGAGCTCCATGCCGACGGCGCCCAGGACGGCGACGAGGGTGGCCATCCAGACCGGGCTGGTGTGGAGCACGAGGCCGAGGGCGACGCCGGTCATGGCGACGTGGCCGAGACCGTCGCCCATGAGCGCCTGACGGCGCTGGACGAGGTACGTGCCGATGGCGGGGGCCGTGATGCCGACCAGGGCGGCCGCGATCAGGGCCCGCTGCATGAAGGCGTAGTCGAGGATGTCCATCAGCTCAGCAGTCCCGTCCGCAGGGGCCCGGCGTCGTGCGCCGCGTGGGGGTGTACGTGGTCGTGGCCGGGCAGGGCGTGCTGGCCCACGGCCTCCGGGGGCGGGCCGTCGTGGACGACGCAGCCGTCGCGCAGGACGACGGCGCGGTCGATCAGGGGCTCCAGCGGGCCCAGCTCGTGCAGGACGAGCAGGACGGTGGAGCCGGCGGCGACCTGCTCGCGCAGGGCGTGCGCGAGGACCTCCTGGTTGGCGAGGTCCACGCCCGCCATCGGCTCGTCCATGATCAGAAGTTCGGGTTCGACGGCGAGGGCCCGGGCGATGAGGACGCGCTGGTGCTGGCCGCCGGAGAGGGCGTCGACCGAGGCGTCGGCGTGCGACTCCATGTCGACGAGGGCCAGGGCGCGCTCGACGGCTGCCTTGTCGGCCTTGCGCAGGAGCCCGAAGCGGGTGCGCGCGAGCCGGCCGGAGGAGACGACCTCGCGGACGGTGGCGGGGACCCCGCCGGCGGCGGTGGTGCGCTGCGGGACGTAGCCGATGCGCGACCAGTCCCGGAAGCGCTTGAACTCCGTTCCGAACAGCGACAGGTCGCCGTCGGTCAGCGGGACCTGGCCGACCACGGCGCGGACGGCCGTGGACTTGCCGGAGCCGTTGGCGCCGAGCAGGGCGACGACCTCACCGCGGTGGACGGTGAGGTCGATCCCGCGCAGCACGGGGCGCGAGCCGAGCGAGGCCGTGGCCCCGCGCAGGGATATGACGGGCTGGTCGTCCGCCGGGCGGGGCGTGGACTGCATGGCTCGCGCCTCCGATGCTGCTACTGCCATCACTTGCTACCGAGTGCCTTCTGGAGGTTCTTCAGGTTGGACCGCATGACCTCGAAGTAGTCAGCGCCCTGGGACTTGTCGGAGATTCCCTCGAGCGGGTCGAGGACGTCGGTCTTCAGACCGGTGTCCGTCGCGAGGACCTTGGCGGTCTTGTCGCTGGCCAGGGTCTCGAAGAACACGGTGGAGACGTTCTCCTTCTTCGCGATCTCCTGGAGCTCCTTCATCCGGGCCGGGCTCGGCTCGGACTGGGGGTCGACGCCGGAGATGCCCTCCTGGTCCAGTCCGTAGCGTTCGGCGAGGTAGCCGAAGGCGGAGTGGGTGGTGATGAAGGTCCGGGAGGCCGTGTTCTTCAGGCCGTCCTTGAACTCGGTGTCCAGCGCGGTCAGCTTGCCGACCAGCTCGTCGGTGTTCTTCTTGTAGTCGGCCGCGTGGTTCGGGTCGGCCTTCTCCAGGGCGGCGCCGACGCCCTTGGCGATCTCCGCGTACTTGGCGGGGTCGAGCCAGACGTGCGGGTCCGTGCCGGCCTCGCCGTGGCTGTGGTCGTGGCCGGCCTCCCCGGCGTGCTCGTCGCCGTCCTGGTGGGCGTGGCCCTCCTCGCCGTGGCCCGGCTCGCTGCCGTGGTCGTGGCCGGAGGCGGCGTGGGCCTCCAGCTTGGTGAGGGTCGCGGCGTCGACGACGTTCTTCACGCCGGACTGGGCGACGGCCTTGTCGACGGCGGGCTGCAGGGTCTTGAGGTAGAGGACCACGCCGGCCTCGCCGAGCTGGGCGGTCTGCCGCGGGGTGATCTCCAGGTCGTGCGGTTCGACACCGGGCTTGGTCAGGACGTCGACCTTCACGTGTTCCTTGCCGATCTGCTCGGCGAGGAACTGCAGCGGATAGAACGACGCCGTCACGCCGAGCTTGCCGTCCTTGCTGCCGGTCGCGCCGGCTCCGGAGCAGGCGGTGAGGGCCGTGGCGCCGAGGGCGACGGCTCCGGCAAGAGCGGCGGTGGGTATGAGGCGTCGTACGTTCATGACATCCATTTTCATCAAAAATGGAAACGGTTGTCAAAAACGCTGGTGGGGAGGCCGGGCGGGCGGCCGTGGAGGGGGATCCGATTTGAAAGGGGGGGTGCGGGCGCCGGTAACCTAAAGACTTCGCCGTTCGTCCTCGTAATGAAGAGAGCACCGTGGCCGCCGACAAGATCGACACCATCGTCAGCCTGAGCAAGCGCCGTGGCTTCGTTTTCCCGTGCAGTGAGATCTACGGCGGCTCCAAGGCCGCCTGGGATTACGGCCCGCTGGGTGTCGAGCTCAAGGAGAACATCAAGCGCCAGTGGTGGAAGGCGATGGTGACCGGGCGTGAGGACATCGTCGGCATCGACTCGTCCGTGATCCTGGCCCCCGAGGTGTGGGTGGCCTCCGGCCACGTCGCGACCTTCTCGGACCCGCTGACCGAGTGCACCGCCTGTCACAAGCGGCACCGCGCGGACCACCTTGAAGAGGCGTACGAGGCCAAGCACGGCCGCCTTCCCGCCAATGGCCTCGCCGACATCAACTGCCCCCACTGTGGCGTGAAGGGCCAGTTCACCGAGCCCAAGCAGTTCTCCGGCATGCTGGAGACGCACCTCGGCCCGACCCAGGACACCGGCTCCAAGGCGTACCTGCGCCCCGAGACCGCCCAGGGCATCTTCACCAACTACGCCACCGTGCAGACCGTCGCGCGCAAGAAGCCCCCGTTCGGCATCGCGCAGATGGGCAAGTCCTTCCGCAACGAGATCACCCCCGGCAACTTCATCTTCCGCACGCGCGAGTTCGAGCAGATGGAGATGGAGTTCTTCGTCAAGCCGGGCGAGGACGAGCAGTGGCAGGAGTACTGGATGCAGGAGCGGTGGAACTGGTACCGCGACCTCGGCATCCGCGAGGAGAACATCCGCTGGTTCGAGCACCCGAAGGAGAAGCTGTCCCACTACTCGAAGCGCACCGCCGACATCGAGTACCGCTTCAACTTCGGTGGCAATGAGTTCTCCGAGCTCGAAGGCGTCGCCAACCGCACCGACTTCGACCTCAAGGCCCACTCCGCCGCCTCCGGCCAGGACCTCGTGTACTTCGACCAGGAGACCAAGGAGCGCTACACCCCGTACGTCATCGAGCCGGCGGCCGGTGTGAACCGCGCCATGCTCGCCTTCATGCTCGACGCGTACGTCGAGGACGAGGCCCCGAACGCCAAGGGCGTCATGGAGAAGCGCACCGTGATGCGCTTCGACCCGCGCCTGGCCCCGATCAAGGTCGCCGTCCTGCCGCTGTCCCGCAACGCGCAGCTGTCGCCGAAGGCCAAGGGCCTCGCCGCCGACCTGCGCAAGTTCTGGAACATCGAGTTCGACGACGCGGGCGCCATCGGCCGCCGCTACCGCCGCCAGGACGAGATCGGTACGCCGTTCTGCGTCACCGTCGACTTCGACACCCTGGACGACAACGCGGTGACCGTGCGCGAGCGCGACACCATGAAGCAGGAGCGCGTCTCCCTGGACCAGATCCAGAGCTACCTCGGCAGCCGCCTGCTCGGCTGCTAGGTCAGGACGCACGAAGACCGGTGGCCCGGTGCGCGACGAGCGCACCGGGCCACCGGTCTTTCGCCTTCGTCTTCGCGGCGGGTCAGGCGGCTGAGCCCCCGGCCTCCGCCGCGGCGGTCTCGGCGGCCCGGCGCTCGCCCTCCGCCTGGGAGCGCTTGCCGTACAGGGCGGTCCACACGCCCAGGGCGCCGAGCACCCCGTAGATCATGACCGGGCTGAGGGTCACCATGGTCTTGGTGCTCAGCGTGTACGCCAGGGCGATGCGGACGGCCGCCTCGATGACGTAGGCGACGCCCCAGACCAGGGTCATGCGGGTCATCGTGGTCCGGAAGCCCTCGTACTGCCACAGGCCGTTCCACCAGGCGGTGCTCTCGGGAGTGCCGTCGGTGGCGAACTTGCGGCCGAAGTAGAACATCAGCGGACGCGGCGCCAGCAGCGTCGACAGGCAGAGCAGCCCGAACAGCCCGGTCACGGCGGAGTCCTTGACCAGCAGGGCCCGCGCCGAGGGGTCACCGACGAGCGAGACCCCGGCCGTGATCACGATGAACACCAGGGTGACCACGGCGAATTCGTCGAGCTTGCGGCGCCAGGCGATGCTGATGGCGCTGTCGAGCACCGGCCACGCGCTGCTGAGGAGCAGCGCCGAGAACTCGCTCCAGCCGTGGTCGTCGACCAGTGTGTTGTACGTGAGGATCGGCGCGACCACGTTGAGGCCGATGGTCAGGATCCAGCCGATGGCGGTCGCGGCCCCCGAGCGGGCGGGAGGCGCGGGTCGTGCTACGTGGGTGGACAAGGTTCCCCCTGGAACGTGCCTGATGAAGTGCGGTAGGGGGAACGTAGGGACATCGAGATGACATGGACAAGACGAGCGTGCCCCAAATGATCATCAAGTTCTCCGGACCGACTGGTTCCGGACAGACCGGGCCGGGTCCGGTCAGGCGCGCAGGCCCCGGATGATCAGCGTGGTGACCGCCTCGAACTCCGTGAAGATCGTGGGCGAGAGCCAGTCGGCCGCGTACTGCGGGTCGTGGAAGCGGCCGGTGGCGTCGAAGACCGCCCGGGCGGCGGCCGGCACGTCCTCGGCGGCGAGCGTCCCGGCGGCGACACCCTCCGCGATGATCCGGGCCAGCTGGTCGATCAGCTCGGCCAGATGCGCGTCCACCACGCCGCTGTTCTCGGCGAGCAGCACGGTGTAGGTGGCGAACAGTTCCGGATCCGCGCCCGCCTTGTGGCGCTTGGCCTCGAACAGCGCCCCGAGCCACGCCTCCAGCTTGGAGGGGGCGCTCTCGGCGGGCGCCGAGGTGATCTCCTCCAGCAGGACCACGCTCCTGGCGAGCCAGCGGTCCGTGACGGCCTCCCGCAGCGCCGCCTTCGACGGGAAGTGCCGGTACACACTGCCGTGGCTGACACCGAGCGCGCGTGCCACGTCCACCACGGTCGCCTTGGTGGGGCCGAAGCGGCGCAGCACCTCCTCGGTGGTCTCCAGGATGCGCTCGGGGGTCAGGGGCTCGGCGGCAGCGGGGGGCATGGGTACGACCGTACCGTCAGCTCAGTGCTCGCTGTCGAGGTGGGCCATCTGGGCCTCCGGGTACCTCTCTCCGGCCGCGGCCCCGGCGGGCACGGCCTCTTCGACGGCGGCCAGGTCGGCAGGGCTGAGCGTGATGTCCATGGCACCCAGTGCCTCGGCGAGCCGGTCCCGGCGCCGGGCGCCCACCAGCGGCACGATGTCGACGCCGTGCCGGGGCCCCTGCGCGAGCACCCAGGCGATCGCGGTCTGGGCGACGCTCACCCCCTTGTCCGCGGCGACCTTGCGCAGGGCGTCGACCAGGTCGAGGTTCCGGTCGAGGTTCTCGCCCTGGAAGCGGGGGCTCATGCCGCGGAAGTCGCCCGGGGCCAGTGCGCGGTCGCGGGTGAAGTGGCCGCTGATCAGGCCGCGGGAGAGCACTCCGTACGCCGTGATCCCGATGCCGAGCTCGCGGGCGGTCGGCAGGATCTCGTCCTCGATGCCGCGGGAGATCAGCGAGTACTCGATCTGGAGGTCGGAGATCGGGGCCACGGTGGCGGCCCGGCGCAGGGTGTCCGCGCCGACCTCGGACAGGCCGATGTGGCGCACGTGCCCGGCCTGGACCGCCTCGGCGATGGCCCCGACGGTCTCCTCGATCGGCACGTCCGGGTCCACGCGGGCGATCCGGTAGATGTCGATGTGGTCCCGGCCGAGCCGCTGGAGCGAGTAGGCCAGGAAGTTCTTCACGGCCGCGGGGCGCCCGTCATAGCCGGTGAACCCGCCCTCCACCGTACGCAGCGCGCCGAACTTCACGCTGGTCAGCGCCTGCTCGCGGGCCGCGGCGGGCGCCGTGCGCAGGGCTTCGCTGATCAGCAGCTCGTTGTGGCCCATGCCGTAGAAGTCGCCGGTGTCGAGCAGCGTGATGCCCGCGTCCAGGGCGGCGTGGATGGTCGCGAGGGACTCGGCGCGGTCGGCCTCCCCGTAGAGGGCGGACATCCCCATGCAGCCCAGCCCCAGCGGGAAGACGGAGGGGCCGGTGCTGCCGAGGGTGGTCGTCTGGGTGTTCTCGTTCTTCGTCATGAAACGAGAATGGCATGACGGGTGACAGATTTCAATATCTGTCACCCGTCAGTGTCACGAGAGGATCCGCAGGGCCAGGGTCGCCGCCGCGACCAGGGCGAGAACGGCCGCGGGTGCGAGTTCGTAGTCCTTGACGCGCAGGTGGCTGATGACCGCGCCGATGAAGTAGAGGGTCACGCCGATGGCGGCGGCCACGCCGAGCGGCGTCACCCAGAGCCCGGCGACCAGACCGATCGCGCCGGCCGCCTTGAGGGCGGCCAGCCGCGGCAGCCACGCGTCCGGGACCTGGACCTTCTGCATGCTGGCGACGATCTGGTCGTTGCGCTGGAGGGTGAAGGTGGCGGAGGCGGTCAGGGCGAGGGCGAGCAGGCCGCCGACGACGGCGTAGGCGATGAACATGAAGAACTCCAACGATCGGTGATGTGAAACCATTGAATACCATCAACGATATCTCCAGCGCAATCATTTCTCGATTGCTACGATGTGGACCATGACGGCAGATCAGGACGGATCGCACCCCCCGCAGCGGCTGGGCCTGCTGCTCGCCTGGCACGGATCGGTCACCCAGACCCGGATGAAGAGGGCGCTCAGCGCCGCCGGGCTCACCCCGCGGCACGCGATGACGCTGATGCACCTGGAGGGCGGGCCCATGAGCCAGCGGGCGCTCGCCGAGCGGCTGGAGGTGGACCCGAGCGTGCTCGTCGGGATCCTGAACGACCTGGAGGGCGACGGCCTGGCGGAACGCCGCCGGGACCCGGCCGACCGGCGCCGTCACAACGTGGCCATCACCACCGCGGGGGAGGCCGCCCTGCACAAGACGAACGCCGCCCTCGACGAGGTCGAAGGCGGCATCTTCGCGAGGCTGTCGGACCAGGAGCGCGAGCTCCTGCGCGGCCTCCTCGACCGGGTCAACACCTCGGCCGAGGACTTCAGCTGCGGCGAGTAGGCGCCGTACGGGCCGGCCGCGCGTCCAGACGCGCGGCCGGGATCGCGGCCAGGAGCGCGGCCGTGCCGGCGGTCAGGCGCGCGGCGAACCCGCGGCCGCGGACGGAGCGGCGGGCTCCTCCAGGGTGCGGGCCGTGCGCTCCGCCGTCGCGCGGGCCCAGCTCCCGCTCGTCACCGCACCCACGACCAGCACCGCCAGCCCGCACAGCGTGATGATCCACCAGGCCGGCTGGGCCGCCCCGGAGAAGTCGGAGCCGCCGGCCAGCCCCGCCGCCAGGACCGAGCCGATGACCGCGACGCCCAGGGTGCCGCCGGTCTGCCGGCTGGTCGAGGCGATGGCGGCCGCGACGCCCGCCTGGGAGCGCGGCATCCCCGATACCGCCGTATTGGTGATCGGCGCGTTCACCATGCCGAAGCCGAGCCCGAACAGCACGTACCCGGTGAACAGCAGCGGGTTGGACGTCTCGGCCTCGAACAGGGCGAACAGCAGCCCGCTCGCCGCCATCGCCACGCCCGCGATCAGCAGGCAGATCCGCGGCCCCCGGCTGCCCACCAGCCGCCCCGCCAGCGGCGCGAAGAGGACGGTCAGCGCCGCCATCGGCAGCATGTAGAGCCCGGCGTGCAGGGCGCTGAGCCCCCGTACGTCCTGGAGGTACAGCGTGTTCAGGAAGAGGAAGCCGGCCAGTCCGGCGAAGGCGCTGATGGCGATCACGGTCGAGCCGCTGAAGGGCGCGCTCCGGAAGAACCGGAGATCGATCAGCGGATCCTCGCGCCGGGGCTCGTAGACCAGCAGCCCCACGAGCGAGGCCACCGCCACCACGGCGCACCCCATGATCAGCGGCGAGCGCCAGCCGGCCGCCGGGGCCTCGATGATCCCGTACGTGAGACTGCCGAGCAGCGCGATGACCAGCACCTGACCCACCGGGTCCGGACGCCGCGGCCGGGCCGCCCGGGACTCGGGGATGTGGCGCAGGGTCAGCACGAGCGCCGCCAGACCGATCGGCAGGTTGATCAGGAAGATCGAGCGCCAGCCCACGGAGTCCACGAGCACTCCGCCGATCAGGGGCCCCGCGGCCATGGAGACGCCGCCGACCGCGCCCCACACGCCGATGGCCCGGGCCCGCTCGGCCGGATCGGTGAAGGTGTTGGTGATGATCGACATCGCCACCGGGTTGAGCATCGCGCCGCCGATCGCCTGCACCATCCGGAAGACGATGAGCCAGCCGAGGCTGGGGGCGAGCGAGCACAGCAGGGAACCGGCCGTGAAGGCCAGCAGGCCGGCGACGAACACCTTGCGGCGCCCGATCCGGTCGGCCGTGGAGCCCGCGAGCATCAGCAGCGAGGCCAGGACCAGCGTGTACGCGTCGATGGTCCACTGCAGCCCCGCGACCGAGGCGTCGAGCTCACGGCGCATCGACGGCAGCGCGACGTTGAGGACGGTGTTGTCGAGGCTGACGATCAGCAGGCTCATGCAGCAGATCGCCAGGACGAGCATGCGCTGCCGGGGACTCGACTCGATCATGCCGCCGATGCTACGTCTGCCCCACCCCCTCGGCATGCGGGACAATGGGCGGATGACCACGCTCCCTCCGCCTCTCGCGATCGGCCCGCACACCGTGCAGCCCCCGGTGGTGCTCGCGCCCATGGCCGGCATCACCAATGCCCCGTTCCGTACCCTCTGCCGGGAGTTCTCGGGCGGCAAGGGGCTGTTCGTGAGCGAGATGATCACGACCCGCGCCCTGGTCGAGCGCAACGAGAAGACCATGCAGCTGATCCACTTCGACGAGACCGAGAAGCCCCGCTCGATTCAGCTGTACGGGGTCGACCCGGCGACGGTCGGCAAGGCCGTCCGGATGATCGTCGAAGAGGACCGCGCCGACCACATCGACCTCAACTTCGGCTGCCCGGTCCCCAAGGTCACCCGCAAGGGTGGCGGCTCGGCCCTCCCGTACAAGCGCAACCTGCTCCGCGCGATCCTCCGCGAGGCCGTCGCGGGCGCCGGCGACCTGCCGGTGACCATGAAGATGCGCAAGGGCATCAACGACGACCACCTCACCTACCTCGACGCCGGCCGGATCGCCGTCGAGGAGGGGGTCACCGCCATAGCCCTGCACGGGCGCACCACGGCCCAGCACTACGGCGGCACCGCCGACTGGGACGCCATCGCGCGGCTCAAGGAGCACGTGCCGGAGATCCCGGTGCTCGGCAACGGCGACATCTGGTGCGCCGAGGACGCCCTGCGCATGGTCCGCGAGACCGGCTGCGACGGCGTGGTCGTGGGCCGCGGCTGCCTGGGGCGGCCGTGGCTGTTCAACGACCTGGTGGCGGCCTTCGAGGGCCGCCCGGAGGACTTCCACAAGCCGACGCTGCGCGAGGTCGCGGCCACCATGCACCGGCACGCACAGCTGCTGGGGGAGTGGATCGGCGACGAGGCGCGCGGGGTGATCGACTTCCGTAAGCACGTGGCCTGGTACCTCAAGGGCTTCTCGGTGGGCTCCGAGATGCGCAAGAGGCTCGCGGTCACCTCTTCCCTGGCCGAGCTGGACGCTCATCTGAGCGAGCTCGATCTGGATCAAGCATGGCCGGAGAGTGCGGACGGGCCACGCGGCCGGACGTCCGGAAACAACCGAGTTGTCCTGCCGGACGGCTGGCTGAAGGACCCGTACGACTGCGCGGGTGTGAGCGAGGACGCTGAACTGGACACCTCCGGAGGCTGACAAATCGCCCTCCGTGGCGCGTGATATACGCCACGCATGGGAAGGGTTTCGCTCAGATGAGCACTAAAGTCACGGGTAAGACTTTCAAAGGGTGGCACTGGGTGCCACCCTTTGTGCGTTCAACTCTTGAACGCAAATGGATCGATGATCGCTCATCCGAGCGTGATCAGGCCTCAAGAGCCCCCTCATCCTTCGAGAGGTGAAGGCTGTTCGTACTTTCTGATTACCCATGAGTTACTTTCGATCTGCTGGCGCACGGGTGGTTACAGCCGTATGACGACCAAGTGGACGTACCCAGAAGCCTTCGATCTGGGTATGTTCCTGGCCGTCAGGGCAGCCACCGAGCCTCGAGGAGTCGAGACCCGTGTCGGAAAACAAAGATCAGAAGTTCGTCTACGACTTCACCGAGGGCAACCGCGACCTCAAGGACCTTCTCGGCGGCAAGGGAGCCAACCTCGCCGAGATGACCAACCTGGGTCTGCCGGTCCCTCCCGGCTTCACCATCACCACCGAGGCGTGCAAGGTCTACCTCGAGAGCGGCACGGCCCCGGCCGCGCTGCGCGAAGAGGTCAGTGCCCACCTTGCGGCCCTCGAGGCGAAGATGGGCAAGAAGCTCGGACAGTCGGACGACCCGCTGCTGGTCTCCGTCCGCTCCGGCGCCAAGTTCTCGATGCCCGGCATGATGGACACCGTCCTGAACATCGGTCTCTCCGACGAGTCCGTGACCGGCCTTGCCTCCCAGGCCGGTGACGCGCGCTTCGCGTGGGACTCGTACCGCCGCCTCATCCAGATGTTCGGCAAGACCGTCCTCGGCGTCGAGGGCGAGCTCTTCGAGGACGCCCTCGACGAGGCCAAGGCCGCCAAGAAGGTCACCGTCGACACCGACCTCGACGCCGCCGACCTGAAGAAGCTGGTCACCCGCTTCAAGAAGATCGTGGCGAAGGAAGCCGGCCGCCCCTTCCCGCAGGACGCCCGCGAGCAGATGGACCTCGCCGTCGAGGCCGTCTTCAACTCGTGGAACACCGACCGCGCCAAGCTCTACCGCCGCCAGGAGCGCATCCCGAGCGACCTGGGCACCGCGGTCAACATCTGCTCCATGGTCTTCGGCAACCTGGGCCCCGACTCCGGCACCGGCGTCGCCTTCACCCGCGACCCCGCCAGCGGCCACGCGGGCGTCTACGGCGACTACCTCCAGAACGCCCAGGGCGAGGACGTGGTCGCGGGCATCCGCAACACCGTGCCGCTCGCGGACCTGGAGGCCATCGACAAGGCCTCGTACGACCAGCTCATGACGATCATGACGACGCTGGAGACCCACTACAAGGATCTCTGCGACATCGAGTTCACCATCGAGCGCGGCCAGCTGTGGATGCTCCAGACCCGTGTCGGCAAGCGCACCGCCGGCGCCGCCTTCCGCATCGCCACCCAGCTCGTGGACCAGGGCCTGATCGACGAGGCCGAGGCCCTCCAGCGCGTCACCGGTCACCAGCTGGCGCAGCTGATGTTCCCGCGCTTCGACGAGGGTGCCAAGACCACCCTGCTCGGCCGCGGCATCGCCGCCTCCCCGGGCGCGGCCGTCGGCAAGGCCGTCTTCGACTCCTACACGGCCGTCAAGTGGTCCCGTTCCGGCGAGAAGGTCATCCTGATCCGCCGCGAGACCAACCCGGACGACCTGGACGGCATGATCGCCTCCGAGGGCATCCTGACCTCGCGCGGCGGCAAGACCTCGCACGCGGCCGTCGTCGCCCGCGGCATGGGCAAGACCTGTGTCTGCGGCGCCGAGGAGCTCGACGTCGACACCAAGCGCCGCCGCATGACGGTCGGCGACACGGTCATCGAAGAGGGCGACGTCGTCTCCATCGACGGCTCCACCGGCAAGGTGTACCTGGGTGAGGTACCCGTCGTACCGTCCCCGGTCGTCGAGTACTTCGAGGGCCGCATGCACGCCGGCGCCGACGACGCCGACGAGCTCGTCGCCGCCGTGCACCGGATCATGGCCTACGCGGACCGCGTCCGCCGCCTGCGGGTGCGCGCCAACGCCGACAACGCCGAGGACGCGCTGCGCGCCCGCCGCTTCGGCGCCCAGGGCATCGGCCTGTGCCGCACCGAGCACATGTTCCTCGGCGAGCGCCGCGAACTGGTGGAGCGACTGATCCTCGCGGACACCGACGGCGAGCGCGAGGAGGCACTGAGTGCCCTCCTGCCGCTGCAGAAGAAGGACTTCGTCGAGCTGTTCGAGGCGATGGACGGTCTGCCCGTCACCGTCCGCCTGCTCGACCCGCCGCTGCACGAGTTCCTGCCCGACATCACCGAGCTGTCGGTGCGCGTCGCCCTCGCCGAGTCCCGCCAGGACGCGAACGAGAACGACCTGCGCCTGCTCCAGGCCGTGCACAAGCTGCACGAGCAGAACCCGATGCTGGGTCTGCGCGGCGTCCGCCTCGGCCTGGTCATCCCCGGCCTGTTCAAGATGCAGGTCCGGGCGATCACCGAGGCCGCGGCCGAGCGCAAGAACGCCAAGGGCGACCCCCGCGCCGAGATCATGGTCCCGCTCGTCGGCACCGTCCAGGAGCTGGAGATCGTCCGCGACGAGGCCGACGCGGTCATCGCCGAGGTCGAGGCCGCCACCGGCACCAGCCTCAAGCTGACCATCGGCACGATGATCGAGCTGCCGCGCGCCGCGCTGACCGCCGACCAGATCGCCGAGGCCGCGCAGTTCTTCTCCTTCGGCACGAACGACCTGACCCAGACGGTGTGGGGCTTCTCCCGCGACGACGTCGAGGCCAGCTTCTTCACCGCGTACCTGGAGAAGGGCATCTTCGGGGTCTCGCCCTTCGAGACCATCGACAAGGACGGCGTCGGCTCGCTCGTCCGCCACGCGGCCAAGCTGGGCCGGGCCACTCGCCCCGACCTCAAGCTCGGCGTCTGCGGTGAGCACGGCGGCGACCCCGAGTCCGTCCACTTCTTCCACGAGGTCGGCCTCGACTACGTCTCCTGCTCGCCCTTCCGGATTCCGGTGGCGCGCCTGGAGGCCGGTCGCGCGGCCGCCGAGGCGAAGGGCAGCGACAGCCGCTGACCCCCGGCCCTGCCAAGGGCTCCCATAGACCGCGCCTGCCCCCGGGTTCCCTGACTGCCCGGCGGCGGGCGCGCCTATTTCCGTTGTTCAACAAATCTTTACGCCAGCAGGCGGTGGACGGATCCCCACCCGTCCACCGCCGCTGTCATTCTGCCGGGCACGTCGGCGCTTCCCGGTGCGACCGACCGCCAGGCCCCGCAAAGCCCCCCACGGCCTTCACGGAGCGTTTCGGTCGCATCGGAGTGTGCCCGGCGGAGTACAGGATTTCGGTTGTCACGCCCCTGCCGAAAGGGGTTTCAACTGTGGCCGAAAGGGCGTGGTGACCACGTGTGACGGCGTGCATACTCATGGGGCGGGGGGATTGCGGTTGCACAGGTGGGGGTTCGGTGCTGCGTATCCATTTCACTGGAGTGGACCTGGCACGCGTACGGATGGCAGGGCGTCCCGATGCGTTGTGGGAAACGATTCTCAGCTTTCACCGCTTAAGAGACCGGCGCGATGCCCGGTTGTTCGGTGAATGGCGTACGGAAACCCGGAGCAGGTTGAATAGTGAAACACGCACGCTCGGTATGCTCATACCGAGCCGTGGTTATTTTCCCGATTTCCTGACCCCTGTGGAGGGGCAGTACGGGTGGGACGTGGGCCTCGACGCGCTGCGCGGGATCCGTCCCGAGCGCATGCGGCACGAGCTGAAGCTGCTGGCCGCCGGTGCGGCGATGACGCCGCGCCTGCGGGAGTTCATGGACGGCGGAGCCAAGCACCTGCCGAGGCTGATGGGCGAGCTGCGCGCGTACCACCGGGCGGCCGTGGAGCCGTACTGGACGCATATCCAGGCCCAGATCGAGGCCGAACGGGCCGCGCGCGGCCGGGCCCTGCTGGACGGGGGCGCGGACGAACTCCTGGCCTCGCTGCCGCCGATGCTGCGCTGGCGGGCGCCGGTGCTGGAATGCGACTACCCGGTGGACCGGGACGTACGGCTGCGGGGGCGCGGGTTGCTGCTCCAGCCGTCGTTCTTCTGCCGGCGCACCGCGGTGACGCTGCACGATCCGGAGCTGCCGCCGGTGCTGGTCTATCCGGCGGCGGCGCAATTGGCCTCGGCGCCGGCGGGGGGTGAGGCGGCGCGGCCCGTGGAGGAGCAGCGCCAGCGCACCCTCGGCAAGCTGGTCGGGCACACCCGGTCGGTGGTGCTGCGGGCCATAGGGGACGGGGCGACCACCAGTGAGCTGGCCCGCCGGGCCGGGGTCTCGCTGGCCTCCGCGAGTCAGCACGCGTGTGTGATGCGGGAGGCGGGGCTGGTCACCACGTTGCGGCGGGGGAACGCGGTGCTGCACACGGTGACGCCGCTGGGTGCCGCGCTGCTGAAGGGCGGGGCCGTGGCTTCGTGACGGTGGCCGCCGCACCCCTGCGGGGTTGCCCGTGGGGGTGCGGCCGGTTGTGCGGGTCCGTTGCCGGGGCGCCGCCCCGGACCCCGCGCCTCAAACGCCGGCGGGGCTGGAGTGGTGCGGCGGGGTTCTAGGTGCGGAAGGGGCCCGTTACCTCGTAGGTGATGCCGGCGGAGGAGCTGCCGGTGGTGCCGCGCTGGCTGGAGAAGTAGAGGCGGTTGCCGGCCGGGGAGAAGGCCGGGCCGGTGATCTCCGAGGAGGACTGGCCGGTGATCCGCAGGAAGGGCGCCACCACGTCGTCCGGGGTGATCACGCAGATCTCCATGTTGCCGCCGTCCTCGGCGACGTACAGGTCGCCGAAGGAGGAACCGGTGACGTTGTCGACGCCCGTCAGCGGGGCCGCTCCGCCGGGGACGAGGGAGTCGTCGTAGGCCAGCTCGTACGTGTTGTTGGTGAGGTTGAGCTGCCAGACGCGGTTGTCGCCCTTGGTGGTGAACCAGACCGTGTCGTTGGCGTAGTGGCAGCCCTCGCCGCCGTTGAACTTCTTCGAGCCGGACACCTGGCTGCGGGTCGCGGTCGGCGAGCCGTCCGGGTCGGGGACGTTGGCCCAGGTGAAGGAGCCCGAGGTGGCGGTGCCGGCCTTGAGGACCTGGAGGGTGCCGGAGGAGAGGTTGCCCCAGGTGGTCGGGATGAAGCGGTAGAAGCAGCCGCTCGACTCGTCCTCGGTCAGGTAGATCACCTGCCGCACCGGGTCGGCGGCGGCCGCCTCGTGCTTGAAGCGGCCCATCGCGGGGCGCTGTACGGACGCGTTCACGCCGTACGGGTCGGTCTCGTAGACGAAGCCGCGGTCGACCTCCTCGCAGGACAGCCAGGTGTTCCACGGGGTCTTGCCGCCCGCGCAGTTCTGCCGGGTGTTGGAGAGGATCCGGTAGGCGCCGGTGACGGTGCCGGACGAGTTGAACTTCACCGCGCTCGCCCCGCCGGAGGGGTTGATCTCCGAGTTGGACACGTAGATCCAGCCCGAGCCGTCGGCGAAACACGCGCCGCCGTCGGGGGCGTTGTGCCAGGTGTACGAGGTGCCGCTGACGGTCTGGCCCGAGCGGGCGATCACCCGGCTGCTGAAGCCGCTGGGGAGCATGATGCCGTTGGCGTCCGCGGCGCCGAGTGCCCCGTAGGGGCCGGCGCCGGGCTGGGCGGGTGCCGCGTAGGCGGCGCCGTGCATCAACGTGCCGCCGAAGGCGGCGGCCGAGGAGCCGATGACGGCGCCGCGCAGGAAGGTACGACGTTCCACGGTCACTCCTGTGGGAGGAAGGCCCCCGCACCCGGTCGAGCGCGGGGTCGCACGCGTCGAGGAACCTAGGAGGCGCCAGTTGCCGGGGCGCCAACTCCTCATTACGCACGAGCGACCGCTCGACGTTCAATCCTCCGGCCGTGCCGTGGTGGGCGTACGGAAAAAACTTCTCGGGGGAGCGATGAGTTTCTCCCGGCCCCGCGGTCTACCTCCCGAAAGCACCGAACAGCACGCACCGAGCACCGCACCCGAGAGAAGAGGGACCTCGATGTCCGCCACCATGATCTTCGTCAACCTGCCGGTCAAGGACCTGGAGGCCAGCAAGACCTTCTGGGGCAAGCTGGGCTACACCTTCAACGCCCAGTTCACCGACGAGAACTGCGCCTCGATGGTCATCAGCGACACCATCGTCGCGATGCTCCTGACCGAGGACCGCTACAAGGACTTCACCCACAAGGAGATCGCGGACGCCACGAAGACCTCCGAGGTGCTGCTCTGTCTGAGCGCCCCCAGCCGCACCGCCGTCGACGAGCTGGTGGACGGGGCCCTGGCGGCCGGCGCCACCGAGCCCCGCCCCGCCCAGGACCACGGCGTCATGTACGGCCGCGCCTTCGACGACCTCGACGGCCACACCTGGGAGATCATGTGGATGGACCCGTCCGTGGTCCAGGGCTGACCGCCCCGGACCACGGGGTCACGAGGTCGCGGCGGTCCGCACCGGGTAGGTCCGGACCGCCACCTCCTCGTCGTCCAGGCAGCGCCCCGACTCCAGGTCGAAGCGCTGCTTCAGCAGCGGCGAGGCCACGAACGGCCGGCCCGCCACGGCCCCCACCAGCCCGCGCGAGAGCACGTGCGCCCCGGTGAAGGGGTCCTGGTTGCCGATCGCGTACGGGCGGCCCGCGCGGTCGACGAACACCGCGGCCTGGGTCCCGTCGGGCAGCAGGGCCGCCACTCCGCGCCCGGGGACCAGCGAGGACAGCTCGCACACCGTCAGCCAGCCCTGCGCCACTTGCAGTTCCACGGTCATCGGACGGCACCTCCTATGGTCAGGACGGCCAGGTCGGGCTTGACCTGGTCGCGCTCGGGGACGAACTTCACGGTGGGGTCGGGGGCGCCGGGCGCGTTCACGAAGGACACGAACCGGCGCAGCCGCTCCGGGTCCTGGAGCGTCTCGGCCCACTCGTCCCGGTAGTGCGCCACGTGGTCGGCCATCAGGGACTCCAGCTCCGCGCACAGCCCGAGCGAGTCGTGCACGATGACGTCCCGCAGGTGCGCCAGACCGCCCTCCAGCCGCTCCAGCCAGGTGGAGGTCCGCTCCAGCCGGTCGGCGGTGCGGATGTAGAACATCAGGAAGCGGTCGATCAGGCGGACCAGTTCCGCGTCCGACAGGTCCTGGGCCAGCAGGTCGGCGTGGCGCGGGGTGGCCCCGCCGTTGCCGCCCACGTACAGGTTCCAGCCGCTCGCCGTCGCGATGACGCCGAAGTCCTTGCTCTGCGCCTCCGCACACTCGCGGGCGCAGCCGGACACCGCCGACTTCAGCTTGTGCGGGGCGCGCAGGCCCCGGTAGCGCAGCTCCAGGTCGATGGCCATCCTGACGCTGTCCTGGACCCCGTAGCGGCACCAGGTCTGCCCCACGCAGGACTTCACCGTCCGCAGGGCCTTCCCGTACGCGTGCCCGGACTCGAACCCGGCGTCGACGAGCCGCGCCCAGATCCGCGGGAGCTGGTCCACGCTCGCCCCGAAGAGGTCGATCCGCTGGCCGCCGGTGATCTTCGTGTAGAGGCCGAAGTCGCGGGCCACCTCGCCGATCACGATCAGCTTGTCGGGGGTGATCTCGCCGCCGGGGATGCGCGGGACGACCGAGTACGAGCCGTTGCGCTGCATGTTCGCCAGGAAGTGGTCGTTGGTGTCCTGGAGGGCGGCCTGCTCCCCGTCCAGGACGTAGCCGCTGGCGCCGAGGGTCGGGGCGAGCGAGGCGATGATCGAGCCGACGGTGGGCTTGCAGACCTCGCAGCCGTCGCCGCCGCGGGCCTCCGGGCGGCCGTGGCCGTCGAGGATCTCCTCGTACGAGGTCAGCTGCCGGGTGCGGACGATCTCGTACAGCTCGGAGCGGGTGTACGGGAAGCAGCCGCACAGCCCCTTGTCGGCGGCGGCCGGCAGCAGCTGGCCGATCACCTTGACGCAGCTGCCGCAGCCGGTGCCCGCCTTCGTGCACTTCTTGACCTCGGCGAGGGTGGCGCAGGCGGCGATGGCCTTCTTCGTGACGTTGTGGCAGGAGCAGATCACGGCGTGGTCGGGGAGCGAGGACGGGCCGAGCGCGACGGGCGCGCCGACCCCGGCGGGCAGCACCAGCTGCTCGGGGGCGACGGGCGGGACGCTGCCGGTGAGCGGGCGCAGCAGCCCGTACGAGTCCGCGTCGCCGACCAGGACCCCGCCGAGCAGGACCCCGTCGGGGGAGACGACCAGCTTCTTGTAGACGCCGGAGCGGGAGTCCGACCAGACGACGTCGAGGCTGCCGGGGGCGTTGCCGTGGGCGTCACCGAAGGAGGCCACGTCCACGCCGAGCAGCTTGAGCTTGGTGGAGAGGTCGGCGCCGGTGAACTCCTTCTCCCGGCCGAGCAGGTCCTCGGCGGCGGTCTCGGCCATCTCGTAGCCGGGCGCGACCAGGCCGTAGACCCGGCCGTCGACGGCGAGGGCGCACTCGCCGATGGCGTAGACGTGGGGATCGGAGGTGCGGCAGCGGGCGTCGACCGCGATGCCGCCGCGCTCGCCGACGTCCAGCCCGGAGTCGCGGGCCAGCTGGTCGCGGGGGCGGACCCCCGCGGAGAAGACGACGAGGTCGGTGTCGACGGTGGAGCCGTCGGACAGCCGCATGCCGCTGACGTGGCCGTCCTCGCCGGTCACCACCTCCTGGGTGCCGACCCCGGTGTGGACGGTCAGGCCCATGGACTCGATGGTGCGCAGCAGGGCGGCGCCGCCGCCCTCGTCGACCTGGACGGGCATCAGCCGCGGGGCGAACTCGACGATGCGGGTGGTGAGGCCGAGCCCCTGCAGGGCGCCGGCGGCCTCCAGGCCGAGCAGCCCGCCGCCGACGACCGCGCCGCTGGTCCGGGTCTTGGCGTACTCCTCGATCGCGAGGAGGTCCTCGATCGTGCGGTAGACGAAGCAGCCGGGGGCGTCCTTGCCGGGGACGGGCGGCACGAAGGGATAGCTGCCGGTGGCCAGGACCAGCACGTCGTACGGGAACACCTGCCCGGAGCGGGAGGTGACGGTACGGGCGGCCCGGTCGATGTGCTCGGCGGGGTCGTCGAGGTGGAGGGCGATGCCGTGCTCCTCCATGAACCCGGCGGGGGTCATGGACAGGTCCTCGGCGGTGCTGCCGGAGAAGTACGAGGTCAGGTGCACGCGGTCGTAGGCGGGCCGGGGCTCCTCGCAGAGCACGGTGATCCGGTGCGTGGCGGTGACTCCGCGCTCGGCGAGCGCTTCGAGGTAGCGCTGGCCGACCATGCCGTGCCCGATGAGCACGATCGTGGGCAGGGGCTCGGTCATGTCAGTGGCCTCCGTCGTCGGTGAGCAGGTGGAACAGGTCGTGCGGGGACTCGTCGCCCTCCCAGGTGCGGGCGAGGGCGCCCACGGTGGAGAGCTCGCCGAGCAGCACCCCGCCGACGAGCCGGTCGTCGCGGACGACGACCTTCCGGTAGGTCCCGCGGGTGGCGTCGGCTAGGCGGACCACGTCGTCCCCGGGGCGGGGGGTGGTCTCGCCGAAGGCGGCGAGGTCCAGGGAGCGGTTCTCGGCACCGCCGAGGGTGAGGCGGGTGAGGGCGCGGGTGCCGGTGTAGCGCGCGGGGGTCCCGGTGAGGACCGAGGCGAGGGCGTCGGCCTGCTCCAGGGCGGCGCCGGCCAGGCCGTACACCTGGCCGGCGTGCTCGGCGCAGTCGCCGATGGCGTGGATGCGGGGGTCGCTGGTCCGGAGGTGGTCGTCGACCACGATGCCGGTGCGGACGTCGAGGCCGGCGGCCTTGGCGAGGCCGACGCGGGGGCGGACGCCGCAGGCGAGCACGACGAGATCGGCCTCCAGCCGGTAGCCGTCGGCGAGCTCGACCCCGGTGACCCGCCGCGGCCCCCGTGCGGCGCCGTTGCCGGGGCTCCGCCCCGGACCCCGCTCCTCAAACGCCGGAGGGGCTGGATTTTGCCCGGCCTCGCCTGCAATTTCAGCCTCGCCGGCGTTTGAGGCGCGGGGGTCCGGGGGCAGAGCCCCCGGCAGCGGTGCGTCAGATGTGATCAGACCGCGGACGCGGCATTCCGTGTGGATTTCCACGCCGAGGTCGGTCAGGTGCGTGGCCAGCAGGGCGGAGGCGTCGGAGTCCAGTTGGCGTTCCATCAGGCGCTCGCCCTGCTGGGCCAGGACCACCACCGCCCCCCGCGCGGCGAGCGCACGGGCCGCGGAGACGCCCAGCAGGCCCCCGCCGATCACCACCGCCCGCACTCCGGGGCGTACGGCGGCCGAGAGGGCCAGGCAGTCGTCCATCGTGCGGAACGCGTGGACCCCGTCCGGGAGGTCCCGGCCCTCCGGCTCGAACAGCCCGCGCAGCGGCGGGAGCACCGCGTTCGAACCCGTGGCCAGCACCAGCGTGTCGTACTGCGCCACCGTGCCGTCGTCGCACAGCACGGTCCGGTCCGCGCGGTCGATCCGTACCGCACGGACGCCCCGGCGCAGGGCCGGGCCGGGCGCCGGGAGGGCGGTGACCTCCGGCGCGTAGCGGCCGGCGAGGACCTCCGCGAGCAGGACCCGGTTGTAGGGGACGTGCGGCTCCTCGCCGAGGACGGTCACCTCCGCCGCACCGGTCAGGCGCGCGGCCAGTCGCAGGCCCGCGAGGCCGCCGCCGATCACCACCACACGCTGATTCGAGGTCATGGCACGAGCGTGCGCGGCCGCTGTTTCCCCTCCGCATCGCTGTTGTTACCCGGACGGAACGCCGACCTCAGCGCCGGGGTTAAGGGTCGGTGAGGCCTTCCTCAAGGCCGACTTAAGGATCATCAGGGCGGCGGTCCGGGCCCTTAGCGTGCTCCGTATGCGAGATGCGGCGGTGCGGGTCAGGCGCGGGATGCTGGGCGGGGCGGGGGTGGTGACCCTGCTCTGGGCGGCGCAGGTGCGGCCCTCGGCCCGGCCCGACGCGCTGTTCGCCACCGCCGCGCACCTGACCGGTCTGCTCGCCGGCTACGGGGTCCTCGTGCTGCTGTTCCTGATGGCCCGGGTGCCCGCCGTCGAGCACGGGGTCGGCGCCGACCGGCTCGCCCGCTGGCACGCCTTCGGCGGCCGGTACGTGCTCCTCCTCTGCTTCGGGCACGGGCTCTTCGCCCTGCTCGGATACGCCGTGCACGAGGGTGTCGACGTGGTCTCCGCCGTCCGGGAGCTGCTCGGCTACCCCGCGCTCGCCGCCGCCGCGGCCGGGACCGTCCTCCTGGCCGCGGTCGGTGTGACCTCCGCCCGGGCGGTACGCCGCCGGGTGTCGCACGAAACCTGGCGCGGGGTGCACCTGCTGGTCTACCTCGCCGCCGCCCTCGCCTTCGGCCACCAGCTCGCCGGGCCCGATCTCGCCGCGGCCGCCTGGTTCTGGGCGCTCGCGCACACCGTCGTCGCCGTGCTGCTGGTCTGGTACCGCGCCGTGGTCCCCGTACGGCAGGCCCTGCGGCACGCGCTGCGGGTCGCGGACGTCCGGGTGGAGGGGCCCGGGGTGGTCTCCGTCGTCATGTACGGGGAGCACCTCGCGGAACTGCGCGCGGAGCCGGGCCAGTTCCTGCGCTGGCGGTTCCTCCAGCGGGGGCTGTGGCACACCGCCCTGCCGTTCTCGCTGTCCGCGCCGGTCCGCGGGAACGCCCTGCGGATCACGGTCAAGGGGCTCGGCGGCCACTCCCGCCGGATCCGCCGGCTGCGCCCCGGCACGCGGGTCCTCGCCACCGGGCCGTTCGGGGCGCTCACCGCCGCCCGGCGGACCCGGACCAAGGTGCTGCTGATCGCGGGCGGGGTCGGGATCACCCCGATGCGGGCGCTGTTCGAGACGCTGCCCGGCGGTCCCGGGGACATCACCCTGCTGTACCGGGCCGGGGCCGAGGAGCACCTCGTCCTGCGCAGCGAGCTGGAGACCATCGCCGCCGAGCGGCGGGCGGGGCTGCACTACCTGCTGGGGCCGTCGGGCGCGGCATACGATCCGCTGGCTCCGCAGGCGCTGGCCGCGCTGGTGCCGGAGCTGACCGAGCACGACGTGTACCTGTGCGGGCCGCCGGGGATGGCCGAGGCGACCCGGGCGGCGCTGCTGCGGGCCGGGGTGCCGGCCGGACGCATCCATTCCGAGTGCTTCAGCTTCTGATCTTCCGTCCGGCGTTCCCCGAGGAGTCACCGCCCCATGCGTCACCCGCTGCACGTCGCCCTGTCCGTACCCGTCGGGGCCAAGGCGCCGGCCGCGGCCCGGCACCGCAAGCCCCGTACGCCCTCGGCGGTGCGGGCCGGGCTGGCCGCACTGGCCTCCGTACCGCCGGCGCGGCGCCTGGCGGCGGGGCTGGGGGCGGCCAGCGTGCTGGCCGCGACCGTGCTCACGGCGACGGTGAACCCGGCGGCTCCGGTGGCCCCGGACCGGGTGCCGGCCCGGGAAAGCTCAACCTTTGCGCAAGTTTCCGGGGATTGATGGCCCATGCACCTGACAGCTCCATAGGGTCATCTCGTGCCTGACATATCAACGACCATGATCATTGTCCTGTGCGTGGCAGCGGCGGCGGCCGGCTGGATCGACGCCGTGGTGGGCGGCGGGGGCCTGCTGCTCCTGCCCGCGCTCCTGCTCGGCCTGCCGAACGCCCACCCCGCCACCGTCCTCGGCACCAACAAGGCCGTGGCCATCGTCGGCACGGCGGGCGCGGCGGTCACCTACGTGCGCAAGGCCCCGGTGGACGTGAAGCTCGCCGTCCGCATCGGCCTGGCCGCGCTCGCCGGCTCGATGGGCGGCGCCGCACTCGCCGGCGGCATCAGCAAGGACGCGCTCCGGCCGCTGATCATGGGCGTGCTCGTGATCGTCGCGGGCGTCGTGATCTTCAAGCCGGGCTTCGGCACCGCCCCCTCGACCGCGCCCGTCAGCCGGCAGCGGGTGCTGCTCGCCATCGGGCTCGCCGGCCTCGGCATCGGCTTCTACGACGGCCTCATCGGGCCCGGCACCGGCACCTTCCTGGTGCTCGCGCTCACGGCGCTGCTCCACCTCGACCTGGTCACCGCCTCCGCGACCGCCAAGATCGTCAACTGCTGCACCAACGCGGGGGCGCTCGCGATGTTCGCCTACCAGGGCATGGTGCTGTGGCAGCTGGCCGCGCTGATGGCGGTCTTCAACCTGGCCGGCGGCATGGTCGGCGCCCGGATGGCGCTCAAGAAGGGCAGCGGCTTCGTCCGCGGGGTGCTGCTGACGGTGGTCGGCGCGCTGGTGGTCAAGCTCGGCCTCGAGCAGTGGGGCTGACCGGTCCTCAGTACGTCCCGGTGAGGTGCGCGAAGACGACCACGTTGCCGCGGTAGCCCGTGCGCGGCGAGAAGCCGCCGCCGCAGGTGATCACCCGCAGCTCGGCCCGCGCCGAGGGGCCGTACACGCGGGTGTCGGGGAAGGCCTTGGCGTCGTAGACCTCGACCGCGTGGACCGTGAACACGGCCGTACGGCCGTCCGCGCGCGGGATCTCGATCGCGGCCCCCCGGTGCAGCGCGCCCAGGTGGTAGAAGACCCCGGGCCCGGCGGCGTCGTCCACGTGCCCGGCGACGACGGCCGTGCCGGTGGCCCCCGGGGTGGTGCCCTCGCGGTACCAGCCGGCCAGGTCGGGCCGGTCGGGCGGCGGCACTTCGAGGCTGCCGTTCCGCTCCAGGCCCAGTCCGGTCAGCGGGGCGTCGACCCGGATGGACGGGATCCGGATCCGGCCGGGCGGGGAGCCGGGGAGCGGGGCGATGCCCGGGCCCACGACTCCGGCTGCGGTCAGGGCCTCGGCGGGGGAGGGCAGCGGCGGCCCGACCGGCTCCCGGGAACCGCTGGTGACGAGCCAGATGCCGATGCAGGCGGCGAGCGCGACGAGTCCCCCGTGGCGGGCGGTCGGGGTGCGGACGGCCCGGGCCGGGGGCCGCGCGCCTGATCCGGGGCGGTCGGCGGGTGGGGGCCAGGGCTGCCGGCCGGGGCCCCGGGCACCACCGAATTCGCCACCCATGTGTACCCCCTCGGCTTCCGTTTCGGGGTGACTGGCCGTCGCCCGGCCCCGCGAACGGGGGGGACCTCGCGGGGCGGGCGACGGGGGACGGTACCGGTCGGACCGCGGCCGGAGCCGCGGTGGGCGTCCGTCAGCTCCGCGTGCCGCTCGCCCGGCGACGCAGGAGCCAGGTACCGCCGACGGCGGCGACGGCCAGTACGGCCGCCCCCGCCGCGATCTTGGCGGGGTTCGTGGTGGTGGTCGTGCCACCGCCCACCCCGGTGTTGACGTGGCCCTGCGGGCCGCGTTCGGTGACGACGAGGTCGCCGGTGGCGAACTTGCCGTTCGCGCAGGTCGCGCCGATGCCGTAGGTGCCGGCCCGGGTGCCGTGGGCCACCTGGAACTGCCCCACGACCACCTCCTTGTGGGTGCCCGGGACCAGCTTGAACCGGCCGCCGCCGACCGTGGTGGCATCGCCCTCGGCGTGGCTGCCGGACCCGCAGGCCGTGGTGTTCACGGTGACGGTGGCGCCGGGGGCGGCGGACTTGGGCCACACCTCCAGCCGGGCGAAGTCCCCGGGCGCGAAGCCCACCATGCCCAGGTCCACGGCGGCGACCGCGCCCGCGACCGGCCCGGTGAACGCGGCGGCGGTCAGCGCGGTCGCGGTCAGCACGTGTGCGGTACGTCGGCGCATGGGGACTCTCCTGAAGACACGGGGTCGTGCCTCCGAGATAACCCGGCCCGCCCGTCGCCCGCCTGCTGATGTCCCGTCAGGTGTGCCCGTACGCGGTCCGCGCGCGAGCCGTATCCGCAGGTCAAGGCGGGTCGTGCGGCCATCCGGGCCGTCCGCGCCGTCCGGGTGACTCCCGCCGGGTGCGGGCCGGCGCGGGCCGGCCCGCACCCGGCGCCGGCCGGGCCGGTGTCCGCTCAGGCCGGCGGGAGCGCCACCGTCGCCGAGGCACCCGAGGGCGGCGGGTTCGCGAAGGTGACCCGGGCGCCGATCACGTGGGCCTGACCGAGGGCGATGGTCAGGCCCAGCCCCGTGCCCTGACCGCGTTCGGGCGCGCCGGTCAGGAACCGCTGCGGTCCCTCGCGCAGCAGCTTCTCCGGGAAACCGGGGCCCTGGTCCCGGACCGTCACGGCCGTCCCCGACACCGTCACCGTGACCGGCCCCCCGCCGTGCCGCCGGGCGTTGGCCAGCAGGTTCGCCAGGATGCGCTCCAGCCGCCGTACGTCGGTGCGCACCAGGTCCGTCCCCTGCGCGCCGATGACCTCCGCGGCCACCCCGGAGCGCCGCGTGATCGACTCCACCAGCGGCCCCAGCCGGCGGGCCTCCCACTGCGGCTCCTCCCGGTCCGCGTCGAGCCGGGCCACCTCCAGCAGGTCCTCGGTCAGCGTCCGCAGCGCCGCGACCCGGTCCCGGACGAGCTCCGTCGGCCGTCCCGGAGGCAGCAGCTCGGCGGCGGTGTGCAGCCCCGTCAGCGGGGTCCGCAGCTCGTGCGCCACGTCCGCCGTGAACCGCTGCTCCGCCTCCAGCCGCTGCTGCAGACTGGCCGCCATCGTGTCGACCGCCGAGGACAGTTCGGCGACCTCGTCCCGCGCGCCCGGCGCCCCCGGCGGCCCGATGCGCGCGTCCAGCTCGCCCGCGCTGATCCGGCGGGCCGTCTCCGCCGCCGTCCGCAGGTCCCGGCTCAGCCGGCTGGCCATCAGCGCCCCGCCCGTCGCCGCGAGCGCCACGACCGAGACCCCGTACGCCACCAGCTGCCGGTCCAGTTCGGCGAGCTCGGCGCGCTCGTCGGCCAGCGACAGGCGTACGGACAGCACGTGCTCGCCGCCGACCGGCCGGGCGGCCCAGACCACCGGGTCCGGGCCGGACATGTCGAGGTAGGTGGAGCGCTGCCCGGCGAGGGCCTCCGTCCGCAGCGGGGCCGGCAGCTGCGGGCAGTCGATCCGGGCGTCGGCCTCGCCGACCTTGTCGGCGTCGAGCCGGCCGGTCAGCTCGTACACCTTCCGTACGCTGATCAGCTGGGCGGTGGCGCTCGCGCGGGCCGCGTCGCCGATCTGGCGGGCGCGCGCCCCGTGGATCAGGATCCCGATGGCGACGGCGACGAGGGAGCAGCCGACGGCGAGCAGGATGGCGATCTTCCAGCGCAGGCCGAGGGCCTGCGGGAGACGCCGGCAGCTGGCCAGAACAGCTCTCACGGGGCCCCCGGGGCTCACACGGTTCACGGGGCGCTCCGCCCGTCCGTGGTGGCGCAGCAGGGCGCGGCGGCGGGCGCCGGGCTCTCCTCGGGGTCGCAGCGCGGGCCGGACTTGCGGAACCGGCGCTCGTCGTTGACCACGGTCATCCGCTCGCCGTTCCAGTGGTAGCGGACGGCCTGTTCGGAGCCGTCGTCGGCGGCGATGCGGACCAGCAGGTCGGGGCCGATGGTCTCGGCCGCGAGCTGACGGCCCATCGTGAACAGCACGGAGACGATCCGGCCGCCCACCACCGAGTAGACGCTCAGCGCCGACCGGCCGGTGGCGGTGTCGGCGGCGACGATCAGCTCCGGCCGCCCGTCGCCCGTCAGGTCCCGGTGGACGGGCGGCCGGACGCCGGCCCGGCCCGGCTCCTGGAGGGAGGAGCCACTGCCGAGGTACGGCCGCATCCGCGGGTCGGCGCCCGCCACCTCCGCCGGGTCCACTCCGAGGAGCCCGTCCGCCCCCACCTCGGGCGCGTTCTTCAACGGCGTCGGCGCGGGCTCCTGCCGGCCCACCGCCGCGCCGGGCGCCGAGGCCCAGGCGGGCCACAGCGGTTCGGGGTGCGGCTGGGCCGACACGGGCGGCGCGGGCGTGCCGGTCCCGAGCCCGCCGCCGGGCGCGGCGCAGCCGCCGACGGCGAGTGCGCAGGCGCACAGCAGGGCGGCGAGCGGGCGGCGGGACGAAGGTGTCATGGGCGCAGAACCGTGAGGTGGGAGGGGGAGGAGGCCGACGCTAGACGGCACGGGTCACGGGCACCGGGAGGTTGTGTAACAGCGGTGCGTACGGTGGTGGGGCGCAGCGAAGTCGGGACCTTCGGCCCGGCCGGCGGAGGCTGCGCCCTACCCCGAGGGAGGGCCCCGTGACATCGGTCGAACGGCCACAAGACCCGACCGCCCCGCTCCCGTTCTTCGTCTACGGGACCCTGCGCCCCGGCGAGGTCAACCACGGCCTGTTCCTGCGCGGCCGCACGGCCTCGGAGGAGCCCGCCACCCTCCCGGACGCGGTGCTCTACGACGGCCCCGGATACCCGTACGCGGTCCACCGGCCCGGCTCGGCCGTCGTCGGCGAGCTGATCACGCCGGCGCCCGGTGCGTACGGGGAGCTGCTGGCCGCGCTGGACGTGCTGGAGGAGTACGGGGGCCCGGGCCGCCCCGGGAACGTCTACGACCGGATCGCCCGCCCGGCCCTGCGCCCGGACGGCACCCCGGTCCGGGCCTGGGTCTATCTGGCGGCCCCGCTGCTCGCCCGCGACCTGCGGGAATCGGGCAGCGAGATACCGAGCGGCGACTGGTTCAGGCGCCGGGGCGCGTCCGCCACGTAGCCCCGGTCAGAGGCCTTCGGCGCCGCGGTTGCGCAGCCGCTGACCGTACTGCTGGAGCACCCACAGCTCCTCCTGGACCGCCGCGTGCTGCTCCGGCGGGGCCTGCGGGCTCAGACGGGTCATGGCGCCCTGGATCTCCAGGACCCGGCGGTCGACGGCGCGCAGGCGCACCTGGACCAGCTGGACCCCGGCATAGACCTCGTCCACCGTCTTGGCGTGGATGGCCTCCACCGCCAGCTCCGTGACCATCGCGCGGACGGTGTCGTTCGGGGCGGCGTCGCGGACCCGGGCCAGGTAGTCGTCGCCGGCCTGCGAGGCGCCGCCCGCGTCCTGGATGGCCTGGCGGACCGCGGCGTAGGGCGGGGCGGTGAACTCGTCGATCCCGTACGCGTCGAACGCGGGGGAGACCAGCGCGGGCCGCTGCAGCGCCAGCTTGAGCAGCTCCCGCTCGGTGCGGTGGGCGGGGCTGCGCAGGTTCAGGGCGGGTCCGCCACCGGCCGGCGGCGCGGCGGCGGGGGCCGGCTCCTGGGGGCGGCCGCGGCCCTGCTGCGGGGGCTGGTTGCCGCGGTCCCGGGCCCACCGCGCCAGCTGCGCGACCCGCTTGACGACGAACGGCTCGTCGAGGATGCCCAGCATCCCCGCCAGCTGGACCGCCGACTCGTGCTGGATCGAGAGGTCCTTGATGCTCGCGACGACCGGCGCGGCCTCGGCCAGCGCGGCCGCCCGCCCCGCCGGGTTCTCCAGGTTGTGCCGGGACACGATGTGCCGCAGGGCGAACTCGAACAGCGGCGTCCGGGCCTCCACCAGGCCGGCCACGGCCGCGTCCCCCTGCGCGAGGCGCAGGTCGCAGGGGTCCATCCCGCCGGGGGCGATGGTGATCGAGGTCTCCGCGGCGAACTTCTGGTCGTCCTCGAAGGCGCGCAGCGCCGCCTTCTGGCCCGCCGCGTCACCGTCGAAGGTGAAGATCACCTCGGCGGTGGCGTTGTCCATCAGCAGCCGGCGCAGGATCTTGATGTGGTCCCCGCCGAAGGCGGTGCCACAGGTGGCGATCGCGGTGGTGACCCCGGCCATGTGGCAGGCCATCACGTCGGTGTAGCCCTCGACCACCACGGCCCGCGAGGTCTTCGCGATCTCCTTCTTGGCCAGGTCGATGCCGTAGAGGACCTGGGACTTCTTGTAGATCGCCGTCTCCGGCGTGTTCAGGTACTTCGGTCCGTTGTCGTCGTCGCGCAGCTTGCGCGCGCCGAAGCCGACCACCTCGCCGCTGATGTCGCGGATCGGCCACATCAGCCGGCCGCGGAAGCGGTCGATCGGCTTGCCGCTGCGGCTGTCCTGGGCGAGCCCGGAGGTGATCAGTTCCTTGTCGGTGAAGCCCTTGCCGCGCAGGAAGCGGGTCAGGTGGTCCCAGCCGGCCGGGCTGTAGCCCACGCTGAAGTGCGCGGCCGCGGCCTGGTCGAAGCCGCGCTCCGCGAGGAACTTGCGGCCGATCTCCGCCTCGGGGCTGCCGAGCTGGTCGACGTAGAACTGGGCGGCGGCCTTGTGCGCCTCGACCAGCCGGATGCGGTCACCGCGGCCGCTGGTGCCGGAGGTGTAGCCGCCCTCCTCGTACCGCAGGGTGATGCCGGCCAGGCCGGCCAGGCGCTCGACGGCCTCCGAGAAGGAGAGGTGGTCGATCTTCATGACGAAGTCGAGGGTGTCCCCGCCCGCCTGGCAGCCGAAGCAGTGGTACAGGCCCTTGCTGGGGCTGACCTGGAAGGACGGGGACTTCTCGTCGTGGAAGGGGCAGAGGCCCTTGAGGTTGCCGCCGCCCGCGTTGCGCAGCTGGAGGTACTCGGAGACCACGGCGTCGATCGGGACCGCGTCCCGTACCGCCTTCACGTCGTCGTCGTTGATCCGTCCAGCCACCCGTGAAGTCTACGGCCGGGCGCCGGCAATCCCGTCAGCCCCCCGGGTGGCTCCTAGCCTCCGATCAGCGAGGAGAGCGGAACCGACGGATCCGCAAGGGCCTCCCGGTCCACCGGCGCCTTCGACCTGATCAGCGCCTGGATCTGGTCGGTGACGTCCCACACGTTCACGTTCATCCCGGCCAGCACCCGCCCCTCGGACAGCCAGAAGGCGATGAACTCCCGCTTGCCCGCGTCGCCGCGGATCAGCACCTGGTCGTAGCCGCCGGGCGGCGCGTACCCCGAGTACTCCAGACCCACGTCGTACTGGTCCGAGAAGAAGTACGGCACCCGGTCGTAGCTGACCTCGTGGCCCAGCATCGACCGCGCGGCGGCCGGACCGCCGTTCAGCGCGTTGGCCCAGTGCTCGACCCGCAGCCGGGTCCCGAGCACCGGGTGGTGGGCGGCGGCCACGTCCCCGACCGCGTAGATGTCCGGGTCGGAGGTGCGCAGGGACTCGTCCACGGCGATCCCGCCGCCGTGCTCCCGGTCCACCAGGGCCAGCCCGGAGGTCTCGGCGAGCGCGGTCCGCGGCGCGGCCCCGATCGCGGCGAGCACCGCGTGCGCCGGGTGCTCCTCCCCGTCGTCCGTACGGGCGGCCAGCACCATGCCGTCGTGGCCCACGATCTCGGTCAGCCGCGACCCGAAGTGGAACCGCACCCCGTGATCGGCGTGCAGGTCACCGAAGAGCCGGCCGATCTCCGGGCCGAGCACCGCGTGCAGCGGGGTGGCCTCCGGCTCGACCACGGTGACCTCCGCGCCGTACCCGCGGGCCGCGGCGGCGACCTCCAGGCCGATCCATCCGGCGCCCGCGATGAGCAGGTGGCCGTTGTCCCGGCCCAGTCCGGCGAGGACCCCCTTCAGCCGCTCGGCGTGCGCGAGGCGCCGCAGGTGGTGCACCCCGGCGAGACCCGTGCCGGGGATGTCCAGGCGGCGCGGCTCGGCGCCGGTGGCCAGCAGCAGCTTGTCGTAGTGCAGGACCGTGCCGTCGCCGAGGACCACCTTCTTGGCGTCCCGGTCGAGCTGGACCGCCGGCTGGCCGAGGTGCAGCTCGACGTCGGCGGCCGCGTACCAGGACGGCTCGTGGACGAAGACGCTCTCCCGGTCCTCCTTGCCCATCAGGTAGCCCTTGGACAGCGGGGGCCGTTCGTACGGATGGTCGCGCTCGTCGCCGATCAGGATCACCCGCCCCGTGAACCCCTCGGACCTCAGCGTTTCGGCCGCCTTCGCTCCGGCGAGCCCTGCGCCGACGATGACGAATGTCCGGTGTGCGTCGACCACCTGATGCCTCCTCATAACCTCTCCGCCACATGCGACCACATGCGAGCGTCCCGCACTGAGCCTGCCGCGTGAAGGGGGAGTGGCTCGATCGGCTCACCCTTCGGCGCGTCGGGTGCGCCGCGTGAGACGTGCGTGCAGGGAACGGGCGGATGCGTCGGTGAGACACGCGATCTGGTCGATGACCGCCCGTTTCCTGGCCCTGTCGTCCGGGGCCGCGTCGAAGATCGCCCGGAACTGCGGGTCCAGCCCCTCGGGAGCCCGGGCGCTGAGCGCCTCCGCCAGTTCGGCCAGGACGATGCGCTGGTCGGCGCGGATCCGCTCCTGCTCGTCGCGCTGCATGACGTACAGGTCGGCGACCGCCTTGAGCACCGCGCACTCGTTGCGCGCCTCGCGCGGGACCACCAGTTCGGCACCGTACCGGGTGAGGCGGCCGGAACCGTACGCCTCACGGGTGGCGCCCTCGGCGGCCAGGCAGAAGCGGCCGATCAGCTGGCTCGTGGCGTCCTTCAGCCGGGCCTGGGCGACGGCCGAACCGTCGTACCCGTGCGGCCACCACTCCTCCTCCATCAGCCGGTCGAGGGCGGCCCGCAGCTCCTCCGGCTCGGTGTCGGCGGGCACGTAGCGGCCGATGGCGACCCGCCAGATCGCGGTGCGCTCGGGCTCGGCGAAGAGGAGGTTGGGGTCGAGGTGACCGGCGTGCAGGCCGTCCTCGAAGTCGTGGACGGAGTACGCGACGTCGTCGGCCCAGTCCATGACCTGGGCCTCGAAGCACTTGCGGTCCGCGGGCGCGCCGCGGCGCAGCCACGCGAAGACCGGCAGGTCGTCCTCGTACGCGCCGAACTTCACCGAGCCCGGGTCGGTGGGGTGGTCCCCGCGGGCCCACGGGTACTTGGTGGCGGCGTCCAGGCAGGCCCGGGTCAGATTGAGGCCGACGCTGACGAGTTCGCCGCTCGCCGGGTCGGGCACGAACCGCTTGGGCTCCAGCCGCGTCAGCAGGCGCAGCGACTGCGCGTTGCCCTCGAAGCCCCCGCAGTCCTTGGCGAACTCGTTGAGCGCCTCCTCGCCGTTGTGACCGAAGGGCGGGTGGCCCATGTCGTGCGAGAGGCAGGCGGCTTCGACCAGGTCGGGGTCGCAGCCGAGCGCGGCGCCGAGCTCCCGGCCGACCTGGGCGCACTCCAGGGAGTGGGTGAGACGGGTACGGGGACTCGCGTCCCAGTCGTACGAGCGGGTGCCGGGGGTGACGACCTGGGTCTTCCCGGCGAGGCGGCGCAGCGCGGCGGAGTGCAGCACACGGGCGCGGTCGCGCTGGAAGGCGGTCCGGCCGGGCCGTTTGTCGGGCTCGGCGGCCCAGCGTTCGGTGGCGGAGGCGTCGTAGAGGTCGTCGTGGTCGTCTGCGGGGGCGTGCGCGGTGCCTTCCATGGAAGAGACGGTAACCGGAATGACTGACAAACCGGGATCAGGCGGAGACGAGTTCCGGCCGCACGGGCAGGGCGGGCCGCGCGCGCCGGGCACGGGCCTCGTCGTAGCGGCGCAGCAAGAGGCGGGCCAGGGCCGGGTGGTCGCCCAGCGGGGCGGCGGCGAGGTCGGGCGCCGCGGCGGCGGTCTGCGCGGCGAACCGGCCGGGAGCGGCGAAGTACGAGGCCACGGCGGTGCGGTGGTGGCCGCGGGCGGCCAGGGCGCGGACCGCCTCGGGGGCGCTCGGCGCGGCGGCGGAGGCGTAGGCGGGGACCACCGGGACGCCGCCGAGGCGTTCGGCGAGCAGGGCGGCGGTGCGGCGGGTGTCGGCCGCGGAGTCGGGGTCGCGGGAGCCGGCGGCGGCGAGCACCACGGCCGTGCCGGCGGTCCAGCCGGCCTCCACGAGCCGTTCGTACAGGGCCTCGACGAGCAGCGGGTGCGGGCCCAGCGGGGCGGCGATGCGGGTGCGCAGGTGCGTGGCGCGGGCGGCGGCCGCGGGCAGGTCGCGCTTGACGTGGTACCCCCGGCCGAGCAGCAGCGGGACGAGCACCGCCGACCCGTGCAGCTCCCCGAGGACCGAGTCGAGCAGCGGTTCGTTCAGTTCGATGTGGCCGAGCCGGACGTCGAGCCGCGGACGGAGCTCGCGGACCCGTTCGAGGAGGGCGAGGGCGGTGTGCAGGGCGCGCGGGTCACGGCTGCCGTGGGCCACGGCGACGAGGGTGGGCTGCATGGGCGGACTCCGGGTCGGCGCAGGCCGCTGAGCTGGGTGCCCAGCTGGAGGGTGATGCGGCCGAGGAGCTCGGCCGCACTGTCGAAGGGGAGGGCGGGAAACTCGGGAGGGTGCACCGGCTCCGTCATGAACCGATCCTGCGCGCCGGACATTGCCGGTGCGTTGCGCGGGGGTGACGGGTGTTTGCCGGGTGCTCACAGACCCGGCCGCACGGCTGTGGGGCGGCCGCGCAGGCCTGCGCCGGGCAGCCGGGAGCGCCTGCGCCGGGGGCCGGGCGGGTCCGCACCGGGCGGGCCGGGCGAACCAAGCGGCCCCGCGCGGCGTCCTGACCAGGGGACCAGCAGTCGAGACACCAGGGGATGGATGATGCGCGGACCGCGCCTGCCGAGAGTCACGTGGAGCCGGACGGCGGCCGCGCTGCGCACCGTACGGACCCGGAGGCTGGCGGTGCAGACCGTCATGGCGGGCTGCGTGCTGGCGCTGCTGCCCTCGGCGTGGATGCACGCGGTGGCCGCCGACCGGCTGCACACCACGGCCGACGCACCGGCGTCCGAGGTCGCCGTGGTGTTCGGGGCCGGCCTGCTCGGGACCCGGCCCACGCCGTACCTGGCCGACCGGCTCGACGCCGCCGCCGAGCTGTACCGCACCGGCAAGGTCAAGGTCGTACTGGTCACCGGGGACAACAGCCGCACCGAGTACGACGAGCCGAACGCGATGCGGACGTACCTCACGGCGCAGGGGGTGCCGGACACGCAGATCGTCAGCGACTACGCCGGCTTCGACACCTGGGACTCCTGCGTGCGGGCCAAGGAGATCTTCGGGGTCGAGCGGGCCGTGCTGGTCACCCAGGGCTTCCACATCCGGCGGGCCGTCGCCCTCTGCCAGGCGGCGGGCCTGGACTCGTACGGCGTCGGGGTGGCCGACGTGCACGACGCCACCTGGTACTACGGCGAGACCCGCGAGGTCTTCGCGGCCGGCAAGGCGGCGCTGGACGCGGCCTTCAAGCCCGCCCCGCGGTTCCTGGGACCGAAGGAGCAGGGGGTGTCGCGGGCGCTGGCCGCTCTGGCAGACTGACGCGCGCACCGGCTATTTCGAATAGTCATATACGGGAGCCGGTCCGGTCCGGTCCGGTCCGTCCGTCCGTCCGTCCGTCCGTACGAGCGTCAGGGGTGTGCAGCCGTGGCTGTTGTGGATCTGAGCGGCAAGGTCGTCGTCATCACCGGTGGGGCCCGCGGCCTGGGCGCCGCGGCCGCGCAGGCCGTCGTGGACGGCGGCGGCAAGGTGCTGATCACCGACGTGCTGGAGGCGGAGGGCGCCGCGACGGCCGCGAAGCTCGGCGGGGCGGCGCGGTTCCTGCGGCACGACGTGACCAGCGAGGAGGACTGGCGGGCGGCGCTGGAGTACGCGGTCGCCGAGTTCGGACGCGTGGACGGCCTGGTGAACAACGCGGGCATCAGCACCGGCCAGTTCCTGGAGCACGAGAGCGTCGAGCACTTCCGCCGGGTCGTGGAGATCAACCTGGTCGGCGTGTTCATCGGCATCAAGACGGCCGTCCCGCTGCTGCGCGCGAACGGCGGCGGCTCCATCGTCAACATCTCCTCCGCCGCCGGCCTGACCGGCCTCGCCCTCACCGCCGGCTACGGAGCCTCCAAGTGGGGCGTGCGCGGCCTGTCGAAGATCGGCGCGGTCGAACTCGCCGAGGCCGGGATCCGCGTGAACTCGGTGCACCCCGGCATGACACTGACCCCGATGACCGCCCCCATCGGCATCCAGGCCGGCGAGGGCAACTACCCAGGCACCCCGATGGGCCGCGTCGGCGCCCCCGAGGAGATCGCCGCCGCGGTCGCCTTCCTGCTCTCGGACGCCGCGGCCTACATGACGGGTGCCGAACTCGCCGTCGACGGCGGCTGGACGGCGGGCCTGACGGTGAAGTACCTCACCGGCCAGTGAGGTGGTGGGCCGGCGAGCGGGTGAGCCGGGGACAGCGGGCCCGGGCCGGGCCTCACCGCGGCCGGGGCGGGCCGCTGAGGCAGAGCACCCCGACTCGTAACGCGGGGTGGCGGCCGGCGTAACACCACCGACTCACGCTGGCGTCATGCACCCGTCGGACGCCGCCACCGCCGCCACCGCCACGCACTGCCCGTACTGCGCGCTGCAGTGCGGGATGAACCTGCGCCCCGAGCCGGGCGGCGCGGGCGTGACGGTGGAGGAGCGCGGCGACTTCCCCGTGAACCGGGGCGCGCTGTGCGGCAAGGGCCGCACCGCCCCCGCCCTGCTCTCCTCCCGGGTGCGTCTGACCCAGCCGCTCGTCCGCACCCACGCCGGGCAGCTGGAGCCGGCCACCTGGGAGGAGGCCCTCGACGCCGTCGCCGAGGGCCTCGCCCGCACGGGCCGCGCGTACGGCCCGGACGCGGTCGGGGTCTTCGGCGGCGGCGGGCTCACCAACGAGAAGGCGTACGCGCTCGGCAAGTTCGCCCGCGTCGCCCTGCGCACCTCGCAGATCGACTACAACGGCCGGTTCTGCATGTCCTCGGCCGCAGCGGCGCACCAGCGGGCCTTCGGGCTCGACCGCGGGCTGCCCTTCCCGCTGGAGGACATCCCGCGCACCGGCTGCGTGATCCTCGTCGGCTCGAACCTGGCCGAGACCATGCCGCCCGCCCTGCGCTACCTCACCGAGCTCAAGGCCAACGGCGGGACCCTGATCGTCATAGACCCGCGCCGCACCCGCACCGCCGACCAGGCCGACCTGCACCTGGCCCCGCGCCCGGGAACCGACCTCGCGCTCGCCCTGGGCCTGCTGCACCTGGTGGTCGCCGAAGGCCGCACCGACGAGGAGTTCATCGCCGCCCGCACCACCGGATGGGAGGAGGCCCGGGCCGCCGCCATGGCGCACTGGCCGGAACTGGTCGAACGCATCACCGGCGTTCCCGTCCCCAAGCTCCGCGCGGCGGCCGAGATGTTCTGCGCCCCGGAATCCGCCATGGTCCTCACCGCCCGCGGCCCGGAGCAGCAGTCCAAGGGCACCGACACCGTCGGCGCCTGGATCAACCTCTGCCTGGCCACCGGCCGGGCCGGTCGGCCGCTCTCCGGCTACGGCTGCCTCACCGGGCAGGGCAACGGCCAGGGCGGCCGCGAACACGGCCAGAAGGCCGACCAGCTCCCCGGCTACCGCAAGCTGACCGACCCCGCGGCCCGCGCGCACGTGGCGGAGGTCTGGGGCGTCGACCCCGACGACCTCCCCGGCCCCGGCCGCAGCGCCTACGAACTCCTCGACGCCCTCGGCACGGACGTCCGGGCCCTGCTCCTGATGGGCTCCAACCCGGTGGTCTCGGCCCCCCGCGCCTCCCACATCGAGGACCGCATCCGCTCCCTGGACTTCCTCGCGGTCGCCGACGTCGTCCTCTCCGAGACGGCGGCCCTCGCCGACGTGGTCCTCCCGGTCACCCAGTGGGCCGAGGAGACCGGCACCACCACCAACCTCGAAGGCCGCGTCCTGCTGCGCCGCCGCGCCCTGACCCCGCCCGCGGGCGTCCGCAGCGACCTGGACGTGCTCCACGGGCTCGCCGCCCGCATGGGCGTCGAGAAGGGCTTCCCGACCTCCCCGGAGGAGGTGTTCGAGGAACTGCGCCGGGCCTCCGCCGGCGGCCCGGCGGACTACTCGGGCATCACCTACGCCCGCATCGAGGCCGAGCAGGGCGTCTTCTGGCCCTGCCCCGAGGGCTCCGCGGGCACCGAGCGGCTCTTCCTGGACCGCTTCCCCACCGAGGACGGCCGGGCCCGCTTCGTCCCCGTCTCCCACCGCGACGCCGACGAGGTCCCCGACGCGGACTACCCGGTGCTGCTCACCACCGGGCGCGTGGTCGCCCAGTACCAGTCCGGTGCCCAGACCCGCCGGGTGGAGGAGCTCAACGCGGCCGCCCCGGGCCCCTTCGTGGAACTCCACCCGCGCCTCGCCGCCCGCATCGGCGCGGTCGACGGCAGCCCCCTCGCCGTGACCTCCCGCCGCGGCCGCGCGGTGGCCCCGGCCCGGATCACCGACACCATCCGCGCGGACACCGTCTTCATGCCCTTCCACTGGCCGGGCGAGGGCCGCGCCAACACCCTGACCAACCCGGCCCTCGACCCGGTCTCCCGGATGCCGGAGTTCAAGGTGTGCGCGGTCCGCGTGGAGCCGGCCTGATCACCGGGCGTCCGCGGAGGTCGTTGCGTACTCGGACAGGGGCCGGTCATCTCGGACATGCGTCCGATCCGCATCGGGGTTCCCGCCCAGGGGTAACCATCCGTTACGTAGGGGGCTCAGAAAGTGCTCGCACGCCCCTCGTGGCCGCGATGTGTCGTACCCCACACTGAGGGCGGTGCCCCCGTCCTCGGAGCCCTGGAGGTCGCCCCCGTGCAGACCCGGACCCTGACCGTGAACGTGAGCGAGTCCTCGGAGGCCAAGGCCGTGGACGAAGAGCCCGAGGTACTGGAGCTGATCGATCCGGTGCCCGCGCCGCGCAGGCGGAGCAACAGCGAAGGCGGGGGCGGAGCGGGGCCCTCCGCCGATCTGTTCCGGCAGTACCTCCGCGAGATAGGCAGGATCCCCCTGCTGACCGCCGCCGAGGAGGTGGACCTCGCGCGGCGCGTCGAAGCCGGGCTGTTCGCCGAGGAGAAGCTCGGCAACACCCCCGACCTCGACTCCCGGCTCGCCCTGGACCTCGACAAGCTCGTCGTCATGGGGCGGATGGCCAAACGCCGGCTCATCGAGTCGAACCTGCGGCTCGTCGTCTCCGTCGCGAAGCGCTACGTGGGCCGCGGGCTCACCATGCTCGACCTCGTGCAGGAGGGGAACCTCGGGCTCATCCGGGCCGTCGAGAAGTTCGACTACGCCCGCGGGTACAAGTTCTCCACCTACGCCACCTGGTGGATCCGGCAGGCGATGTCCCGGGCCCTCGCCGACCAGGCCCGGACCATCCGCGTGCCCGTCCACGTCGTCGAGCTGATCAACCGCGTCGTGCGCGTCCAGCGCCGCATGCTCCAGGAGCGCGGGTACGAGCCCACCGCCGAAGAGGTCGCCGTCCACCTGGAACTGACCCCCGAGCGGGTCATGGAAGTGCTCCGCCTCGCCCAGGAGCCGGTCTCCCTGCACGCGCCGGTCGGCGAGGAGGACGACGTCGCCCTCGGCGACCTCATCGAGGACGGGGACGCCGCCTCCCCCGTGGAATCGGCCGCGTTCTTCCTGCTGCGCGAGCACCTGGAAGCCGTCCTGTCGACCCTCGGCGAACGCGAACGCAAGGTCGTCCAGCTCCGCTACGGGCTCGCCGACGGGCGGCCGCGGACCCTGGAGGAGATCGGCCGGATCTTCGGCGTGACCCGCGAACGGATCCGCCAGATCGAGTCGAAGACCCTCAACAAGCTCCGCGACCACGCCTTCGCCGACCAGCTCAGGGGCTACCTGGACTGAGTGCGGCAGGGGGCGCCCCGGAAGGCGCCCCCCCACCGGCCCGGGCCCCCGGCCCCGACGGCCGCCCGCGCTACTCGACCTCGACGACCGCCTGCGCGAACTGCGCCGCGTACAGCCGCGCGTACGCACCGTCCGACGCCAGCAGCTCCTCGTGCGTGCCCTGCTCCACGATCGAGCCGCTCTCCATCACCAGGATCACGTCCGCGTCGCGGATCGTGGACAGCCGGTGCGCGATCACGAAGGACGTACGGCCGTGCGCGAGCCGCGCCATCGCCTTCTGGATGAGCACCTCGGTACGGGTGTCCACCGAGCTCGTCGCCTCGTCGAGCACCAGGATCACCGGGTCCGACAGGAACGCCCGGGCGATGGTGATCAGCTGCTTCTCGCCCGCGCTGACGCCCGCGCCCTCGTCGTCCAGGACGGTGTCGTAGCCGTCCGGCAGGGTGCGGATGAAACGGTCCGCGTGCGCGGCCCGCGCCGCCTCCTCGATCTCCGCGCGCGTGACCTGGCGCGAGGCCCCGTAGGCGATGTTCTCCGCGATGGTGCCGCCGAACAGCCAGGTGTCCTGGAGCACCATGCCGATGCCGGCGCGCAGTTCCTCGCGCGTCATCTTCGCGATGTCCACCCCGTCGAGGGCGATCTCCCCGCCCGTGACCTCGTAGAACCGCATCAGCAGGTTCACGAGCGTCGTCTTGCCGGCACCCGTCGGGCCGACGATCGCGACGGTGTGACCCGGCTCGACCGACAGCGAGAGGTTCTCGATCAGCGGCTTGTCCGGCTCGTAGCGGAAGGCCACCTTGTCGAAGGTGACCTGGCCGCGCAGCTCCTCCGGACGCTCCGGGACATCGGCGTCCGCGTCCTGCTCCGACGCGTCCAGCAGCTCGTAGACCCGCTCCGCCGAGGCGACACCGGACTGCACGAGGTTCGCCATCGAGGCGACCTGCGTCAGCGGCATGGAGAACTGCCGCGAGTACTGGATGAAGGCCTGCACGTCACCGATCGACAGGGTGCCCGAGGCGACCCGGAGCCCGCCGACGACGGCTATCAGCACGTAGTTGATGTTCGAGATGAAGAACATCACCGGCTGCATGATGCCGCTGACCAGCTGCGCCTTGAACGAGGCCCGGTAGAGGGCCTCGTTCTGCTCGGCGAAGACGGCCGCGGACTCCTTCTGCCGGCCGAAGACCTTGACCAGGCTGTGCCCCGAGTACATCTCCTCGACGTGGGCGTTGAGCGCCCCGGTCGTCTTCCACTGCGCCACGAACTGCGGCTGCGACTTCTTGCCGATCTTCGCCGCGACGTAGACCGACAGCGGCACGGTCGCCAGCGCGACCAGCGCCAGCAGCGGCGAGATCCAGAACATCATCACGAGCACGCCGACGATCGTCAGCAGCGAGTTCAGCAGCTGCCCCATCGTCTGCTGGAGCGTCTGGCCGATGTTGTCGATGTCGTTGGTGGCCCGGCTCAGCACCTCGCCGCGCTTCTGCTGGTCGAAGTACGACAGCGGCAGCCGCGACAGCTTCGCCTGGAGCTCCTCGCGCATCCGGTAGACGGTGCCGTTCATGACGTGGTTCGACAGCCGTGTCGCGACCAGCATCAGCAGGCCGGCCAGGGTGAAGACCACCAGCGCCCAGAGCGCGACGACCCCGACCGCGCCGAAGTCGATGCCCTGCCCCGGAGTGAAGTCGGTGCCGGCGAGCATGTCCGCCATGCCGTCCTGGCCCTTGGCCCGCAGACCGTCCAGCGCCTGCTGCTTGGTGATCCCGGCCGGCATCTCCCGGCCGACGATCCCGGCGAAGACCAGGTCGGTCGCCTCACCGAGGATCTTCGGGCCGACCACCGCGCAGCCGACGCTGCCGACCACGGCCGCGACCATGCCCCAGATCTTGGCCCGGTCGTGCGCGAGCTGGCGCAGGAGCCGCTTGCCCGAGCCCTTGAAGTCCATGGACCGGCTCGCCGGTCCCGTCATCATCCGTCCTCCGGGCCCGCTCATGCGGCCTCCGCCTCCGTCAGCTGGGAGAGCACGATCTCCCGGTAGGTCTCGTTGCCGGCCATCAGCTCGTGGTGGCGTCCCTCGCCCACGACCTGGCCCTCGTCCAGGACGATGATCCGGTCGGCGTCGCGGATCGTGGAGACCCGCTGGGCGACGATGACCACGGTCGCGTCCTCGGTCTCGCGGGAGAGTGCTGCGCGCAGCGCCGCGTCCGTCGCGTAGTCCAGGGCCGAGAAGGAGTCGTCGAAGAGGTAGATCTCCGGCCGCTGCACGAGGGTGCGGGCGATGGCCAGGCGCTGGCGCTGGCCGCCGGAGACGTTGGTTCCGCCCTGGGTGACGGGGGCCTCCAGGCCACCCTCCAGCGCGGACACGAACTCCTTGGCCTGCGCCACCTCCAGCGCCTGCCACAGCTCTTCGTCACTCGCGTCCGGGCGCCCGTAGCGCAGGTTGGAGGCGATGGTTCCGGAGAACAGGTAGGGCTTCTGCGGAACCATGCCGACCGTCTGGGCCAGCAGCTCCGGGTCGAGCCGGCGTACGTCCTCCCCGTCGACCAGCACCTCGCCGCCGGTCGCGTCGAACAGCCGCGGCACCAGGCCCAGTAGCGTGGACTTGCCGCTTCCGGTGGAGCCGATCACCGCCGTGGTCTCGCCGGGGCGGGCCACCAGGTCCACCCCGCGCAGCACCGGGGCCTCGGCGCCCGGGTAGCGGAAGTCCGCGCCGCGCAGCTCCAGGCGCCCGCGGCGGGCGAGTTCGCGCACCGGGTCGGTGGGCGGCACCACGCTGGACTCGGTGTCCAGGACCTCCTGGATGCGCTCGGCGCAGACCTCGGCGCGCGGCACCATCATGAACATGAAGGTGGCCATCATCACGGCCATGACGATCTGCATCAGGTAGGCGAGGAAGGCCGTCAGCTGGCCGATCTCCATGCCGCCGCTGTCCACGCGCATCGCACCGAACCAGATGACGGCGACGCTGGAGATGTTCACGACCACGATGACCGTGGGGAACATGTACGCCAGGAGCTTGCCGGAGGCCAGCGAGACGCCGGTCAGGTCGGCGTTGGCCTCGCGGAAACGGTCCTTCTCGTAGTCGTCGCGGACGAAGGCCCGGATCACCCGGTTGCCGGTGATCTGCTCGCGCAGCACCCGGTTCACGGTGTCCAGACGGTCCTGCATCTGGCGGAACAGCGGCCGCGTCCTGAAGACGATGGCGCCGACCGAGATCCCGAGCACCGGGACCACGGCGAGCAGCACGCCCGACAGCCGCACGTCCAGCGACAGCGCCATGGCGATGCCGCCGACGCACATGATCGGAGCCGAGACCATCAGGGTGAAGGTCATCAGCACCAGCATCTGGACCTGCTGGACGTCGTTCGTCGTACGGGTGATCAGGGACGGGGCGCCGAACTGGCCGAGCTCCCGCGCGGAGAAGCTCTGCACGCGGTCGAAGACGGCGGCGCGGACGTCCCGGCCGAAGGCCGCCGCCGTACGGGCGCCGTAGTAGACGGCTCCGACGTTGCAGACGAGCTGGACGAGGGAGACGCCGAGCATCAGGGCGCCGAAGCGCAGGATGTAGCCCGTGTCGCCGTTGACGACGCCCTTGTCGATGATGTCGGCGTTCAGCGTGGGCAGGTAGAGGCTGGCGCTGGTCTGCAGCAGCTGCAGCAGGACCAGCACCGCGATGGGTTTCCGGTACGCACCCAGATGGGTCCGCAGAAGTCGTATGAGCACGCGCAGGCTCCGGTCGGCATGATCGAGGGGGTTCACCCCATCTTGGGCCAACCGGCCCATCGATCCCCACCGGATTTCGCAAAGGCCGGTCAAAAGGAGTAGGCCACCGGTCTCGGGCCCTGGACCCCAGGGCCGAGCCCCCGTGCGCGCCCCCTAGAAGGCCCCGGGGTGGATCTGCTCCCGCGTCGCGATGTACTGCTGGCGCACCCCCTGCCACGCCGGGAACTCCTCGCCCGGTTCGAAGACCTGCGCCGAGGGCCCCGGCCACACCGGCGGGGAGTGCGGGGCCAGCGTGCCCTGCGCCACCCCGAGCGCCCAGGCCGCCTGGCGCGCCGCGCCCAGCGCCGCGTAGTCCGCCGGCGCCGGTACGACGACCTGCGTCCCGAACAGCCCCGGAGCCGCGGCCTGTACGGCGGGCAGCTCGGCCGCCGCACCCAGCAGGAACACCCGGCGGATCTCTACGCCGCGCGAGCGCAGCACGTCCAGCGCGTCCACGAGCCCGCACAGCATGCCCTCGAAGGCGGCCCGGGCCAGGTGCTCCGGCTTCATGGAGTCCCGCCGCAGCCCCGTGAGGGTCCCGGCGGCGAGCGGCAGGTTCGGCGTCCGCTCACCCTCCAGGTACGGCAGGAGTACGAGGCCGTGCGCGCCCGGCGTCGACTTCAGCGCGAGCTCGGACAGCCCCTCCAGATCGGTGCCGAGCAGCTCGGCGGTGCCGCGCAGGGCCCGTACCGCGTTGGAGGTGTTCACCACCGGCAGGTGCATGCCGGTGGCGTCGGCCAGGGAGGTGATCAGCCCGCCCGGCTCCGACAGCGCCTCGTGGTGCACCGCCATCACCGAACCGGAGGCACCGAGCGAGACCACCGCGTCGCCGGGGGCCAGCCCCAGCCCGAGCGCGGCGGCCATCGTCTCTCCGGTGCCGGCGGATATGAGCAGCCCCTCGGGCGTGGTCCCGGCGGCGTCGGCCGGGCCGAGCACCTCGGGCAGCAGCGCACGGTGCCCGAGCGCCAGCTCCACCAGGTCGGGGCGCCAGGATCCGGAGGCCGCCGACCAGTACCCGGTGCCCGAGGCGCCGCCCCGGTCGGTGGTCCGCCGGGCCGGACGGCCCAGCAGCTGCCAGACCAGCCAGTCGTGCGGGGACATCAGCACCGCGATCCGGCGGGCCGCCTCGGGCTCGGTGCGGGCGAGCCAGGCGAGCTTCGCGACCGGCTGTGCGGCGTGCGGGACCGAGCCCACCGCCTCGGCCCAGGCGTGCCGGCCGCCGAGGGCCTCGGTGAGGTCGGCGGCGGCGACCTGAGGGCGCTTGTCGTTGCCGACGAGGGCGGGGCGCACCAGGCCGCCCTGCGGGTCCAGCGGCAGCAGGCCGTGCTGCTGTGCGGAGACCCCGATGGCCTGGACCCCTTCGAGGAGCCCGCCGCCGGCGGCCTCGCCGAGGGAGAGCAGCCAGGCCTGCGGATCGGTCTCGTGGGGGTTCGCGCCGTCGGGTTCGCCCGCGGGCTGCGGATGGGGGGCGTACCCCTGGCGCAGCACGGCGCCGGTCTCGGTGTCACAGACGACGATGCGTGTGAAGGCGGAAGAGCTGTCCAGCCCGGCGACTATCCCCATGTGGAGGATTCTGCCGCACGCGGGGCCCGTCTCGACCGTTCCGGAGCCCCCGGAACCTCACAGGTCCCGGGAACCCCGCGCCGCGGACTTCGGACACCTCAGGTGTTGCTCGTGCCCCAGTCGTCCTCGCCGGCCCCGGACCGGTCCCGCAGCCCGCGCACCCGCCCGGCCAGCGAGGCGGGCACGGCGTCGCCGACCTTCTCGCTCACCACGGCGAAGGCCTTGCCGGCGTACTCGCGCCCGGTGTGGCCCGCGGTCTCGGCGGCATTGCGCACCGCCGGGTTCTGCGTGAACTCGCGAGCGGACTTCTTCATCTGCTCGTAGCGCTCGCGCCCGGCCCGGGTTCCGAGCACGTACCCGAGGGCCAGTCCGACCAGGAACGTGACCTTGTACCGCATGCCTGCCACCCTTCGTCGTGTGGTGCCCGGCCTGCTGTCGATACCGATTGGCGGAGCACCCCCCTGCTTGCGCTAATCTATGACTCGCAACGGGCACTCGCCCCCCGGCAAGGCCGGAGGTGGGCTGTTCGATGCACCGCAGCAATCCCCTGTAGCTCAATTGGCAGAGCAGCCGGCTGTTAACCGGCAGGTTACTGGTTCGAGTCCAGTCGGGGGAGCGCAGTCCCCTGTAGCTCAATTGGCAGAGCATTCGGCTGTTAACCGGAGGGTTGCTGGTTCGAGTCCAGCCGGGGGAGCAAGGAAGAAGAAGAGGGCCCCACGGGGTCCTCTTCTTTTCTTTGTTGACCCATTTGGGAACCGGGCAGCCCTCAGCGCGGTCTCTCTGAACAGGCGAAGCCGATCATGCGAGGCATCCGAGGCAGGAGATCGTATGAGCGGCTATGCTGCGGCAGACGGCGCGCACACGTGTACGCGCCACGCCGTGAAGGGGCGGTAGCTCAGCCGGTTAGAGCAGCGGACTCATAATCCGTCGGCCGTGGGTTCGAGTCCCACCCGCCCCACTGCGAGCCGCAGGTGCAGAAACGATTGCACCTGCGGCTTCGGCGTTTCCGGCAACGGGCGGTGCCGGGCTCCCCGGACAGTGCGGGACCTGGCGCACGCGGGCGGTGGCTACGGCTCCGGCGAGCGCGGCTGGGCCGACGGGATCCGATGGACGAAGAACAGCGAGATCAGCGCGGCGAGGACCAGGATGGCGAGCGCCGCGCGCAGGCCGTCGAGCCGGGCTTCGGCGTTCGCGTCCAGTGCCGCCTGGGACACCTCCGGGCTCGTGCCGGCCTCGTCGAGGGCGGTCTCCAGCTGGGCGTCGGACAGGAACGGTGCGCCGCTCTGGAGCTGCACGGTCGCCTGGCTCGTGACGCTGTCCGGGACCGCCGGATTCGCCGCGATGTTGGTCAGGAAGGAGGTGGTGAGCGCGGCGATCATGATCGATCCGGCGAGTGCCGTGCCGATCGAGGCGCCGAGGTTCGTGACGGCGTTCTGCACGCCGCCGACCTCCGCACTCTGCGCCTGCGGCACCGCGGACACGGTGACCGACCCCAGCTGGGACGCCAGCGCCCCCATGCCGAGCCCGATCAGCAGCAGGGGGACGGTGACGGCTTCCGCACCGGCGTCCAGGTCGAGCGCGGCCATCAGGACCACCGCTCCCGCGAGCAGAGCGACGATGCCGAGCCGCACCACGCGCCGCGGCGAGACGTCCGGGAGGAAGCGCGGGATCAGGACCGCGGCCGCCAGCAGGCTCACCGACAGCGGCAGCAGGCGGGCCCCGGTCTCCAGTGCCGACAGGCCCAAGGCGACGGACAGGTAGAGCGGGACGACGAAGAACACACCCATCTGCACGAGGTACTGGAAGAAGAACATCGTCAGGCCGCCGGTGAGCTGCCTGTTCTGCAACATCCCGGGATCGACGAGGGGATCCCCGCCCCGCTCGACGACCTTCGCCTCCCAGCGGAGGAAGAGCCAGAGCAGCGCCAGACCCGCCAGCATCAGCCACGTCGTCAGGGACACCCCGAGCCACGCGGGGGCATCGGACTTCGGCTGGAACCAGCCCCATTCGTCCGATCGGAGCACGCCGTAGACGAAGGTCCCGAGCCCGAGCGCGGAGAGGAGGGCGCCGACGAAGTCGATGCTCCGGCGTTCACCCGGCGGGGCGTCCGCGACGCGGCGCGCGAGCACGAGGATGGCGAGCACCACCAGAACCTCCCCGGCGAAGACCCACCGCCAGGAGAAGTACGTCGTCGCGATGCCGCCGATGAGAGGTCCCACCGCGATCGCGATCGCCCCTGCCGCCACGACGAGCCCGTAAGCGGCGGGGCGGCGTTCGACGGCGAAGTTGCCGGCGACGAGCGCGACGATCGCCGGGAGGATGAGCGAGGCTCCGACTCCCTCCAGGAACGCCCAGCCCAGCAGCAGCACGGTGAGGTTCGGCGCGAGCGCCGTGGTGAGGGAGCCGGCCCCGTAGATGCAGCAGCCGATCATGAACGCCCGTCTGCGGCCGATCAGCGCCCCGACCTTGCCCCCGGGGATCATGAACATCGCCATCACGAGGGTGTAGGCGGTGATCGCGCCCTGGATCCCCGTCACCGTCGTGCCCACGTCCTCGGCCACGGTGGCGATGGAGACGTTCATGACGGAGCTGTCGAGCGCCATCAGGAACTGACCGGACGCGAGCGTCAACAGGACGACTCCCGCCTTCGCTGAACTCTCGGTCGTGCCTGCCCGGGATGACATGGACGCATGGTCCCAGCCGCCCATGGGCCCGGAAGGCCGACCCGCCGCACTGTCGACCGGACAGCGGCTGCTCCGTGGCGGGCGGGCCCGCCCGTCCTCCTGCGAGCCGCAGGTGCAGAAACCGGTCGCTCCTGCGGCCCGGGCGTCTCCGGGGGCTTCCGGCGCCGGCTAGAAGTCCTCCGTTTCGTCCGCGAGGTGGCGCAGGACGTCCGTCAGGTCCTGGCGGCGGGCGAAGGCCACGCGCTGGCGATGGGCGCCCGAGCCGTCGCGCAGGAGGCCGGCCAGGGTCTTGGCCGCGTGGTCGAGGTCGCCGGCGGCGGCCAGGTCCGGTGCGACCAGGTCCAGCAGGGCCTCCGCGAGGTCGGCCGCGGGGAGCTCCGTGCCCGTGTACGGGTCCAGCCCGAAGCCCTCCAGTCCGTCGTGCGCCGCCCGCCAGCGCGCGAGGCGCAGTACGTCGTCCCGTACGGCCGGCTCGGGGTGGTGCTCGTCGATCTCGCGCAGGGCCGTGGAGACCAGCGCGCGGGCCAGTTCGGCCTGGAGGATGGCCGAGTCGATGTTCGGGGACATGTCGGGCGCCCGGATCTCCAGCGTCGGCCAGTGCCCGGACGGGCGGAGGTCCCAATAGACCATCTTGATGTCGAGGGCCGCCCCGGAGCCGAGCAGGGTCTGCACCGAGCGCCGGAAGTGGGCCGTGGACGTGAAGTGCGGCGGCAGCCCCGCCGAGGGCCAGCCGGACCAGGCCATCGCCCGCCAGCTGGCGTGACCGGTGTCGCGCCCGCCCCAGAACGGCGAGTTGGCCGCCAGGGCGATCAGTGTCGGCAGCCACGGTCTGATCCGGTTGGACACCGCCACGGCGGTGTCCACGTCGAGCGTGCCGATGTGGATGTGGCGGCCGCAGCTGACCAGCGTGTCGGTGAGCGCGCCGAAGCGGCGGTGCTGCTCGCGCTGGCGCGGCTCGTCGTCGGTCAGGTGCAGCGGCCCCTCCACGGCGACCACCGGCGAGGGCGCGGCCAGCAGCCGGCAGCCGTGGGCGCGGGCCGCCCGGCCGAGGGTGCGTCGCAGGGCGGCGAGTTCGGCGCGCAGCGAAGCCGCCGAGTGGGCTATCGGAGTGGATATCTCCACCTGGTAGCGGGTGCCCTCGGGGTGCAGCTCGCCCGGCAGCCCGCCGGCCGTCGCGAGGACCAGCGGGGCGGCGGGGACCACCCGGAACGTGCGGGGGTCGACGAGCAGGAACTCCTCCTCGACGCCGACGGTGAGGGGGACGGTGGGGCGCACCGTGTTCTGCGTCCTGCCGGTGCTCGTGGTGCTGTTGCCAGGTTCGATCACTACGCCTCCCTGGACATACGAGTCTTTTCATCATGAGCTGAACACGAGGTGAGGAGCGCACGTCGATTCAGTCAAATGTCCGGTGATAGTGGCGAGTTACCGGCAAGAGGCCATCCGTGGCGGGACCGCGGGGCCGGGAGGGGCGACTGTTGCCGGTGTGTGAAGCCCCGGAATATCCCCTCGGAGCGCCGGACGGCCGGCGGTTAAGATCACCTGTGCCCCCGACGACCGCTCCCACCCGCCCCCGGCGGCGAATATTCGCCGACCTCACCCCTCTGCGCACGTCCGCGGACTACCGGCGGCTGTGGGTCGGCGGCACGATCTCCTGGGTCGGCCAGGCGATGACGGCCCTCGCGATCTCGCTCCAGGTCTACGACATCACCGGGTCCAGCTTCTCCGTCGGGCTCGTCGGACTCTTCTCGCTCGTCCCGCTCGTCGTCTTCGGGCTCTACGGCGGCGCCATCGCCGACACCGTGGACCGGCGCAAGCTCGGCCTCTACAGCTCCTTCGGCGCCGCCGCGCTGTCGGTCGCACTGGCCGGGGCCGCGCTGCTCGACTACCACCGGGTCTGGTTCCTGTACGGGGTCGTCGCCCTCCAGGCGGTGTGCGGGGCGCTCACCGGACCGGCGCGGTCCGCCATGATCCCGAGGCTGCTGCCGGCCGAGCAGCTGCCCGCCGCCAATGCCCTGAACTCCGTGACCATGACCTTCGGGACGATGGTCGGGCCCGCGCTGGGCGGGCTGATCGTCGCCCTCGGCGGCTACCAGTGGGCGTACCTGATCGACGCCGTGACCTTCACCGCCGCCCTCTACGCGATGTGGCGGCTGCCGTCGATGAAGCCCGAGCGCGGCGAGGAGGCGCGGGGGAGGGCCTCCGTCGTCGACGGACTGCGCTTCCTCGGGACCCGGCCGAACATCCGGATGACCTTCTTCACCGACATGGCCGCCATGGTGCTGGCGCAGCCGAAGGCGCTGTTCCCGGCCGCCGCCGTGCTCTGGTACGGCGGCGATGCGAAGACGGTCGGCCTGATGGTGGCCGCGATCGCCGCCGGGGCGCTGCTGGGCGGGCTGTTCTCCGGCTGGCAGGGCCGCATCCGTCGGCACGGGCTGGCGATCCTGCTCTCCGTCGCCGGATGGGGACTGGCCATCGCCGTGTTCGGACTCACCCGGAACCTGTGGCTCGGGTTGTTCTTCCTGGCCCTCGCGGGGGCCGCGGACACCGTCTCGATGGTGTTCCGCAGCACGATGCTCCAGGCCGCCACGCCCGACGAGATGCGCGGCCGCCTCCAGGGCGTGTTCATCGTGGTCGTCGCGGGCGGGCCCCGGCTCGGGGACTTCATCGCCGGCAGCACCGCCGACCTGACCTCCCCGACCGTGGCCGTCACGGGCGGTGGGCTGGCGTGCGTGCTCGTACTGGGCCTGCTCGCACTGCGATGGCGGAACTTCGCCCGGTACGACGCGAGGTCGCCGCAGGCGTAGCCGCTGCGACCGCCTTGTCGCTGTGACCGCTGGGCCGTACGGGCGGGGGCCGGTTGTACGGGTTGGCTGCGCCGCTCGGGCCGGGCCGGGCCGGGCCGGTTGGCTGCGCCGGTGCGGGTGGGGTCGGGTGTGTTCCGGTGCGTCTCCTCGGGCGTCGAACGTGTCGGGGGGTCGGCGGGCCGGGGCACCTTGTGTTCGACGCCCTGCGGGGAGCGCCCCTGCACACACCCGCCCCCGGCAAACTTCAGCCTCGCCGGCGTTTGAGGCGCGGGGTCCGGGGCGGAGCCCCGATCTTTGAGCGCGCCCTCCCACTCCGCCGCGCCCTCCCACTCCGCCGCGCCCTCCCACTCCGCCGCACACCATCCAGCCTCGCCGCACTATCCAGCCCCTCCGGCGTTTGAGGAGCGGGGTGCGGGGCGGAGCCCCGATCTTTGAGCTGCGCTGTTCCACCCCGCTGCACCCTCGAGCCTCGCCGCACTATCCAGCCCCTCCGGCGTTTGAGGCGCGGGGGCTGGGGTGGACCCCAGTGGCGGGAGACGGGCTAGGCGTCGATCGGGGCGCGGGTGCGGGAGCCGCCGGCGGTGCCCGTGTTGGGGGTGCCCGCGGGCTCGAACAGGAGGATCGACGCCTCCTCGTCCGCCGCCGGGCAGTGCTCCACCCCCCGCGGGACCACGTACATCTCGCCGGGCCCCAGCACCACGTCCCCGTCGCGCAAGCGGATCGTCAGGGTGCCGCCGACCACCAGGAAGAGCTCGTCGGTGTCCTCGTGGCTGTGCCACACGAACTCGCCCTGCAGTTTGGCGGCCTTGACCTCGTAGTCGTTGACTCGGGCGATGCGGCGCGGGGCCCACTGCTCGGTGAAACCGGCCAGTTTCTCGGCGATGTTGACCTTGTATGTCGTCATGCGGGCAGCCTGCCGGAGCGAGCGCGGGCGGTCTTGTACGTTCCTGACATGCCCGCGATACGTCCGCGCAGCACCGTCTCCGCCTGGCAGCCGCCGGTCCCGGGGATCGCCGAGGTCTTCCACGCCCGGTTCACCGACCACGCCTATCCGGCGCACGTCCACGACACCTGGACGCTGATGATCCTGGACGGCGGGCGGGTCGACTTCGCGCTGGATCGCGAGCGGCACGGCGCCGGGGTCCGGGATTCCGTGATCCTGCTGCCGCCCGGGGTGGTCCACGACGGGCGGACCGTCACCGAGGCCGGTTTCCGCAAGCGCAACCTCTACCTCGACGCCTTCGTCCTGCCCGAGAGCCTCACCGGCGCCGCCGTCGACGCCCCCCTGCTGCTCGACCCGGCCCTGCGGGAACGCGTCCACGGCCTGCACCGGGCGCTCGGCACGCCGGAGCTGCCGGCCGGGGCGGTCGAGCGGCTGGAGGCCGAGTCGCGGCTGGCCTTCGTGCGGGAACGGCTGCACCGGTGGCTCGCGGGGCGCGCGCCGGCGGCGTACGGGGCTCCGGGCGCCGGGCTCGCCGTACGGCTGCGCGAGCTGCTCGACGCGCGCGTGACCGAGGGGATCGGCCTGGAGGAGGCCTCGGCGGAGCTGGGGCACGTCCACCCCACCCACCTGATCCGGAGCTTCCGGACGGCGTACGGGCTGCCGCCGCACGCCTACCTCACCGGGCGGCGGGTGGCGCTGGCGCGGCGGCTGCTGCTGGCGGGGATGCGGCCGGCCGAGGTGGCGACGGCCGCGGGCTTCTACGACCAGGCGCACCTGACACGGCACTTCGGGCGGCACGTGGGGATCAGCCCGGCGCGGTTCGTCAGCGGAGCCAGCCGCGCTGGGCCGCCTTCAGCCCGGCCTCGAACCGGCTCGACGCGTCCAGGCGTTCCATGAGCCCCGCCATCTGCCGCCGCACGCTGCGGGCCGAGATGCCGAGCCGCCGCCCCGCGACCTCGTCGGTGAGTCCCGACGCGAGCAGCGTGAGCAGTTCCTGCTCGGACGTACTGAGCCCGGTGCGGGCGTCCTTGGAGCGGTCGGCGCCGAGCGGGACCGCGGAGTGCCACGTCTGCTCGAACAGGGCGACCAGGGAGGCGACGACCCCGGCTTCGCTGATGCAGATCGCGCCGCGCTTGGTGTCGGCCGGGTCGATGGGCACGACGGCGACCCGGCGGTCGAAGACGAGCATGCGCGGCGGGAGCGTCGGGCAGGTGCGCACCATGCCGCCGCGCTCGGTCATCCACCGCGCGTACGCGAGGGTGGCGGGGTCGTGCCGCACGCTGTCCTGGTAGAGCGTCAGCATGGAGATCCCCCTGCACAGGGCCGCGTCGTCCAGGGGTCTGGAGGCGTCGAGGCTGGCCTGCGACTGGGCTCCGCCGGGCATCACCGAGAGGCACTCGCCGGACATCTCCCGTGCGAGGCCCTCCAGCCGCGCCTGGATGGCGTCGAGGCCGATCAGGCGCTCGCTGGTCGCGGTCCGGGTGGCCGGCCGCAGGTCGGCGTACTCGGCGATCGCCAGCGCGGCGGCGGCCTTGCCGAGTTCGAGGTCCTGCCGCCGGCGCAGGAGTTCCTCCTCCTGGCGTCGCAGCAGGAGCTCCAGGCCGAGCTCGGGGCTGACCGGCCGCATCTCGCCCAGGACATCCCGGGAGGCGCGCAGCAGTCTGAGGTCGGCGAGCTTGTCCAGGGCGTCGCGCACCGTGCTCTCCGGCACGCCCAGTTGGTCGCAGAGATCCTGCACGCTGCCCTCCGGATGGGCCAGCATCGCCCGGTACACAGCTTCCACCCCGCGGTCCAGCCCCAGCACGTCAAGCATCCGCTCAGCCCCCCGGCCATGCGACGATTTGAATCGCCACGAGCCTACGGTCCACCCTGCAAGGCACCAAACAACCTGACGACTTCCAGCCAGAAAGTGTCCCAACCCACTCGCAATGGGCGGTGGATGGTGCCGCTAGTAAAATCGCCAGCATGGTTGCGGGTATCGTATTTTCCCGACGGATCGGAGTCGGCTGGGATGAACACAGGAGCAGGCGGAGGCCGCGAGTACCCGGCACCGCTACCCGACCGCGCTCACAAGATCTCCGAGCGGCTCGACGGGCTGATCGCCCAGGAGGCCGCCCGGGCGGGCGGGAAGGCGCCCGCCTACCGGGAGCTGGCCGACCGGGTCAACCGGATCGCCGGACGCAGCGTCATCTCCCGGGACACGATCCGCAATCTGCACCAGGCCGCCACGCAGAAGGGCCAGTCCCCGAACCCCACCGTGGAGACCCTGGACTGGCTGGGACTCGCGTTCGGGATCCGCTGCGGGGCGACCTACTTCCTCGACGACGCCAAGGCCGCTGTCGTGGACGAGCAGCTGCTCGCCCTGGACGCGCTGGCGAACATCCGCGCGGCCGCCGGGAACGCCGGCGTCATCGGGCTCGCCCAACGCGCCTCTGGTCTGTCCGACAACAGCCTCCACATGCTGGCCGCGCTCGCGGACCGGCTGAGCGCGCTCGAGGCGGAGGCGGCCGGGGACGGCGGCGCCACCGCCCGCGCATTCCAAGACGGCTGCTGAGAGCGATCGTTAGTAGTCTGAGGGCGTCGCACGGACCGCTGACCTACCGCTGACCGAAGGATTCGCTGCCGCCATGCCTGTACCGCGGGGTCTGCGAAGGCGGTGCGAGGGCATCCTGGCCGAGATCGAGCTGCCCGACCCGTTCACGGTCGACTCCTTCCGGGACGCGCTGGCCCGTCACCGCGGACGTCCGATCGTGATGGAGCCGCTGCCCGAACTCGGGTTCGCCTCACCGTGCGGGGCGTGGATCGGCCTGCCCAGCCTGGACGTCATCTTCTACGAGCAGAAGACCAGTCCGGCCCACCAGGATCTGATCAAGCTCCACGAACTCGGCCACGTCCTGTGCGGCCACACCCACAACGTCGAACTGGCCCAGCTGGCGCAGGCACTCTCCGAGCTGACCCCGGACCTCGTCGTCCGGACGCTCGGCGCCGCGCGCACCAACTTCGCCTCTGTCGAGGAACAGGAGGCCGAGGTGATCGCCGTGCTCCTGGCCGACCTCGCCGGCGCCGACCGGGTCGGCACCCCTTCCTCGCGCCGGTTGGCCACCAGTCTCGCCCACCCGGTACGCCGTCTGCGCCGCTGGCGGGGCAACTGATGTACTCCATCTACCAGTTCACCCTGCCCGCCCTCATGTGGACGATGGTGATCTGGCGCGCGCCCTCCGCCTTCGGCGGCACGCGCGCCTCCCGGTTCCTGTGGGGCTTCCTCGCCGCGATCGCCGTCGCGCTGACGACCAGACCGCCCGAGGTGGATCACCTCATCCGGAGCCTCACCGGGTCGCCCGACCTGTCCGTGCTGGTCAAACACCTCGCCGGGCTGGCGTCGAACTACTGCGTCGTGGAATACGTGATCGCGGTCCACGGCCGCGGACCGCGACGGGCGGCGGCCGCGTGGCTGCGCCTCGTCTTCGTGGCGGCCGCCGCACTGGCCCTCACAGTACTGTTCGTCTTCTTCTTCGAGCACGACCCCGGAGCTCCACCGAGCCGGGTGACCGACGCCCACCTCGGCGACCCGGCGGTGCGCCTGTACGAGGGCATCGTCTACGTCTACCTCGGTACCGCCACAGCCCTGTCGGCGAAACTCTTCTGGTCGAACCGCCACAGCGTGCCCGCGGGTCTCCTGCGCACCGGAGTCGTGTGCCTGGCCGGCGGCGGCGCGATGGGGCTCGTCTACACCCTGTACCGGGTGGTGTTCCTCGCCCGCCAGGAGAGCCGACCGGACGTCCCGGGGCGCGGGACCCCCGATGCCCTCTCCGAGATCCTTCCGGTGATATCCCTCCTCCTGATCGTCGTGGGCGTGGGCCTGCCGCCGCTGAGAACGCTCGTCCGCTACGTCCGCGACCAGTACGCGCTGTGGCGGCTGCATCAGCTGTGGTCGGACCTGCTGCACGCCGTCCCGTCGGTGGCCTTCGGACCGCGCATGGGCCGGACGCGCGATCTGTTCGTCGCCGGCGACCGCACGCTCGACGTGGCCCACCGGGCCTTCGAGATCCGCGATGCCTGCCTCGTCCTTCGAGACCGGTCCGCGGCGACCGTGGCGGAGCGCCCCGCGGAGGCGGCCGACGAGGCTCCCTTCGGGGGCGGTGTGCCGACCGCCCGGGCGGAGGCCGAGTGGCTGTTCTCGGTGCTCCACGAGGAGCCGGACCAGGGCCGGGCCGCCGCGCCGCCCCTGGCGGACAGCAGGACACCCGCCGAGGAGGTCGCATGGCTGCTCAAGGTCGCCGCGGCCTACGGGCAGTTGCCCCGCGGGGGTGCCACGGCGATGCCGCGGCCGGCCGGGGCGGGTGGCCGGCCGCCTGGCGGCCGACCCTCGCCCGGCCACGGACAGGAGCGCGGGCGCAAAGGCGGCCAGGAGGTCCGGTAGGGGCATCGCCGCAGGTCGGCAGGGTCCGCGTCCTGATGCGGCCAGTCCTAATGCTGACGTCCGGATCGGCTTCCCGGGGGTCTGCGGGGTCGGCAGGATAGTGCTCACCGGAAAGGCGGGGGAGGCAACTCCCGGCCGGACCCGGGGGCCACGGCGCCGACGCCGGGTCCCGAACTTCCTGCGCACGCCACCACTGGGGGAAACAGTCATGTCCACGACCGCCCGCCTGCTCACCGCCGTACTCGTCACCTCGGCCCTGTCCGGCGTGGCGGCCGCCCAGGCGGTGACCGGCCCGACGGGGATCGGCTGGGACGTGATCCCGGCCCGGGCGACGGTGTCCGCGTCCGCGGCGGGCGCGTCGGACAACGGCATCGGCTGGGACTGACCCCGCAGTGTTGCCCGTCCATCTCACCTTGATGCCGACGGGAGGAGCCCCGCCGACCGACAGTCAGGCACACACCCTGGTCGACGCCCTGTGGGCCCACGCCACACCCGAGTGCGGCATGGAACACGTCCGGGCGCGCACGGGCCCGGACGGCATCGGGATCGTCCTCTACATGCGCGCCCCCAGCACCGACATCGCACAGGCCAAGGCCGGCCGCCTCGTCACCGACATGCTCGCCTCGGGCGGCACCGGCACGCACGGCTACTCCGTCACGCTCCACCGCTGAGCGAGGCCCCGTACACAGCGGTCCGTCCGCCCCACGAGGGCCGGCCTGCCTTTCTCCCGCTTCTTTCCCTCGCTTCCTTCCTCCGCTTCCTTCCCTCGCTCTTCCAACGGCGCCGAGGCCCATCGGCCGGCGCGTCGATCCGCCATGCCTTCCAGGAGACTTCATGCCCAGCAAGTCCAACGTGGCCCGCGCCACCGGCGCCATCGTGGCCCTCTCCATCGCCACGGCCGTCCTCGCCTCCGCACCCGTCCACGCCAACGCCGCTCAGCTGGACTCGCCGTCCGCCGCCGCAGTCGCGGCGGCCGCGGCCGCGTCCGCCGCGGACGTCGAGCGTCCGCAGGGCAAGCCGGAGCCCCTCAAGACCGAGGGGGCCGGCAAGAGAACCTTCTCCGGCGCGGCGGCCGCGCAGAGCGCCGCCGCTCCGGTCACTCGCAGCGAGGTCATCGCCCGGGCCAAGACCTGGGTCGACGCCAAGGTCCCGTACAGCATGAACAACTACCGCGACGGCTACCGCACGGACTGCTCCGGCCTGGTCTCCATGGCCTGGAACCTCGGCACCAGCGCCTGGACCGGCAGCCTCGACACCTTCGCGGACCGCATATCGAAGGACGAGCTGCGCAAGGGCGACATGCTGCTCTTCCACAACCCCTCCAACCCGGAGCGCGGTTCGCACGTCACCATCTTCGAGCAGTGGACCGACTCTTCCCACACGTCCTACATCGGCATCGAGCAGACGCCGCCGCACGCCGTGCGCCGCGTCATCCCCTACGCCTACTTCAACAACGCCAGCTCCTACGTCCCCTACCGCTACAAGAACATCATCGAGGACGCCAAGCCGACGAATGCGGGTGTGTTCCGGTCGGATGAGGCGAAGTTCTATGTGGCGGATCGTAGTGGTGGTTTGTATGGGTGGGCTGGTTTTGGGGTGCCGGGTGACAAGCCGTTGACGGGTGATTGGAACGGTGATGGTCAGGACACGTTTGGTGTGTACCGTCCGGAGGATCAGACGTTTCATCTGAGCAATGACAACGGCACGGTTGCGGTGTCGGTGAAGTACGGGAATCCCGGGGACGTTCCGTTGGTGGGTGACTGGGACGGGAATGGTACGGACACGATCGGTGTGTATCACCCGGCGGATCAGACGTTCTATCTGAGCAATGACAATCGTGTTGCTGCGTATGCGGTGAAGATGGGTGTCGAGGGTGACACTCCGATGACGGGTGACTGGAACGGTGATGGCAAGGACACCGTTGGTGTGTATCGGGGTTCGGATCAGACGTTCTATCTGACGGATTCTCAGACGAGTGCGCCGGTGCATCACCAGGTCAAGTTCGGTAACCCGGGTGATGTTCCGATCAAGGGTGACTGGAACGGGGACGGTACGGACAAGGTCGGTGTCTATCAGGCCGCGAATTCGGACTTCGTCGGTGCGGGCAAGGATTCCGACACCGTCATCTACAGCGTCCGCTTCGGGGTCCCCGGCGACACCCCCCTCACCGGCCAGTGGTGACGGGCTCCTGAGCGAACGGCGTCCACCGGTTCCGCGCGTGCAAGAGGCGCCCGCGGAACCGGTGTTCGTCGTGTCGGGTGCTGTCGTCCGGGCAGGGGGTGTGGCGCCGAGTTGGCCGGTTCGTTGCGGTCTCGTTGCCGGACCTTCCGATTTCTTTCGAATAGTCATATGGCAGTTCAGAAGTCCTCGTACTCGCCCTCGGTCCATCCTCGGGAGGAAGGCCACATGCGCCTTCGTACGCTCGCCACCACCGCGGCAGCCGCCGCCGCGCTCTCCGGCATGCTCGTGCCGCCCGCCGTCGCGGCCCCGAAGGAGAACCAGTCCTGCTCGCCGTACCTCTCCGTCGCGGGCTACTCCGACGCGCTCGACAAGACCACGCTCGACGGGGGTCTCGTCGGGGGCATCTCGGGCCTCGCGGTCGACAAGGACGGCACCGTCGCGGGAGTCTCCGACCGGTCGGCGCTCTACTCGCTGAAGGTGGGGCGCGGGGACACCCCGGCCGCCCGGGCCACCGCGCGGCTCCCGCTCACGGACGGCGCGGGGAAGGCCGTCGACTCGGAGGGCGTGGTCGTCGACCGGGACGGGTCCTACCTGGTCACCGACGAGTTCGCCCCCGCGATCCGCCGCTACGGCCGGGACGGGAAGGTGCTGGGCGTGCTCCCGGTCCCGGACGCGTTCCGGCTCGCGCCGCAGGGGCGGGCCACCGTGAACCAGACCTTCGAGTCGCTGACGCTGCTGCCCGGAGGGCACACGCTGGTCGCGGGCGTCGAGGGGCCGCTGGCAGGCGACGGCAAGGACGCGCAGGGGCGCACCCTCCAGCGGATCCAGACCTGGGAGCGAGGCCGGAACGGTGAGTTCCGGCTCGGGCGCCAGTACGCCTACCCGGTCGACGCGGGGCACGGCCTCGTCGAGCTCGCGCCGACCCGCGACGGCCGGCTGATCGTCCTGGAGGGGGGCTTCACCCAGCAGTTCAAGATCACCGCACGGCTGTACGTCGCCGACCCGCTTGGCGCGACGGACACCTCGAAGGTGGACGCGCTGGCCGAGGGGCCGGGGCTGCGGGTCGCCCGCAAGACCGCGCTCGGGGACTTCGACGCCTGCCCGACCCTCGGGGCGCCGTCCAAGCTCCCGCAGAACCACCCGCTGGTGGACAACGTCGAGGGCATGGTGGTGACCGACCACACTGGTCCCGGGCGGGTACGGCTGTTGCTGGTCAGCGACGACAACGAGCTCGCGCAGCAGGTGACGCGGCTGTACCGGATGGACGTCCGGCTGCCGGCGCGCCGGAACCGCTAACCCTGCTTCACGCCGACGATGCCGCGGGCGACCCCCAGGGCCACCAGGTCCTGGGGGCGGATGCGGAGTTGGTCCGCGGTGGCCGGGGCGGCCGACGGGGGGCGCTTGAGGATGGCCGCGGCCAGTTCCGGGGCGATGACCGAGAAGTAGCTGTCCGGGGTGACCCAGGTGTTGCCCGGCGCGGCCAGGGCGAGGGCGCCGCCCGAGCCGCCCTCGCCGATCAGCAGGGTGGTGACGGGGACGGAGGCGCCGGCCAGCGCCGCGAAGGTGTCGGCGATGGCCGCGCCCGCGCCCGCGTGTTCGGCGGCGGCGTCGTTGGCCGCGCCCGGGGTGTCCACCAGGGTGAGCACGGGGATGCCGAGCCGGTCCGCGAGGCGGATGACGCGGGCGGCCGTACGGTAGCCCGCCGGGCGGGTGGCGGTGCCGCACTGGGCGGCGTAGGCAACGGCCCGGCCCTCCCGCAGCCCGAAACCGCACAGCATGCCCGGGTCCGTGCCGCCGGCCCGGTCCCCGGAGAGGTGCAGGCGGAGGTCGAAGTACGCGTCCAGGTACGCCTCGGCGCGCGGCCGGCCGGGGTCGCGGGCCTGCCGTACGGCGTCCCAGCCGGTGGCGGGCGGAGCTACGTCGGCCAGCGCGGCCGGCGGCTCGACCGGCCCGCCGGAGCGGGGCGCGGCCAGGACGCGGAGCCAGTTCGCGAGGGTGCCCGGCAGATGGGCGGCGGGGACCACGGCGTCCACGTGACCGGCGGCGAACTGCCCCTCGGCGCAGTAGGCAGCCGGATCCGCGTCGGCCGGGCGCACCCGGGAGCCGGCGAAGCCGACCTGGGCACCGGGCAGCGCGAGGACGACGTCGGCCCCGGCCCCGAGGGTGGCCCAGCCGCCGCCGGTGGTCGGATCGCGCAGGACGGCCAGCTGGGGGAGGCCCGCGGCCCGCGTCAGGACGCTCTGCCGGGCCACGCGCTGGAGCTGGGTCAGCGCGAGCATGCCCTCCTGCATGCGGGAGCCGCCGGTGGCGATGAGCGAGACGAGGGGGAGGCGGTGCGCGCGGGCGTGGATGTACGCGGCTTCGAGCCGGTCTCCGGTGCGTTCGCCGAGGGACCCGCCGAGGAAGCCGAACTCGAAGGAGACGACGGTGGCTTCGTGGCCGCCGATCAGGGCGGTGCCGACGACGACGGACTCGTGCTCGCCCGTGCGGTCGGCGGCGCGGGCGCGGGAGTCGTCGTAGCCGGTCCAGGCCAGGGGGCCGTCGGCGGGGGACTCCCGCCGGAGGGCGGGGAGTTCGGCGAAGCTGCCGGGGTCGGTCACGGAGGCGATGGCCGCGCGGGCCGAGAGGCGGGTCGTCGTCACGGGGTCACCCTAGGGGGTGCGGTGCCGGCCGCGAGGGGCGCTGCGCAGGGGCAGGGGGGCGGCCAGGGGGCGGACCGGGGGGAACAGGGCCGCGGCGCCGTATCCGGCATCGCCCCGTGGGCACCCGCAGGTCACCCCCGGGCCGCTCCGAGCCGTCCCGCGGGGCCTGGTCACCCGAGGGACGGGAGGGGGAAGGCGATCTTCAGGGCGTAGGCGGCGACCAGGCCGTAGCCGAGGCGGAAGGTCCAGGCGCGGGCGGTGTCGGAGATGCGGGTGCCGGCGAGCGAGCCGAGGACGACGAGGGCCTGCTGCCAGAGGAGCGAGGCCGCGCCGACGCCGAGGAGGAAGGCGGCTCCGGCCGGGCCGGTGCGGAGGGTGGCGCCCTGGGCGGTGGTGAGGGCGGCGAAGTAGAGGGCGGTGGTGGGGTTGAGGGCGGTGAGGCCGAGGTAGCGCGCGAATGCCTTGGCTGCGGGGTGCGTGCGGGTTCCCGTGCCGGGCGCGACGCCGCTGCCGGGGCTCCGCCCCGGACCCCGCTCCTCAAACGCCGGAGGGGCTGGAGGTGGCGGCGGGGCTGGAGGTGTCGGTGGAGCCGGGGGTTGCGGCAGGGCTGGGGTTGGGCGGGTTGAAGTGGAGAGGCCGTGGGTGGCGATGGTGAGGAGGATGGCGGCCGAGATCAGGCGGACCCAGGCTTCCACCGGGGAGACGTACGAGGCCACCCACGGGCCGACGGCGGTGGCGAGCGCCGCGTAGCCGAGGTCGACCACGGCGATGCCCGCGGCCGCGGCCATCGCCGTACGGCGGTGCCGCATGGCCTCCTGGAGCAGCAGGACGCTCATCGCCCCCATCGGCATCGCCACGCCCAGGCCCGCGACCGCGCCCGCCAGGGCCGGTGTCATCAGTTCGCTCATAGGGCGAGGGTCGGCCCCGGTACCCGACGGATGCGCGCGAATACCGGGCCCGGCTGCGAGAATCGCGGTATGGACCGCCTCGACAGGGAAATCCTCGGCATCCTGCAGCAGGATGCGCGGATCTCGTACCGGGACCTCGGCGTCCGCGTCGGCCTCAGTGCCAACGCCACCGCCGACCGGGTGCGGAGGATGCGCCGGGAGGGGGTGATCCGCGGGTTCACCGTCGTGGTGGATCCGGCCGCCGACACCGCCGGCGGGCTCGTCGTCTTCATCGACGTCACCCTGCGCCAGGACACGACCAACGAGGAGTTCGAGCGGCAGGTCGCCAGGCTCCCGGGGATCACCGAGGCCGTGCACGTGACCGGCGAGCACGACTACCTCGTACGCGCCCGGGCCGCCGACCCCGCCGCCCTCGACGGGCTGCTCCGCCGGCTGAAACGGGAGGCGGGCGTGGCCCAGTCCAACACCCGGCTCGCCCTCCGCGCGGCCAAGCGCCCCGGCCAGACGTAAGCCCCCGCCCCAGCCCCCGCCCCGCCAGGCCTCCTACAGCGCCGACTCCCACGTCACCGACGTGCCCCGGGTGCCCGACTCCGTACGCCCGTCGTCCGCCACCGTCAGGCGGACCCGGGACGGGGTCGCGTCCACCACCACTTCGATGGAGGTGACCCCGCTGCGCCGGTGCGCCGCGGCCAGGGCGGTGCGGAGGGAGGCCAGGAGGTCGGCCGCGACCGGGTCCGGCAGCAGGGCGTCCACCGCGCCCGCGAAGTGCACCGACGGCTGGAAGCCGAGCAGGACGGCCGCCCCGCCCGTCTCGCGCAGGACCCGTCCCCGGAAGGTGGTCGGGGCCTCGGTCGGCGGCTGCTGGAGGGCGAAGATGGCCGTGCGGACCTCCTGGATGGTGGAGTCCAGTTCGTCGACGGCGTGGCCGAGTTCCTCGCCCACCGTGTCTCCGGACGGGGCGTTCGCGGCGCGCCGCCGGGTGCTCTCCAGCATCATCTCGGTGGCGAAGAGCCGCTGGACCACCAGGTCGTGCAGGTCCCGCGCGATCCGGTCGCGGTCCTCGTACACGGCGAGCTGCTCCCGGTCGTGCTGGGCGTCCGCGAGGACGAGCGCCAGTGCGGCCTGGGAGGCGAACTGCGAGGCGAGCAGCCGGTCCACCGCGTCGTACGGGGGGCCGCCCCGGGCGCGCGGCAGGGCCAGGGTGCCGATCAGCTGGCCGCCGCTCTGGAGGGGGAGCATCATGCTCGGGCCGAAACGTTCCCGCACGTGGGTGGTCATCCGGGGGTCCGTCGCCGAGTCCTCGATGAAGACCGGCTCGCCGCCGAGGAGTTGCGTGAGGACCGGGCTGCCGGGGGCGATCGCGGTGCCGACCAGGTCACCGGGGTCCCCGTGGGTGGAGGCGGCGACGATCTCCATGCCGCCCTCGGGGGTCGGCTGGAGCACCACGCCGGCCGCGGCGTCCGCGAGCAGCCGGGCCCGTTCGGCCACGCACATCAGGGCGTCGGCCGCGGGGCGTCCGGCCAGCAGGGTCGTGGTTACCGCGGCGGCGCCGTCGATCCAGCGCTCCCGGCGGCGCGCGGTCTCGTACAGCCGGGCGTTGCCGATCGCTATGCCCGCCTGCGAGGCCAGCACCCGTACCAGGGCGAGGTCCTCGTCCGTGAAGGGGCCGCCGCCGCGCTTCTCGGTGAGGTAGAGATTGCCGAAGACCTCCGTGTGCACCCGGATCGGGACGCCCAGGAAGCTGTGCATGGGAGGGTGCCCCGGCGGGAAACCGGCCGCCCGGGGATCCTGGGCGAGGTCGTCCAGCACGAGCGGGCGCGGGTCGCTGATGAGCGCTCCGAGCAGCCCGGAGCGCCCGTCCGGGAAGCGGGGGATCGCGGCCCGCTCGGCCTCGGTCAGACCGGCCGTGAACAGCTCGGTCAGCCGGGCGCGCTCGGGGTCGACGACCCCGAGCGCGCCGTACCGCGCCGAGCACAGCTCGGTCGCCGAGTCCACGATGTGCTGGAGGGTGGCCTGCAGTTCCAGCTCGGAGCCGACGCTGAGGACGGCATCCAGCAGCACCGGGAGGCTCGCGCCCTCCTCGTCGAACTCCTTGTCGGACTCCTCTTCGAACCTCGTGTCCTCCTCGGGCTCCTGCCCGGAGTCCGTCATTCGGCCAGCGGGTTGAGGACCATGGGGGCGATCTTCCCTTCGAGCATCGCGCCGAGACCGAGTACGGCGCACACGTCCGGCCGTTCCGCGATGGCGACGGGCATTCCGGTGGCGTCCCGCAGCATCTGGTCCAGGCCCGGCAGCAGGGCGCTGCCGCCCACCATCATGATCCCCCGGTCCGTCAGGTCCGCGACCAGGTCCGGCGGGCAGTCCCGCAGCACCTTGCCGATGCCGTCGAGGACGGCGGTCAGCGGCGTGTGGATGGCGTCCCGTACGGCGGCGGTGTCCACGTGGACGGAACGCGCCAGTCCGGTGGCCACGTCGCGGCCGTGGATCAGGGTGTGGGCCGGCCCCTCGTCGGTGATGCCGTTGCCGTGCAGGGCCAGTTGGAGCGGCCGGACGGCCTGGCTGGGCAGCATCAGCTCGTGCGCGTGCCGCAGGTGCTGGACGACCGCGTGGTCGATGGCCTCGCCGCCGACCGGGATCCGCTCCGCGGTGACGATCGAGCCGAGGGAGAGGACGGCGACCTGGGTGGCCGCGGCCCCGCACACCATGATCATCGTCGCGGTCGGCTGCTCCACGGGCAGTCCGCAGCCGACGGCCGCCGCGATCAGGGTGTCGACCAGTTCGACGCGGCGGGCGCCGAGCCCGACGAGGGTCTCCACGGTGGCCCGCTGGGCCAGCGGGTCCGCGTCGTGCGGGGTGCAGGCGGCGGCCCGCAGCCGGGGCTTGCGGCGCAGGGCGCGCCGGAGCTTCTCGCCGAGGAGGTGACGCAGCATCCGCTGGGCCATCTCGATGTCGACGACGGTGCCGCCGGAGACGGGGCGTACGACCCGGATGTAGTCGGGCGTGCGGCCGGTCATCCGTTCGGCGAAGGTTCCGACGGCGATGAGCGCGCCGGTGCGCGTGTTGACCGCGGCGACGCTGGGCTCGTCGACCACGAGGCCGGCGCCCTTGACGTACACGCGGGTCCTTGCCGCCCCCAGGTCGACGGCGACGTGGCAGCGGCGCAACTGCTCAAGACTGACGGTCACGGCAGATCCTCCCGAGAGCGCTGACGCAAGAGGACCGGCGGAAATGCCGGTCACTTTCCATATCATCTCGGACATATGGGTCTCACCGCTTGTTGGGCTGCTCCGGCCGGGGGTGCGGCGCGCCTGCATGGGGGTGGATTTCTGTACCGACAGGCAGCACCATGCCCGCACCGCACGCGCTACTCACGCGTAACAAGGTAAAGGGGACCCGATGCTGACGGCCCGACAGAGACTGCCGGCACTCCTGACGCTCTGCCTGGCGCTGACGGCGCCGATCTCGGCCCATGCCGCCGACCGGGTCCCCGCCCCCGCCTCTGACCAGGCGTCATCGCGCAATCCGGTGATCTTCGTGCACGGCTACAACGCCGATCCGGGCGTCTGGGGAGCCCTGCGCGGGGACCTGCGCGCCGCCGGATACGCCGACTCCGAGCTCTTCTCCTGGGGCTACGACACCCACCAGTCCGTCAACGAGGTCCTCGCCGGGCGGCTCGCCGCCTACGTCGACCAGGTCCGCCGGGACACCGGAGCCGCCCGCGTCGACGTCGTCGCGCACTCCTTCGGCTCGCTCGTGAGCCGCTGGTACGTGAAGTTCGGCGGCGGCACGGCCACCGTGGACCACTGGGTGTCGCTGGCCGGCCCCAACCGCGGCACCTCCACCGCGTGGGCCTGCGCCCTGTGGGACCAGGCCTGCCGGGACATGACCCCCGGGTCGTACGTGGTGAAGAACCTGAACGGCGGGGACGAGACCCCGGGCGCGGTGAAGTACGCGACCTTCTGGTCGAACTGCGACGAGGTGGTCAACCCGGACGACAGCGTGCCGCTGACCGGCGCCGCCAACACCCCGGTCGGCTGCCTCAAGCACAACGACCTGCTCGGCGACGACGGCACCTCGGCGGGCGTCCGCGCCTTCCTCGCCTCCTGAACCCGTACGGGACTAAGCACCCTCGACCGCGACCCGCTGGAGCAGGCCGTACGTGAACTCCGCCACGCACGGCCTGCCCCGCGCGGCGAAGGCGAGGCGCCAGCGCGTCGGGGCGGTGCCCTCCATCGGCCGGACCGGGGCGAAGGCCCGCGCCACCTCGTCGACCGTCGCCGACCAGGGCCGCAGGTCGTCCGGCGTCTCCAGTACGGGCCCCCGCGCGCCCGGCGCCCGCACCAGCCACTCGTTCCACACCGCCCCGTCCGGCGCGGCCAGCACCTCGAAGCGCAGGTCCGGCCAGAGGGGCAGCGGCCACAGCAGGGCCTCGCACTCCAGATCGCCGATCGTGCGGCGCTCGGCGGACTCCGCCGGTCCGAGCACCGAGCGGTACCGGGCCAGGGCGCCTCGGGAGCGGGGCGACCGGACCATCGCCTGCCAGTGCTTGTTGGCCTCCCGCTGGTCCGCGAGCGAGGCGCCGAGCCGGCGGCGGGCCTCGTCGGCGAGTTCCGGCTGGAAATCCGACATCCGCCGCAACAGCACCAACTGGAAGGCCGCCGGACCGAAGAAAGTCATGGAAGCAACGATTCCACACAGGATCCTTACGTTCTCGGAATACGGATGTTGCCGCTCACCACGTAGCCTGCGGGCGCCATGAACTACTGCCACGCATGCCGGAGGCACCTCAACGGCGCACTGGCGTGCGCCGGATGCGGAACGCCCGCCGAGTACCTGATACCCGCCGCGCCCGCCGCCGCGCAGGCCGCCCCCGTGGCGCCCGCAGCGGAGCCGCCGCCGGTGCTGGCCGACGTGTACGCCGACTCGCTGGTCGTGCTGTCGGCGCCGAACGAGCGCAGGCAGGGCGCGCGCCGCCGGGCCACCCACCGCAGACGCCGCCGGACCGTCCTGACCATCGGGCTCGGCCTGGCGGTCGCGCTCGGGGGGTCGCTGGCGGTGGCCCACATCGCCACCGACGGGCAGCGCACCGACCGGGCCGCCACCGTGGTGCTGACCGACGACGGCCCGCAGCAGCCCGCCCCGCTGCCGGACGCGCCGACGGCCGGGGCGCCCACCGGGTCCGGGAAGACCACCACGAAGGCCGCCCCCGCGGGCACCAAGAAGTCCGGGTCCGGGGCGCCCTCCGGGGGCGTCACCCAGCCGGGTCCGAGCCCCTCCGCCCCCGCCCCCGCGACGTCCGGGCCGGCCTCCGGCACCCCCGGCCCGGGGGGATCCGTACAGCCCAGTACGTCGGGCCGGCCCTCCCAGAGCATCACCGGGACCACGCAGACGCCGCCGCCTCCGGTCCCGCCGAAGCCCTCGCCCACGCCGACCAAGGACTGCGGCTTCCTCGGCATGCTCTGCTGGGGCGACTGACCAGAGGCGTCCGGCCTCCTGCTCCCGGCCCCCTGCTCCCGGCCCCCTGCTCTCCGAGCCCCTACCCGTCGAGCATCCGCTTGAGCAGGTCCCGCAGCATCGCCCGCTCCGCCGGGGACAGTCCGGCCAGCGGTTCGCGCGCGAAGTCCAGCGACTCGCGCAGCCGCTCCGCGGTCTGCAGCCCCTCCTCGGTGGGCGCGGCCAGCTTGACCCGCCGGTCGGCCGGGTCCGGGCGGCGCTCGACCAGGCCGCGGGTCTCCAGCCGGTCGACGATCCCGGTCACGTTCGAGGGCTCGCACCTCAGCTTCTGGGCGATGCGGCGCATCGGCGTCGGCTCCAGGGAGAGCATGTTCAGCACCTTGGCCTGCGCGCCGGTCAGCTGGTGGCTGGCGGCCGCGTGCTCGTACTCCATGTGGTAGCGGGCCACGACGTCGCCGATGAGCTCGACGACCTCGACGGTCACTGGGTCTGTGCGACGACTGGGCATGGAACCAGCGTACCCATTTACTTGACAACATGAAATATCCAGGCGCATGGTTGTTTCACCTAGTGAAGCAAATTCGTTCTTACGAGGAGCGCCCCATGTCTGAGATCCCCGCCGTGAGCCGCGAGTGGCACCTCGTCCGTCGCCCGCAGGGCTGGCCCGTGGCCGAGGACTTCGCCCTGCGCGAGGTCCCCGTGTCCGCGGAGCCCGCCGCCGGCCGGATTCTCGTGCGCAACCTCCACATGTCCGTGGACCCCTACATGCGCGGCCGGATGAACGACGTGAAGTCCTACGTCCCGCCGTTCCAGCTGGACGAGCCGATGCAGGGCGGTGCCGTCGGTGAGGTCGTCGCCTCCGCCGCCGAGGGCTTCGCCGTCGGCGACCACGTCCTGCACATGCTGGGCTGGCGCGAGTACGCGGACCTCGACGCCGCGCACGTCGTCAAGGTGGACGCCTCGCTCGCCCCGCTCTCCGCCTACCTCGGCGTCCTCGGCATGCCGGGCCTGACCGCCTACGCCGGCCTCTTCGAGGTCGCCTCCTTCAAGGAGGGCGACGCCGTCTTCGTCTCCGGCGCGGCCGGTGCGGTCGGCAGCCTCGTCGGCCAGTTCGCCAAGATCAAGGGCGCCTCCCGGGTCATCGGCTCCGCCGGCTCGGACGAGAAGGTGACGCTGCTCACAGAGAAGTACGGCTTCGACGCCGCCTTCAACTACAAGAACGGCCCCGTCGCCGAGCAGCTGCGGGACGCCGCCCCCGAGGGCATCGACGTCTACTTCGACAACGTCGGCGGCGACCACCTGGAGGCTGCCATCTCCTCCCTGAACGTGAACGGCCGGGCCACCCTGTGCGGCGCGATCGCCGGCTACAACGACACCGAGGCCGCCCCCGGCCCGCGCAACCTGATGCAGGTCATCGGCAAGCGGCTGCGGCTCCAGGGCATCCTCGTCAACGACCACGCCGACCTGCAGCCGCAGTTCGTCCAGGACGTCGCCGGATGGCTGCGTTCCGGTGAGCTCCGGTACGACGAGACGGTCGTCGAGGGCGTCGAGAACGCGACGTCCGCCTTCCTCGGCATGCTGCGCGGCGAGAACACCGGAAAGATGATCGTTTCCTTCACCGGTTAGGCTCACTGCACACCGTCGTGACCGTGGGCGCGAGTCGCGGCGATTACCAGGAGGATTTCCTTACATGTCCATCCAGCAGTCCGACGTCGCGTACACCGCCGTAGCCACCGCCGAGAACGGCCGTGACGGTCGCGTCGCCACCCACGACGGCCAGCTCGACGTCGTCGTGAACCCGCCGAAGGAGCTCGGCGGCAGCGGCGCCGGCACCAACCCGGAGCAGCTGTTCGCCGCCGGCTACAGCGCCTGCTTCCAGGGCGCCCTGGGTGTCGTCGCCAAGAACGTGAACGCCGACATCTCCGGCTCCACGGTCACCGCCGAGGTCGGCATCGGCAAGAACGACGAGGGCTTCGGCCTGATCGTCAAGATCTCCGCCGTGATCCCCAACGTGGACGCCGCCACCGCCAAGGACCTCATCGAGAAGGCCCACGAGGTCTGCCCGTACTCCAAGGCGACCCGCGGCAACATCACCGTTGAGCTCGCCGTCTGATCCGGCACCGCTCAGCGAAGGCCGCACCCCGTCAGGGGTGCGGCCTTCGCCGTGGACCGCAGCCGTAAACTGGCCCCATGCGCGATCTTGCGGGGGGCTTCCGGTATCTGCTGGCCGGACAGCGATGGGTGTTCCGGCACGGCCGGTGGTTCGGCTTCGGGCTGCTGCCCGGGCTCGTCTCGCTGGTCCTCTACGCCGGCGCGCTGATCGGGCTCGGCTACGGGGCCGACGACCTGACCGCCTGGGCGACCCCGTTCGCCGACGACTGGTCCAAGCCGTGGCTCGGGCTCTTCCGCGGCTTCCTGACCACGCTGGTCTTCGGCCTCGGGCTCTTCCTCGCGGTGATCACCTTCACCGCCGTGACCCTGCTGATCGGCCAGCCCTTCTACGAGTCCCTCTCGGAGCAGGTCGACCGCAGCGAGGGCGGCGAGGTCCCGAAGTCCGGGCTGCCGCTCTGGCTGGAGCTGTGGATCTCGGCACGGGACAGCGTGAAGGTGCTCGCGAGGGTGCTCCTGTACGGGATCCTGCTCTTCGCCCTCGGTTTCATCCCGGTGATCGGGCAGACCGTGGTCCCGGCGCTCGGGTTCTGCGTCTCCGGGTACTTCCTGACCCAGGAGCTCACCGCCGTGGCCCTGCAGCGGCGCAAGGTGGAGCTGCCCGAGCGGCTGGAGCTGCTGCGGTCGCGGCGGATGCTGGTGCTCGGCTTCGGGGTGCCGCTGGTGCTGTCGTTCCTGGTACCGCTGGTCGCGGTGTTCCTCATGCCGGGCGCGGTGGCCGGGGCCACCCTCATGGCGCGCGACCTCCTGCGTACCGACGAGGCTCCGGCTGCCGAAACCGCTCCCGCGGGTTTCGGACCGCCGCCGCCCGCGTACTCGTAACCGCCGGGCCGCGGCCCGGGCCCGCTACCGCTTCAGCAGCAGGATGGCCCCCGTCGTGTCCTCCCCGCCGTGCGCGGCCGGGTCGGCGGCCAGCCGGCGCCGCAGCAGGTCCACGTACGGGGAGACCAGCTCGGTGCTGACGCCCTGCTCCTCGGAGGTGCGCAGCATCGTGCCGGTGCCCGTGACCTGCATGGCCAGGTTGGACACCACGCCCGAGGTGAAGTCCCGCGAGGTCAGCCGCTCGGCGGCGTTGCCGATGAAGAAGCCCATCGCGCCCAGCCACTCGGACAGCAGCGGAGCCAGGTCCTTCGGGGCGATGTCCTCGCCCTCTATCAGGGCGTAGGCGTGCGAGATGCCGGCGAACATCCCCCACATCGCGCTGAGCAGCGCCACGTCGTGCAGGGCGGCGTGACCGGCGTCCTCGCCGACGAAACGGGCCCCGGCCGGGACCTCCAGGGTCGTCCGGTGGGTGTCGAAGAGGGCGCGCGAGCCGCTGTAGAAGACGTACCCGCCGGCCTCGGGCGCGCCGATCATGCTCGGCGTGGCCATGATCCCGCCGTCCACGAACCGGGCCCCGCGCTCCTCGGCCCAGGCGGCCCGCGCCCGGCCCTCGGCCGGGGTGCCGGTGGTCAGGTTCACCAGGTCCTTGCCGGTCAGGTCGACGCCGTCCAGGGCGGAGCCGACGGAGGAGTCGTCCAGCAGGCAGACCACGACGAGCCCGTTCGCGGCGACGGCCTCGGCGGGGCTCGCGGCGACGGTGGCCCCTTCGGCGGCCAGTGCCCCGGCCTTGGCGGCGGTGCGGTTCCAGACGGTGAGCCGGTGTCCGGCGGCGAGCCAGGTGCGGGCGAGGGCGGTGCCCATGTCGCCGAGTCCGAGCAGGGTGAGCGAGTTCCGAGGTGTGTTGTCAGTCATGGCGTTTAGCCTGCTGGCAGGCTGTGAGGCGCTCAAGTACGCACTTTGGAGTGGGTGGTTACCCCAAGGTGAGCGAACAGGTGGGGAGGGGTGCGCGATGGCGGTGACACGAAGGCCCGGTGCCGATCACTGCGGGATCGCCGCGGCGATGTCGGTGATCGACGGCAAATGGAAGGTTTCGCTCCTGTGGGAGCTGGAGCAGAGCCCGAGACGCCGCTTCGGCGAACTGCGCAGGCTCGTCCCCGGCGTCTCCGAGAAGGTGCTCGCCGCGCAGCTGCGCGAGATGGAATCGGACGGCATCGTCCACCGCGAGGTGCACGAGGAGGTTCCGCCGCGCGTCGAGTACTCCCTCACCCCGCTGGGCCAGAGCCTGAACGCGGCCCTGGAGTCCCTGGGGGAGTGGGGTACAAAGCATCTGCTACCGGACTCCGCGTAGCCGACTCGTGATCAGCCACCGGCCTCCGTCACCCCCCGGTGGGCCCGTAGTATGCATGGCGGCAGCAAGTGCCGAGGCCGTCTCCCACTGCCCTTGAGTCCGCCCCGGCCCGCAGCTTCGGGGAGAAGCCCGGAGCCGGGCAGCGGCTTGCCGAGCCACGACCGGCCACCGGGCCGAGGACCGACCAGCAGTAGGGACACAGCAGTGACAGTCAGTACCGAGGGCACGGTCGCCGTGCTGCCCCCGGGCGGACCGGCCGCGCCCGACCGCCCGATACCCGCCGTCCGGCGCGGTCTCGGTTCCCGCGGCACGCTCCTGCTCCTCGAAGCCGTCGTCGCGTTCGGCGCCGCGCTCGTGCTCCCGCTGCTGGCCGTCCGCTTCAAGCTCAACCCCCTGGACCGGATCGCGCAGGTCAGCGGCCTCGCCGCGATCCAGCTGCGGTTCGCGCTCGTCGGTCTGCTGTTCATCGGCGCGGTGGCGCTGGCCATGCGGCTGCGGGGAGGCCGGCACTTCGACCTGGCCGCCCGGATCGCTGCCGCCGCCCTCGCGGGCCTGGCCAGCGGCTTCGTCGCGGCCGGCGCGGTCGTCGCCCTCCACGGGACGCCCTGGCCGATGTTCGGCCTCAACGGCGACAGCGGCCGCATCGTCGAGTGGGCCCACGCGGTCGCCAACGGCCGCCCCTCGGGCTCGCCGGTCTACCCGCCGGCCCCCCTCTACACCCTCGGCTACTACGCCGAGTGGTTCCGCGGCGGCAACACCGCGTACGCGTTCAAGGACCTCCAGATCCTCGGCGCCGCCGCCTTCGGGCCGCTGGTCTACCTCTGCTGGCGCATGCTGCTCGGCCCGGTCCGGGCCCTCGCCTTCGGCGTGGCCCCGGCCTTCGCACTGATCGACGCGTACAAGCCGTACAGCCAGACCGTGCTCGTGGTGCTCGTGCCGGTCCTGGTGGCGATGGTGGTGTCGCTGAGCCGCAGCGGCACGCAGGGCTGGCGGCCGCTCCTGCTCAAGGGGGCCGGATTCGGCGCGCTGCTCGGCGTGCTGTTCCTCACCTACTCGGGCTGGTTCCTGTGGAGCGCGGCCGGTGTCCTGTTCGCCGCGCTGCTGTACTTCCCGTGGCGGACCGGCCGGCTCGGCCGGCTCAAGGGCGCCGCCTTCCTCGGCGCCTCCCTGGGGGCCTTCCTCGTGGTCGCCGGCCGCTACCTCGCGGTCATGCTGACCGAGGGCCAGACCACCAAGGACTACAACTTCCGGTTCGACAACTTCACCGACCCGGCGTACTACCTCATGTGGCGCACGGACATGCCCGGCAAGGTCGGCGAGTGGCCGCCGCCCGGCGAGTACGGCGGGGTCGGCCTGTTCGCCCTGGTCACCTTCGTCTGCCTCGGCGCCGCGATCTGGCTGGGCATCCGCAGGCCGATGGTGGTCACCGTCGCCGCGATGTTCATCAGCGCCTGGGTGATGCGCATGTACATCGCCTCGCACATGTACGAGACGCAGACCGTCCAGCTCTACACCCGCACGAACAACCAGCTCCTCTACTGCGGGCTGCTGCTGTGCGCACTGGTCGTCCACCTGGTCTCGCAGCGGATGGCCGCGCGCCGCGCCGAATCCGCGAGCACCACGGAAGGCACCGGCTTCCCGGGCCGCGAGGGCGCGGTGATCGGAGCCCTGTGCGCCCTGCTGCTGCTCCTCGGCACCGTCTCCTCCTCGATGGCCGACCGCTACATGCCGGCCAAGGAGAACACGTACCGAATCCTGCCGTGGGTCTCGCACACCATCACGGAGCAGGACGGCAGCTGCCCGAAGTACGCGCCCGGCGGCACCTGCTCCAAGGACGGCGACCAGAGCTGGCTGAGCTTCATCCGATGACCCGGGGGAACCGATGAACTCCGCACTGACGCGGCTGGCCGACTGGTCCGCCGGCACACCCAGGCGGCTCTGGCTGATCTCGTTCGCGCTGTTCTTCGCGCTCACGGGCTCCTGGTCCGCCGCCAGCCCCATCGGCGGCTCGCCCGACGAACACGCGCACTTCATCCGTGCCGCGGCCGCCGCCCGGGGCCAGATCAGCGGACCCCTGGTGATGGTCCCGCACCGGGTGGCGGGAATCGACGGGCAGTTCGCCGAGGCCGGGATGCAGCTCCCGGAGTGGTACGGGAACCTGGCCACGGTGCACGAGTGCTACGCGTGGCGCCAGTCCCAGCCCGCGTCCTGCGCGCCCTCGCTCGGCGACTCCGAGAAGATCGTCCAGGTCCCCACGGCGGCCGGCCGCTACCACCCGGCGTACTACCTGGCGACCGGCTGGCCCAGCCTGCTCGCCGACGGCCCCAAGGGGCTGTACCTCATGCGCTTCATGTCGGCGCTGCTCTGCTCGGCCCTGCTGGCGAGCGCGGTGGTCACGGCCGCCGAATGGCGGCGCCGCTCGCTGGCCGTGCTCGGCGTCCTCGCCGCCACCACGCCGATGACGCTCTACATGTCCGGCATGCTCAACCCCAGCGGCGGCGAGATCGCCGCCGGGATCCTGGTGTGGACGGCCCTGCTGTCGATCGTCCTGTCACCCGACCCGGTGCTGCTGAACCGGCGGCTGGCCAGGCTGGGCACCGGCGGCCTGGTCCTGATCAACATCCGGCCCCTCGGACTGATCTGGTTCGGCGGAGCGGTGGTCTTCTGCCTGCTGCTGACGCAGCGGCGCGGGGTGCTGGGATCCGTGCTGCGCCGCAAGGCCCTGTGGCTCTGGACGGCCCTGCTGGGCCTGGCGACGGCCGGTGCGCTGTACTGGGCGGCGAGGCACCCGGACCGCTCGAAGATAGACATCCCCGACTCGCTCACCGCGGGCGTGGCCGCGAAGCGCACCCTCGGCAACACCGACTGGTACATCAAGCAGATGGTCGGCTTCTTCGGCTGGCTGGACACCCCCGGCCCGGCCCTCCTGTACCTGGTGTGGATGGGGGTGCTCGCGACGCTCGTCGCGCTGGCCCTGGTCTACGGCCACAAGCGGGACGTGCTGGCGGTGGTCGGCATGCTGGTGGCCATCGTGATGGTGCCGGTGGCCGCGCAGGCCTCGGAGGCGGAGCGGATCGGCATGGTGTGGCAGGGCCGCTACCTGCTGCCCTTCGCCGTCGGCCTGCCGCTGATGGCCGTGCTGATCTGCGCCACGCGCGTCCCCGCCCGCGGTTTCCCCTGGCGGCGGCTGGTCGGCCTCTGCGTCGGAGGCCTGGCGCTGGCCAACGTGGCGGCGTTCTACTGGACGCTGCGCCGGTTCGCCGTCGGCAACAAGGCCTCGTGGGTGCCGACCTCGGCGCACTGGGCCCCGCCCGGCGGCTGGGTCTTCTGGACCGGTGTGTACGCCGTGGCGGCCCTCGCCCTCGTCGTGCCCGCCCTGGTCTCGGACCGCAAGGCCGCCGCGCCGCAGCTCCCGGACCTCGACGCCCCGCGTCCGGACCGCGAGGTGAAGGTGCCCGAGCCGGCCTGAAGCACGGCTTGAAGCACCGCCTGACGCACCCCGCCCGCCACGCGCACCCCGCCTGGCCCGCACACCACGTCAGGCGGCGGGGCCGACCTCGGCGGTCACCACCGACGGCGTACGGTCGTCCGCCTCGGCGAGCAGGGAGCCGCCCGGGGCCCACACGGCCGCGCGGCCGCAGCCGGTCCACGGGCCCGCCGGGCCGACGTGGTTGGCGAGGACCACGTACAGGCCGTGCTCCTTCGCGATCCCCGGGTACACGGTGGCGCGCTCGCCGATCCCGTCGCCCGTCCCGTACAGGGAGCTCGCCAGGTGCACCCGGCAGCCGTCGGCCGCGCCCCGGCCGGGCAGTTCGGGGAAGTGGTTGTCGTAGCAGATGCCCAAGGAGAAGCGGATCCCGCCGAGTTCGAAGCGCCCGTCGCCCGTGCCGGGCGCGAAGACGTCCTGCTCGTGCCGGAAGAGGTGCTGCTTCGCGTACGTGGTCACGTGCGCGCCGTCCGCGTCGTGCACCAGCGTCGCGATGGCGGGGCGCGGGCCGGCGGTGGGCAGGGCGACGTTGACGGCCGTGGCGATGCCGGCGGAGCGCAGCGGGTCCAGGCGCGGGTCGTCGGCTGCCGTCCACAGGCCGGGGTCGGCCGCCAGCGCGTCCGGTTCGTAACCGGTGAGCGTGAACTCGGGGAACACCACCAGTGCGGCGCCCTGTTCGCGGGCCGCGGCGGCGAGAGCGGCGGCCCGCGCGACGTTGGCGTGGACATCGGCGGGGACACAGGTCATCTGGGCTGCGGCGATCTTCATTCGGCCGAGGATGCCAGCCGGGTGGTGCCCGGGCCCTTCCGGGGGGTCGACGTACCGGCGGGGCGGAGGGATGCTGTAACGACGCGCTCACGCAGCGCGGTCGACGGTTCCGGCGTGCGGGGGGTATCCGATGCGACGTGACGGTTCAGCCTGGTGACGGCCCCCGACTGGGTCCAGCCCGTCCTCACCGGGGCCTTCCTGGTCCTCGCGTACCGCGTCGTGCGGACGTCCGGCGCGGGTCTGCGGGCGGCCGTGGCCTTCATGGTCGTGCTGAACGCGGGAATGCTGTGGCTGCTGTGGGACGACGGGCCGCCGTGGGCGGTGCCGGCGGTCGTCGCGGTCTCCCTGGTGGCGGCCGTGGTCAACATCGTGGCCGCGGCCCGGACCGCGCTCGAACGCATCGAGCGCGTGGACACCGCCCGCTTCCGGGAGCTCGTGGGGCACGTGGCGGGCTCCGAGGGGCCCCAGGTGATGGGCGTGTGCGTGACGTACACCGGCGCGCTGGTCCTCACCGCCTTCGGCAACGACGCCCGGCCGGAGGGCCGGCAGTTCCACCTGCCGCCCGGCCCGGACTGCCCGTTCTGCCTGGTGGAGGATCAGATACGGGATTTCCTCGGGGCGGTGGACCCGCTGCTGGGCGAGTACCGAGGGCACCTGGAGGCGGGCAGCAGCCGGCACCTCCTCGTCAAACGGCCGTCCACCGCGGGGCCCTGGACGGGCCGGCTCCGCGACCGGGCGTACTACCGGGTGCCCCGCCGCCGGCCGTCCTGCCCGGTCCACGACCCGCTGCTCGGCCCGCCCTAGCCCCGACCGCCCGCTAGGAGTCCGCAGGGCCCCGCAGGAGGGCCAGGAAGGAGCGGAAGGCGGCGGGCATGTCCACCGACTCGGGGGCGAGCAGCCACTGGTACTGGAGGCCGTCCATGACGGCCGTCAGCAGCGGAGCCGCCTGTTCCGGGGTCAGGCCCGAGGGGAGGCGGTCGCCGAACTCGGCGCGGAGCACCGCCGCCATCTCCGCACGGACCTGGGCGTAGCGCTCGGTGAAGAACTCCCGTGCCGGGTGCCCGTCGGTGACGCTCTCGCCGAGCAGCGCCGAGAAGGTCTGCACGATGCCCGGGCGCATCGCGTTGTACTCCACCAGCGAGGCCAGCAGGTCGAGGCGCCAGGTCTCGGCCGCGGCGCGCGAGCCGCCGCCGGTGTCCCAGCGGTCGCGCTCCTCCAGCACCGCGACCAGCAGCGCCTCCTTGGTCGGGAAGTAGTGCAGCAGCCCCTGCTGGGTCAGGCCCACGCGTTCGGCGACCGTGCCCAGGGACGCGCCCCGGTAGCCGCGCTCCGCGATCACCTCGACGGCCGCGCGGACGATCTCCCCGCGGCGCTCCTCGCTCCTCGCCCTGACCATCGCCCCGCCACCCCTTCCCGTACGACTCCTGCCAGCAGGACCGTACGTCATCTTGATATCACGAAAAGATTACGAACCCTACCGTTCAACAGGTAACGGGTCCACGATGGGGGCACCGCACCGCACCACCGCACTCAACGAGGAGGCACGGCCGTGACCGATGCCGATCAGGTCCGCACCAGCGTCGTCGAAGTGGCGCTCGGGAAGCTCGATCTCGACACCAAGGCCCGACTGCTGGCAGGGCAGGACATGTGGTCGCTGCCCGCGATCCCGGAGATCGGGCTGCAGTCCCTGGTCATGTCCGACGGCCCCATCGGGGTCCGCGGCGTGCGCTGGACCGCCGACGACCCGTCCATCGCCCTGCCCTCCCCGACGGCGCTCGCCGCCGCCTGGGACCCCGAGCTCGCCCGCCGCGCCGGCCGGCTCCTCGCCCAGGAGGCCCGCCGCAAGGGCGTCCACGTCCTGCTCGCACCCACCGTCAACCTGCACCGCTCCCCGCTCGGCGGCCGCCACTTCGAGTGCTACTCCGAGGACCCGTACCTCACCGGGGCCGTCGGCAGCGGCTACGTGAACGGGGTCCAGGACGGCGGGGTCGGCACCACCGTCAAGCACTTCGTCGGCAACGAAGCCGAGACCGACCGGTTCACCGTCGACTCGGTCATCGCGCCGCGCCCGCTGCGCGAGCTGTACCTGGCGCCCTTCGAGGCCATCGTCGCGAACGCCCACCCGTGGGGCATCATGACCGCCTACAACCAGGTCAACGGCACGACGATGACCGAGCACCGGTACCTGGTGAACGAAGTCCTGCGCGGCGAATGGGGCTTCGACGGGTACAACGTCTCCGACTGGATGGCCGCCCGCTCCACCACCGGCGACATCGAAGGCGGCCTGGACGTGGCCATGCCCGGCCCCACCACCGTCTACGGACCCGCCCTCGCCGAGGCGGTCCGTGCCGGGGAGGTCTCCGAGTCCCTCGTCGACGACGCCGTGCGCAACGTCCTGCGCCTCGCCGCCCGCGTCGGAGCCCTGGAGGGCGCGCCCGCCGTCGTCGAGACCGCCCCGGCCCCGGTCGACGGGCAGGCGCTGGCCCGCGAGCTCGCCGCCCGCGGCTTCGTCCTCGTGCGCAACGAGACCGCGCCCGGCGGAAGGGCCGCCCTGCCGCTCGACGCCTCCGCCGGCCGCACCGTCGCCCTCTCCGGCGCCGCGGCCCGCGATGCCCGCGTCCTCGGCGGCGGCAGCGCCACCGTCTTCCCCGAGCGGATCGTCTCCCCGCTCGACGGCCTCACCGCCGCCCTCCCGGAGGGCGCCCTGACCTTCACCGTCGGTGCCGACCCCTCCGACGAACTGGTCCCCGCCGACAAGGGCTTCGAGCTCCGCGCCGTCTGCCGCGACGCCTCCGGCGCCGTCGTCGGCGAGGGCAGCCTGCCGACCGGCCAGGTCCAGTGGATCGGCGACGACCTGCCCGCCGGCGCCACGTACGAGACCATGGCGAGCATCGAGGTCACCGGTACGTTCCTCCCGCGCGAGAGCGGCGAGCACGCCTTCGGCACCCGCGGACTGGGCGCCTTCAGCCTCGCGGTCGACGGGCGGACCCTCTGGGAGGGCGTCCAGGAGATGGGCAACGAGGCCGACCCCTTCGAGGCCTTCTTCGGGGCCCCCAGCGAGCGCGCCCGCGTCATCGTCACCGAGGGCGAGCCCGTCGAGGTGTCGCTGACCTACCAGGTCCCCGACGTGTCCGCGCTGCCGCTCAAGGCGATCATGTTCTCGCTGCTCCACCTCGGCCCGCGGAGCGACGCCGACGAGCTGATCGCCGAGGCCGTGGCCGCCGCCCGCACCGCCGACACCGCCGTCGTGGTCGTCGCCACCACCGAGCGCGTGGAGTCCGAGGGCTTCGACCGGCAGGACCTCACGCTCCCGGGCCGCCAGGACGACCTGGTGCGCGCCGTCGCCGCCGTCAACCCGAACACCGTGGTCGTCGTCAACGCGGGCTCCCCGGTGGAGCTCCCGTGGCGCGAGGACGTCGCCGCCGTGCTGCTGACCTGGTTCCCCGGGCAGGAGGGCGGGGCCGCGCTGGCCGACGTACTCCTCGGCGACGCGGAGCCCGGCGGGCGGCTGCCCACCACGTGGCCCGCGCGGTTCGCGGACGCGCCCGTCACCGAAGTCGTCCCCACCGAGGGGCGCCTGGAGTACCGGGAGGGGCTCTTCATCGGCTACCGGGCCTACGAGAAGCACGGCGTGGCCCCCGCCTTCCCCTTCGGGCACGGCCTCGGCTACACCGACTGGGCGTACGAGTCCCTGGAGGCCACCGCCGACACGGTCCGGGTCCGCCTCACCAACACCGGTACCCGGCCCGGCCGCGAGGTCGTCCAGGTCTACCTCGCCCCGGTCGACGACACTGTGGAGCGCCCGGCAAGCTGGCTGGCGGCCTTCGCGGGCGTCACGGCGGGACCCGGCGAGACCGTCGAGGCCGTGATCGACCTGCCCGCCCGGGCCTTCGAGATCTGGGACCAGGAGGCCTCCGACTGGCAGCGGATCGGCGGTGCCTACGAGGTCCGCGCGAGCCACTCGCACGGTGACACGCGGCTGACGGCCACGCTCGACATCGCGTAACACACCGTAACCATCGGAAATGGCTGGAAATCACCCCTGAATCACCCCTGAAAGCCGGTCCGGGGGCGAGGCCTGACCCTCACCCCCGGACCCTCCGTGCACAGTGGCGTCAACGTGGCGGTTCGGCAGCCGTCACCTGGCGGTGCGCCAGTTCCGCCAGCCGTGCCTGCCCGTCCTTGCCCGGATGGAACCAGTCCCAGCGGCTCAACTGATCCGCCGCGAAGGGGTACTGGAACACCGCCCCGCCGTCGTAGCGGCACAGCGCGTCCTTCCCGCAGACCTCGCGCAGCACCTCGTTGTACTCGACCACCCGCGCCCGCACCTGCTCGCGACGGGCCGTCGCCCCCGTCGCCGCCGACAGCGGGTCGGCGAGCATCGACTGACAGATGCCCAGCTTCCAGATCTGCCGCACCATCGGGAGGTCCTTGCCCTGCTCCCACAGCCGCTGGAGGTCCGGCACGCTGGAGACGTACACCTGGGAGGAGGGGGACGCGGCCCGGAGCCCGGCGAGGGCCTTCTCGAACCCGTCCCGGAACTCCGCCACCGGCGTCATCGACGAAGCCGTGGGCCGGCAGGCGTCGTTCGAGCCCACCATGACCGTGACCAGGTCGGGCTTGTGTGCGGCGGCCCCCGTCAGCTGCCCCGGCAGGTCCGCCATCCGGGCGCCGGTCACCGCGTAGTTCCAGCTGCGGGAGGGCGCCTCGGCGTCCCCGAGCAGCCGGGCGGCGAGGGAGCGGACCGCGGGGTCGTTCCCGGTGGCCCAGGAGACCTCCGGGCAGTCGGCCAGGACCGAACAGGCGTCGAAACCGCGTGTGATGGAGTCGCCCACGGCCGCGACCGAGGCCGGCGCCGTGTTCCAGCGCGGAGCGGCCTGCGCCCCCCGCTCGCCCTCGCCGTGCGACCCGCCCGAGCTGCACCCCGTCGCCGTGCCGGCCAGCAGCACGGCCGCCGCACCCGCGCCCGCGAGGATCCGGCGCGCGCGGCGGCGCGGAGCGGTGGTGCGCATGGGAAGGGCTCCTCCTTGTCGCCCCCTCATCGTTCGGGGGGTCCTGCTGAGTGAAAGCTCTGTGTTTACGGGTCTTGTAGCGACCGTACGTCACACCATGACCCCTGGCGCACGGTAGCTTTTTCCCGTGGCGTTTCGGCCGCAGGTCCCGTAGCGCAATGTCAAATAATTTCCGTTACATTACATCACGTCACATACTGTCCGTTTTCTGGAGTTTATTCCCGACCTCGTCCACCACTGGAGGTCCCGGTGACGACACGTGGAGTTCTGTACGTGCATTCCGCACCGCGCGCGCTCTGCCCGCATGTGGAATGGGCTGTTGCGGGCGTGCTCGGGGTGCGGGTGAACCTCGACTGGATCAGGCAGCCCGCCTCCCCGGGCACCTGGAGAGCCGAGTTCTCCTGGCAGGCCGAAGCGGGCACCGCCTCGAAACTCGCCTCCGCGCTGCGCGGCTGGCACCTGCTGCGCTTCGAGGTGACCGCGGAGCCGTGCGCGAACGCCGAGGGCGAGCGCTACAGCTCCACCCCGGAGCTCGGCATCTTCCACGCCGTCACCGGCATGCACGGCGACATCCTGATCCCGGAGGACCGGCTGCGCGCCGCCCTCGCCCGGTCCGCACGCGGCGAGACCGACCTGGAGGCGGAGATCTCCAAACTGCTCGGCAAGCCCTGGGACGACGAACTGGAGCCCTTCCGCTACGCGGGCGAGGGCGCCCCGGTCCGCTGGCTCCACCAGGTGGTCTGAACCCGTACGACGCGAAGGGCCCCGCACAGCAGTCGCTGTGCGGGGCCCTTCGCCGTGCGGTACGGGATCAGACGGTGCGGAACGCCAGGGTGACGTTGTGACCGCCGAAGCCGAAGGAGTTGTTGATCGCGGAGATCGGGCCGTCGGCCGGCAGCTTGCGGGGCTCGCCGCGCACGATGTCCGCGTCGATGTCCTCGTCGAGCTCGTCGACGTTGATCGTCGGCGGGGCCAGCCGGTTGTAGAGCGCCAGCACGGTCGCGACGGTCTCGATACCGCCCGCGCCGCCCAGCAGGTGACCGGTCATCGACTTGGTCGCGGAGATCGCGATGTGGTCGAGGTCGTCGCCCAGCACCTTGCGCAGGGCCTTCAGCTCGGCCGTGTCGCCCTGCGGGGTCGACGTGGCGTGCGCGTTCAGGTGGACCAGCTCGGCCGGGTCGAGACCCGTGTTGTCGAGCAGGTTCTGCACCGCGGCCGCGACACCGCGGCCGGTCGGCTCCGGCTGCGCGATGTGGTGGCTGTCCGCGGACAGACCCTGGCCCAGCACCTCGCAGTAGACCCGGGCGCCGCGCGCGGCGGCGTGCTCGGCGGACTCCAGGATCACGACGCCCGCGCCCTCGCCCAGTACGAAGCCGTCACGGCCCTTGTCGTACGGACGGGAGGCCTGCTCGGGGTTCTCGTTGTTCTTGGACATCGCCATCATGTTGGCGAACGCGGCGATGGGCAGCGGGTGGATCGCCGCCTCGGTGCCGCCCGCGACGACCACGTCGGCACGGCCGGTACGGATCATCTCGACGGCGTAGCCGATGGCCTCGGCGCCGGAGGCGCAGGCGCTGACCGGAGTGTGCACGCCCGCCTGGGCGTTGACCTCCAGGCCGACGTTGGCCGACGGGCCGTTCGGCATGAGCATGGGGACGGTGTGCGGGGAGACCCGGCGCACACCCTTTTCCTTCAGTACGTCGTACTGGTCGAGCAGGGTGGTGACACCGCCGATACCGGAGGCGATCACCGTGCCCAGGCGCTCGGGGCGGATCTTCTCGTCCTCGCCGGCCGGGGCGGTGTAGCCGGCGTCGGCCCACGCCTCGCGCGCCGCGATGACGGCGAACTGCGCCGAGCGGTCGAGCTTGCGGGCCAGCGGCCGGGGCAGGACCTCGCTCGGGTCCACGGCGGCACGGGCGGCGATGCGTACCGGGAGTTCGGCGAAGCGCTCGCCCTCCAGGGGCGTCACGCCGGAACGGCCGGCAAGCAGACCTTCCCAGGTCGAAGCGCTGTCGCCACCCAGCGGAGTGGTTGCGCCGATACCGGTGACGACCACGGTGCGATTGGTCGGGCTCACAGGAATTCTTTCTCCACGTCTCAGGGGGTGCTGAATTGTCACGGCGCCACCGCCAGGTGGCGACAAACGCTCGTCAGGCTCAGGCCTGGTGCTTCGCGATGTAGTCCGCGGCGTCGCCGACCGTCTTGAGGTTCTTGACGTCCTCGTCCGGGATCTTGACGTCGAAGCGCTCTTCGGCGGCGACGACGACCTCGACCATGGACAGCGAGTCGACGTCCAGGTCGTCGGTGAAGGACTTCTCGGTCTGGACGTCCTCGACCGGGATGCCCGCGATCTCGTTGACGATCTCCGCGAGACCGGCGACGATCTCTTCCTGCGTGGCGGCCATGTGGCGCTCCTTCTCTGGGTAACTGGGTAGAACAGGACCGGGATGTGGATCCCGGCCCTAGGGGAGGGTAACGACCGTCGCGGCGTAGACGAGTCCCGCCCCGAAGCCGATGACGAGCGCGGTGTCGCCGCTCTTCGCCGCTCCGGTCGCCAGGAGCCGCTCCATGGCGAGCGGGATCGAGGCGGCCGAGGTGTTGCCGGTGGTCTCCACGTCACGGGCGACCGTGACGTGCTCCGGCAGCTTCAGAGTCTTCACCATCGAGTCGATGATCCGCATGTTCGCCTGGTGCGGAATGAAGACGTCCAGGTCATCCGCGGTGATCCCGGCGGCGTCGAGCGCCTGCTGGGCCACCTTGGCCATCTCGAAGACGGCCCAGCGGAAGACCGCCTGACCCTCCTGCGTGATGGCCGGGAACTTCTCGGCGGTGTCCTTGGTGCGGAACTCGTCCCACGGCACGGTCTGCTTGATGGTGTCGGACTTGTCGCCCTCCGAACCCCACACCGTGGGGCCGATGGCCGGCTCGGCCGAGGGACCGACGACCACGGCGCCGGCGCCGTCGCCGAACAGGAAGGCCGTCGCGCGGTCCTCCAGGTCCGTCAGGTCCGAGAGCCGCTCCACGCCGATGACGAGGACGTACTCCGCCGAACCTTCCACCACCATGCCCTTGGCCAGGGTCAGACCGTAGCCGAAACCGGCACAGCCCGCGGAGATGTCGAAGGCGGCGGGCTTGACCGCGCCGATCCGGTGCGCGATCTCGGTCGCGACGGCCGGAGTCTGCTTGAAGTGCGAGACCGTCGAGACGATCACGGCACCGATCTGCTCGGGGGAGACACCGGCATCGGCCAGCGCCTTGCCCGAGGCCTCCACCGACATCGCGGCGACCGTCTCCTGGGGCGAGGCCCAGTGGCGGGTCGCGATGCCCGAGCGGGAGCGGATCCACTCGTCGGAGGAGTCGATGGTCTCGAGGATGACCTCGTTGGGCACCACGCGGGTCGGGCGGTAGCCGCCGACTCCGAGGATGCGGGCGTACGGGGAGCCCTTGGCCGGCTTGATCTTGGACATGCTGTGTGGGCTCCTTCTCTCAGGCCGTCAGTTCGGCGACGAGCGCCGCGGCCTTGTCGAGATCGTCCGGGGTCTTCAGAGCCACGCTCGGTACGCCCTTCAGCGCGCGCTTGGCCAGACCCGTCAGGGTGCCACCGGGGCAGAGCTCGATGATCCCCGTGACGCCCAGTTCGGCGAACGTCTCCATGCACAGGTCCCAGCGGACCGGGTTCGCGACCTGGCCGACCAGGCGGGCGACGACGTCGGCGCCCGTGGTGACGACAAGGCCGTCCTTGTTCGAGACGTACTTCAGCACTGGGTCCGCCGGGGAGAGGGCCTCGGCGGCCTTCTCCAGCGTGGCCACCGCGGGGGCCATGTGGTGCGTGTGGAAGGCGCCCGCGACCTTGAGGGCGACGACCTTCATGGAGCCTTCGGGCTTGTCGGCCTCCAGAGCGGCGATCTGCTCCATGGTGCCGGCGGCCACGATCTGGCCCGCGCCGTTGATGTTGGCCGGGGTCAGGCCCAGCTTCTCCAGGTGGGCGACGACCACGTAGCGGTCACCGCCGAGGACCGCGGCCATGCCGGTCTCGGTGACGGCGGCGGCCTCGGCCATGCCGAGCCCGCGGGTCCGGACGAACGACAGCGCGTCGGCCTCGGACAGTACGCCGGCGTAGGCGGCGGCGGTGATCTCGCCGACGCTGTGGCCCGCGACGGCACCGAAGGTCGGGGCAGCCGGCAGCGCCGAGGCGGACAGCAGGCCCGCGGCGACCAGCAGGGGCTGGGCCACGGCCGTGTCGCGGATCTCGTCGGCGTCGGCGTTCGTGCCGTAGTGGGCAAGGTCCAGCCCGATGGCGTCGGACCAGGCGGCGACGCGGTCAGCGGCACCGGGGAGGTCGAGCCAGGGAGTCAAGAAGCCGGGCGTCTGAGCGCCTTGGCCGGGAGCGACGAGTACGAGCACCCTCACACTCTCTCTTGTGGATGGTCCCGGCCGCCCGTGGGGACAGGGACGAAGAACCGTCGGGGTAATTGTTGATGTCCGACAAAAGTCTAGGACTGGAGATCGCCGTCGGCCAGACGCCCGAGAATCAGGGCGATTCGCAGCGTGAACGCCGAGCGGACATCGGAGGGTGACCACCCGGTGACGTCGGTCACACGTCGCAGCCGGTAGCGCACCGTGTTGGGGTGCACGAACAGCATCCGTGCCGCCCCTTCGAGGCTGCTCGCCTGCTCCAGGTAGACGCTCAGCGTTTCCAGCAGCGCAGACCCGGCCTCCTCCAGTGGTCTGTAGATCTCCTCCACCAGTTGTTCCCTGGCAGCGGGATCGGAGGCGATCGCGCGTTCCGGCAGGAGATCGTCCGCAAGAACCGGACGCGGGGCGTCCTGCCAGGCCGTGCAGGCCTTCAGCCCGGCCGCCGCGGCCTGCGCCGACTTCGTCGCGTTCAGCAGGTCGGAGACCACCGGGCCAGCCACCACCGGACCGGCCGCGAACGGCCCGATCAGCGACTTCGCCACCTGCATCGGGTTGTCGCTGCCGCCCGCGATGACGACCAGCCGGTCCCCGAGCACTCCGGTGAGGACCTGCAGCTTGTGGTGGCGGGCCGCGCGCCGGATCGCCTCCACCGTCAGCTCGCTGTCCCCCTCCGGCGCGGTGCCGAGCACCACGCACACGTGCTCGGGGGAGTTCCAGCCCAGCGCCGCCGCCCGGGAGAGTGCACCCTCGTCGGCCTCGCCGGACAGCACCGCGTTGACGACCAGGGACTCCAGCCGGGCGTCCCACGCCCCGCGCGCCTCGGCGGCCTGCGCGTACACCTGGGCCGTCGCGAACGCGATCTCCCGGGCGTACACGAGCAGCGCCTCGCGCAGGATCTGCTCGTCGCCGGGAGCCGCCACCTCCTCGATCGCGGTCTCCATGACCTCGATCGTGGTGCGGACCATCTCGACGGTCTGGCGCAGGGTGATCGCCCGGGTCAGCTCGCGCGGAGCCGTCCCGAACACGTCGGTGGAGATCGCCTGCGGGGTCTCCGGGTGCCGGAACCACTCGGTGAACGCGGCGATGCCGGCCTGCGCCACCAGGCCGATCCAGGACCGGTTCTCGGGTGGCATCGCCCGGTACCACGGCAGGGTCTCGTCCATCCGCGCGATCGCGTTGGCGGCGAGCCGGCCGGAGGACTTCTCCAGTCGGCGCAGCGTCGCGGTGTGCGGATGGGCGGGAGCGGGATGCGCGGCGTGTGTGGCGGGGGAATGCTCACGTTCGGGTTGGGGCACGTGACAAGACTGCCTTATCGGGACGGGTGCGCGGAGTCCGGTACCGGGCCGGGCCCGCGACCCCGTGCCGCGACTGGGTCTACCGTGGCCCCCATGATTGATGTACGCCGAGGCGCCGACCGCTACGAGGGCGGGGACCCGGCCGCCGGGATCACCACCCGGCACGCCTTCTCCTTCGGGTCCTTCTACGACCCGGACAATCTGCGCTTCGGCCCCGTCCTGGCCTGCAACGAGGAGGTCCTCGCCGCCGGCGCCGGATTCGACGAGCACCCGCACAGTCACACCGAGATCGTGACCTGGGTCGTCGAGGGAGAGCTCACCCACCAGGACAGCACCGGCGAGAAGGGCCTGGTCCGGGCCGGGGACGTGCAGCGGCTGAGCGCCGGGTCCGGCGCGCGGCACGTGGAGCGCAACGACGGCGCCGGACGGCTGCGCTTCGTGCAGATGTGGCTCGCGCCCCTCGCCGCGGGCGGCGATCCCTCGTACGAGGTGGTCCGGGACATCGCCGACGGCACTCCCTACGAGGTCCCCGCGGCCGGCGCCGTCCTGCACGTGCGGCGGCCCGGCGCAGGCGAGCGGGTGGCCGTGCCGGCGGCGGAGCGGGTGTACCTGCACGTGGTGCGCGGCGACCTGCGCCTGGACGGGCAGGAACTGGGCCCCGGGGACTCGGTGCGGATCACCGCCGAGCGGGACCTGGAGATCACCGCCGGGTCCCCGGGGGAACTGCTGATCTGGGAACTGCCCTAGGCCGCGCGCAGTTCGGCCAGGACCGCGTCCGTGAACGGGGTCCAGGCGGCCACGGCCCACGGGCCGAAGGCGCGGTCCGTCAGCGCCACGCACGCGGCGCGCGCGTCCGGGTCCACCCACAGGAAGGTGCCGGCCTGGCCGAAGTGGCCGAAGGTGCGGGGCGAGGAGGACAGGCCCGTCCAGTGCGGGGACTTGCCGTCGCGGATCTCCATGCCGAGGCCCCAGTCGTTGGGGGACTGGTGCCCGTACCCCGGCAGGACGCCCTTGAGCCCGGGGTGCACGACGGAGGTGGCCGCGGCGACCGTGCGGACGTCCAGCAGCCGGGGAGCCTGCAGTTCGGCGGCGAAGCGCAGCAGGTCGGACACGGTGGAGACGCCGTCCTTGGCGGGCGAGCCCTCCAGGGTGGTCCGCTCCATGCCCAGCGGCTCGAAGACCGCCTGGTGCACGTACTCCGCGAAGGGGATGCCGGTGGCCTTGGCGATGTGGTCGCCGAGGACCTCGAATCCGGCGTTGGAGTACAGCCGGCGCTCGCCGGGCGGGGCCGACACCCGGTGCTCGTCGAAGGCCAGGCCGCTGGTGTGCGCGAGCAGGTGACGGACCGTCGACCCCTCGGGGCCGGCCGGCTCGTCCAGCTCGATCGCCCCCTCCTCGTACGCGACGAGGGCGGCGTACGCGGCGAGCGGCTTGGTGACGGAGGCCAGCGCGAAGCGGTGGTCGACGGGCCCGTGGGCGCCGGCGAGGCTCCCGTCGGCGCGTACGACGGCCGCCGCGGCCGTGTCCACCGGCCAGGTCTCGATGATCCGCAGGCTTTCCATGCCGTTGCCGGCCTCCATGCTCTCCATGCGGCCGAGCCTACTTGCTTGGAGTGCACTCCAGGGTTTTAGCGTGGGGTCATGAGCCAGAGCCTGACGCAGACGCGGTACACGATCAGCGAGGTCGAGGCCCGGACCGGTCTGACCCAGCACACCCTGCGCTGGTACGAGCGGATCGGCCTGATGCCGCACGTGGACCGCTCCCACGCGGGACAGCGGCGTTTCACCGACAAGGACCTCGACTGGCTGGCCTTCGTGGGCAAGCTGCGCGCCACCGGGATGTCGGTGGCGGACATGGTCCGCTACGCCGAACTGGTCCGTGAGGGCGCGCACACCGTCGGGGAGCGCCGTGAGCTGCTGGAGCGGACGCGGCACGAGGTGCGGGCGCGGATCTCGGAGCTTACGGACGCGCTGGCCGTACTGGACTACAAGATCGACATCTACTCGGGGAAGGCACAGCCATGACGGAAGCCACGAAGATCGACCAGGTCGAACTCGGCAAGGGCGGCCCGCTGGTCGGCGTCCAGGGCCTCGGCTGCATGGGCATGAGCGAGTTCTACGGGGACACCGACGAGGCGGCCGCCCGCGCGACCCTGGACGCGGCGCTGGCCGCCGGGGTCACCCTCTTCGACACCGCGGACATCTACGGGCGGGGGCGCAACGAGGAGTTCCTCGCCACGTTCGTGGCCGCGCACCGGGAGGAGATCACCCTGGCGACGAAGTTCGCCATAGAGCGCACCGACGACCCCGCCTACCGGGGCGTGCGCAACGACCGCGCGTACGTCCGCCGGGCCGTCGAGGACAGCCTGCGCCGCCTCGGCGTGGACGTCATCGACCTCTACTACATGCACCGGCGCGACCCCGCCGTGCCGCTCGCCGAGTCGGTCGGCGCCATGGCGGAGCTGGTGCGGGAGGGCAAGGTGCGCCACCTCGGGCTCAGCGAGGTCACCGGCGCCGAACTGCGCGAGGCGCACGCCGTCCACCCGATCGCGGCGCTCCAGTCGGAGTGGTCGCTCTTCAGCCGGAGCGTGGAGCGCAGCGCGGTGGGCGCGGCGGCGGAGCTGGGCGTGGCGCTGGTGCCGTACTCCCCGCTGGGCCGGGGCTTCCTGACCGGCGCCTTCGCCGACGCCACCGCGGAGCTGTCGCAGAACGACTTCCGGCGCCACCAGCCGCGGTTCACCGGCGAGAACGCGAAGACCAACGCGGCGCTGCTGGCCCCGGTCCGGGAGATCGCCGGGGAGCTGGGGGCGACCCCGGCGCAGATCGCCCTGGCCTGGGTGCAGCAGCGGGCGCAGGTGCACGGGCTGACCGTGATCCCCATCCCGGGTACCCGCAAGCCGGGCCGGCTGGGCGAGAACACCGCCGCGACCCGGATCACCCTCACGCAGGCGCAGCTGGCCCGCCTGGAGCCGATCGCCGCCCAGGTCGCGGGCGACCGCTACCCGGACATGAGCGCGACCTCGGAGGCCCGCGAGGGCTAGGAGCGGGTCTCCCGGGCGTCGGGTGCGCCTCAGCGGAACCGGGTGCGCAGGACCGCGAAGGCCGCCCAGAGGGCGAGGGCGGCCAGGGCCAGGACCGCCGCCGTCTCGATGGACTGGGTCGGCCAGTAGTGCGAGGCCGGGTGGTGGTCGACGTACCACCCGGTCACGTTCAGGTCGTCGGGACACCCGCTGAGGTTGTGGGTCCGCTCGAAGCAGGCCCACTCGGGCAGGCGCCCGCCCGAGGCCGTGGTGAGTCCGAGGTCCATCATGAGGGCGTCGCCGATGAACGGCGGCCCTCCCGCGGTCGGCCCGGTCACGGTCCGTACGGGCAGGAAGGACCACCGCAGGGCGCCGAGCGCCGCCATCACCAGGCCGGTGACGAGCCCGGTGACCGCCATGGCGGCGAGCGTGCGCCGTACGAGCTGGCCGACGAGGGCTCCGACGGCCACGCCCAGGAGGCAGTACGCGACGAGCACCGTGCCGAGCGATTCGTACGGGCCCCGGTCCGCCCACGAGAACCGGTACGTGCCTTCGAGCGGGGCCCAGCCGAGCCGGTAGACCCCGGCCAGGGCGATCGAGCAGGCCACCGCGGCCGCCGCCGCCACCGTGATCTTCGATGCGAGCCAGGCCCTCGGTGTCGTCGACTGGGTCAGGGCGAGGCGGTAGGTGCCGCTCTCCAGCTCGCGGGCGACCATCGGGCCGGCGACGAAGGCCCCCACCAGCAGGGGCAGGAGCAGCATCCCCTTGCCGCCGTAGTCCATCGCCACCCGCAGCGGGCCGTCCGGGACGGTCCAGAGCAGGCGGGCGGGGTTGCCCGCCCACCAGCGCAGCGCGCTGACGACGGCGAGGCTCGCGGCGACCGCGGCGGGCAGCGCCCACAGGGCGCGCCGGTGCTGGCGGACCGTGACCCAGCGGGGGCCCTTCAAGATCGGCACGCTCATGCTCGAGCCCCCTCGGCGGCGAAGGGACGGATGGTGAGGGCCGGAGCGTCCGGAGAGCGCAGGTGGGCGAGCAGGACTTCCTCCAGGGACGGGTGGGCCGTGTGCCAGGTGTCCGTGTCGACCGGGCCGCTCAGCCTCGCGAGGGCGGTCAGCTGGCGGCCCGCCGTGCGGGACTCGACGACGGTGTGCACGGCGAGGTCGGTGAGGGCCGTGGCGGGCCCGGTGAGCAGGCTGTGGGCCGCGACGACCTCGTCGACGGGGCCGGAGAGGCGGATCCGGCCGCCGTCGACGAGCAGCAGGTGGTCGCAGGCGCCCTCCAGCTCGGTGAGGATGTGCGAGGACATCACCACGGACGTGCCGTTCTCGGCGGCGTCGGCCATCAGCGTCCCCATGAGCCGGTGCCGGGCGAGCGGGTCGAGATCGACCATCGGTTCGTCCAGCAGGAGCAGGGCGGGGCGCTTTCCGAGGGCGAGGGCCAGGGCGACCCGGGTGCGCTGGCCGCCCGAGAGGGTCCGGACCCTGGCACCGCGGTCGAGTCCGCCCTCATCGACGATCCGCTCGGCGCTCTTCGCGTCCCAGCGGCCCGGGTTGAGCTCGCGGCCCATGCGCAGGGTCTCGTCGACGGTCAGCTGCGGGTAGAGGGGTTTGTCCTGGCCCACGTAGGCCGTCTCCTCGCGCGGCGGCGCGTCGATGGTTCCCTCGGTCGGCCGGAGCAGTCCCGCCGCGAGGGCCAGCAGGGTCGACTTGCCGGCTCCGTTGTGGCCTACGAGCGCGCAGACCCGCCGGGCGGGCAGCTGGAAGGAGCAGTCGCGCAGCGCCCAGCCGCGCCGCCGTCCGTAGCGCACCCCGAGCCGGGACGCCTCGATCACCGGATCGTCCGTCACGTGTCTTCCCCCTTGAAGTGTTGGTCCAGTACCGATGTGAAGAGCGCGGCCACGTCGTCCCGTTCCAGCCCGGCGGCGTGCGCGCGCCGTGCCCAGTCGGCCAGTTCCGCCCGCAGGGGGGAGTCGGCCGGGGCGCTGCCCAGGGACTTCCGTACGAAGGTGCCCATGCCCCGCCGCCCTTCCACGAGGCCCTCGCGCTCCAGTTCCCGGTAGGCCTTGAGCACGGTGTTCGGGTTGATGGCCGTCGCCTCGACGACCTCGCGCGCGGTGGGCAGCTTGTCGCCCGGTTCCAGGAGGCCAAGGCGCAGGGCCTGCTTGGTCTGGTGGACGATCTGCAGGTAGGTGGCCATGCCGCTGCGCCGGTCGATGCGGTACTCGAGCACGTGCAGCACCCTTTCACTAGTTAAGTAGTGAAAGGGTGCTGCACGGAACGGACGATGTCAACGGGCCCCTGTGCCCGGCGTGTTGGTGAGGTCCCCCTAGGACCGGAAGCGGTCCAGCAGCTCCACGTACTCGGCGTCCGTGAGGAGCCCCGCACTGTGCAGCTCGTCCAGGTGCCGCATCCGGTCGCCGCCGGTGCGGGCCGCCGGGACCGAGTTCACGGCGCCGACCCGGGCGCGGCCGCGCACCGCGGCCAGGACCGCGGCCGCGAACGGCAGCGACTCGTGCACCGCCCCGTAGCCCACGCCGAAGACGGCAGCCGTCAGGTCGTGGTCCGGGCGCGGATCGGAGGGGGTGTCCCGCACGTGGAGCCTCAGGTGGCCGCCCGGGCCCTCCGGGGAGCACCACTCGACGCCGGTGAGGGAGGCCAGCGGGACGCGCTGGTCGCCGGCCTTCCACTTGGTGCCGGTGGCACCCGTACGGGACCAGTGGAAGGTGACCGCCGATCCGTCGAAGTCCACCCGGGCGTCGAACGCCTTCAGGTGGACCGGCGGCTGCGCCGCCTCGACCAGGAAGCGGTCGGCCGGCTCGGCGGTATCCGGCCCCAGCCGGGACCGCAGGGCGTCCGCGAAAGCGGCGGCGTGCGGTGCCCGGTCGCCCGGCAGCACCAGCCGGTACGGGTCGCAGTTCTCCTTCAGCTGCCCGGCGGCGGCCTCGATCAGCGGATCCGCGCCCGGCCGCGGGACGGCACGCAGAACCACCGTGTCCCGCTTCCCGGCGGTCACGGTCACCTCGGACACCGCTTCGAAGGGGATCCGGCGCGATCCGAGGGCGTGCAGGAGCCTCGGCACTCTCGGCGTTCGTATCCCCCGTGAGAAGCGGATGAGCACCGAGTCCGAGTCGAACTCCCAGACGGCATGATTTCCGGCCAGTACGTCACCCATGCGGCACATCGTAAAGGGCGGCGCCCCCGCGCGTCGCCCCTCGGTGCCGGGCCCGTTTTTCGCGCCTCTACGCGCGTCGGTCCGCCTCTGTCCCGGAAATTCCACGTCGGCAGGCGTCGTCCCCGGTCGCGCAGACAACGGAAGCGAACGCGCCGGTTCCGATCTTGGCGAAGTTCTCCACCGAGTCCGTATCTGGCGCGAAATAGCCGGTGTGACTCCGGGCCCTGGCCGAGGACAGCAGCCGCGCCCCGAACTCCGGGGACACCGGGTCGGCGCCGTGACCCACCCCGCCGACCTCCAGGTGCGGTACGTCCGCGATCCAGTCGCCCTCGTCCCGCGTCGCCCAGACCCGGGCCGAGGTGCGCAGGCCCTCGACGTTCGGAGCGCGCATCCCGGGGCTGCCCGCCACCACCACGTCCGTCACCCGGGCCGGCAGCTCGTGCGCGGCGACCCCGCACACCACCGATCCGTAGCTGTGGCAGAACAGCGCCACGCCCGAGCCCCCGGGCAGGGACGTGGTCAGCGCCTTCAGCCGGACCGCACCCTCGACGGCCATCCGGCCCGTGGCGGCGTCCATGCCCACCCCGGCGGGCGCGGTGTAGCCGGCCCAGGCGATCACCGCCGTCCGGCCGTCCGGCGCCGCCGCGCGCTGCGCCGCGTACAGGGACTCGGCCATGCCGACGGGTGAGGTCAGGCGGCGCTGGGTGCGCTCGAAGGTGAGTGCGTCGGTGTCGACACCGGGCACGATCACCGAGACCCGGCGGGCCCGGTCGAGGTCACCGAAGACCTCGGCCACGCGGCCGCCGCCGGTCGGATCGAAGGCGAGGATCTGTCGTCCGGGGGCGGCGAGCGAGGCGAAGCGGTGGGAGCGCCGGATGGCCTCCGCCCGGTCGGCCGGGGTCAGGGACACGTCCCGGCTCCGGGCGTCCTCGACCCCGCGGGCATGCTCCAGGCCGTGCAGGTTGGCCCGGTAGCGGGTGGCGACCGGAACCCCCTCCAGGTTGCCCACGACGAAGGGATAGCCGTCGGCGAGCCGGGCCCGCTGCGCCCCGTCGAGAGCCGCGAAGTACCGGGCCACCGTCCGTACGGGGGCGTCGGCGGGCGGTACCGGCCGGCCGTCGATCCTGGCCTTGGCCCAGGCCTGGAGCGCGGCGGCCCGCAGTGGGGTGCCCCCCTCGGGCCGGTGCACGGCCGTCCAGCCGGTGGTCGCCAGCATGATGAAGACCACCGCCAGCGCGAGCAGTGCGCGCAGGGCGGCAGGGCGCGGGTCGGCGCCTGGGACGGGGGGATGGGCGAGGCCGGACAGATTCACTGGGACCAGCGTAGGAGACCTCCACCGGCCGTGGCGCCCTGGGTGACAGGACTCACGGCCGACCGTGGGACCCCTTACGGAACGCGGGTGATCCGCTACAACTCCCCGGGGAGTCCCGGCGATCAGGCCCCGGCGGCCTCCGGACGCCAGCTCGCGGCCAGCGACGGGCCGATGCGGTCGAGGTAAGCCTCCGTCAGCCGCCGGATCGCGGCCACGCTGGTGTCCTCCCCCTGCCCCCAGAGCCGCCCCGTGACCCGCATCACGCCGCAGAACGCGGCGACGGCCACCCGTGGCCGCGGATCCGCGTCCACGTCCAGGCCCTCGCGGGCGGCGATCAGCAGGGAGATCCGTTCCTCCAGCTCGGTGGAGCGCCGCAGGTGGACGGCGAGCAGGGCCGGGGTGCACTCGATCAGCCGGTAGCTGCGCATGTAGAGGTCGACCGGGACCACGTCGGCGAGGGCCTCCTCGACGGTGTCCCAGGCGGCGAGCGCCGCGCCCCGCATGGCCTCCAGGGGGCCCTCGGCGGCCGGCCGGGCGTGCAGGGAGGCGACGAAGTGCGCCTCGGTCAGATCCTGGACGGCGAAGACGACCTCCTCCTTGTTGGCGAAGTAGCGGAAGAAGGTGCGCTGGGACACGTCCACGGCGTCGGTGATCTCGTCGACGGTGGTGCGCTCGTAGCCCTGGGAGAGGAAGAGCCGCAGCGCGGCGCGCAGCAGCGCGTTCCGGGTGCGGCGCTTCTTGCGTTCCCGCAGTCCGGGCACCGGTGCCGCCGGCGCCGACCGCTCGTCGATCATCACTCCGGGGCTCCCTTCCGACGCCGAGTGGGCGGTCAGCGTACCGGTGACCGGCGGGCCGCGACCGTCGCGTTAAGCCGTTTGCGAAGGGCCGTTCCGCCGTCCCGGGCCCGTGCGTGCGGCCGGCCGCGCATGACACGTTCGGGTCGGCCGCCGTCCGGGGCCCCACCCCTGCCGGGGCGGGCGCGGGCGCGCTCCGACAGCTCCCGGAAGCGTCAACTCCGTACGTACGACGGCCCCGCCGGACGGTTCCGGCGGGGCCGTCGCCTATCCGGGTGGACCCGCCCGGGGCCCCTTCCGCCCGCCCGTCACCGCAGGTCAGCGTGGTGTCTGCGAGGCCCCGGAATCGGTCCGGGCGCCCGCCGTCCACAAGGAGTTGACCCGTCATGCGTACGTGTGGAACCACGCGCGTCACCACCGTCCTGGCCGCGACCGTCCTGGCCCTCACCGCCCTCATCCCGAGTACCGTCACCACGGCCCAGGCCGCGGGCCCGCCGGCCCTCGGGGCCTGCGCGACCGGGCAGCTGTGCCTGTGGGCGAAACCGGAGTTCAAGGGCACCAAGCGGACCCACGAGCTCAGCACCCTGGCCGTCGACAGCTGCACCGCGCTGCCCGCCGGGACCAGCGCCCAGTCGCTGAGCAACCGCACCGGGCGGCCGGTGACCACGTACCAGTCGGCGGAGTGCGCGGAGACCGGCGAGTTCCAGACCTACCCGGGCGACGGGGTCTGGCTGCCCCAGTCGCCCTACCAGGTGCGGGCGTTCAAGGTGTGGGAGAGGTAGCTTCCCGCTGCGCCGGGGCGCTCGGCTGGTCGGGCGCGGTCACGGTCGCAGGCGCGGTCGCGGTCGCAGGCGCGGTCGCAGGCGCGGTCGCGGGCGAGGTCGGGGTGCCGGTCGCGGCCCCGGCCCCCGCCGTGGCCGCCGTGCCGCCCAGCCGGGCGACCTCGCCGCGCAGCGCCCGCACCTCCTCACGGAGCTCCCGGATGGCCGCCAGCTGGAGCCGCTCCACCTGGTCGTCGCGCTCGAAGCGGGAGATGAACCAGGCGGCGATGTTGGCGGTCACCACACCGAGCAGGGCGATCCCCGACAGCATCAGGCCCACGGCCAGGACCCGGCCGAGTCCGGTGGTGGGTGAGTGGTCCCCGTACCCGACCGTCGTCATCGTGGTGAACGACCACCACACGGCGTCGCCCAGGTTCCTGATGTTCCCGTCCGGGGCGTCCCGCTCCACGCTCAGCACCGCCAGCGAGCCGAACATCAGCAGCCCCACGACCGCCCCGGCCACGTACGTCGTCAGCCGGATCTGCGGGGCCATCCGGGCCCGCCGGCCCACCAGCATCAGCGTGGCGACCAGCCGCAGCAGCCGCAGCGGCTGCACGAGCGGCAGCACCACGGCGGCCAGGTCCAGCCAGTGGGTCCGGACGAAGTGCTTGCGGTTCGTCGAGAGGCCCAGCCGCACCAGGTAGTCGAGGGCGAAGGCACCCCACACCAGCCACTCCACGTGGGAGCAGGCCCGGTGCACGTCCGAGGTCGCGTCGGGGGCGACGATGGGCACGGCGTACGCCACGGCGAAGGCCACGGCGAGCACCAGCAGCGGAGCCTGCGTACGGCGTTCCCACTGCACCTGACGGGAGGGTTCCTTCATGCCGAGCATCGTAAGCAACGCGTAAAGAAACGCGGGCCCCGGCCGGAGCCGGGACCCGCGCGGGACCGCACGCCGTGCGCGGGAGGCGGGGCGGACCGGGACCGTACGGCCCGCCCTCACCCCGCCGGGCCCGCCGCAGGCGTCAGGCGTCTCCGCCCGCCGCGCCCGGGTCGGCAGCCGCCACGTCCAGCAGCTGGTACCGGTCGACGGCCTGCTTCAGCACCGAACGGTCGACCTGACCGGTCTTCGCGAGCTCGGTGAGCGTCGCCAGGACCACCGACTGCGCGTCGATGTGGAAGAAGCGCCGGGCCGCGCCGCGCGTGTCCGCGAAACCGAAGCCGTCCGCGCCCAGCGAGGTGTACGGGCCGGGCACCCAGCGCGAGATCTGGTCCGGGACCGCCCGCATCCAGTCCGAGACCGCCACGAACGGCCCCTCCGCACCCGACAGCTTCCGCGTCACGTACGGAACGCGCTGCTCCTCCTCCGGGTGGAGCAGGTTGTGCTCCTCCGCCTCGACCGCCTCCCGGCGCAGCTCGTTCCAGGAGGTCGCCGACCAGACGTCCGCCCGGACGTTCCACTCCGCGGCCAGGATCCGCTGCGCCTCCAGCGCCCACGGCACCGCCACGCCCGAGGCCATGAGCTGCGCCCCGACGATGCCGGAGGTGCCCCGCGACACCCGGTGGATGCCCTTGAGGATGCCGTCCACGTCGACGTCCGCCGGCTCGGCCGGGTGCTGGATCGGCTCGTTGTAGACGGTCAGGTAATAGAAGACGTCCTCCGCCTCCGGCCCGTACATGCGCCGCAGACCGTCCTGGACGATGTGCGCGATCTCGTAGCCGTAGGCCGGGTCGTACGCCACGCAGCCCGGGTTCGTCGAGGCCAGCAGCTGGGAGTGACCGTCGGCGTGCTGCAGGCCCTCACCCGTCAGGGTGGTCCGCCCGGCGGTCGCGCCGAGGACGAAACCGCGCGCCAGCTGGTCGGCCATCTGCCAGAACTGGTCACCCGTGCGCTGGAAACCGAACATCGAGTAGAAGACGTAGACCGGGATCAGCGGCTCGCCGTGCGTCGCGTACGCCGAACCCGCGGCGATCAGCGAGGCCGTGCAGCCCGCCTCCGAGATGCCGTCGTGCAGCATCTGGCCGGTCGGCGACTCCTTGTACGCGAGCAGCAGGTCGCGGTCGACCGCCTCGTACTGCTGGCCCAGAGGGTTGTAGATCTTGGCGCTCGGGAAGAACGCGTCCATGCCGAAGGTGCGGTACTCGTCGGGCGCGATCAGCACGAACCGCTTGCCGATCTCCTTGTCCCGCATCAGGTCCTTCAGGATGCGGACGAAGGCCATCGTGGTGGCGATCGACTGCTGGCCCGAGCCCTTCTTGGCCGCCGCGTACGTCGCGTCGCCGGGCAGCTCCAGCGGCTTGGCGCGCACCACCCGGGTCGGCACGTAGCCGCCCAGCGAGCTGCGCTGGTCGTGCATGTACTGGATCTCAGGGGAGTTGCGGCCCGGGTGGTAGTACGGCGGCGCCCCGCCCTCCAGCTGCTGGTCGGTGATCGGGATGTGCAGGCGGTCGCGGAAGCGCTTGAGGTCGTCGACCGTCAGCTTCTTCATCTGGTGCGTCGCGTTGCGGCCCTCGAAGTTCGGGCCGAGCGTCCAGCCCTTGACCGTCTGCGCCAGGATCACCGTCGGCTGGCCCTTGTGGGCCTTGGCCGCCGCGTACGCCGCGTAGACCTTCTTGTGGTCGTGCCCGCCACGGCCCAGGTGCTGGATCTGGTAGTCGGTCATGTTCGCGACCATCGCGCGCAGCCGCTGGTCGTCCCCGAAGAAGTGCTCACGGATGTACGCGCCCGATTCGGTGGCGTACGTCTGGAACTGCCCGTCCGGGGTGGTGTTCATCTTGTTGACCAGGATGCCGTCGCGGTCCTGGGCCAGCAGCGGGTCCCAGGAGCGGTCCCAGATCAGCTTGATGACGTTCCAGCCGGCCCCGCGGAACTGCGACTCCAGCTCCTGGATGATCTTGCCGTTGCCGCGCACCGGGCCGTCGAGCCGCTGCAGGTTGCAGTTGACCACGAAGGTCAGGTTGTCCAGGCCCTCGCGGGCGGCGATCGACAGCTGGCCGAGCGACTCCGGCTCGTCCATCTCGCCGTCGCCGAGATACGCCCAAACGTGGGACTTGGAGGTGTCCGCGATCCCGCGCGCCTCCATGTACCGGTTCATCCGGGCCTGGTAGATCGCACCGAGCGGGCCGAGGCCCATCGAGACGGTCGGGAACTCCCAGAAGTCCGGCATCAGCCGCGGGTGCGGGTAGCTGGAAAGGCCGTACGGGGCCTTCGACTTCTCCTGGCGGAACGCGTCGAGCTGCTGCTCGGAGAGCCGGTCCAGGAGGTAGGCGCGGGCGTAGATGCCGGGGGAGGCGTGGCCCTGGAAGAAGATCTGGTCGCCGCCGTCGCCCTCGTCCTTGCCCCGGAAGAAGTGGTTGAAGCCCACGTCGTAGAGGGAGGCGGAGGAGGCGAAGGTGGCGATGTGGCCGCCCACCCCGATCCCGGGACGCTGGGCGCGCGAGACCATCACGGCCGCGTTCCACCGGGTGGCGTTCAGAACCTTGCGCTCGATCTCCTCGTTGCCGGGGAAGAACGGCTCGTCCTTGGTGGCGATCGTGTTGACGTAGTCCGTGCTGCGCATCTCGGGCACGGCCACGCGCTTCTCGCGAGCCCGCTCGATCAGCCGCAGCATCAGGTAGCGGGCGCGTTCACGTCCCCGCTCGTCGACTGCGGCGTCCAGGGAGTCGAGCCACTCCTGCGTCTCCTCCGGATCGAAGTCCGGGACCTGACTCGGCAGGCCGCCAATGATGATCGGATTGCGATCGGATGCGGAAGCCACGCTGTTCCTTCGCTGTCGGGGGAGTCGTGCCTTGGGTGCGGCGCCTCCCATGCTCTTACGCTCGACCGAAATCTTCATCTTTACCACCGGGTAATGGCCGGAAGATCGGTGGCGGGTCCGGACAAAACGCGATCTTACGCCCGAGCCGGGCGCCGGCCCCGGGAGACCGTCCGTCGCTCAAACAGGTAGGAAAGCAGTCGAGGGCCGCCGATGATGCCGAATGAGCTGGAATGGTGTGGGATGAATCACCAGAGGTCCACACGGGAAGGCTGAAAGTTGCGGCGAGACGGCCGCAATCGTCACCGTTTCGACGGTCTCGGCGGCCGGGTACTTGCGCGATCCGCCGCGCCCGTGTGGACTACGCCCAATGCTGCGCGTACGCGCGCCGCCGAAGACATTCACCGAACATGAGCAGGAGGCACCCCGTGAGCGCGACCGCGGACCACGCGGAGAGCCTGGCCGCCCGGCTGGGTTTCCAGTCCGAACAGGTGGTCCAGGAGATCGGCTACGACGACGACGTCGATCAGGAATTCCGTGATGTCGTCGAGGAGCTCGTCGGCGAACTCGTCGACGAGGACTACGACGACGTCGCGGACGCCGTACTGCTGTGGTTCCGAGAGGAACCCGACGCCGACGATCTGGCGGACGTACTGGTCGATGCCACCGAGCTGATCGAGGACGGCGCACTGATCCTGCTGCTGACCCCCAAGACGGGCCGTCCCGGTTACGTCGAGGCCAGCGACATCCAGGAAGCCGCGGAGACCGCAGGTCTCTCGCTGGCCAAGGGCGCCCCCGTCGGCAAGGAGTGGGCCGCCACCAAGCTGGTGACGCCCAAGACTGCCGCCAAGAAGCGCTGAGCAGCGTCCTTCGAGGACATCTCGTACACCCCGTCGGCCCCGGTCGGCGGGGTGTACGCGTTCACCGGCTCCGGCCGCCCTAAGCTGTGTCTCACCCGAACAGCCCAACGCAGTGATGCAGGAACGAAGGGATGCGACAGATGGCGATCGAGGTCGGCGACAAGGCCCCGGACTTCGAGCTCAAGGACAACCACGGCGCCACCGTGCGGCTCTCCGACTTCCGGGGGGAGAAGGCCGTGGTGCTGCTCTTCTACCCCTTCGCCTTCACCGGAGTCTGCACCGGCGAGCTGTGCGAGCTGCGCGACCAGCTGCCGCGCTTCCAGAACGACGACGTGCAGCTCCTCGCGGTCTCCAACGACTCCGTGCCGACCCTTCGGGTCTTCGGGGAGCAGGAGGGCCTGGAGTACCCGCTGCTGTCGGACTTCTGGCCGCACGGGGAGACCTCCCGCGCGTACGGCGTCTTCGACGAGGCGAAGGGCTGCGCGGTCCGCGGCACCTTCGTCATCGACAAGGACGGCGTGGTGCGCTGGACCGTGGTCAACGGTCTGCCCGACGCACGTGACCTGAACGAGTACATCAAGGCGCTCGACAGCCTCTGAGCGAGTCTGCCAGGGCCAGTACGCGCAGTTCCCTGCGAAAACCGCTTACGGGCGGGAACCCGTCACTAGGATCGAAACGTTGATCCGGTAGCAACCGCACGACGGGGCACCGCCCCACACAGAACCCAATGGAGGACCCGTGGGAGTCAGCCTCAGCAAGGGCGGCAACGTCTCGCTGACCAAGGCCGCGCCTAACCTGACGGCGGTCATCGTCGGTCTGGGCTGGGATGCTCGCACCACCACCGGCGTCGACTTCGACCTCGACGCCAGCGCGATCCTGACCAGCGACCAGGGCAAGGTCACCAGCGACGCGAACTTCGTCTTCTTCAACAACCTGAAGAGCCCCGACGGCTCGGTCGAGCACACCGGTGACAACACCACCGGTGAGGGCGAGGGCGACGACGAGGCGATCAAGGTCAACCTCGCCGGCGTTCCGGCCGACGTGGCCAAGATCGTCTTCCCGGTCTCGATCTACGAGGCCGAGAGCCGCCAGCAGAGCTTCGGCCAGGTCCGCAACGCGTACATCCGCGTCGTGAACCAGGCCGACAACACCGAGCTCGCCCGCTACGACCTCTCCGAGGACGCCTCGACCGAGACCGCCATGGTCTTCGGCGAGCTGTACCGCAACGGCGCGGAGTGGAAGTTCCGTGCCATCGGCCAGGGCTACGCCTCCGGCCTGCGCGGCATCGCGCAGGACTTCGGCGTCAACGTCTGACCCCGAGCAGTCCATCCGTCCGGCGCCGTGCACTGTGTGTACGGCGCCGGACGCGGTTCACCACATCGCCGTACACATGAACGGCCACACCGCTGCACCGCCACACCGCCACATCGCATCGCCACACCGTCGTCGGGGAGGAACACAACATGGGTGTCACACTCGCCAAGGGGGGCAATGTCTCCCTGTCCAAGGCCGCACCGAACCTCACCAGGGTGCTGATCGGTCTCGGATGGGACGCGCGCTCGACCACGGGAGCCGACTTCGACCTCGACGCCAGCGCGCTGCTGTGCAACAGCGGCCGGGTGCTGGGGGACGAGTACTTCGTCTTCTACAACAACCTGAAGAGCCCCGACGGCTCCGTCGAACACACGGGGGACAACCTCACCGGCGAGGGTGACGGCGACGACGAGTCGATCATCATCGACCTGACCAAGGTGCCGGCCCAGGTGGACAAGATCGTCTTCCCGGTCTCCATCCACGAGGCGGACAGCCGTCGGCAGAGCTTCGGCCAGGTCAGCAACGCCTTCATTCGCGTCGTGAACCAGGCCGACGGACAGGAACTGGCCCGCTACGACCTCTCCGAGGACGCTTCCAGCGAGACCGCGATGATCTTCGGCGAGGTCTACCGGTACGGGGGCGAATGGAAGTTCCGAGCGGTGGGGCAGGGGTACGCGTCGGGGCTCAGGGGCATCGCTCTAGACTTCGGGGTCAACGTTTCGTAAAGCCGTACAAGACGATGGGGTGCCAGTGGTTCTCAAAACCTTCGGCTGGTCGTTCGCAATCACTGCGCTCGGTCTGGTCGCAGCGGTGTTCTACGGGGGGTGGCAGGCCTTCGGCATCGTGGCGATCCTGTCGGTCCTCGAGATCTCGCTGTCTTTCGACAATGCGGTGGTCAACGCCGGAATCCTGAAGAAGATGAATGCCTTCTGGCAGAAGATCTTCCTCACCATCGGCGTACTCATCGCGGTCTTCGGTATGCGACTGGTCTTCCCCGTTGTGATCGTCGCGATCAGCGCCAAGATCGGGCCCATCGAGGCCGTGGAACTGGCCATCAACGACAAGGAGATGTACGAGCAGCTCGTCACCGACGCGCACCCGTCCATCGCCGCGTTCGGTGGCATGTTCCTTTTGATGATCTTCCTCGACTTCATCTTCGAGGAGCGTGACATCAAGTGGCTCGCCTGGCTGGAGCGTCCGCTCGCCAAGCTCGGCAAGATCGACATGCTGTCCGCCTGCATCGCGCTGATCGTCCTGGTCATCGCCTCCATGACCGTCGGGGCCAACGCCCACCAGCACGGCGGCATCCACGTGGACAAGGCGCAGACCGTCCTGATCTCCGGCGTCCTCGGCCTGATCACCTACATGATCGTCGGCGGCCTCTCCGGCTACTTCGAGAACAAGCTCGAGGAAGAGGAGGAGGCCGAGCACGAGGCGGAGGAAGAGGCCAAGAGGACCGGCAAGCCCGTCTCGGCCGTCGCCATGGCCGGCAAGGCCGCCTTCTTCATGTTCCTCTACCTCGAAGTCCTCGACGCCTCCTTCTCCTTCGACGGGGTCATCGGCGCCTTCGCCATCACCAACGACATCGTGCTCATGGCCCTCGGCCTCGGCATCGGTGCCATGTACGTCCGTTCGCTGACGGTCTACCTCGTCCGTCAGGGCACCCTCGACGACTACGTCTACCTGGAGCACGGCGCGCACTACGCCATCGGCGCCCTCGCCGTGATCCTGCTCATCACCATCCAGTACGAGATCAACGAGATCATCACCGGTCTCATCGGCGTGCTGCTCATCGGATGGTCCTTCTGGTCCTCGGTGCGCCGCAACAAGCGCCTGGAACTGGAGGGTTCCACCGCCGAGGCATGACCGCGGCGGTAATGCGGAACGCTCCAATGCGGGGCGGTCCACCGGGTCCACGGACCCGGCGGGCCGCCCCGCTTCCGCAGGCGCCACAGGGATCAGGGGACCAGGGGATCAGGGGGGTAGGGGGATGGGCTTCTTCGACGGCATCATGGGCAGCCGCGCCGTGCAGTTCCAGTCGGGCAGCGCCTCGTCGAACGCGATCGAGCTGACCAAGCGGCACCCGACGGTGTCGCTCACCAAACAGGGGGCCGTCCACGGCAATCTGCGCGTCAATCTGTCCTGGCGCATGCGCACCTCGGACATCGGCGGCCGCTCCGGCCAGAGCGGCCAGCTCTTCCGGCACCCGTTCAAACTGTTCAAGCCGGACATGGTGCAGGCGCACACCCAGGGCATGGTCAACGTCGACCTCGACATGGGCTGCCTGTACGAGCTGACCGACGGCACCCGCGGCGCCGTACAGCCGCTGGGGAACCTGCTGGGCGACCTCAACGACCCGCCGTTCGTCAAGCTCAGCGGGGACGACCGGTTCGGTTCGGCCTCCGGGGAGACCCTCTACGTCAATCTCGACCACGCCGACGACATCAAGCGGCTGCTGGTCTTCGTCTACATCTACGACCAGACGCCGGCCTTCGACCGGACGCACGCCATGGTGACCCTCTTCCCCGTCACGGGGCCGCGGATCGAGATCCCGCTGGACGAGCGGCACCCGCAGGCCCGCTCCTGCGCGGTGGTCTCCCTGGAGAAGGTCAAGGGCGAGCTGGTCGTGCGGCGCGAGGTGAAGTTCGTGTACGGGTTCCAGGCCGAGCTGGACCGGCTGTACGGCTGGGGGCTCCAGTGGGGGCGGGGCTACAAGAGCACCAAGGGCTGACCGGAGCCCCGGCGGCGTGGCCGCTGGGGCGGTACCGGCTCAGCGGCGGATGAACTGCGGACCCTGCACCGGCAGCCGGAAGGACGGATCGCCGCCCGGACCCGGCACCGGCGCCGGGGACACTGGCTGCGGGTACCCGTAGGCGGGCTGGACGGCCGGCGGGGCCTGCGTGGGCGGAGCCGGCGGGGCCATCGCCGTCGTCTGCTCGGAGGTGGGCCCCGTCGCAGGGCTCGCGGCGGCCTCGGCGGCGTTCTCGTCGACCGAGATCCCGTGGTCGGTGGCCAGGCCCACCAGCCCGTCGGAGTAGCCCTCGCCCAGTGCGCGGAACTTCCACCCCTCGCCCCGGCGGTACAGCTCCCCGCAGATCAGCGCGGTCTCGGCGCCGGTCTCGGGCCGTACGTCGAAGTAGGCCAGCGGTTCGGAGCCACCGGTCGCGGTGGCGTCGTAGAGGAGGATCCGCAGGTCGTGGACCCGCTCGAAGGGGACGTCCTCGGCGGAGGCGACCACCAGGATCCGGTCCACCGTCGGCGTCACCGTCCGCAGGTCCGCCTGGACGGCGTCGGTGATCGCGTCACCGATCTGCTTCTTGCCGAGGCGCCAGACGGCCCCCGAGGGGTGCCGGGGCTGGTTGTAGAAGACGAAGTCCTCGTCCGAACGCACCCGGCCGTCCGGGCCCACGAGCAGCGCGGAGGCGTCCACGTCCGGCACATCGGGGCCGCCGGTCCAGCGCAGCACCGCCCGGACCGCCACGGGGGCCACCGGGATGTTCGAGCCCTTCTGCATCGCGTGCGTCATGCACGTCATCCTGCCCTCCCGGGGTGGAGCGGGACAATGCGGCCCCCCGTAGGGCCTTGTCTCGAACGAGAGACCTGGGCATGGTGCAAGAGGGTTACCTGAACTTCATGTGCTTGAGGAACTCTTGACTCACGTTCGTACGTACTATTACCGGCCATGCCAGTTGGGCCGCCGAGGCAGTACGGGGGAAGCACATGCGTCACTTTGGGCACATAACGCCCACCGTCCGTAAGGACCTCTTCCACCAGGAACCGGCGGAATTCACCGGAGCCTCACCCGCCCGCGTCCTCGCCGCCGCCCTCGGGGCCACCCTCTACAGCCCGGCCACCCGCCCCGCACTCGCCGCGGACATCCGCAAGCAGGCCGGCCGCGGAGTCGTCTCCATGGTCCTCTGCCTGGAGGATTCCATCAGCGACGCCGATGTTTCCGGAGCCGAGGAGAACCTCGTCCGGCAGTTCACCGAGCTCGGCACCGGCGAAGCGGAGCTCCCGCTCCTCTTCATCCGCGTCCGCACGCCCGAGCAGATACCCGACCTGGTGCGCCGCCTGGGAGGCTCGGTGCGGCGCCTGGCCGGATTCGTACTCCCGAAGTTCGACGAGAGCCGCGGAATCGCCTTCCTCGAAGCCGTCGCCCAGGCGGAGGCCGTGAGCGGACTGTCCCGGCTGTATGCCATGCCCGTCCTGGAGACCCCGGACCTCCTGCACCTCGAAACCCGCGTCGAAGCCCTCGCCGGCATCTCCCGCACGGTCAACAGCCACCGCGAGCGGGTCCTGGCCCTGCGGCTCGGCGTGACCGACTTCTGCTCGGCCTACGGACTGCGCCGCACCCCCGACATGACCGCCTACGACGTCCAGATCGTGGCCGGCGTGATCGCGGACGTCGTGAACGTCCTCAGCCGCGCCGACGGCACCGGCTTCACCGTCACCGGCCCCGTCTGGGAGTACTTCCGCAGCCAGCAGCGCCTCTTCAAGCCCCAGCTGCGCCGCAGCCCCTTCCTGGAAGAGGGCGTGGAGGAGCTGCGCACGGCCCTCATCGAGCACGACCTGGACGGCCTGCTGCGCGAGATCGAACTCGACAAGGCCAACGGGCTGCTCGGCAAGACCTGCATCCACCCCGCCCACGTCACGCCCGTGCACGCACTGTCCGTGGTCTCGCACGAGGAGTTCTGCGACGCCCAGGACATCCTGCGCCCGGAGCGCGGCGGCGGCGGAGTCATGCGTTCCGCCTACACGAACAAGATGAACGAGGTGAAGCCCCACCGGGCCTGGGCCGAGCGCACCATGCTGCGCGCCGAGGTCTTCGGCGTGGCGAAGGAGGAGGTCGGCTTCGTCGACCTCCTCACGGCCGGGCTCCAGGTGTGAGCAGGCCCTTGGAAAGGGACGCGCGTCCGCCGGCGGACGCGCGGACGACGAGGAAAGGCAAGACGATCGAAGCAGTGTGGTCGGGTACCTGGGTCGCGGAGCGGCTGGGCGTCAGCCTGGAGGACTCCGAAGGGGGTCCGCGGCTGACGGAGCTGCTCGGGCTGGCCCTGAGGCGCAACCCCAAGCGGGCGCACCTGCTCGTCTCGCAGGTGCTGGGCAAGCACGTCCCGCAGTCCCCGCAGACGGTGTACGCCGCCGGGTACGGGCTCGGCGAACGTGTCCGGGCGCTGCTCGGCGAGGACGGGGCCGCCACGGCGGTGGTCCTCGGCTACGCCGAGACCGCCACCGGGCTCGGCCACTGCGTGGCCGACGGCCTCGGCAGCGCCCCCTACCTGCACTCCACCCGCCGGCCCGTGCCGGGCGTGGAGCCGGCCGGCGGCTTCGAGGAGGCACACTCGCACGCCACCTCGCACCTGCTGCTGCCGGAAGACCCGCGGCTGCTCGCGGGCAGCGGTCCGCTGGTCCTCGTCGACGACGAGTTCTCCACCGGCAACACCGTCCTGAACACCATCCGCGACCTGCACGCCCGCCATCCCCGCCCGCACTACGTGGTCGTCGCCCTCGTCGACATGCGCTCCCCGGCCGACCGCGACCGGCTCACCGCCTTCGCCGCCGAGCTGGGCGCCCGGGTGGACCTCATCGCCCTCGCCTCGGGCACGGTCTCCCTCCCGGACGGCGTCCTGGCCAAGGGCCAGGCCCTGGTCGAAGAACACGAGGCACGCATCCAGCCCCTCCGGCGTTTGAGGAGCGGGGTCCGGGGCGGAGCCCCGGCAGACGGCCCGCAGCCGGTCACGCGCGTCGAGCTGAACTGGCCCTCCGGGCTCCCCGACGGCGGCCGCCACGGTTTCACCCCCGCCCACCGCACGGCACTGGAGGCGGCCCTGCCGGACATGGCCGGCCGGCTCACCGCCGCGCTCGGCGACGAACCCGGCCGGATCCTCGTACTCGGCAACGAAGAGCTGATGTACGCGCCGCTGCGCCTCGCCAAGGCCCTGGAGGAGACGGGCGCGGCCCGCGAGGTCCGCTTCTCCACCACCACCCGCTCACCGGTGCTCGCCGTCGACGACCCCGGCTACGCCATCCGCACCCGGCTGGTCTTCCCGGCCCACGACGCTCCCGCCGACGGCCCCGGCGACCGCTACGCCTACAACGTCGCGGGCGCCGGCTTCGACACCGTCGTCGCCGTCGTCGATTCGGCCGGCGACACCCCCGAACTCCACGACGGGCTGCTCACGGCCCTCGCCCCGCACACCGGCCGCGTCGTACTGGCCGTCGTCCCGTCGTACACCCCCGGCACATCAGCGATATCGGCAGCATCCGGCACGTCCGGAACGTCCGGCACATCCGAGCGGCAGGAGCCGATCATGCCCGAGCCCCTGCGCGGCCCCGCCTTCTCCTCGTACGCCCCCGAGGACGTCGGCTGGCTGCTCCAGGACTTCTCCGACGTCGAGCTGGAGGCCCCGACCGAGGAGCGCGAGGAGGCCATCCAGGCGGGCGGCGCCCACTACGCCGAATCGCTGCCCGTCGAGTACCAGCCGTCCCCCCAGTACCAGGAGCTCTACCAGAGCGCCCTCACGGCCTCCGCCGCCCGCATCGCCCGGGCCGTCGGCACCGTCACCGAGACCGTCCTCGCCGAGCGCTCCCCCTCCCCGGTCCTCGTCTCCCTCGCCCGCGCCGGCACCCCGGTGGGCGTCCTGATGCGCCGCTGGGCCCAGGCCCGGCACGGCCTCGACCTGCCGCACTACGCCGTCTCCATCGTGCGCGGCCGCGGCATCGACGCCAACGCCCTGCGCTGGCTCGCCGCCCACCACGACCCCGCCGACGTCGTCTTCGTGGACGGCTGGACGGGCAAGGGTGCCATCACCCGCGAGCTGCGCGACGCCCTCGCCGCGTTCGAGGGCTTCAACCCGGAGATCGTGGTCCTCGCCGACCCGGGCTCGTGCGTGGACACGTACGGCACCCGCGAGGACTTCCTGATCCCCTCCGCCTGTCTCAATTCCACCGTCTCCGGTCTCATCTCGCGTACGGTTCTGAGGTCCGACCTGGTCGGTCCCGACGACTTCCACGGCGGGAAGTTCTACCGCGAGCTGGCCGGAGCCGACGTCTCCGTCGCGTTCGTCGACACCGTCGCCGCCCACTTCGACGAGGTGGCCGACGCCGTCGACGAAGAGGTCAAGGAACTGCTCGCGGCCGACCGCACCCCGACCTGGGAGGGCTGGGCGGCGGTCGAGCGGATCAGCGAGGAGTACGGCATCCACGACGTGAACCTCGTCAAGCCCGGCGTCGGCGAGACCACCCGCGTGCTGCTGCGCCGGGTGCCGTGGAAGATCCTGGCGCAGCGCGGCGCCGGGGCCGACCTGGACCACGTACGGCTGCTCGCCGAGCAGCGCGGGGTCCCGGTGGAAGAAGTCGACGGGCTTCCCTACACCTGCGTAGGACTCATCCACCCCCGATTCACGCGCGGTGCCACCGGCGCCGACGGAAAGGCTGTGGCCTCGAAGTGACTGTCCTCGTAGCCAGTGATCTCGACCGTACGCTCATCTACTCGACGGCCGCCCTCGGCCTGACCATGCCCGACCCGGTGGCCCCGCGGCTGCTGTGCGTCGAGGTCCACGAGAGCAAGCCGCTGTCCTACATGACCGAGACGGCGGCGGGACTGCTGACGGAGCTGACGGCCGACCCCACGGTGGTCTTCGTCCCCACCACCACCCGCACCCGCAAGCAGTACCAGCGCATCCGCTTCCCCGGCCGCCCGGCCCCCTACGCGATCTGCGCCAACGGCGGGCAGCTGCTCGTCGACGGGGTGCCGGACCGGGACTGGCGGCGGCAGGTCGCGGCGCGCCTGGCCCGGGAGTGCGCCCCGCTGGAGGAGGTCCACCAGCACCTGCTGGCCACGGCCGACCCGGCGTGGCTGCGCAAGGCCCGGGTGGCGGAGGACCTCTTCGCGTACCTCGTCGTCGAGCGGGCCCTGGTCCCGGACGAGTGGGTGAAGGCCCTGTCGGAGTGGGCCGACGCGCGCGGCTGGTCGGTGTCGCTCCAGGGCCGGAAGATCTACGCCGTCCCGCGTCCGCTCACGAAGAGCGCCGCGATGCACGAGGTCGCCCGCCGGACGGGAGCGACCACCACCCTCGCCGCCGGCGACTCGCTGCTGGACGCGGACCTGCTGCTGGCGGCGGACGCGGGCTGGCGCCCGGGCCACGGCGAACTGGCCGACGCCGCCTGGATCGCGCCTTCGGTGACGGCCCTGACCACGGCGGGCGTCCTGGCCGGTGAGGAAATACTCCGCGCGTTCACCCGTGAGGCGGGCCGACTCGGCAGACTGGGCGCATGACCAAGGGCAACAGCACCAAGATCACGGACGAGCTCTACCAGTACGTGCTCGGCCACAACCCCCCGCTGGACGCGGTCCAGCGGGGGCTGGTGGCGACGACGTACGCGAAGTTCCCCGACGTCGCCGGAATGCAGTCGGCTGAGGAGCAGGGGCCGCTGCTGGCCTTCCTGGTCCGGCTCACGGGCGCGCGCCACATCGTCGAGGTCGGCACCTTCACCGGCTTCTCGGCCTTGTCCATGGCCCAGGCCCTGCCCGCCGACGGCCGCCTCATCGCCTGCGACGTCTCCGAGGAGTGGACGGCGTACGGCAGGGAGGCCTGGGAGAAGGCGGGCGTCGCGGACCGCATCGAGCTGAGGATCGCACCGGCCCTGGAGACCCTGCGGGCGATGCCCACCGAACCCCACATCGACATGGCCTACGTGGACGCGGACAAGCAGAGCCAGATCGACTACTGGGAGGAGCTGGTGCCGCGGCTGCGTCCGGGCGGCCTGATCGTCACGGACAACACGCTCTACCACGGCACCGTTCTCGACGAGTCGGCCACGGGCGCGGCCGCGGGCGTCCGCGCCTACAACGAGCACGTCGCGGCGGACCCGCGCATGGAGTCCGTCCTCCTGGCGATCTCGGACGGCCTCACCCTCTCGCGCAAGCGCTGACGTTCCCGTTCCGGTTTCCGTTCCCGTTCCCGCCCGGGCTCAGCCGCAGCCGCCGCCACCGCAGCAGCCGCCCCCGCCGCCACCCATCGCGGGCGCGGGGGCACTGCTGGTCCCGCCGACGGCGACGGCGGACAGCAGCTTCACGGTGTCGGCGTGCCCGGAGGGGCAGTCGGCGGGTGCGGAGGACTCGGCCATGGGCCGGCTGACCTCAAAGGTGTCGTCGCAGGTCCGGCAGCGGAATTCGTATCGAGGCATGCGCACAGGCTAAGCGGGCCCGGCTGCCGCGCGCTACGTACGGCGCGGCTGCGTACGTATGGCGCGGCTATGTGCCCTGCGGCGAGGCTACGGGCAGCGGCCGTGCGCCACGGGTGAGTGCCGTGCGGCCCCCTGAGCCCGCCGCGCCCGGTCCTCCCGGGCCGCCTGCTCGGGGTGGCGGGCACGCCAGTACGGATTGTCGTGCGGCAGTGCGCTGCCCACCCGCCCGTACATCCCGAACCACATCAGCATCACGCCGACGACGAAGCTGAACAGCACGTTCTGGATCTCGAAGGCCAGGAAGTTCAGCCCCGTGTCCAGCAGCGCGAGATTGATGAACCCGCTCGCGATGAACGCCACCCCGAGCACGATGTTCAGCGTGGAGGCGAAGGTCCCGCCGATCACCATCCCGACGACCAGCAGCGCGCCGATGCAGATCGAAAGGACGCTGAGGGCTCCGTTGGTGTTCAGGGCGAGCACCGTGTCCCCGCCGGTGTCGAAGAACCCGATCTGGTTGACGAGCCCGAGGACGCCGAAGACGATCAGCAGCAGCCCGGTCAGGCCGGCGCCCACCCGGTAGACCTTGCCGAGCTTGTGATCGGCGGGCAGGTGGTCGTCGAGGCGGGCATTGACGGGATGCAGCGCGCGCTCCATGCGCCGGGAGACCGTGTCGGCGAGGCGCGGCGGAGCGGGGGCATCGGGATCGGGCTCGTGAGCCACGTAGGGCGCGTAGTGCTCATGCGGCTCGGTGCACCCGTACGCCGCGTGGGCCACGTACGGCCCCGGCTCCTGGGCCGCTGGCGTAGGGGGCTTGTGGAAGGTGTGGGCAGCCATGGTGCCCTCCTCTGGTCCGTTCCCGGCACCTCCCAGCATCCGCCGCCGGACGCCACGAAACAAACGGGGCCACTTCCGCTGCCCACCCGCATGCCTGCCCCGGTCCGCTACCTACCCCTGCCCCCGCTCGGCCCGGATCCCGCCCACCACCCGGTTCACGGCAGCCCGTACGTCCTCCATCTCATGGAGGAACGCCCAGTAGTCGGGGTGTCGGCCTTCCAGCCCCTCCAGCGCCCGGCCCACCCGCGCCACCGCATCGTCCAGCGGCCGGGCGTGCCGCGGATCCGGCACACTGCGGCCCGCCATCGCCAGCCGCTGCGCGTCCCGGATCGCGAACCGGGTCCGGTCCACCTCCGCCTGCGGATCCCGGGCCACGGCCTCCAGCCGCGTCAGCCGGTCCTGCGCCGCCGAAACCGCCTCGTCCGTCGCGTCCAGCGAGCCGCGGACCGCCTCGATCAGCACCCCCACGTCCGCCCAGCGCTGCTCGTCCCGCGCCCGGCCGGCCTCCTTGAGCCGGTCCTCCGCCTCGGCGACATCCCGTACCGCCTGGTCAGGCACGTGCTGAAGGTCCTGCCAGCACGCCGCACTGAACCGCCGGCGCAACTCGCTCAGCACCGGATCCACCCGGTCCGCCCGGTTGCGCAAGGCCTGCGCCCGCGTCCGCAGGCTCACCAGCCGCCGGTCGATCTCCGCCGCACGCTCCGGCAACCGCGCCACCTCGGCCCGTATCGCCTCCGCGTCGCGCAGGATCCGGTCGGCGCGCTGCACCGTCTCCTGCACCCCGTGCTGCGCCGCACCCTGGTTCAGCTTGGTCAGCTCCGGACCGAGCGCCGCCAGCCGCGCCGCAAGATCATCGGCCCGCATGCCCTTGGCCCGTACGGCGTCCAGCGCGTCACTGGCTCCGATCAGCGCGGCCCGCGCCCGCTCCCGAGCCGGCGCGACCCGCGCGAGCTGCGTCTCGGCCTTGTCCAGCAGCGGCTGCAGCCCCTGCGCGAACCGGTCCAGCTCCCCCTTGACCCGCACCAGCTCGTCGCGCGCCCGCGTCAGCTCCTCCCGGGCCCGCGTCGCCACGGCACCCTCCAGCTCGGGCCGGTCCAGATCGTGCGCGTCGACCGCCTCGATGTAGACATGGCTGACCTGGTCGATCCGCTGCCCGAGCGCGGCGAACCCCTCGGTCGCCTGCCGCGCGGCGGGCGACCCGTCCGCAGCGGCGATCGTCTCGATCGAGATCCGCAGATCCCGCTGCGCCGTATCCAGCTCGTAGAACGCGGCGGCGGCGGCATCCTTCGCCGCCTGCGCATCCGCCCGCCGACTCTCGTCCCGCCCACCGAACCACCGCCGGGATGCCGTTGTCACAATCCCTCTCCCGTACCGCGTCCGCCATGCCCCGATCCATTCTCCCCCACGGCAACGGGTTTGCGTGGGGGGCGTGCACGCCATGTAGGCTGTCCACTCATCCACGGGTGCGTAGCTCAGGGGTAGAGCGCTGCTCTTACAAAGCAGATGTCGGCGGTTCGAAACCGTCCGCGCCCACCAGTGAAAAGGCCCCCGACCAGCAATGGTCGGGGGCCTTTTGCATCCACATTCGGACTACTGCGCCGCTGCCCGATCGCCTCGCTCTGCGGGCATGGACCTTCATCGTGACCGCGGTCTACGGCTGCCTCGGGATCTCCATCGCGCGCAGGCGCGGTACCCCGGCGGGAGTCATAGCGTGTCCGTCGCCGGGGCGGTCCTGAGCCGGGACGGCTGACTCCTGGCGATCCGCCGGGCGGGCAACGGGATTTGGGGGGTGCCGGCGCCGGCTGGCATCGGGCACTGACGCCAACATGAGCACATGACGGAGGCCTGGCACGGCGCCTACGGGGCGTGTGGTGGTTGAAGCCCCGCAGTCGGGTCAGTCGCAGTCGTACTCGGCCGGTCAAAGAGCTTGGCCCGACGTGGAGCCGCCACCGACCCGCGCGCTTGAGTGCGCCTTCGCACTACTTCGCGCCCCGTTGTGACGGTGCCGACGCGGGTAGAGGGCTGCAAAGGAGGTTCTTCATGTCAAGCTCTATGGCTGGGGAGTTCGGTAAGGGGTTCGCGAACGAGCTGGGGCGAGAAGCCGCCTCGTTCGTCGCTGAGTGGGCGAAGAAGCCCGAGAACCAGAAAATGATCAAGGAAGTCGCTATAGGCGCTGGAGCGTCGCTTGTCGCTGTGGTGCAGACGGCCGGGGCATTCGTTGCGACGCCTCCCGGCGCTTTGCTCGTCGGTACCGTGGCTGTCGCCGCGATCGGTGCCGTGATCATTTGGACGCTCTTCTCCTGAGAGCCGTCCGCTCCGGCTCGCTGCTGGTACAGCGGTGAAGTACAGCGACCGCGCGAACATGGGTGGACTACTGCGACCGCTGCTGCTGACGCGACTAGGCCCGCACCCGCAGCGCGGCCTCTGACCGTTTCGCCTGGTCAGGGGCCGTTCGTGTGAAGTGAAGTGGGAGTCGAATTTCCTGAGCACGGAACGTCTGAAGTGACGCCATCGAGCGGATTGCCGGCCTCCTCGGGCCCGCGCTCGTCGCCCGGACCAGGGGCCTGACTGTCAGTGCCGAGTGGGAGGGTGCTGGCATGCAGGACGCACTGTTTGACTTGCCGGAGCCAGACCCAGAGCACGCTGTGATCGCCCGCTTCACGCTGGGCGGCGACGACCGCGGCGAGCCTGACCAGTGGTCGCTGGTGTTCGAAGCCGAGCGGGCCATGGGGGCGGCGGTCGAGGCTGCCGGTGTCGGCGAGGTCGATGGCGATGAGTTCGGCGGGGGTGAAGTTGTGATCTTTGCTTACGGTCCTGATGCGGAAGCTCTCTACCGGGTGATGGAGCCTGGCTTGCGCGCGCTTCCGTTTCGGCCGGCGCACGTGGTGCTGCGATACGGAGAGCCTGCCGACACCGTGGCGAGGGAGCGAATCGAGCTCTGAGGACGCGTTCCCCATGCGAGAACGAGCGGAACGAGTGAGATGCGCGGTGCGGGATGATGGTCCTCATGACATCTGGATCCAGCAGCGCACCCGTTGAGAGCACCCGAGTTACGGCCGTGACCGATGGTGTCGGGCAAGTCTTCACGTGGGAGGCGGACGCGCGGATCGAGGTGCGGGCCCTCGGGGGAGAGGTCGTGATCGAGGCGAATGCGGCCGGTCTCAGGACGCTTGCAGGGCATCTGCTCGTGCTTGCCGGGGAGGGGGTGCGCGATGGGAGTCACCTGCACCTTGAAGACGGCAACGGTCTGGAGGACGGCTCCGTGGCCTTGGTCCTGGAGCGCTGCGACGACGAGTGAGGGCGCCCGGTCGTTGTAGTGGAGCCGGGCGCGGAGCTGACATCCACGGCTGACCGTGCGTGCTGAGCCCACCAGCATGAAGCCCCGCCCGTCGATCACGGCGCGCGTCGGTCATGGGGGCTGGTGTCGGTTCGGTCGTCAAGTCACGTGTTTTCCTGCCACGGACATTCGGGTCATGACGCGGTTCGGTCGCCGGGGCGTAATGGCGATACGGCTCATGCGGAGCCGGTGGTGGCCCGTGTGCGCTGTCTGCAATGGCCGATGCGCGGGGCACCTTCCCCATCCCCGCGCGAAAGGACGTGGCAGCGATGTTCCCTGCTCCCGCCCATCCCCTGTGCGTCGAAGCGACGCTGGATCCCCGGCTCACCCGATGGAAGTGGCTGGTGAAATGGATCCTTGCCATTCCGCACTACATCGTTCTGTTCTTCCTGCAGATCGCGTTCCTGTTGCTGAGCATCGTCGCGTTCTTCAGCATCCTCATCACCGGCAGTTATCCACGGCGGCTCTTCGATTTCAATGTCGGCGTCATACGGTGGACCATGCGCGTCAGCTACTACTGCTCATCGGTGATGGGCACCGATGCGTATCCGCCGTTCACCCTCCAAGACGTGCCCGGCTACCCGATCCGTGTCGGGATGGTCTATCCCGAGCGGTTGTCCCGCGGACTGGTCCTGGTCAAGTGGCTGCTGGTCATCCCGCAGGTGCTGGTGATCACGCTGATGCTCACGAGTGGCTGGAAGGCGTACCGGTACCTCGACGACTACAGCCCGTTCTCCTCCGGTCTCATAGGTCTGCTCACCCTCGTCGCGGTGGTGATCCTGACGTGCACCGGGAGCTATCCGAGGGGTCTGTTCGACCTGCTCATGGGCCTGGTGCGCTGGACGCTGCGGGTGCTCGTCTACGCGTCCCTCATGACCGACGAGTACCCGCCGTTCCGGCTGGACATGGGCGGGTGTGAGCCGGCGGGCGGCGGGTGAGGGCCACGTCGCCGAGGCTCAGGAAGCGTCCTGGCCCATCTGTGAGAGCCCCCCACCGTTTGCGGTGGGGGGCTCTCGTCGTGTCTGCCACGCCGGGAGCACTGGTGGATGTGCCGTGCTGCATGTCCCCCTGCGGGGTGTCATCGCAGGTCGGTAGGTGTCCGGGGGTGGGTGGGCAGGCTCGCGGGAGGGGGTTGGGCGTAGCTGTCGTTCCTTCTTGCCCCGGGGCTGTCGCAGGGCGCCGAGCGTGCGCTCTCCGCGCCCGTTCCGGCGCCGCCCATCCTGGTGGTCCGAGAGGACGAGCGGATGAGCGGCGACTGTTGGGGGTTCTCTTGACCGAGTGGAAGCAGGGGAAGTGCGGGTGGCCCGTCGAGGGCGGAAAGCGCTGTTCCAACCTGACGCTGAAGGGCACGTCCCGGTGCTGGCGGCACCAGGGCAAATGGACCAGGCGAGGACGGCGGGAGGAGGAGAGGAAGGCCGCCAAGCCGCGGGGGAAGTGGTCGGGGCCGGCGGCGGCGTGACGTCCGCCTTCGCATCCCGCCCGGGCAGGTGAAAGGCCCCCGACCGGTATCGGTCGGGGGCCTTCTTGAAGGACTTCAGGGGGCGGCCGTGGTGTCCGGCACTAGTGCTCGCCCTCGGTCGGGGCCGGCGGGGTGTCCGTGCCCGTGCCGGTGTCGGGCGGGGTCTCGGTTTCCGGGGCCGGGGGAGTGTCCGTGCCCGGGGGCGGCGGGGTGTCCGTATCCGTACCGGGAGGAGTCTCGGGGCCGGGGGCCGGCGGGGTGTCCGTGCCCGGGGCGGGTGCTGGTGCCGGGGCGGGGGCCGGAGGGGTGTCCGTACCCGGTGCGGGGGCGGGCGCCGGTGCGGGTGCGGGTGCGGGTTCCGGGGCCGGGTTGGGCTCCGGCTTGTGCTCGCAGTACACCTTGTTCTTGAAGTACTTGCAGCCCGGCATGTTCTCTACGTCCTTGGGCCTGTTGTTGCCCTTGTTCTTCTTCTTCCCGTACTTGTTCTTTTTGCTCTTTCCGCCGTGGTCGCCCTTGGCGTAGTCGAAGTGACTGGCCGCGACGCTGGTCACCTCGTTCGTGTGCGAGGTCGTGGCGGCGAATGCGCTGGTGGGCAGCAGCGCGCCTCCTCCGACGAGCGCGGCCGAAACGGCCAGCATGGTGAAACGCTGCTTCCGGGAAGTGCGGATCATAAGAGTTCTCCTTCTGTGGGAATGGGTCGAGCTGGGAGATTCCAGTAAGCCCGTTGCACGCCCGGCAGGTCATGTCGCCGGATTTCGTGACTTGACAGGGCAGTCTCCGCGGAGGGGAGGGGTGCCGTGGATCGCGACTGTCACGGTGTGGGGGCGGTCCACAACCGCGCTCTGGAACTCCTGGAACGGTCCGACACCCCTGGGCCATCCGGGTAAGGGAGTACGTGAAGGAGCCCGTGGAGGACGGCGGCGGAGGAGTGCGGGGCCGGTTCGTGCGAAGACCCCCGGCCGGTGGCGGTCGGGGGTCTTTCGGTGGGGCGGTTCAGGCGTTGGGGCGCTTGCCGTGATTGGCCTTCTTCTTCTTGCGGGCCCGACGCTTGTTGCCTCGTTTGGCCATGGTGCGAGTCTCCCTCAATTGGTGACTTTTCATGACTTCGCCAGTCTAGATTCGGCCCGACACCTACGCATCAGCTCCGCCCCGGCGGCGGCCCGAATCATGAAACCGGGCGGGGTCGAGCTGCGCCGGCAGCGGGATAGTAGGGGTATGTGCCGTTCCATTAAGACCCTGCGCCCGCCCGCCATCCCCGAGAAGGCCACCGAGGAGGAGATCCGCGCCGCCGCCCTGCAGTACGTACGGAAGGTGTCCGGGTTCCGGGTGCCGGCCGCGCACAACCGCGAGGTGTTCGACGCGGCCGTGGACGCCGTCGCCGAGGCCACCGCGGCGCTGCTCGACGGGGTGCACGTACGGGGCCAGGCCGCCCCGGCGTAACCAGCACCCGGCCTACGGACCCGGCCTACGCCGCCTAGACGGTCCCGGTCCTCGTGGCGCGGCGCCGCAGCACCCAGACCCCGGCGCCGAGCGCGCCCGCGGCGAGGGCGCCGCCGACGGCGATCTGCCCGGGGCTCATCGAACCGATGCTGCCGCCCGTACCGCCACGAGCCGCACCCGAGCTGACCTGCAGAGACAGGGTGACGCTCTCGCCGCCCGGGCCACCGCACTCGAAGAGGACACGGTGCGCGCCCAGGCTCGCGTTGTTGAAGACGTTGGCGCTGCCGATGAGGTTGGCGGCGGCCTGGTTGCCAGGGGTCAGCCGGACCTCGCCGAAGGCGGTCGACGTGACCCTGGCGACCTGCGTTCCGCAGCCCGTGACATTGAGTGCGACCCGGCCGCCCGGGGCGACAGCGGTGGGGGAGAGGGTGGCGGAGGGGGCGGCGTACGCGAGGGTGGCGGGAGCGGCGGCAGCGGCGATGAGGGCCGCGGCCGCGACGGTCACCAGGCGGCGCGCTGCCGTCGGCGGTGCGGCGGGCGCCTTCGCGGGCGGTGTGGCGGGCATGGAGAGGACTCCTCGGCTCGTCGAAACGGCGCGGCCGGGCCACGGATATGACCCGGATTCGATCGCGCACCGTTCTCTGGACGCTAGGAGCCCTGGCCGGGGGCGGCGATCGGGGCCGGGTGAACGGGTGAGCCACTGCTCCGCCCGGGGGAGGGAGCCACGGACTTCCCGCGCCACGGGCCCCTTGCGCACACGCCCTTGCGGACGGGCGTCCCGCTCACGGTGTCGCCCCTCCTCTGTGGATCTGCGGATCTGTGGATGTCCTGCGTGGGCGGGCGGCTCGCCCGCCCACGGCACCTTGCCCGCGGAAGTCGTGCACATGGATGTCCGCAACGTCCGCCCGTGGGCATCAGCCCGTGGATGCCCACGGGCGAGAAGCGGGCTTACGCCGCGGGAGCCGTCGTCGCGGTCGGGCGGCGGACGAGGAAGGCCGCCAGGGCGCCCGCCGCGAAGAGGGCGACGAGCGAGAGCGCGGTGCCGAGCCACTGGGTGCCCAGCCACTGGGTGCCGAAGTAGCCCAGGGCGACGCTGTAGCCGGCCCAGGCCATGCCCGCCAGGACCGACCAGGGCAGGAACTCCGCCACCTTGCGCTGCGTCTTGCCCGCGCCCAGGGACACCACCGAGCGCCCGGCCGGGGCGAACCGGGCGATCACCACGAGGGCGCCGCCGCCGCGTGCCAGGGCCGTGCCGAGGCGCTCATGGGCCCGGGTCAGCCGGCGGGAGCGGGCGATGGCACGGTCCAGCCGGGCTCCGCCGCGCCGGCCCAGCCGGTACGCGGCCATGTCACCCAGCACCGAAGCCGTCGTGGCGATGACGAGCAGGAGCAGGATGTCCGGCACCTGCGCGGGCACCGGCACGGGTCCCGCCGCACCGGCAGCCGCGGCGGCCGCGGCAGCGGTGATCACCAGGACCCCGCTCGGCAGCACCGGAAGGAAGACGTCGAGCACGACGGACACCGCCACCAGGGCGTAGATCCATGGGCTCGCGGTCAGCGACCCCAGCGTCTCCAACAAAGCGGGACTCCCCAGTCCGATTGACGTGCTGCGGCATGAAGCGCCGCGACGTCGCGGGGGAGCGGCAGGAGCGGCTGACAGCCATACAGCGTACGCCCGGCCCCCGTACCCCGGGTGCCCGGGGCGGTTGCCACACCGCCGCCGCGTCAACTCCACCGCCATCGCGGTCCGCTGCCCGAGCCGCCTCCACAGACCGAACCCGCCCGAACCCCTCCGAACCCGTCGGATCCCTCTACTCCGCCACCTCTGCCGACCCTGCCGTCACCCCTGCCTGTGACGCCCCGGTCGGCCGGTCCCCTACTCTGCCGCGGTGAGTTCCCGGTCCAGCACCGTCACCAGCCGGGCACCCTCGCGCCTCTTCCGGGCCTGGTCCAGCCGCAGCCGCGCCGACCGCCCGGACAGCGCCAGCGTCATCAGCTGGTTCCCGAACCACGGCCCGCCCGTACGCCGCCAGTTCAGCGGCGGCCGCCCCGTCCGCCCGTGCAGCGAGAAACCGCGCCCCAGCCACCGGCCCGTCCGCGACCAGCCCAGCCGGAATCCCCACTTCACTGCGGTGTGGATGGAATTGTGAACCGGCGAACAGGTCAGCTGGAACACCCGCGCCGTGCTCGGTATTCGAGGCTCGGCCACATACGCGTGATGCACGTCCCCCGAGAGCACGCACACCGTCGCCGGCGCCCGCGGCCCCGTGCCCACCTCCTCGATCAGATCGGTCAGCGCCGCGAACGAGGCCGGGAACGCCGCCCAGTGCTCCAGATCGCTGCGCCGGCGCAGATCCTCCCCGATCCGCGCCCACCGCGGCCCCCGGTCCCCACGGCACAGCGCGGCATTCCACGTCTCGGCATCGTGGATCAGCGGCGGCATCAGCCAGGGCAGCGAGGACCCGATCAGCAGGTGGTCATAACCCCCGTGCCCGGCGAGGGCGTTCTCCCGGAGCCACTGCTGCTCCGCCGGATCGAGCATCGCCCGCCCGTCCTCGGCCAGCACCCGCGCGGCCCGGGTGTCCACCATCAGCAGCCGGGTCCGGCCGAAGTCGCGCCGGTAGCTCCAGCGCACCGTGCTCGGATCGGCATCCGCCGCGGACGCGAAGGCCCGTAGCGCGTCCGTGCCGTCGGGGGTGCCCCGGACCGCCCCGTACAGCTCGTCGGCGGCCAGCTCGGACGGCGAGAGATTGCCCAGGTGCTGGTACACCCAGTACGACATCAGCCCGCTGAGCACGCGCTCCCGCCACCACGGCGTCGCGCGCATCTCCGCCAGCCACGCCGCGCTCGTGTTCCAGTCGTCGATCACGTCGTGGTCGTCGAATATGTGCAGGCTCGGCACGGTCGACAGCAGCCAGCGGATCTCCGGATCGAGCCACGACTCGTAGTAGAGCCGCGTGTACTCCTCGTAGTCCGCGACCTGGGCGCCGGGCGCCTCCCGCAGATCCCGCCGGGCCGCGAGCCACTGCCGGGTCTCCTTGGACAGCGCGTCGGCGTACACCTGGTCACCGAGCAGCAGCAGGACGTCCGGGCGGACCGCCTCCGGATCGGCCGCCAGCCGCGCCGCGAGGGTGTCGAGCGCGTCCGCGCCGTGCGGCCCGTGCCGGCCGGCGGGCGGCGCGGCCTGCCGGCAGGAGCCGAAGGTGACGCGCAGCCCGGGCCCGGGCCGGCCGGGACCCGCCACCGCCGGAGCGGTGATCGTGCTCGGCGGGAAGCCGCTGTCGGGCAGCGGCCACACGCGGCGGCCGTCGAGCAGCACCTCGTACGCCGTCGTCGCGCCCGGGGTCAGGCCGGTCACCGGCACCAGCGCGTAGTGGTGACCGGCTATCTGGAAGGTGCGCACACTGCCGCCCGCCCCGTCGGCGCACCGCACCTCGGCCGTACACGGGCGGTCCGCCTCGACCCATATCGTGGCCGATCCGCCCGTGTCCCAGTCGACGTGGCGCAGCAGTGGCCCCAGACGCAGTCCGGCCATGCAACTCCCCCTCCTCCGTAGCCCCTTCGATCACGGTACGACGGGAGGGGGGAGCGACGCCTCCCCCTGGCGGGGGAAAGATCGGCCGACTCGGGTCAGCAGCCGTTCAGGATGTTGACCAGGGCGGTCTTCTCACCCGAGTCCATGCTCAGGCCCCAGTACTGCTTCACGTCGACCCACATCCGTGCGTACGTACAACGGTAGGCCGTCCGCGGGGGCAGCCACTTGCCGGGGTCGAGGTCGCCCTTGGCCTGGTTGACGTTGTCGGTGACCGCGATGAGCTGCGGGCGGGTGCGGTCGTTGGCGAACTGCTGGCGCTTGCTGGTGGTCCAGGAGTTGGCGCCGGAACGCCAGGCCTCGGCGAGCGGGACGACGTGGTCGATGTCGAGGTCGGAGGCAACGGTCCAAGTGGCCCCGTCGTACTCGGAGTACCAGCTTCCGCTCACCGCGGCGCAGGACGAGTCCTGGACGACGTTCACGCCGTCCCGCTTGAGGACGGTCTCGCGGGTGTTGCAGCTGCCCGAGACGGTGCTCCAGTGCGGGAAGAGGTCGCGGCTGTAGCCGCTGGTGGATCCTTCGGTCTTCGGTGTGACCGTGGCCAGGTACGCGCGGGCGGCCGAGGCGCTGATGGGGGTGGGCGGGGCGGCCTGGGCGGCCGGGGCGTTGACGAGGGAGGTGAGCGCGGCAAGGGCGGCAGTTGATGCGAGCACGCCAATTCGACGCGCGTAGACGTTGGACATGAGTGCCATGAAGGGCTCCCTGGGTGCGGGGGGTGTGGCCGTACGACCCCGGCGGGGCGTGGCCATGCTGACGGCGCCGGATGTCGCGGGGAAGGGCGCCAGGTGACAGCGTGGCGACATGGGCACGTCACATCAAGTGGAGCAATGGCCCTGATTTAAATGGAAGTTGAGGTTCCGGAGGGTTGGCGTGTGATTGGAGGGGCTTGGAGCGGGCTTGGCGTGTGGTCAGGGCGGGACCAAAGGCCCATTCCGGCCCGCCGTGGGCGTCGCGTAGTCTGTTCGGAGCAGAAGGGGAGTAGCTCTTCGCCGGACCGTCGACATACTGCTGGGTCACCCCAGCCGGCGCCCGGAGGCAGATCGCGCACAGCGGTCGGCCAGCGAGACCTTCGGCCGCAGTGTCCTGTCCCCGCGTGGACGCGTTTCGTACGCGCACACGCACGCCAGGGCGCCGCCGAGCCGAAGCGACCCCTGAAACACCCCAGGTCTCTCGGTACCGATGGCGTCCTGCCCGACCGATTGAGGTTTCCACCCCCGTGTTCAGCTTCAGCATCACGGCGATCGCCTTCGGCGTCGTCTTCCTTGCCGAACTCCCCGACAAGACGGCCCTCGCCGGCCTGATGCTCGGCACGCGCTACCGCGCCTCCTACGTCTTCGCGGGCGTCGCCGCCGCCTTCGCCGTACATGTCGCCCTCGCGATCGCCGCCGGCAGCGTACTCACCCTGCTCCCGCACCGCCTCGTCCAGGCCGTCGTCGGCATCCTCTTCCTCGTGGGCGCGGCCATGCTGCTCCTGAAGAAGGACGACGGGGAGGAGGAGGTCAAGCCGCCCGCCGACCAGTCCTTCTGGAAGGTCTCGGGGGCCGGCTTCATGCTGATCCTGGTGGCGGAGTTCGGTGACCTGACCCAGATCATGACCGCCAACCTCGCCGCGCGGTACGACGACCCCGTCTCCGTCGGCATCGGCGCCGTGCTGGCCCTGTGGGCGGTCGCGGGCATCGGCATCCTGGGCGGGCGCACGCTGATGAAGTACGTGCCGCTGCGACTGATCACCAAGATCGCGGCCGCGGTGATGGCGGCCCTGGCCGTGTTCTCCCTGTACGAGGCGATTGCTGGCTGACGCTGCGGGCGCGGGCCCGGGGCCGGGTCTGGGACCGGGCGGTGCGGCGGGGGATATTCCATTGCGTGCTGTACGTGTACGGGTCACGCTCGGGCGCGTGACCGACACCGCCGCCCCCACGGGCCCCGCCACCCAGCCCGCGCCCCAGCCCGTACCGGCGTCCTCATCGGACCGGCAGTTCGGCTGGTCCAACATGTTCGTCCACCCCGACGAGGACGCCCGGACCGACGGGGGTTTCCAGGGCGAACGGGCCGTACTCGCCGGCTACCTGCGCGACCAGCGGCTGACGCTGGAGCTCAAGTGCGCGGGGCTCGACGCGGAGGCCCTCGCGAGGCGCTCGGTGGAACCGTCCAACCTGTCCCTCCTGGGTCTCGTACGCCACCTGGCGGGGGTCGAGCAGCACTGGTTCCGGCAGGTCATGGCGGGCCAGGACGTACGCCGCCACTACCGCTCGGAGGAAGCCCCCGCGGGCGAGTTCACCGGCGCGGTGGCCGACCCGGCGGTGGTCGCGGACGCATGGGCGACCTGGCGAGCCGAGGTCGCCTTCGCGGAACAACTCGTCGCGCAGGCCCCCAGCCTGGACATCACCGGGGACGCGGGTGGACCGGAGGGCGCGGGCGACGAGCCGATGGAACTCCGTGAGGTCCTGGTCCACATGATCGAGGAATACGCCCGCCACAACGGCCACGCGGACTTCCTACGGGAACGCATCGACGGGCGGGTGGGGCAGTAGAGGGTGGGGGCGGGGGCTTCGGCCGGCAGCACATCAGCCGGGCGTCGCTGGACGCTCGGGCGGGGCCGCCACGCTGGCTTTCGCTACCCCGAAGCCCTGCCCCAGCTCTCAGGCCTCCGGGCCCGTTCCCACCGTGATCTGGATCGTGCCGTCCGGGGTGGTTGTCACGGACAGGCGGGTCAGGTCCGGGACGTGGGTTGTCGGGGCGTGGGCGGCGGCGCGGGGGCCTACGCCGATCACGCGCATGCCCGCCGCGCGGCCGGCGGCTATGCCTGCGGCCGAGTCCTCGAAGACGATGCAGTCGGCCGGGTCCACGCCCAGTGCGGCCGCGCCCTGGAGGAAGCCCTCGGGGTCGGGCTTGCTGGCCTGGACGGACTCGGCCGTGACCCGTACCGCGGGCATCGGGAGGGCGGCGGCCGTCATGCGGGCCGTTGCGAGGGCGGCGTCCGCGGAGGTGACCAGGGCGTGCGGCAGGGCGGCGATCGCCGCCATGAACGCCGGGGCGCCCGCGACCGGGACCACGCCGTCGGTGTCGGCGGTCTCGCGGGCCAGCATCTCCGCGTTCTCGGCGTGGTTGACCTCCATCGGGCGGTCCGGCAGGAGGACGGCCATGGTGGCGTAGCCCTGGCGACCGTGCACCACCTTCAGGGCTTCCTGCGGGTCCAGACCGTGGGACAGCGCCCAGTCGCGCCAGCAGCGCTCGACCACCGCGTCGGAGTTGACGATCGTGCCGTCCATGTCCAGGAGCAGGGCCCTGGCGGTGAGGACGACGGGTGCGGTGGTGGTGCTGGCCGACATCGGCGGGGCTCCAGACGGGGCGGGAAAAGAGAACAAGTGGTTCCGTCCACCGGTCAGGGAATGAGGACGGAACCACTTTGTTCCTACACGATACAAAACAAAGTGCGGTCCGCGCCACCAGCCGAGGTGTGACCCCTGTCCCTCCCCTGTTCCTGCCCTCCCCCTGTCCCTCCCCTCCGTCCGTTCCCTATCCCTTCCCTATCCCTCCAGCGCCTTGCGGGTCACGGGGCCGTAGATGCCCCACTCCTGGTCGTCGATGCCGTGTTCGTACTGGAACTCCGACAGCGCGTCCTCCACCCTCCAGTCGAACTTCCCGTGGATCCTGCCCCGGTACAGACCCTGCGCCGACAGCAGGCGCTGCAGCTTCTCCACCTCCGGACCCGAGTCCCCGTACCGCAGGATCGGGGCCTGCGAGGCCGGCGGCGGGGCCGACGAGCGGCTCGCGCTGGGCGACGGGCTCGCGGACGGCGGCGCGGACGAGCGGGACGCGCTCGGTGACGGGGACGGCGACGCCGACTTCGAGGCGCTCGGCGACGGGGAGGCCGAAGCGGACGGGCTGGCCGAGGCCGGGGTCCGGGTCGGGGACGAGGACGGCGCGGGCAGGGCGGCGCTCGCCGCGGGGGCCGGCGCCTTCGCGTCGACCAGGGCGGCGTCGCTCCCCGAGGGGCTCGGCAGCACCCACACTGCCATGGCCGTCCCACTGAGGGCGACCACCGCCGCGGCCCCGATCAGCAGCGCCAGCGGCCGGCGCGCACCGGAGCCGGTCCGCTTCTCCGGGCCCCCGCCCCCGCCCCCACCCCCTCCGCCGTCTCCGGACATGTGGTCCGGTTCCGGGATCGCCCGGAGCCGGGCCGTCTCGGCCGGGTACGGGGCGCGCCCCGCCGGCCCGTCCTGCCACGGTCCCGCTGCCGGCGTCACGGGTATCCCGTACGCCGGGGTGTCGTCCGATGCCGGTGCAGGCGGCGGCACCGGGCCGGGGTCCGGGGTGACCACGCCCGATACCGGGGGCGGAGACATGTCGGGGTCACGCTCGCCCGGGTCGGACAGCGTCACGTACGGACGGATGCGCAAGGGGTTGAAACCCACACCCGGCACACACCCGCAGCCGGCGCCGACAGCGCCGCAATCTGGACAGTGCTCACCGCTCACTGGACTCCCTCCCTGGCTGTTGCCTGCGATTATGCAGACCCGCCGGGGCCCTCCCAACCGGCCCGAGAGGCCATAACCGGACACACCGCTCAGTATGGAGATGTTGATCCGGCCTGAGGAGGTATCGATGGCTCAGGATGTGACCGCGGATGCCGTGGACCCCGGTTCCGGCCCGCAGAAGTCCGGCCCCGCCACCGAACACGCCTCCCGCGAGGTCCTCGTCTCCATCGGCGCCCTGCTGCTGGGCCTGTTGATCGCCGCGCTCGACCAGACCATCGTCTCCACCGCCCTGCCGACCATCGTCAGCGAGCTCGGCGGCATGGCGCACCTGGCCTGGGTCGTCACCGCCTACATGCTCGCCTCCACCGCGGCCACCCCCCTCTGGGGCAAACTCGGCGACCAGTACGGACGCAAGAAGCTCTTCCAGTACGCCATCGTCATCTTCCTGATCGGGTCGGCACTGTGCGGGCTGGCCCAGGACATGCCCCAGCTCATCGGCTTCCGTGCCCTCCAGGGCCTGGGCGGCGGCGGACTGATCGTCCTGTCTATGGCGATCGTCGGCGACATCGTCCCGCCCCGCGAACGCGGCAAGTACCAGGGCCTCTTCGGCGCCGTCTTCGGTGCGACCAGCGTGCTGGGCCCGCTGCTGGGCGGTCTCTTCGTCGACCACCTGTCCTGGCGCTGGGTCTTCTACATCAACCTCCCCATCGGTCTCGTCGCGCTCGTCGTCATCGCCGCCGCCCTGCACATCCCGGCACGCCCCTCCAAGCACACGATCGACTACCTCGGCACCTTCCTCATCGCCTGCGTCGCCACCTGCCTCGTCCTCATCGCCTCCCTCGGCGGCACCTGGGGCTGGGGCTCGGCCCGGATCGTCGGCCTCGCCGTCCTCGGCGCCGTCCTGCTCGCCGCCTTCCTGTTCGTGGAGCGCAAGGCCGCCGAACCCGTCCTGCCGCTGGGGCTGTTCCGCATCCGCACCTTCACCCTCTGCTCGGCGATCAGCTTCGTCGTCGGCTTCGCGATGTTCGGCGCGATGGTCTACCTGCCGACCTTCCTCCAGGTCGTCCAAGGCGTCTCGCCGACCATGTCGGGTGTCCACATGCTGCCGATGGTGATCGGCATGCTGATCTCCTCCACCGCCTCCGGCCAGATCGTCAGCCGCACCGGCCGCTGGAAGGTCTTCCCGATCGCCGGCACCGGCGTCACCGCCATCGGCCTGCTCCTGCTGCACCAGCTGCACCGCACCAGCTCCACCTGGGAGATGAGCGTCTACTTCTTCGTCTTCGGCTTCGGTCTCGGCCTGGTGATGCAGGTACTCGTCCTGGTCGTGCAGAACGCCGTCAGCTACGCCGACCTCGGCGTCGCCACCTCCGGTGCCACCTTCTTCCGCTCCATCGGTGCATCCTTCGGCGTCGCGATCTTCGGCACGGTCTTCACCAACGGGCTCGACGACAAGCTCGCCGCCTCCCTCGCGGGCGTCCAGCTGCCGGCCGGGGCCGGCGTCACGCAGCTGGAGGCCGACCCGCGGGCCATCGCCGCACTCCCGGCCGGTCTGCGTCCCCGCGTGCTCGACGCCTACGCCGCCGCCATCACGGACGTCTTCCTCTACGCGGTGCCGATCGTCCTGGTCGCCTTCGTGATCGCCTGCTTCCTGAAGGAGGACAAGCTCCGCACCTCCGTCACCGCACCCGATGTGACCGAGACCCTGGCCTCCAACCCGGTGCATCGCTCCTCCCGCGACGAGGTCGCCCGCGCCCTGTCGGTGCTCGGCACCCGCGAGGGCCGCCGCCACGTCTACGAGAAGATCACCGAGAAGGCGGGCTACGACCTGCTGCCCGCCTCCAGCTGGCTGCTGCTGCGGATCAACAAGTACGGCTCCACCGAGCCGGCCCTCCTCGCCGAGCGCGCCAACGTGCCGCTGAAGGTCGTCACGGACGCCGCCCGCCAGGTCGAGGAGCGCGGGCTCGCCGCCCGGGAGGGGCTGGCGCTGGTCCTGACCGACCGGGGACGCGAGAGCGCCGCGAAGCTCGCAGAGGCCCGGCAGGAGTCCCTTGCCGCGCTGCTCGGCGACTGGTGGGGGCCGGACCGCCCGACCGACCTGGTCAAGCTGGTCCAGGAGATCAACACGGAGCTGTGCGGATCCGATGCGGAGGAGCCCTACGACGCGTCGCCGCGACGGGACCACGCCGCGCACTGACGATGGGCCGGGGCGGGGCATGGCCGCCGGAGGAGTCTCGACGGTAGGGAAGCAGGTGGTCTACGTGAATCGGACGGCGCCGTTGGGTGCGGCGTGCGGAGCGGTGATGGTGGTCGCGCTGTCCGGCGTCATGGGCCCGCAGGCCTACGCGGCCGGCGACGACCGGGAGAAACGCAGTGCGGCGGTTCTCCAGGAGCTGGTGCCTTCCGCCGGCGGGCCGGGCTGCGCGGCCGCGGTCGGCAAACGCGGTGATGTCGTCTGGGAGGCGGGCAGAGGGAAAGCCGACCTGGCGACCGGGCGTGCCATTACCCCGCAGACGGTCTTCGACATGGCATCCAATTCCAAGCAATTCACCGCAGATGCCGCTCTTCTGCTGGCCGGGCGGCACCAACTCGCACTGGACGACCCCCTGTCCGATTTCCTCGACGACCCGCCCGCCTGGACCCGGGACGTCACCCTGGGCGACCTGATGCGTCACACCAGCGGCATTCCCGACTACCAGGACCTGCTGGAGGCCAAGGGCATCGAGGTGGCGGATCCGGCCGGCCAGCAGGAAGCGATCGCAGCCATCCTCGCCTCACAGCCGGAGGATCCCCCGGGCAAGCGCTTCTCCTACTCCAACTCCAACTACCTCCTCCTGGCCCATGTCGTCGAACGGGTCACCGGCACGCCGTTCCCCGCGTTCCTCCAGCAGGAATTCTTCACCCCGCTGCACCTGCGCATGACCTTGTCCCCGGCGGTGGACGTTCCCGGCAAGGCGAAGTCCTACGACGAGAAGGACGGCTCCTTCACCCCCAATTCCTCCCCCTGGAAGCAGTACGGAGACGGGTCCGTCCAGACCACTCCCGGGGAATTCGTCCGCTGGGCCGACAATTACCGCACCGGCCGCATCGGCGGAACGGAACTGCTCGCCGGAGTCACGGAGGGGGCGGTGAGCGTGGGCGACGTCCTGCGTCAGCGCGGCATCGAAGCAGGCCGGTACGGGGCCGGCATCCTCCTGCTCCCCGACAAGAGCCTGGTGCACCGCGGTGACTGGGAGCAATTCCACAGCACCTTCAAGGTGAGCCCGGACCGGAACACCGCGGTCGCCGTGGTGTGCAACACGGATTCACCCGACAATTTCCGTGCGGCGAACCAACTGCTGGACATCTGGACCACCTGACGGGCCGGCCGACACGCTCCAGCAGAGCTCAGGCCAGGCGCTTCTCGAACCAGTGCTGTGCATACGGGCCCGAGCTGTAGGCGGGTATCTCCGCGTACCCGTGGCGCGCGTACAACGCGCGGGCTTCGACGAGATCCGTCCGGGTGTCCAGCCGGACCCGCTCGGCGCCCAGCGCACGGCCCTGCGCCTCCAGCGCCTCGAGCAGCGCCGCCCCGCCGCCGGTACCGCGGGCGCGCGGGTCGACGTACACCTTGGTGAGCTCGGCGGTGACGGGGTCGAGCAGGCGCAGGCCGCCGCACGCCAGCGGCTCGCCGCCGCGCCGCCCCACGACGAACCGGCCCGTCGGCGGGTCCAGGTCGCCGTCCGGGAAGTCCAGCAGCCCCTGGTCGATCTCGGCCTCCGTGACCTGCCGTTTCCAGTACCGGCCGGCGACCTCGGCGTAGTAGGCGCGGCGCAGGAGGGTGGCGTCACGGGAGGTGACCGGTTCGGGGGTCACCGTCCACGACGAGGCGGCCGTGCCGCGGTCGCCGAGGTGGGTGCCCAGGTGGTTGCCGACGTGGTTGCCGAGCCGGCCGCCGAGATGGCCGCCGAGCTGGTTGCTGTGAGTGTTCATGGCGTCATTGTGGAGTTCGCGGCGGATCTGCCGCGTGGAATATCCACAACGCCGGGCCGATGATAGGAAAAAGGACAAATCCCGCGTACCCGGAGGGTGTGAAACGCCATGTCAGAGCATCCCGACTGTGCCCTGGTCCGCCGCGGCTACGAGGCCTTCGGCAGGGGCGACCTCGAGACGATGAGCACCTTGCTGACGGCCGATGTCATCCACCACGTGCCCGGCAACAACCCCATGTCCGGGCACCACAAGGGGCGGGACAACGTCCTCGACTTCTACCGCCGGCTCGGCGAGGAGACGAAGGGCACTTTCCAGGTCCACCTGGAGTCGGTCCTGGCGGACGGGCGCGGGCACGTGATGAGCTTCCACACGGCGCGAGGCGACCGCGGCGACCGCGGCATCGAGATCCGCGAAGGACTCTTCTTCACGATCGTCGGCCACAAGATCACCGACATCGACCAGTGCACCGCGGACATCGACGAGGAAGACGCCTTCTGGAGCTGACACACCCGGCGAGTCGCTCGGCCGTGGTGGGGCGCGGGCCCGACGGGCCCCGCGCCCCGGTCGGGTCAGGCCTTCTTCGGCGCGGCCTGCTGCACGACCTCGAACGACCACACCGTCGACGCCGAAGCCGCCGGCTTCGGCCGCTCGCCGCCGCCCTCGCCGCCCTCGGAGCCCGCGCCGCCGCCCGCACCGCCCGCGCCGCCGCCCTGGTGAGCGGCCTTCATCGGCCCCTCCATCCACGCCTGGAAGTCCTCCTCCGAACGCCAGCGCGTGTAGACGAGGTACTGGTCGGTGCCCTCCACCGGGCGCAGCAGCTCGAACCATTCGAACCCGTCCGAACCCTCCACCGTCCCGGCCCGAGAGGCGAAGCGCCGCTCCAGAACCTCCCGCTGCTCGGCGGGGACGGTCAGTGCGTTGATCTTCACGATGCTCATGGGAGCCATCCTAGGTATCCCGCGGGAGATATCGTCGTGCGGGTAATGGAGCGCGGCAGCCAGGCGAAGTCAGGGTTGCGGTCAACAGGGCGGGAGGCCGGCGAGGCGTGGCTAACGCGGCAGAGCACAGTGGTGCGAACGGACATGCCGGGGTCATAGGCGATAACGGCAGGCTCGGGGCGGCACGCCTCCTGCTGTGGGCGCTCGCGGGCGCCCTCGCCGTCAGACAGGCGGCCGCGGTACTGCGGGTGCCACCCGGAGAGTGGCTGAGCGGCCTGCACCTTCCCGACGCCCTCCCCGGCTCGCTCTACGACTCCGGCCAGTTCTCCGGCACCCCCTTCGCCGGGCTGGTCCTGAAGCCGCTCGTCGGCTTCGCCGCCCCCTCCCTGGAGGTGGCCTGGACCTGCGTGACGCTGCTGTGCGTCGCCGCCATCGGACTCGTCGCCGCGCGCGGCCTGCCCGATCCCGTGCCGCGGCGCACCGCGCTGCTCGCCGCGCCCGTGCTGACGGCCCTGATGATGGTCTCGCTGCCCGTCCGCGAGGCCGCCTCACCGGGCCAGACCGCCGTCCTGCCCGTGCTCCTGGTGCTGCTGGCCGTCTTCCGCGTGCCCGGCGACCGCCCCGCGGGCTTCCTCGTGGGCCTCGCGGCCGCGCTGCAGCCCGCCCTGCTGCTGTTCGCCCCGCTGCTGTGGCTGACCGGGCGCCGCCCCGCCGCACGGACCGCCGCCGTGACCTTCGCCGGAGCCACCGCGCTGTCCTGGGCGGCCATGCCGCGCGACTCGTGGACGTACTGGGCCGAGCACCTGGCCGGCACCGGCCTCGGCGGGGCCCCCGACAGCCTCTCCAACCAGTCCCTGCACGGCGCGCTGCTGCGCCTCGGCCTGAGCGGTCCCGTCGAGATCCTGCTCTACGCCGCCCTCGCGGGCGCCGTCGTCTGGTTCGGCCTGCGCCGCGCGGTCCGCTACGCCCGCGACGGCCAGGTACTGCTCGCCGTCGCCGTCACCGGCTGCGTGGCCGTCGCCGTGGCCCCGACCGGCTGGCGCCACCAGCTGCTGTGGGTGCTGCTCGCCGTCGCCGGCAAGGTGGGCAAGCACGCCGCCGACCGGCGCGTGTGGCCGGTGGCCGTGGTTCTCGCCCTGACCCTGCCGAGCTCCGTGCTGCTGCCGAACCTGGCCGCACTGGCCCCCGTACGCGACAACGTGCTGCTGCTCGCCGCGCTCGCCGCGGCCTGCGCGGTGCCGTTCCTGCCGCGCTCGTCGCCGTACTGGCGCGAGCCCGTGCCGACCGCCTACGGACGGCCCGCCGCCGCCCGCTGGCAGCGGGTGCCGCTGCTGCCGTTCTGGCGGCGCGTGCTGTCCCGCCCGAACCTGCTGCTGGAACTCCTGCTGATACGGGTCGGCTACTCGCTCTACTCGCACATCCGGGCCGCCGCGCCCACCAGCCGGACCCTCGCCGAGGGCAACGGCAGCCAGATCCACGGCATCGAGCGGGCCCTGGGCATCGACATCGAGCACGCCGTGAACCACGCGGTCGTGAACACGCCCTGGCTGGAGGCGTTCTTCAACTTCTACTACACCTCCTTCCACTTCGTGGTCCCGCTGACGATCCTGGGGGTGCTGTACTGGCGGCGCCCCGGCGACTACCGCTGGGCCCGCGCCTCCCTGGGCCTGGCCACCGTCCTCGCGCTCGTCGGCTTCTGGCTGTACCCGCTCGCGCCGCCGCGCCTGATGCCCGGCCTCGACTTCATCGACACCGTGCACGGACCGCAGGACCTGGCCAACCCCTCGTACGGGGCCATGACCGCGATCTCCAACCAGTACGCGGCGATGCCCTCGCTGCACTTCGGCTGGTCGCTGTGGTGCGGGATCGTGATCGTCGTGCTGGCGCCCAAGGGCTGGCAGAAGCTGCTCGGGGCGCTGCACCCGCTGATCACGGTGTGCGCGATCGTCGCCACCGCCAACCACTGGGTGCTGGACGCGGTGGGCGGCGCGGTCGTCGTGACCGCCGGCTTCGGGCTCGTGTACGTGCTGTCCGGGCCGCGGAGGCTGCAGGTGAGCCTGCCGGGGCAGCGCCGGATCGACGAGGAGCAGCCGGTGCGGGCCGGGGCGCGGAGTTCCTAGGCGGACGCCGCTGGCCGGACGCCGCTGGCCGGACGCCACTCGCCGGACGTCGCTCGTCGGACCTCGTTCGTCTGACCTCGCAGGCGCATCCCGTCGGCACCCTCAGGGGGCTGGCGGGATGTTCTGGTTGAGGCGGAAGAGGTTGCCGGGGTCGTAGCGTCGCTTCAGTTCGCGCAGGCGCCGGTACTTCTCCGCCCCGTACGCCTGCTCGACGCGCTCCTCGCCCTCCTCCATCAGGAAGTTCGAGTAGACCCCGGTGTGGTGGGGGGCGAGCGCCGACCACAGGCCGCGCGCCCACGTCCGCTCGGCCTCGAAGCCCTCGGCGCCCTCCGTCGTCCCGTTGATGTTGAAGGTGTGCCCGGCGCCGCGCCCGCCGAAGGCCGTCTCGTCCTCCCCGACGCGGGCGATGGCCCCGCCGAGCTGGAAGATCGGGAAGGCGGTGAGCGGCGAGACGATCCGGGCCGCGTGCTCGGCCGTACGGTCGATGACCTCGTCGGTGAGCCGGTCGACGTCGCAGGACTTGAAGTAGTACCAGCGTCCGTGCGGGAAGGACGGGTCGAACATCGCCTGGTGCTCGGTGAACGGCTTGGGTGCGCACAGGTCCAGGACGGGCGGCGTGCCGGACTCGCGCAGCGGCCGCAGCACCTCCTGCCCCTCCTCGACGGGCCCCGCGTAGCAGCAGACCACCATCACCACCGGCTGCCCCTGCAGCTCGGCCGGTACGTAGTCGACGGCGGGCGCCTTGCGGTGGACGATCGCCGTCGTCAGCTCGTCCGGTACGTCGGTGATCCACTCGCGGTAGAAGCGCATCAGCCGCGCCGACTCGGCCATCGGCCACACCACGGGCCCGGCCAGCACCACCGGCCCCAGCGGATTGAGGCGGAACTCGAACTCCGTGACGATGCCGAAGTTCCCGCCGCCGCCGCGCACGCCCCAGAAGAGGTCCGGGTTCTCGTCCGCGCTCGCCTTCAGGAACGTTCCGTCGGCGGTCACCAGGTCCACGGAGAGCAGCTGGTCGATGGTGAGCCCGTACTTGCGCATCAGCCAGCCGATGCCGCCGCCGAGCGTGAGCCCCGCCAGGCCGGTGTGCGTGACGATCCCGGCCGGGACGGCCAGCCCGAACGCCTGCGTCTCCCGGTCGAGCTCGCCGAGGAGCACCCCCGCCTGTGCCCGGACGGTACGGGCCTCGGGGTCCACCCGGATCCCGCGCATCGGGGAGAGGTCGATGACGATGCCGTCGTCGCACACCGACTGGCCGGGGAAGCTGTGGCCGCCGGAGCGGACGGCGAGGGGGAGGCCGGAGGCGGCGCCGGCGCCGGCTGCGAAGTGCACCGCGTCGATGACGTCGGCGACGCCCGTGCAGTGGGCGATGAGGGCGGGGGAGCGGTCGACGGAGCCGTTCCACACCCGCCGGTCCTCTTCGTACGAGGGGTCTCCGGGGCGCACGAGCCGGCCCCGGAAGGACTGGCTGAGCGTGGCCATGTCTTTAGTTTGGCACCGGGGGCGTGGCCTCGCCCGTGGGTTCGGCCGGGCCTGTTTCGGGCCGAAGGGGCGCCGGGGCATAGGTGGCCCCGGCGCCCCTTCGGCTGGATCGCCGCTGTCTGTCAGGATCGCCCTGATCGGGCCTGCCCGCCACTCGAACGGGTGCCGCGCCGTTGCTGGGGCCCTGCCCCAGACCCCGCGCCTCAAACGCCGGCGGGGCTCAAAGATCGGGGCTCCGCCCCGGACCCCGCGCCTCAAACGCCGGCGGGGCTGGATTTGGTGCGGCGGGGCTGGTTTGGGGCGCGGGGCTGGATTTGGCCGGCGCAGCCGGGATGTGCTGGCGGGGCTGGACGTTCCAGGGGGCGGCAGGGGCCGGGGCGTGGGTGGAGGGGGCCCCTGCCGTCCTGGGGCCGGGTCAGCCTTCGTGGGTGACCCGGAGTTCCTTGATGCCGTTGAGCCAGGCCGCGCGCAGGCGGCGCGGGTCCTCGCCCGTCAGGCGGAGGTCCGGCAGGGCGTCGGCCAGTGCGTTGAAGATCAGGTCGATCTCCATGACCGCGAGGGACTTGCCGAGGCAGAAGTGCGGGCCGCCGCCGCCGAAGCCCAGGTGGGGGTTCGGGTCGCGGGTGATGTCGAAGACATCCGGGTTCTCGAAGACCTCGGGGTCGTGGTTGGCGGAGGAGTAGAACATCCCCACCCGGTCGCCCGCCTTGATCTTCTGGCCGCCGAGTTCGGTGTCCTGGGTGGCGGTGCGCTGGAAGGACACCACCGGGGTGGCCCAGCGCACGATCTCCTCCGCGGCGGTGGACGGCCGGGTCGCCTTGTAGAGCTCCCACTGGTCGGGGTGGGTCAGGAAGGCGTGCATGCCGTGGCTGATGGCGTTGCGGGTGGTCTCGTTGCCGGCGACCGCCAGGAGGAGGACGAAGAAGCCGAACTCGTCCGAGCCGAGGTTGCCCTGGCCCTCGGCCGCGACGAGCTGGGTGACGATGTCCTTGGCCGGGCACTCCTTGCGCTGGGCGGAGAGGTTCATCGCGTAGCCGATGAGCTCCATGGCCGCGTTCGCGCCGACCTCCTCGGTGATCGCGTACTCCGGGTCGTCGTAGGCGATCATCTTGTTCGACCAGTCGAAGATCTTGGCGCGGTCCTTCTGCGGTACGCCGATCAGCTCGGCGATGGCCTGCAGCGGGAGCTCGCACGCCACCTGCGTCACGAAGTCGAAGCTGCCGTCGGCGGAAACGGCCAGGGCCTCCTCGACGATCTTCCGGGCGCGGTCCCGCAGCGCGTCCTCCAGCCCGCGGATGGCCCGCGGGGTGAAGCCGCGCTGCACGATCTGGCGGACGCGGGTGTGTTCCGGCGGATCCATGTTCAGCATGATCAGTCGCTGGGCATCTATCGCATCACGCTGGATGTGCTCGTTGAAGCGGATGATCGCCGTGTTGGTGGTGGAGGAGAAGAGCTCCGGGTGCGTGGAGACGTACTTGACGTCCGCGTGCCGGGTCACGACCCAGTAGCCCTCGTCGTCGAAGCCGGTGACGCCCCGCCGCTGCGGGCACCACCACACGGGTGCGGTCTGCCGCAGCTGCGCGAACTCCGGCAGGGGGACCCGGCTTTGGAGCAGGTCGGGGTCGGTGGCGTCGAAGCCTTCGGGCAGCGCGGGACAGGTCATCGGGGCAACTCCAAAGTCTGACGGCCCATCAGAAGTTGGCTTGAAGGTAGTAACGAGTTCTAGAAGTGACAAGGGTCGCGGCGCCAACTGTTGCGTGTGGAATCCGTGCAGGGCGCGTGCAAGACCCTTGCGTGGCGGGGCCCCAGGTCATAAGACTGCGGGGAGAACTAGAACGCGTACTAGTTCGGGCGGGGCGCCGGGACGGCCCGCCGCGCTGGCGCTGTGCAGGAGAGGACGAGCTCATGGCCGCGGAACCCGTCATCGTCGAAGCCGTACGCACCCCCATCGGCAAGCGCGGGGGCGCGCTCGCCAACCTCCATCCCGCCTACCTGCTGGGCGAGACCTACCGCGAGCTGCTGGCCCGTACCGGAATCCAGCCCGACTGCGTCGAGCAGATCGTCGGCGGCACCGTCACCCACGCCGGCGAGCAGTCGATGAACCCCGCCCGCAACGCCTGGCTCGCCATGGGCCTGCCGTACGAAACCGCCGCGACGACGGTGGACTGTCAGTGCGGCAGCTCGCAGCAGGCCAACCACATGGTCGCCAACATGATCTCCGGCGGGGTCATGGACATCGGCATCGCCTGCGGAGTCGAGGCCATGAGCCGGGTGCCGCTGGGCTCCGGCTCCAAGCACGGCCCGGGCAAGCCCTTCCCGGACGAGTGGAACGTCGACCTCCCGAACCAGTTCGAGGCCGCCGAGCGGATCGCCCGCCACCGGGGCCTCGGCCGCGAGGACGTCGACCGGCTCGGCGTGCTCTCCCAGGAGCGGGCCGGGATCGCCTGGGCCGAGGAGCGGTTCAAGCGAGAGACCTTCGCCGTGCAGGTGCCGACGACCGAGGAGGAGCAGGCCGCCGGGCAGGGCATGTGGCGCCTGGTCGACCGGGACGAGGGCCTGCGGGACACCAGCATGGAGGCGCTGGCCCGGCTCAAGCCGGTCATGCCCACCGCCGTGCACACCGCCGGCAACTCCTCGCAGATATCCGACGGGGCCGCCGCCGTGATGTGGGCCTCCCGCAAGATGGCCCGCGCGCTCAAGCTCAAGCCGCGCGCCCGGATCGTCGCCCAGACCCTCGTCGGCGCCGACCCCCACTACCACCTGGACGGGCCGATCGACGCGACCCGGGCCGTGCTCGGCAAGGCCGGGATGTCCCTCAAGGACATCGACCTCGTCGAGATCAACGAGGCCTTCGCGTCCGTCGTCCTCAGCTGGGCCCGGGTCTTCGACCAGGACCTGGAGAAGGTCAACGTCAACGGCGGGGCCATCGCCCTCGGCCACCCCGTCGGCGCCACCGGCGCCCGGCTGATCACCACGGCGCTGCACGAGCTGGAGCGCCGCGACAAGGAGTTCGCGCTGATCACCATGTGCGCGGGCGGCGCGCTGGCGACCGGCACGATCATCCAGCGCCTGTGAGCTGTGCGCGCAGGCGCCTCTGAACCCCGTGGGATGGGATGCAGAAGGCCCCGGCGGCCGGACCTGGGGAGGCCGGCCACCGGGGCCTTCGTATGTCTGCTGGTGGTTTAGTACCAGTGGTTGGCGGACCAGAAGTTCCAGGCGCCCACGGGGCTGCCGTAGCGCTCGTTCATGTAGTCCAGGCCCCACTTGATCTGCGTGGCCGGGTTGGTCTTCCAGTCCGCACCCGCGGAGGCCATCTTCGACGCCGGCAGGGCCTGAGCCAGGCCATAAGCACCGGAAGAAGCGTTGGTCGCGGTGTGGTCCCAGCCGCTCTCGTGCGAGATGATCTTGTCGAAGGCGGCGAACTGGGCCGGGTCCTTGATCATCTGCTGCGCGATCGCCTTGGCGCTCATCGGGGCAGCCTGCGCGGGGACCGCGGCAAGCATGGAACCGGCGACGCCCAGGGCGAGGACGGAACCCGCGAGGGCCTTCTTGGAAGCGGCGATGCGGCGGATGACGGTGTTGGACACGGATTGACCTTCCGAAGGGGACAAGGGCGGTCGCGGCATGCCGAAGACATGCGTGAACCACTCACGCAGTGGAGAGGGGATCCGCAGGCGGCGGGTGAAGCACCCGTGCCGCCCGGCGACTCATCCAGTTCTACCGATGGCCCGGCGGCCTGGCAAAGCCCCCGCTTACTAGCCGGCCTCGCAGCCGGGGCGGAACGGCACCCCTCCGCCGCGATCAACGTCCGTGCACGTGGGGGCAGGTGTGAGGGGGGTCGGAGCGGGCCCTCTACGGTCGACTATCCCGATTCGTATGTGACCTGGGTCCTGTGGGGCGCCTCACCGCCGAGGGCCCGGAATCTCACCCTCCGCCACTGTTCGTACCCTTTTCGAGGGCAGGCTCGCGGCCGGTGACGGCCCCCGAGTCGAAGGAGACGGGTGCGTCGAAGGCGGCTTTGCGCGTCGCCCGCCGCAGCGCCTTCAGCAGCGTGGCCCCCAGCGTGAGCGTCAGGACGACGGTCAGCGCCGCCCGGCCCAGGTCCCAGCCCACCGAGGTCGCCAGGCAGTACGCGACGAAGCGCGCCAGGTTCGCGGCGACCGGCTCCCCCGGGTGGAAGGAGATGCCCTGCCCCATGCCCTGCAGGATCACCCACCCCTGCAGATTCATGACCGTGCCGTACGCGAACGAGCCCAGGAAGCCGTACGCCGCCAGCATCAGCAGCTCCGCCCGGCCGCGTAGCTTCTCCGGGCCCGGCAGCAGCCCGGCCCCCAGCGAGAACCAGCCCATGGCCAGCATCTGGAACGGCATCCACGGCCCGACCCCGCCCGTCAGCAGGGCGGAGGCGAACATCGTCACCGAGCCCAGGACGAAACCGAAGCCGGGACCGAGGACGCGGCCGCTGAGCACCATCAGGAAGAACATGGGCTCCAGTCCGGCCGTGCCCGCGCCCAGCGGTCTCAGCGCAGCCCCGACCGCGGCGAGCACCCCGAGCATCGCCACCGCCTTGGCGTCCATGCCGTTGTCGGCGATGGTCGCGACGACCACGGCCACGAGGAGGGGCAGGAGCGCGGCGAAGAGCCAGGGGGCGTCCTGGGAGTGGGCGAGGCCCGACTGCCGGTCGGCGAGGAGCGGCCAGCCGAAGGCCGCGATGCCGATGAGGGTGACGAGGACCAGGGCGGCGGCGGCCCGGGGGCCGATACGGACGGGGCGGGCAGGGCGATTGGGGCGGGTGGAACGGGCTGGGCGGGTCACTGAGACTCCGCCCCGTCGAGGGCCGCGGCGACCTGGCCCACCGTGAGCCAGTGCCCCGGGGCCAGGATCTTCGCCACCTGCGGCGCGAAGGCGGGCGAGGAGACGACGACCTCGGCGGTCGGGCCGTCCGCGACGACCTCACCGCCGGCCAGGATCACCACGCGGTGGGCCAGCTCGGCGGCGAGCTCCACGTCGTGCGTGGCGAGGACGATGGCGTGGCCGTCGGCGGCCAGGCCGCGGAGGATCTCGATCAGCCGGACCTTGGCGGCGTAGTCCAGGCCGCGGGTGGGCTCGTCGAGGAGCAGCAGGGCCGGGCGGCCGGTGAGGACCAGCGCCAGGGCCAGGGCCAGGCGCTGGCCCTCCGAGAGGTCCCGGGGGTGGATGTCGTCGGGGACGTCCGGAAGCAGCGCGGAGACCAGGGCGCGGCAGGTGCCGGGGGCCGCGGCGGCCTCGGAGTCGGCGGCGGTGCACTCGGCGGCGACGGTGTCGGCGTAGAGGAGGTCGCGGGGCTCCTGCGGGACGAGGCCGACGCGGCGCACCATCTCGGGCGGGGGCGTGCGGTGGGGGGTGCGGCCGCCGACGGTCACCTCGCCGGTGGTGGGGGCGAGCGTGCCGACGAGGGTGGCGAGGAGGGTGGACTTGCCGGCGCCGTTGCGGCCCATGAGGGCGATGGTCTCGCCGGGCGCCACGGTGAGGTCGATGTCGCGGAGCACGTCCTTGCGGTTGCGGCGTAGGCCGAGGTTGCGGACCTGGGCCGGGCCCCCTGTCGGGGTGGGGGCGGGGGTCGGGCCTGGCGCGCCCCGGCGCAGCAGCCGCGCAAGCAGCCCGGCCGCGCTGCTGCTGGGGCTCCGCCCCAGACCCCGCTCCTCAAACGCCGGAGGGGCTGGATGGTGCGGCGAGGCTGGGTGGTGGGGCGAGGTTGGACGGTGCAGTGCTGGAGTCGGGCGGTGCTGTTCGGCCAGGGGGCTGGGGTGCGCGGGGCGCATATCCAGCCTCGCCGGCGTTTGAGGCGCGGGGTCCGGGGCGGAGCCCTGGGAGACGGCGGGAGCGCTGGGCTCGGGCAGAGCGGACGCGGGGTGTGCTGCGGCCCCGGCGGGAGCCGACAGGCGGGTCAGGAGGGGCGGGGCCAGGCGGCGGGCGTCGCGGATCGAGAGGGGGAGCGGGGACCAGCCCGCGAGGCGGCCCAGGGAGACCACCGGCGGGTGGACCGGGGAGACGGCCATGATCTCCGCCGGGGGCCCCAGGACGGGCGCCGCCCCGGGGGACGGCAGGAGCAGCACCTGGTCGGCGTACTGGACCACCCGCTCCAGCCGGTGCTCCGCCATCAGCACGGTGGTGCCGAGGTCGTGGACCAGGCGCTGGAGGACCGCCAGGACCTCCTCCGCCGCCGCCGGGTCGAGGGCCGAAGTGGGTTCGTCCAGGACGAGGACCCTCGGGTGCGGGGTCAGGACCGAGCCGATCGCGACCCGCTGCTGCTGGCCGCCGGAGAGCGTGGCGATGGGCCGGTCGCGGAGTTCGTTCAGGCCGAGGAGGTCCAGGGTCTCCTCCACCCGGCGGCGCATCACCGCAGGTGGCAGGCCCAGGGACTCCATTCCGTAGGCGAGCTCGTCCTCCACCACGTCCGTGACGAAGTGCGCGAGCGGATCCTGGCCGACCGTGCCCACCACGTCCGCGAGCTCGCGCGGCTTGTGCGTGCGCGTGTCCCGGCCCGCGACCGTGACCCGGCCCCGGAGCGTGCCCCCGGTGAAATGCGGGACGAGCCCCGAGACGGCCCCGAGCAGGGTGGACTTGCCGACCCCCGACGGGCCGACCAGCAGGGTCAGCTCGCCTTCCGGGATCACCAGGTCGACGCCCTGGAGGGAGGGCCCGGCCGCGCCCTCGTAGGTGACCGACACCTGCTCGAAGCGGATCACAGCGACGCCTCCTTGGGCGGTACGGGTGCCACGAACGCGGGCAGCAGGCCGATCAGGATCGCCGCCGCCGGCCACAGCGGCAGCGTGGGCGCCACCAGCGGGACCACGCCCGGGTGCAGCGCGGCGGGGTCGACGGTGCCCGCGCGGATGAGGAGCACGGCGACGGCCGCGCCCGAACCGGCCACCAGCCAGGCGCGCGGCCCCCAGCGGTCGGGCCGGTAGCGGGTCCGCACCGACCGGCGCCCGCCGAGGTGCAGGCCCGCGAGGGCCAGGATCGCGCCGATGCCGAGCACGGGGAGCCCGTACGCGGCGCCCTGCGCGGCCAGCAGCCCGTACGTGCCGGCGCAGATGCCGAGGAGGCCGCCGAGGGTGAGGACGTTGGTGGTGTGCCGGACGGCCGGAGGGACCCTCGCCGTGCGGCCGTAGCCGCGCGCGTCCATCGACGCGGCGATGGCGACGGAACGCTCCAGGGCGCCCTCCAGGACCGGCAGGCCGATCTGGAGGATGGCCTTCACCCCGCCGGTGGGGCGGCCGCGCAGCCGGCGGGCGGTCCGCAGCCGGACCACGTCGGCGACCATGTTCGGCGCGAAGGTCATGGCGACGACGACGGCGACCCCGGCCTCGTACAGGGCGGCCGGCAGGGACTTCAGCAGCCGCGCCGGGTTCGCGAGGGCGTTCGCGGCGCCCACGCAGACGAGGAGGGCGGCCAGCTTCGCGCCGTCGTAGAAGGCGAAGACGAGCTGCTCGGCGGTGACCTTCCCGCCGAACCGGATGCCCTGCGCCCAGGCGGGCAGCGGGATCTCCGGGAGCGTGAAGAGGGTGTGCGCGCCGGGGACGGGGGAGCCGAGGAGCATGGAGAAGAGCAGGCGCAGGCCGATGACGACGAGGCCGAGCTTGAGGAAGGCCCCGTAGGAACGCGCCCAGGGGGCGTCCGTGCGGCGGGCCGCCACCACGTACCCGGCGACGCCGACGATCAGTCCGAGGAGCAGCGGGTTGGTGGTGCGGGAGGCGGCGGTGGCGAGCCCGAGGGCCCAGAGCCACCAGGCCCCGGCGTGCAGGGCGGTGGCCCGGCCGGCGAGCGGGGCCTGCCATCTTTTCTTGTACGTCGACCAGCGCGGCGGACCCTGCGCCGCGGGCAGGCTCCGCCGGGCCGGGGTCACGTCGTCACGTGCGGCTCCGGTGGGGGTGCGCCTGACCTGCGGTCGGCCCGCGTACCCACCCGCACCAACCGTGCGGTTCGCACTCCGGCTGCGGATGGCCTCGGGGCCGGTGGGTGCCTGAGTGCCGTCGGCAGCCGTCGCCGCCCGCCCACCGCCGCCCGGCAGAACCGCACCGAGTCCGGCCGACGACCCGGCTGCGCCCGCCGCGCACGGGCGCGGCGCGCGCTGTGGGGCCAGGCCGGTCTTGCGAGGCTCGACCGGGTCGGCCGGGCCTGCCGCGCCCGCCTCGGCTTCGCCCGGCGTGCCCGGCTGGGCCGCAGCGGCTGCGCCCGGCAGGTCCGGCTCGGCCCGGTCCGGCGGCGTCGGGTTCGTCATCGGGTGCGGCGGCGGGACTGCCAGATGCCGGCTGCGGCGAGGGCGGCCACGGCGGCGATGCCCGCCAGGAGGCCCGCCGACGGGCCGCCGTCGTCCGGGGCCCCGGCGGCGGGTGCCGCCGACGCGCCCGGCGCCGGGGTGTCCGCCATCGGTTCGCCGCAGCCCTGCCTCGGGTAGCCCGAGATCGCGCACAGCAGGGCCGCGCTGTTGTAGCGCAGCGGCTTCGCGACCGCCGCCAGCGCCTCGGCCGCCGTGGCCTCCGGGGGGACCTGGGCGCAGGCCGTGCGCGGGGCTTCCTGGGGCGGGGCCTCGCCCGCCGGGGCGTCCGCGGGGACGCCGAAGTCGATGACGAGCGCCACCCGCTTGCGGCCCTCCGCCGGTGCGGTGGCCCCGCAGACGGCCTCGAAGTCGGCCGCGGCGCGCGGCCGGGCCGCCTCGGCCGCCGCGTCCTTGCTCACCGAGAAGCGGAAGCCCTGGACGGAGCCGTCCGCCGGGCGGGCCATCGAGGGGCCCTGTGTGGCGTACGACCACTGGCCGCCGCCCGAGCCGTCCCAGAACGACCAGTAGCGGTAGCCCGCCGCCATCGCGGGAGCGGCGGCCAGCACGGCCAGGACGATCCCGAGGGAGAGAACCAGGGCGAGAGCGGGACGGCGGCGGCGCATCAGAGCTGGTTCTTCTTCCGGCGGCCGCTCAGCAGGATGCCGATGCCGACGCCGGCCGCGCCGCCCGCGCCGATGATCCACCAGAGGTTCTGGCCGCCGGAGGACTCGTCCTTCCCGTTCTCCACGGCCGTCGCGTCCGTGTCCGCGCCCTGCGGGGCGGGGCCCGTCGCGTTCAGTGCGGCGACGAGGTCGGTGCCGCCGAAGGACTTCGGGTCGGTGCCCGTGGCGTGCGCGGCGAGGATCAGGGTGCCGAGGGCGGCCGGCTTGCCCTTGGACCACTCGGCGGAGTTGGCCTTGAGCCACTCCAGCGCGCCCGCCGCCGACTGCTTGTGCCCGGCCGCGGCCAGGGCGATCACCGCGTCGGCGGTGTTGCCGGTGTCCGGGGTCGGCTGGTCGGAGCCCGGGGTCACGGCCGTCAGGTGGCCGTCCTTCTTGAGGGCCTCGGCCAGGTAGCCGGCCGCGCCCTGGGCCGCTGCCGCCGGGTCGGCGGTGCCCGCCGGCGGGCAGGTCAGCGGCGCGGCGGGGGTGTCCGTACCGGACGGGACGACGGCCGAGCCCTTGCCGAGGCCGGCCAGTGCGGCCGCGGCCGTGGCGTCGCCGTTCGCGAGCAGCTTGCCGCCGACCGGCTGGAACGCGAAGGCGCCCCGGTCGGTGGCCGGCTCGGCGGCGCAGCCCAGCTGGAAGGAGAGCAGCGCGTCGTAGGGGGTCTTGCCCGCCTTCGACTTGGTCTCGGCGGGCTTCTCGCCGGCCGCGGTCAGGGCGCTGATCACGAGGGCGGTCGAGTTGGCGTCGGTGCCGCCGTCCATGGCGCCGCCGGGGTTGGAGCTCCAGCCGCCGTCCTCGTTCTGTACGGACTTCAGCCAGGCGACGGCCTTCTTGACGCTCTCACCGTGGCCGCCGACCGCGGTCAGGGCCTGTACGGCGGCGGCCGTCGCGTTGGAGTCGATGTACGCGGTCGCGTCGCAGTCCTTGGCGGTGTCCGCGCGGAAGGCGGGGAAGGAGCCGTTCGCGCACTGCTGGCCGGCCAGCCAGTGCACGGCCTGCGCGGCGGGCTTGACGCCCACGGTGTCCTGGGCGAGCAGCGCGAAGGACTGCCGCCACACGCCGTCGTACATGGGGTCCTCCTTGCCGTAGAGCCCGGAGGGGATGACCGGGGGTGCGGAGGGAGAGGCGGGCGGCGCGGTGTCGGCGAGGGCTGCGGGGGCGACACCCACGCAGAGCACGGCGGAGGCGGCGAGCGCGGCTGCGCTGCGACGGACGTTCATGGGGGAGGGTGCCTCTCCTGCTGGGGAACCGGAGGCGGGCACGCACTGGCACCGGGCTCCGGCTCCGTTTACCTCGACGGTGCCGGCCGCCGGAGGATCCGGCGGCGCGAGCCGCGCACTTCCGGTACGGGGCATTCCGGCTCCCCGTCCGGTCGGTGCCGGAGTGGGTCACGGTTGCGGGTCAGCGCCGGATTCGCACCGGCTTCCCCCCGTACGGAAGTGTGGACGACGGCTTCACTCTACCGGCCCGTAGCCTGCCGGCTCCGGGGCGCCGGGGGCTCCGGCCCTTACCTGCCGCGCCCCGGCCCCTCACCTGCCGCGCCGCGTCCTCACACGGCCCGGTACGTCACCGGGTCGGTGCCCGGGACGGCCTCCGCGCGGCCCTGCTTGACCAGGCGCCGCAGGTGGGCTTCCGCTTCCGAGACGGCGATGTTGCGGGAGCCGTACGGGATCTGCTCCCAGGGCCGGTTCCACTCCATGCGCTCCGCCAGCGCCCACGGGGTCAGCGGTTCGGCGAGCAGGGTCCACAGCCCGGACAGCCGTTCCTCGTGGTGGTCCAGCAGTTCCCGTACGCGGGCGGGTGCGTCGGTGAAGGCGTGCTGGTGGGCCGGGAGCACCTCGGCGGGCGCCAGCCGGCCGATGCGTTCGAGGGAGTCGAGGTAGTCGCCGAGGGGGTCGGTGACCCGGGTGTCCTCCGGGGCCTCGTACAGGCCGATGTGCGGGGAGATCCCGGGCAGCAGGTGGTCCCCGGAGAAGAGGCGGCCGTTGCCGGGCAGGTTCGCCGGATGGGCCTCCTCCAGGTGCAGGCAGACGTGGCCGGGGGTGTGGCCGGGGGTCCAGATCGCGCGCAGCCGGCGCCCGGCGAGGGGGAGGAGTTCGGCGGGGACGATCTCCCGGTCGGGGACGGCGGCGCGCAGCCCGGGCAGGGTCCGCATGCGGCCGCTCGCGCGGGCGGCACGCAGCGGGGCGATGTGCTCCTCGGGGGCTCCTGCGGCGGCGAGTTTCGCGCTCATGTAGTCGAACCAGACGCCGGGCTCGGAGGCGCGGGTGCGGACGACGACCTCGGTGTCGGCGGCGTGCATGGCGATCCAGGCGCCGGACGCCTCGCGGACCCGGCCGGAGAGCCCGTGGTGGTCGGGGTGGTGGTGGGTGATGACCACGCCGTGGACGTCGGCGACGGCGATGCCGAGTGCGGCGAGGCCGGCGACGAGGGTGTCCCAGGACTCGGGGTCGTCCCAGCCGGTGTCGACGAGGACCGGGCCGCGGTCGGTGTCGAGGACGTGGACGAGGGTGTGCCCGAGGGGGTTGTCGGGGATGGGCACCTTGATTCCCCACACGCCTCCGCCGTGATCGGTGACCTGTGACGTGTCCTCCGGCATGAGCCCTCCGCCCGTCGCCGCCCTCTGACGAGAACGTGTTTCAGTAGTAGCCCAAGTCGACCACTTTCACGCCCTTCTGACTAGTCGTTGGATCTTCTCTGCTGTTCCGTCCTGGCCGTGGACTCCTCGAACTAGAACTGGTATCAGTTCTGGAACGCCAAGCCGCAGGAGGCCTCAGCCATGACCGAGCTCGTGGAACACGGACAACTGTTCATCGGCGGGGAGTGGACGGATCCGCTGGGCACCGACACGATCCGGATCGTCTCCCCCCACACCGAGCAGGTCATCGGCTCCGTCCCGCACGCCTCGAAGAGGGACGTGGACCGTGCCGTCGCCGCCGCGCGCAAGGCGTTCGACGAGGGGCCCTGGCCGCGGATGACGCTCGACGAGCGCATCGCCGTCGTCACCCGGATCAAGGACGCCATCGCCGTCCGGCACGAGGAGATAGCCCGCTCGATCAGCTCCCAGAACGGGTCCCCGTACTCCTGGAGCGTCCTCGCCCAGGCGCTCGGCCCGATGATGGTCTACGACGCCGCGATCACCGTCGCGCGCGCCTACCCGTACGAGGAGCACCGCCAGGGCGTGCTCGGGCCGATCCTGGTGCGCCGGGAGCCGGTGGGCGTGGTCGCCGCCGTCATCCCGTGGAACGTCCCGCAGTTCGTGGCGGCGGCCAAGCTGGCCCCCGCCCTGCTGACCGGCTCGACCGTGATCCTCAAGCCGTCCCCCGAGGCGCCGCTGGACTCCTACATCCTGGCCGACATCGCGCGGGAGGCCGGACTCCCCGAGGGCGTGCTGTCGATCCTGCCCGCCGACCGCGAGGTCAGCGAGTACCTGGTCGGCCACCCCGGCATCGACAAGGTCGCCTTCACCGGCTCGGTCGCCGCGGGCAAGCGCGTGATGGAGGTCGCCGCGCGCAACCTGACCCGCGTCACCCTCGAACTCGGCGGCAAGTCCGCCGCCGTGATCCTCCCCGACGCGGACCTCGACACGGCCGTCGCCGGGATCGTGCCCGCGGCCTGGATGAACAACGGCCAGGCGTGCGTGGCCCAGACCCGGATCCTCGCCCCGCGCAGCCGGTACGAGGAGGTGGCCGAGGCCCTCGCGGCGGCGGCCGGTGCGCTGGTCGTCGGCGACCCGCTCGACCCGGCGACGCAGCTCGGCCCGCTCGTGGCCCAGCGGCAGCAGCAGCGCTCCCTGGACTACATCCGGATCGGCCAGGAGGAGGGCGCGAAGGTCCTGTCGGGCGGCGGCCGTCCGGCGGGCCTGGACCGCGGCTGGTACGTGGAGCCCACCCTCTTCGGGGACGTGGACAACTCCATGCGGATCGCGCGCGAGGAGATCTTCGGTCCGGTCGTCTGCCTGATCCCGTACGGGGACGAGGCGGAGGCGGTACGGGTGGCCAACGACTCGGAGTTCGGCCTGAGCGGCAGCGTCTGGACCGGCGACGTCGAGCACGGCATCGACTTCGGGCGGCGGATCCGCACCGGAACCTTCAACGTCAACACCTTCAGCCTGGACATGCTCGGCCCGTTCGGCGGCTACAAGAACAGCGGTGTGGGCCGCGAGTTCGGCCCGGAGGGGCTGAGCGAGTACCTGGAGCACAAGATGATCCACCTCCCGGCAGGCTACGAGGCGGGTGCCTGATGGGTGACCGCTGGCAGGTCGAGGTGGACCGGGGGGTCTGCATCGGCTCGGGCATGTGCGTGAACCACGCCCCGGACGGCTTCGTCCTGGACTCGGCGCGCCAGTCCCACCCCCGCACCGCGCAGTCGGACGCGAACGAACCGATCCTCACGGCGGCGGAGGGCTGCCCGGTGGAGGCCATCCTGATCACCCTGGCCGCCACGGGCGAACCCGTCTTCCCGCCGGAGGAGTAGGGGGAGCAGAAGGTGTCACGTCGTCGAAGTGGCGCTGCCGGGCGCCACTTCGACGACGCGGAACCCTTGCCGGAGCCGGTGGTTCCGGCCCCGATCGACATCGCCCGGGGGCGTCGTTGACTGGAAACGAGCGCCAGTAAGGCAATCGATCAGAAAGGTCGCGGCCATGAAATGCCGCCGTCCGAATCTGGTTGCCCGGCCGCTCCTCGTGGCCTTTGCCTCACAAGCCCTCCGTCGCGTACTCCTGTCCCGGTGTCCGTCGCGCGGCCTACTTCGCCCTTTCTGCGGCGCTCCGCTCGACGCAGAACTCGTTCCCCTCGGGGTCGGCGAGGGTCACCCAGCCGCTCCCGTCGGCCCGCCGGTGGTCGCCGACGAGGGTGGCGCCCAGGGCGAGGACGCGTTCGACCTCCTCGTCGCGCGTCCGGTCCTGCGGCTGGAGGTCCACGTGCATCCGGTTCTTCACGGTCTTGGCATCCGGAACCGTCACGAAGAGCAGGTTCGAGCCGGGCGCACTGACCGATGCCTCGGGGTCCCCGGGGAAGTCGTCGTCGGCGAGCGAGCCGTCCAGGACGGCGGCCCAGAACTGCCCGAGGCGGTAGGCGTCGGAGCAGTCGATGGTGAGGTGTCGCACGAGAGAAGCCATGCGGCGGACTATCGATCACGCGTCCGGCCGCTGTCCACCGAAAAAGGCAGGGACGGGCCGGGCGCGGCCCAGCGGCTGCTTCAGGCCTTTTCCGGGGCCGTCAGGTCGATCAGACGGCACACCGTCTCGATGTCGATCTTGACCTGGGCGATCGAGGCGCGGCCTGAAAGCCACGTGATCAGCGCCGAGTGCCAGGTGTGCTCGATGACCCGGACCGCCGAGAGCTGCTCCGCGGTCGGCGGGCCCTCCAGGCCCATCGCGTCCAGGATGATCGCCGTGGTCAGCCGGGACACCGTGTCCACCTCGGGGCTCACGCTCCGGTCGGCGAAGGTCAGCGCCCGCACCATCGCGTCCGCGAGCTGCGGCTCCCGCTGCAGCGCGCGGAAGGCCCGCATCAGGGTCTCCGCGACCCGGGCCGCCGGGTCGTCCCCGGCCGGCGGGCGCTTGCGCAGCGTGGTGTGCATGTGCTGGAGCTGGTCCTGCATGGTGGCGACCAGCAGGTGCACCTTGGACGGGAAGTAGCGGTAGAGCGTGCCCAGCGCCACGCCGGCCGCCTCCGCGACCTCGCGCATCTGGACGGCGTCGAAACCGCCCCGGCTGGCCAACTGCGCGCTGGCGTGCAGGATCCGGCGGCGGCGGGCCTCCTGGCGCTCCGTCAGGGGAGGCGACGCCGGTGTGGTGACGGCCTTCACTTCCGCTGTCATGTGTCCCGTTCCGTGTCGTTGCGCGGGCTGATTCCGGGCTGGTCCGCAGTCAGCATGGCAGGCGCCGCAGTCGTGGCGCGAATCACCTGCTCCGCCTCTTACGGTGTAGTTTCCGGCCGGTAGATTCAATGCTCTTCGACGGATCAAGTCTGAAACTTGTTCTACATTATCCGAGCGGTTACGCTCCGGCGAAAGTTGCAGGGAGAAGGGGGCCGAGAGTGACCGCTGAGGCCATGGTGACGAGCCCTTTCGCGGGTTCCGCCACCGACGGCGACCGCCCGCTGCGCATCGCACTCCTCACCTATAAGGGGAACCCGTTCTGCGGCGGCCAGGGCGTCTACGTCCGCCACCTCTCGCGCGAGCTCGTACAGCTGGGGCACTCCGTCGAAGTCATCGGCGCGCAGCCCTACCCGGTGCTCGACACGGGCGCCTCGCTCACCGAGCTCCCGAGCCTGGACCTGTACCGCAGCCCCGACCCCTTCCGCACGCCCAAGCGCGAGGAGTACCGGGACTGGATCGACGCCGTCGAGGTGGCCACCATGTGGACCGGCGGCTTCCCCGAGCCGCTGACCTTCTCGCTGCGCGCCCGCCGCCACCTGGCCGCGCGCGCGGGGGACTTCGACGTCATCCACGACAACCAGACCCTCGGCTACGGCCTCCTCGGCGACCTCGGCGCCCCGCTGGTCACGACGATCCACCACCCCATCACCGTCGACCGCAAGCTCGACCTCGACGCCGCGCAGGGCCGCGTGAAGCGGGCCTCCGTACGCCGCTGGTACGCCTTCACCCGCATGCAGGGCCGCGTGGCCCGCAGGCTCCCGTCCGTCCTCACCGTCTCCGGATCCTCCCAGCAGGAGATCGCCCAGCACCTGGGCGTCCGGGACGAGCGCATCCACGTCGTGCACATCGGCGCCGACACCGACCTGTGGTCGCCGGACGCCTCCGTCGCCGAGGTCCCCGGCCGCATCGTCACCACCTCCAGCGCCGACGTCCCCCTCAAGGGGCTCGTCTACCTCGTCGAAGCCCTCGCGAAGCTGCGCACCGAGCAGCCCGAGGCCCACCTCGTCGTCGTCGGCAAGCGCGCCGAGCAGGGGCCGGTCGCCCGCGCCATCGAGACGTACGGGCTCCAGGACGCCGTCCGCTTCGTCAAGGGCATCACCGACGCCGAACTCGTCGACCTCGTCCGCAGCGCCCAGATCGCCTGCGTCCCCTCCCTCTACGAGGGCTTCTCGCTCCCGGCGGCCGAGGCCATGGCCACCGGCACCCCGCTCGTCGCCACCACCGGCGGTGCGATCCCCGAGGTCGCCGGACCCGATGGGGAGACCTGCCTCGCGGTGCCACCGGGCGACGCGGGCGCACTGGCCGCCGCGCTGGGCCGGATGCTGGGCGACCCGCAGCTGCGGGCCCGCCTCGGCGCCGCCGGGCGCGAACGGGTCCTGACCCGCTTCACCTGGGCCAAGGCCGCCGAAGGCACCGTCGCGCACTACCGCGCCGCCATCGAGCAGGCCGCCCGTACCCGCCGCACGCGGTGACCTGCCGCGCCCGGTGACCCTCCGCCTCATCCACACCCCCGCCCCACACCCCCGCGACCGCGAAGGCAGGACCCCGTGCTGACCGTCGATTTCTCCCGGTTCCCGCTCGCCGCAGGCGACCGCGTACTCGATCTGGGCTGCGGCGCAGGCCGGCACGCCTTCGAGTGCTACCGGAGAGGCGCCCAGGTGGTCGCCGTCGACCGCAACGGCGAGGAGATCCGCGAGGTCGCCAAGTGGTTCGCCGCCATGAAGGAGGCCGGCGAGGCCCCGGCCGGGGCCACCGCCACCGCCATGGAGGGCGACGCCCTCGCCCTGCCCTTCCCCGACGACTCCTTCGACGTCGTGATCATCTCCGAGGTCATGGAGCACATCCACGACGACAAGGGCGTGCTCGCCGAGATGGTGCGCGTCCTCAAGCCCGGCGGGCGCATCGCCATAACCGTCCCGCGCTACGGCCCCGAGAAGATCTGCTGGGCGCTCTCCGACGCCTACCACGAGGTCGAGGGCGGCCACATCCGCATCTACAAGGCGGACGAGCTGCTCGGCAAGATGCGGGCCGCGGGCCTCAAGCCGTACGGCACGCACCACGCGCACGGGCTGCACTCCCCGTACTGGTGGCTCAAGTGCGCCTTCGGCGTCGACAACGACAAGGCGCTGCCCGTCAAGGCGTACCACAAGCTCCTGGTCTGGGACATCATGAAGAAGCCGCTGGCCACCCGGCTCGCCGAGCAGGCCCTGAACCCGCTCATCGGCAAGAGCTTCGTGGCGTACGCGACCAAGCCCCACCTCCCCGTCGGCGCGACCCAGTGAGCTCGCCCGGGCGCACCGAACACCTGGTCCTGGACGGCGTACTGACCGCCGAGGAGGCCGCCGCGACGGTGGCGGGCATCCTCGCCGCCCAGCGCGCGGACGGGGCCATCCCGTGGTTCCGCGGACACCACCTCGACCCGTGGGACCACACCGAGGCCGCGATGGCGCTGGACGCGGCCGGTGAGCACGAGGCCGCCGAGCGGGCGTACGCGTGGCTGGCGCGGCACCAGAACCAGGACGGATCCTGGTACGCGGCCTACGCCGACCGGCCCGACGGCGTGGACACCGCCGAGCCGCAGGACCCGAGCCGCGAGAGCAACTTCACCGCCTACATAGCCGTCGGCGTCTGGCACCACTACCTGTCCACCGGCGACGACACCTTCCTCGACCGGATGTGGCCGGCCGTCTACGCGGCCGTGGAGTGCGTCCTGACGCTCCAGCAGCCGGGCGGCGAGATCGGCTGGAAGCGGGAGGCCGACGGCACCGCCGTCACCGACGCCCTCCTCACCGGCTCCTCCTCCATCCACCAGGCCCTGCGCTGCGCCCTGGCCATCGCCGAGCACCGCGAGGAGCCGCAGCCCGACTGGGAGCTCGCCGCGGGCGCCCTGCGGCACGCGATCCGGCGCCACCCCGAGCGGTTCCTCGACAAGAACCACTACTCGATGGACTGGTACTACCCGGTCCTCGGCGGCGCCCTGACCGGCGACGAGGCCAGGGCCCGCATCGAGGAGCGCTGGGACGAGTTCGTGGTCCCGGACCTCGGCGTGCGCTGCGTCCTGCCCAACCCGTGGGTGACGGGCGGCGAGTCCTGCGAGCTGGCGCTCGCGCTGTGGGCGACGGGGGAGTCCGACCGGGCCCTGGAGATCCTGCGCTCGATCACCCACCTGCGCGCCGACAACGGCATGTACTGGACGGGCTACGTCTTCCAGGACGAGGCCGTCTGGCCCGTGGAGCAGACCACCTGGACGGCAGGGTCGCTGCTGCTCGCCGTGGCGGCGCTGGGCGGGGACGAGGCCACCACCGAGGTGTTCGGCGGGACCTCCCTCCCGGCCGGACTGGAGCCGGACTGCTGCGGCTGAGCCGGGGCCGGCGTCAGCGCCGGTAGAGCCGGCCGGCGACGGTGTGGCCGACGAGGAGGTAGACCACGGCGGCCACGCCGTAGCCGAAGACGACCTGGACCCATTCCTTGCTGAAGGTGAACAGGTCGTAGGACCAGCCGGCCAGCCAGCTCGCGGTGTCGTGGACGAACTCCACGAGCTCGTTGCCGCGGTTGGCGTCCAGCAGGTACATCAGGATCCACAGGGCGATGACGAAGGCCAGTACGTCCGCCACCAGTGCGACGGCCCGGCCGGCCTGACTGCTTCCGCGTGCGCTTGCTCGGGTGTGTGTGGGCATGTTCCGCGTGTTGCCGCGCCGGCGGACGGCAAACCCGAACGGGTCCCGCGAGTGGCGGGCCCGGGGGACCGGGGTGAGGCTGCGGGGGACACCTCAGTCCCCGGAGGAAACCGTGTCCGTACCCACGACCGTCCGATTCCGACGCGCCGTCACGGCGGTGGTCCTGTCCACCGCGCTGATGGTCGGCGCCACCGCCTGCGGCAGCGACGGCGCCGGCAGCCGGCAGGAGGAGCTCTCGGCCGCCTCCATGGGGGAGCTGGCCGCGCTGTCGGCCGCGGAGCCGTCCGCCGTCGAGGCCGACGAGCTGGCCGCAGCGGCGGAGCCCTCGCCCACCACGAGCGCCGAGAAGCAGAAGTTCGCCAAGACGCGCTTCGTCGCCAACGCCGGGCTCGCGGCCGGGGCGACGTACCAGTGGATCATCAAGCCGTACCGCGCGGGCAAGTTCAAGAAGGGCGCGAAGGGCCGTACGTTCGCGCTCATCAAGGCGGGACTCGCGGGTGCGTTCGCGTACAACCGGCTGAAGGCGGCGGCCGACAACGCCAAGGGCGACCCGCTGCTGTCGAAGGCGATGGCGCCGCTGACGGCGGGCATCGCGTCCCTCAAGGGCCTCGGCAGCAAACTGCGCAAGGGCGAGGCCGGTGACGCCGACATCAACTCCTTCGACGACGTCATCAACGGCGTCAAGGAGGCGGGCAAGAGCGCGGGCGCCGAGGTCGTCGACAAGGTGCCCAGCACGTCCCAGCTGAGCGGCGGCTGAGCCCGCACGCCCGGCCCGGCGGCCGGTTCCGGCCTGTTTCAATGGGCGGATGATCGAGTACGTGTTCCTCGCCGCCGGGGCCGCCGGGGCCGCGTGGCTGTTGCGGCGCAAGCACCTCGCGCGGACCGCCACCGCCCCCGTGCCCGGGATCCCCGGGATGGCCCGCCGGCCCGCCGGCGAAGGGCGCTGGCGGGCCGGGCGGGTGTACGCCGACGGGGGCGCGGCCCGCTGGGTCCCGGAGCGCGGTGAGCCCGTACCGCTGCCCGGCGGGCGCGCCACCGGCGTGCGGGTCCCCTCCATCAAGGAGGGCATCGTCATCAACCCCGGCTCGCGGATCGTCACCTGCACCTACGAGGACGGCGGGACCATCGAGATCGCCGTCATGCCACTCGACCTGCGCGAACTGCTGGAGGCCGTCCCGCAGGCGGACGGCCCGGACCGGACCTAGCCGGCCCGGCGCCTGAAGCCGGAGAGGGTTCACCCCTGTTCGTCCCTCACCTCCAACGCTTGTTGCGCCAGGCCGACGAACGTGAGGTAGGTGCCGCGGAAAGTACTAGCCGTTGAGCTCCGCCAGGACGCGCAGGGTGTGCGGGTCCGGGGCCGTTACGAGGAGGTCGGTGACCGGGCCCTTGCGCCACAGTTCCAGGCGTTCGGCGATCCGCTCGCGCGGGCCGATCAGGGAGATCTCGTCGGCGAAGGCGTCCGGGACGGCCAGGACGGCCTCCTCCTTGCGGCCGGCGAGGAACAGGTCCTGGATGCGGCGGGCCTCCTCCTCGTAGCCCATCCGGGCCATCAGGTCGGCGTGGAAGTTGCGGGCCGCGTGGCCCATGCCGCCGATGTAGAAGCCGAGCATCGCCTTGACCGGGAGCAGCCCCTCCGCGACGTCGTCGCAGACCTTCGCGCGGGCCATCGGCGCGATCATGAAGCCCTCGGGGAGGTCGGTGAGGGAGGCCCGGTAGACGTCGGTGCGGGTCGGCGACCAGTACAGGGGCAGCCAGCCGTCCGCGATCCGCGTGGTCTGGGCGATGTTCTTCGGTCCCTCGGCGCCCAGCAGGAGCGGCAGGTCGGCGCGGAGCGGGTGGGTGATGGGTTTCAGGGGCTTGCCGATGCCGGTGCCGTCCCCGCCGCGGTACGGATGGCTGTGGAAGCGGCCGTCCAGTGCGACCGGGCCCTCGCGGCGCAGCACCTGGCGGATGACGTCGACGTACTCGCGGGTCGCGGTGAGCGGTGAGGAGGGGAAGGGGCGGCCGTACCAGCCCTCGACCACCTGCGGGCCGGACAGGCCGAGGCCCAGCATCATCCGGCCGCCGGAGAGGTGGTCCAGGGTGAGGGCGTGCATGGCGGTGGCGGTCGGGGTGCGGGCGGCCATCTGCGCGATGGCCGTGCCGAGCCGGATCCGCGAGGTGTGCGCGGCGATCCAGGTCAGCGGGGTGAAGGCGTCCGAGCCCCAGGCCTCGGCGGTCCACACCGAGTCGTAGCCGAGGCGCTCGGCCTCGGTGGCGAGGTCGAGGTGGGCGGGCTGGGGGCCTCGGCCCCAGTAGCCGAGTGCGAGTCCGAGGCGCATGTACGTCCCTCCGCGGTGCCGACAGCCGTATCCGTATCTGACGATGCGTCAGGTGACTGTAGGGCAACGGCCCCCCGCCCGGAAGGGCGGGGGGCCGTCGTGTGCGCGGGAGCGGGACTCAGCCGCGCTGGATGCCCGAGGTGTCGTTCAGGATGCCGCGGCGGCCGTCCTGGGTCTGCGCGACCAGGGTGGCCGGACCGCGCTGCTCGACGGCCAGGTACCAGGTGCCCGGGGCGAGTTCGGCGATCGGGGTGGGGGTGCCGTCCTCGGCGAAGAGGGGGCGGGCCACCGGAACGGCGAACCAGAACGGCGTGAAGTCGGCCGCCGGAGCGGGCGTCGCAGCCGGCTGGTGGGCCTCCTGCGGGGCCGGCGTCGGGGTGCCGCCGTACGGCGGGACCGGCTGCGGGGTGGAACCGTAGGGCTGCTGCCCGCCCGGGTAGCCGTACCCGGCGCCCGGCTGGGGCTGGCCCGGCTGGCCCGGCTGGCCCGCGTACGGCGGGACGGCGGCCGGCTTCGGCTCCGGCACCAGCTGGCCCGCGAGGGCCGGGATCTTCGCACCGGCCACGGCCACGCCGGCCAGCGCCAGGGTGGCGAGGAAGGCGAGGACGGCGCCGGCGCCCAGGTCGAGCTGGCTCGGGCAGGTGATCAGCGCCCACAGCGCCGACCAGGCGGCCGAGACGGCGAGCACGGTGCCCCACGCCGCCAGCGGCAGGCCCAGGACCTTGCGGGTCTCCGGCTGGAAGCGGCCCGCGATGAGCAGGCCGGCGGCGATGAAGCCGAGCAAAAAGACGCTGGGGAGCACGAGGCGGTAGGCGTCGGTGTCCCACGCGCTCGGCAGGTCGCCACCCGTGGTGGAGTAGAAATCGAGGAACGAGGCGATGAACAGCAGCGCCGCTGCTCCGATCACCACGCCGTCGCCTCGAGTGAGGGAGCGGATGTTCACGTCTTAGGTGTCCTTCTCGGTCTCGGTCGTCTCGTGGTGCCGCGGTCGCAGATCGCGCCTGCACAGGGCGGGCGGCACCATGGTACGGAGGTTCCCCGCGGCCGAGATGATCGGGGCGGCGAGCAGTCCCGATCGGACTGCCGCGAGGGACTACCCGCCGAGGAAGCCGACGATGCCGTCCGCGATGCCCTGCGCCGCCTTCTGCCGCCACTCCGGACTCGTCAGCTGCGCCGCGTCCTTGGCATCACGCATGTTGCCGCATTCGATGAACACCTTGGGCCGAGTTGACAGGTTCAGTCCGCCGAGGTCGTCACGAACGACCAAACCGGTACCGCTGCCGAGGTAGTTGGCGGGGGCCGATCCGGTGGTGCGGGCGAAGTTCCCGGCGATCCGCTCGCCGAGCTCGCGGGAGGGTCCGACGATCTTCGCGGTGTCCGCGGCGCCGCCCTTCACCTTGGCCGGCAGGATCACGTGGAAGCCGCGGCTGCCCGCGGAGACCCCGTCGGCGTGGACGGACACGACGGCGTCGGCGTTCGCCTCGTTGCCGATGCGGGCCCGCTCGGTGATGCACGGGCCCCACGGGCGGTCCTGCTGGTGGGTCAGGACCACCTTCGCGCCCTGGGCCTCCAGGGCCGCCCGCAGCCGCAGGGACACGTCGTAGGTGAACTCCGCCTCCATGTAACCGGAGTTGGTGGTGGTGCCGGTGGTGTCGCACTCCTTGTGACCCGTACCGATGTCGACCTGCTGGTCGATCTCGTCGGTGTGCTTGAAGTTGCCCGTGTTGTGGCCTGGGTCGACGACCACGGTCTTGCCCGCGAGCCGGCCCTTGGCGGGCGCGGGTACGGGGGCGGCCGCGGGCGAGCTCGCGTCCGTACTCGGGCTGCCGCTCGGGCTGCCGCTCGGGGTGGAGCCGGGCTTCGCGTCCCGCCCGCCCGGCGACAGGGACGAGTGCGAGGCGGGCAGCGACCGGGGCTGCTGCCCGTCGGGCTCGGATCCGGACAGCACCTGGGTCAGCACCCAGCCCGCCAGACAGGCCGGGGCGAGCGCGGCGACTCCGACGACGAGCGTGGAGCGTCGGGTGAACCAGGGCCGGTCCGGACTGACCGAGGAACCGGACTCGGGGGGCGGGTAACTGTCGTCTTTGCGCACGCGGCGATGCTAGACCGCCCCGCTGCCGCCCGGCCGGAACTGGGCCATCCGGGGGCGTGGTGCGCTTATATGAGCGGCCGCTTCCTCCCCCGGCCGGTAGCTTCCCGTTCACCTTCAAGTTACCGGGGGGTTGTGTTCATGTCCGAAATCAGCACAGTCGGTGCGGAGGCAGGGACCGGGGGCCGGGGGCTCCTGTTCCGGGGGAAGGACGTCGAGGAGCTCAGCGACCTGATACGCGTGCGGTTCGCACCGCATCGGTTATCGGTGCTCGACGATCATCCGCTCGACGGTCGTCTCAGGTGCCTCCACGCGGGGACGGTCGCGATGTACGAGCTGGGATACGGCTCGGAAGTGGACGTCACGCCCGAAGCGCCGCTGGACTTCTACAACGTCCACGTCCCGCTCGCGGGTGGCGGCGCCGTGAGCGTGAACGGAAAGCCGCTCTCCTCCCCGCTCAGCATCGCGGGACCGGGACAGAAACTGGCCATGCGCTGGAGTCACGACAGCGTCAACCGGACTCTGATCATCCCGCGCCAGAACATCGACCACGCCCTTGCCGTTCGGCTCGGCGACCTGCCGCAGAAGCCCGTGGACTTCGTTCCGGTCTTCGACGATCGGGCGGACCCCGTGAAGGCGTGGCTGGGCGTGGTGCGGCACTTCGCCGAATTCGCCGACTCCGCCCTCGCCGCCCGGTCGCCGCTGGCGCTGGGCCACTTCGAGAAGCTCCTCGTCGACGGTCTGCTGGACGCGCAGCCCCACCTGCTCAGCGAATCGGTGGCCGGCCGCGACTGCACCGCCCTGCCCGGCGCCGTACGCCGCGCCGCCGTCTTCTGCGCCGAACGCGCCGACGAGCCCATCTCGGTGGCCGACATGGCGCAGGCCGCCCGGGTCGGCGTGCGGAGCCTGAGGGAGGGCTTCCGCACGCACATGGGCACCACACCGCTGGCCTACCTGCGCACCGTGCGGCTGGACCTCGCGCGCCGCGATCTGCTCGCGCTCGCCGACGGCCACGCGTCGAAGACCGTCACCGATGTGGCCCTGCACTGGGGTTTCACCCATTTGGGCCGATTCGCCGGACACTATCGCAAAGCCTACGGGGAAACCCCTGCGCAGACGTTGCGCAGTGTCCGGCGAGCCGGGCGACTGCAGAGCGGCGGGGCTCCGCGCTATCCCGAAACGCGCCCGCGCCCCGCCGGAAGCGGATAGCTGCACCTCTTGCGGCAGGGCCATGCTGAGGTCCTGTCGGCCCGGACCACACGCCGACCGTGCACGTGACGCATCTCCTGCCGGCCGCATCCACAGGTGCCCGGGGAGATGCCTCGGGGCAGCTGAAAGCGGCTGTTTCCAGCTCAGATGTCACATCAGCAAACGGGGAGAACCACTTCATGCAGCTCAAGCGAACCCTTGCCGTCGGCGCGTCCGCCTTCGCCCTGTCCCTCTTCCTCGCTCCGGCGTCGGCGACGGCGCTGGAGGCGGAGCCCGGCGCCGGCGCCTCCACGCCGCTCCTGGCCCAGTTCATAGAGGGCGGCGGGACGGCGGACCTCGCCCTCCAGGCCGAGCCCGCCATCGGGTACATCATCAACCAGAGCGGCAAGTGCCTCGAGATCTCGAACTCGTCCACCGCCAACGGCGCGCGGGCCCAGCAGTGGGACTGCAAGAACCAGCCCGGCGCGAAGTGGGGCATGGCCGACGCGGGTGGCGGCACCTACTACCTCTACAACGCCCACAGCGGCAAGTGTCTGGAGATCGAGAACTCGTCCACCGCCAACGGCGCGCGGGCCCAGCAGTGGGACTGCAAGGGCCAGGCCGGCTCGAAGTGGCGGTTCTACGTGGTCGCAGGCCAGGCCGCGAAGGTCGTCAACGCCAAGAGCGGCAAGTGCCTGGAGATCGAGAACTCCTCCAAGTCCAACGGCGCGCGGGCCCAGCAGTGGGACTGCAACGGCCAGCTCGGGGCCTACTGGCACTAGGCACCCGCGCCCGACCCGAGAAGTGACCTCCGTGCGGTCCGGACCGCACGGAGGTTCCTTCATGCCCGACCGGAGCCGGCGTCGGAGCCGGTGTCTAGATGCCGGACCCGGTGCGGCGCAGCACGCGCAGCGAGTCGGTGACCGAGATCTCCTCGAAGGCGCCGGAGGCGAGGGCGCGCAGGTAGATCCGGTACGGGGCCTGCCCGCCGTCGGCCGGATCCGGGAACACGTCGTGGATGACCAGCGTGCCGCCCTCCGCGACGTGCGGGGCCCAGCCCTCGTAGTCGCCGGTGGCGTGCTCGTCGGTGTGGCCGCCGTCGATGAAGACGAAGCCGAGCTTGCCGCCCCAGGCGGCGGCGACCTGCGGGGACCGGCCCACGATCGCGATCACGTGGTCTTCGAGACCGGCCTTGTGCAGGGTCCGGCGGAAGGTGGGCAGCGTGTCCATCAGGCCGATCTCCGGGTCGACGACCGTCGGGTCGTGGTACTCCCAGCCCGGCTGCTGCTCCTCGCTGCCGCGGTGGTGGTCGACGGTGATCGCCGCCACGCCGGCCTCGCGGGCGGCATCGGCCAGCAGGATGGTGGACCGGCCGCAGTACGTCCCGACCTCCAGCAGCGGCAGCCCGAGCCCGGCCGCGGCCGCGGCCGCCTCGTACAGCGCGAGCCCCTCCCGTACGGGCATGAACCCCTTGGCGGCCTCGAAGGCGGCGAGGGTCTCCGGCTTGGGGTGGGCGGCCATGGGTTCCTCCGGCGTTCAGCGTGTCGTGGCGGCCCATGGTGCCCTACCGCCCGGTAGGGCGCCATGCCGGGGCCCACCACGGCGCTCCGCCGTCGCGTCAGCCGTCCACGTCGGCGCAGATCGCCTGGACCGTGAGGTCCACTGGGTCGGTGTGGCCGTTCTGGATCGTGCCGTCCCAGCGTGTGTTGTCCTCCCCGGGAACGATGCCGGACCGCACCACGTGGATGTTCGGGGATTCGACGTTCACGTAGACACCCCCGCCCGTCACCTTCTTCCCGGTCGGACAGCTGACGGTGAGGCCGCAGGTCGAGCCGGCCGTGCACTCAAGGGTCCGCGTCAGCACCTCATGGCCCGTGAACCCGCTGCCCGAGCCGCCGGACGTGGTGGATTGCGCGCTCTGGGAGCAGCTGACGTTCTGGGTGCCGGTGAACGTGTTGTGCGCGCCCACCTGCCCTGCCGGGTAGCAGACGAGGGTGATCGAGGGCACGTCGAGGAGCGAGAGCAATGAGCCGTCGTCCGCGGCGTGCGCGCCGCCCGCCCCGAGCAGGACCGCCGCCAGGGCGGCACTGCCGATCGCCGCCAGCCGTTGCCTTGTCGTGGGCCTCACTCGTGGGCCTTCCATGTCATTCCGCGGAGTCGACACAGACGGCCCAGGCAACGAAGGTGTCAGGCTCATCGGTGTCGTTCCTGGCGGACACCACCCATTCGGTCCCGTTGGGGGAGCTGGAGCCAGGAGCGTTGAAGATGGTTTTGAGCTGCGGCTCCTTCTGGTAGCCCCCGCCCGTGATCACCTTCCCAGGAGGGCAGGTGGCCGTGGCCACTCCGAAGTCATGCGGCGCCACGGAGATGGCGTCGGAGAACACGACCTCCTGCCCGGTGACACCACCGTCCGCCGGGGTCGCCGGGTTACTGACGGACTGGGCGGTGCTCTGGCTGCAATTGATGTTCTGCGTGCCGTTGAAGGTGTTACCGCTCCCGACCTGCCCGGAGGGGAAGCAGACCGCCCCGATCGCCGGGTTGTTGAGGGCCGATGCCAGTTCCCCGTCAGCTGCGGCTCCGCCGGCGGAGAGGGTGACCGCCGCGGCGGCAGCCGAACACACGATGGCAAGTGCTCTGGTGAGTTTTATTCGGACAATCCTTTCGTTGTCTACTTGAGCAGGCTGCCGAGGCCGGTGGCGTTCGCCGGCGCGGGCGACAGCCCGGAAGCGAGGCCGGTGATCTGGCGCTTGGCGTCACGGACCGTCGGGGTGAGGAAGCGGAGCGACAGCAGGTTGTCGATGCTGAGGGGACCGGCCAGAGCGCTGTCGCCCGGGCGGTTGGGGGTGGGAGCGGCCTGGGCGCAGGGAGCGGAGGCGAGCCCGACGGCGATCGCCAGGGCTGCCCCCGACACGATGCGGGCAACGGTGAGGTGGGCCATGACGGCCCCAACGCCGCCGGTACCGCCCGGTTATGGGCCATGGGCCGGGCGGGGCGGCTTTTTCGCCCGGCTGGAGCCGCCGGTTACGCGATTTGGGCTACCTGTGCGCGGTCGTGTGATTACGCTCGGCTACGGAGACCGAAAACGAGCTTGAGGGGTGGCTGCCCATGGTCGGCGTCCGCGATCTCGACCCCAGCGCCTCGCCGCTGGATTACTACGGCTACGAACTGCGCCGGCTGCGCGAGGGCGCCGGGCTGAAGCAGTCGCAGCTGGGCGACATCATCTACTGCACCGGCTCGCTGATCGGTCAGGTGGAGAACACGAAGCGGGTGCCGACGCGGGACTTCTCGGAACGGGTGGACGCGGCGCTGGGCACGGACGGGCACTTCTCCCGGTTGGTGGGGCTGGTCCTGCGGAGCGTCTTGCCGACGTGGTTCCAGGCGTACGCGGAGATGGAGGCCCGGGCGTCTTATCTGTCCTCGTTCCAGCCGCAGTTGGTGCACGGCCTGCTGCAGACCGAGGCGTACGCTCGCGCGGTGCTGGGCGTGTGGACCGAAGAGGGCCTCGATGCCAAGGTGGCCGCCCGGCTGGAGCGGCAGCGGATCCTCGACCGCGATAACCCGCCACTGATGTGGGTGGTGATGAGCGAGGCCGTACTGCACCAGGAGATCGGTGGCAGGCAGGTCATGCGAGAGCAACTTGCCCACCTGGTGGCGCTGAGGCGGCGGGAGTGGGTGCAGGTGCAGATCCTGCCCTACGAAGCGGGTGCCCATGCTGGTCTGCCGGGTGAGTTCAATCTCCTGCGCTTTGACGACGACCCGGACCTCGTCTACACCGAGGACTTCGTCCAGGGCTATATGACGGCCAATCCGCAAGCTTTCAGGGAGGGTTCGCTCCGATACGATCACTTGCAGGCCGCCGCCCTCTCGGTGGAGGAGTCGGCGGCACGAATCGCCCGCGTAATGGAGGAACGCTATGGAGATCATCCAGAACCTGACGGGCGCACGGTGGCGTAAGTCCTCGTTCAGCTCCGACACCGGGGGCAACTGCGTCGAGTGCGCCCCCCTCGGCACCGTCGCCTGGCGCAAGGCCTCGTACAGCGGCGACACGGGCGGCGAGTGCATCGAGGTCGCCGCTCAGCCCTGCCTCGTCGCCGTTCGGGACTCCAAGGACCCCGACGGTCCCTTCTTCACCGTCCGCCCGGCGGCGTTCTCGGCGTTCGTGAGGGCCGTCTCTGTATGATCCGCCCCTACTGGGGCCAGGGGGCGGAGACATGGAGAACGTAGGGCCGGGCGGGCCGACGCACGTGGGGCCGTTCGAGGTCGTCGGGGTGCTCGGGCAGGGTGGGATGGGTCGGGTGCTGTTGGGTGCCGGGCCGGACGGGCGACTCGTCGCCGTCAAGCAGGTGCTCGCGCACTTCGCGGACGACGAGGGCTTCCGGGCCCGGTTCCGGCGTGAGGTCGCCGCCTCGCGCAAGGTGTCCGGGGCCTACACGGCCGCCGTGATCGACGCCGATCCGGACGCGCCGACGCCCTGGCTGGCCTCGGTGTTCGTGGGCGGACCCTCCCTGGCGGCCGTGGTCAGGGCGGACGGGGTGCTGGACGGGGCCGTCGTCCACCGGCTCGCGGCGGGACTGGCGTCGGCCCTGGCGGAGATCCACCGGGCGGGGCTGATCCACCGCGACCTGAAGCCCGACAACGTGCTCCTCGCCGAGGACGGGGTACGGGTCATCGACCTCGGCATCGCGCGGGCGACCGAGGGCGAGTCCGAAGGCGACGCCGGGCTGACGCGCACCGGCTGGGTGATCGGTTCGCCCTCCTTCATGTCGCCCGAGCAGGCGGAGAGCAAGCCGCTGACCCCGGCGAGCGATGTGTTCTCGCTCGGTTCGGTGCTGGTCATGGCGGTCACCGGCAGCAGTCCCTTCGCCGGGACCTCGACCCTGCAGACGCTCTACGACGTGGTGCACTCCACGCCCGACCTCGGCGCCGTACCCGCGGGGCTGCGCGGGATCGTGGAGCGGTGCCTGGCCAAGGACCCGGCCGAACGGCCGACCCCGGCGCAGTTGCTCGAACTCCTCGGCCCGGTCGCTCCGGCGGGGCGGCAGTGGCCGCCGGCCGTGTACCGGATGCTCGCCGAGCAGCGGGCGGGCATCGACCGGCTGCTCGGCGGCGGCGGCCCGGACGGCGAGGTGGAGCCGACCGGCCCGGAGCCCGTGTACCTGCACGAGCCGGTCGCCGTACCCGTATCCGTACCCGTACCGGCACCGGAGGGTGGACCGGTCGCGCCGACGCCGACCCGGGACGCGCCGGTGCCCGTCCCTTCCCGCCCGGGGCCGTCGCCCCGGAGCCCGTGGCGCCGTCCTCGCCGGATCGCGGCCCTGGCGGCGGCCGGTGTGCTGCTGGTGGCCGGTACCGGGGTGGCGCTGTACGTACGGGACCGGGTCACGGCTCCCGTCGCCTACACGGCCGTCCCCAGTTGCCAGGTGGCGCGCAGGGAGCTGCAGCCGCAGTTGCTGCTGTCGACCACGGACACCAGGTCCGAGACGGCCGCGGGCGTGAAGTCGAGCTGCAACGCGAGCGGCGGTACCGCCGCGTCGCCGACCGCGCTGGTCCGGTGGGACCTGAGCCTCGGCGGCAACGCGGACACCAACGCGGCGACGCAGAAGGCGCGTTTCCAGTCGGAGGCGGCCGGTCAGCGCGAGGCGCCCCGCCTCGGGTTCGGCACCGAGGCCTACTGGGGGTCCGCCGGGGCCGACTGGACCTGCGTCCTCGCCGTACGTGAGGGCAACCTCTCCGTCTGGGTGGGCCTCCGGGCGAAGCCGTACACCAAGGGCGCCTGCGAGATGACGGCGAAGGAGGTCGCCCGCGGCGCCCTGAAGGCCTCCCCGCGCCGCTGACCGCCCGCCCGTCTGCCTCCCCGCGCCGCTGAACGTTCGGATCCCGGGAACCAGCGGGCCTGCACGCTCGTCGTCCGTGACGAGAACCTGACCGTCCGGGAGGTGGCGGAACGCGCATGACGGCTCCTCGTCCGCACGGTGACGGTTTGCAGGATCCACGCCGGTATCGGGGAGGGGCAGTACAGGCATGGAGAGATCAGAGCTGTCCGCGTCGGAGTTCGTCGGGCCGTTCCGGGTGATCGCCGTGCTCGGCCAGGGCGGGATGGGCCGGGTGGTGCTGGGGGTGGGGCCGGACGGGCGGTACGTCGCGGTCAAGCAGGTGCACGCCGAGCTGCTGGCCGAGGACGAGGAGTTCCGGGCGCGGTTCCGCCGCGAGGTGGATGCCTCGCGGCGGGTGGCCGGCGGCTACACCGCAGCGGTGATCGACGCCGACCCCGACGCCGAGACGCCGTGGCTCGCCTCGCAGTTCGTGCCGGGGCCCTCGCTGAGCCAAGCCGTGGACGCCACCGGGCCGCTGCCCGAGCAGGCGGCGCGCCGACTGGCCGCCGGGCTCGCGCAGGCGCTGGCCGACGTACACCGGGCGGGGCTGATCCACCGGGACCTCAAGCCGTCCAACGTGCTGCTCGCCGAGGACGGCGTACGGGTCATCGACTTCGGCATCGTGCGGGCGGTGGGGGACCAGACCCGGATCACGCACAGCGGCTCGCTCATCGGGTCGCCCGCGTACATGTCGCCCGAGCAGGCCCTGGGGCAGGAACTCACCCCGGCCACCGACGTGTTCTCGCTCGGCGCGACCCTCGTCATGGCCTGTACGGGGAAGCCGCCGTTCGCCGGGAGCTCGGTGCCGCGGATCCTGCACGAGGTCGTGCACTCCGAACCGGACCTGAGCGAGGTACCGCCTCGCCTGCGCGAGGTCATCGCGTGGTGCCTGGCCAAGGACCCGGCCGACCGGCCGACCTTGCGCGAGCTGCTGAGCAGGGTGGGCGGGCTGACGCCCTCGGCGCGGCCGTGGCCGGAGGCGGTGAACACGCTGGTCCAAGAGCAGGTGGACGCGACGGCCGGGCTGGTCAACGGGGCCACGGCTCCGCAGACCGCCGGTGGAGCGGCACCGTGGTGGCGTCGCCCGTGGCCCCGGCAGCGGATCGTGCGGGTTGCCGTGGCGGGCGTCGTGGCCGTGCTGGCGCTGACCGTGTGGCGGCCGTTCCTTGCGGACACCTACCGCGAGTTCATCGCGGATGTCCGGTCGACAGGGCTGGATCAGAAGAAGGACAAGTACCCGGCGAAGCCCCCGTCCTGCCAACAGGTCTGGGACGAGCTGCGCGTGCCGTCCGGTTTCGCCCAGCCGGCCGGGTTCGGACCGGTCGAGAAGTACGGCTCGGCCTATGCCCGCTGCACCTGGACCAACCGGACCGGTGACGCGATCGAAGCGGAGTGGCAGTTCTTCACGACCGGCCAGGGTGAGGGCACCGGGGCCGAGCAGGCGAAGCGGATGTACGAGCACTTCTACGAACGCGGCCGGACCCGGCGTGACAACGACCTCGGGTTCGCCGACGAGGGGCTGTGGCAGAAGCCCCAGGACGACAGGTTTCCGAACTGCCGTCTGTACCTACGGGAGGTCAACATGCTGGCCACCGTCTCGGTGACGGGCCCCCGCTACCCGTCCGGCACCTGTGAGGCGGTCACGCGGGAGCTCGCCGCCTCGGTCGTGGAGTCGGTGGGGAGCCGATGAGACCGCTCAAGACCTCGGATCCGGCCACGGCGGGACCGTACCGGCTGCTCGCCGAGCTCGGCCGGGGCGGCATGGGCCGCGTGCTGCTCGGCGCCGCACCGGACGGGCGGCTCGTCGCCGTCAAGCAGGTGCACGCCCGGCTCGCCGACGACGACGGCTTCCGCATCCGGTTCCGGCGCGAGGTCGCCGCCTCGCGGAAGGTGTCCGGCGCCTTCACGGCCGCCGTCCTGGATGCCGACGCGGACGCGGACTCGCCGTGGCTGGCCTCGGTGTTCGTGACCGGGCCCTCGCTGGGGGCGGCGGTGGAGCGCGCCGGGGCGCTGCCCGAGGAGACCGTACGGAGGCTCGCCGCCGGGCTGGCGGCGGCCCTCGTCGAGATCCACCGGGCGGGGCTGGTGCACCGGGACCTCAAGCCCGACAACGTGCTGCTCGCCCGGGACGGGGTACGGGTGATCGACTTCGGGATCGCGCGGGTGGCCCGGCCAGGCGAGGTCACTGAGCTGACCCAGGCCGGGACGGTGATCGGCTCGCCCGCGTTCATGTCGCCCGAGCAGGCCGAGGGCGGTGAACTGACCCCGGCGAGCGACGTGTTCTCCCTCGGGTCCGTCCTGGTGCTGGCCGCGACGGGGCGCAGTCCCTTCGTGGCGGCGTCGGTGGCACTGACCCTGTACAACGTCGTGCACGCCGAACCCGACCTCCTCGGCCTCCCGCCTGGGCTGCGCGAGCTCGTCACCCGGTGCCTGGCCAAGGATCCGGCGGCCCGGCCGTCCCCGGCCGAGATCCTGGGCCTGACCGGCGCGGCCGACGGCACGCTGTGGCCGCCCGCGGTCGAGCGGATGGCCGCCGCCCAGCAGGAGGAGATCGACGGGCTCCTCCGGGACCCGGACGGCGCGGCCCGTGCGCTCGCAGGCCCGGGCGCTGACCCGGACGTGGACCCGGAGGCGCCGACCGCCACCGCCCCGCAGGCCGTCGGCCCGGCGCGTTCCCACGCGCCGCGCGGCCGGCGGCTGCGGCTGCGCCCGCGGTACCTGCTGCCGCCCGCGGTCGTCCTCGCGGCGGCCTGCGCCGGGGCGGCCTACGCGTTGCTCGGGGAGGAGTCGCCGGTGGCCCCGGCGGACCGGTATCTGAGCGTGCCGCGGTGCGCGGAGGCGGCCGGGAAGCTGCCGCTGCCGCCGCTGGAAACGCGCCAGTCCGGCGAGAACGAGTCACCCGTGCAGTCGTACGTGGGCTGCAACTGGGTGGCGGCCTTCGACGCGGTCGGCGGCGAGGAGGAGCCGAAGCCGCACGCGTCCGTCAGCTGGTCCCTGGAACGCAGCGGCCGCCTCCCGGGCAGCGGGACCTCGCGGACGCGGTTCAACCTGGGCAGCGGGCGGCCGGAGACCGGTGTCGGGGCGGGGGACGGCGCGAACTGGTCGACTCCGGGGACCGGGGAGACCTGTGCGCTGGGCGTGAGCGACGGCAACCTCCTGGTGCGGGTGGCGCTCGGCGGCCCGCAGCACCCCGCGGAGACCTGCGAGACCGAGGCGAAGGAGATCGCCCGGGCGGCACTGGCCGCCGCGCCACGCTGAGCCGCGTCGCCGCAGGGCGTGCGGCGCGTGCCGGGGTGGCCGGGAAGAACAGTGGTATCTGACCTTCCGTCAGATTGGAACGTGTTCTAGTCTGCCGCGCATGGGCATCGGAATCACGCAAGAGCAGCGCGAGTTGGCCGAGGCGGTGCGGGGCTGGGTCGCGCGGGCCGTGCCTCCCGAAGAGGTGCGCAAGCTGCTCGACACCCCGCCGCAGACCGGGGTGCGCCCCGCCTACTGGGACGCGATGACCGCGCAGGGGCTGCTGGAACCGCACCTGGACGGCGGGACCCTGCTCGACCTGGCCGTCGTCGTCGAGGAGGCCGCCCGGGCCGCGCTGCCCGGGGCCTACCTGCCGAGCGCGCTGGCCTCCGTACTGCTGCAGCGGGCCGGCGCCGAGCCGCTCGCCGGCCGGGTCGGTGCGGTCGCGCTGGGGTCCGGAACCCTGACCGCCGTGGCCGTCGAAGGCGGGGGGTACCTGCTCGACGGCCTCGCGCCGCCCGCGCTCGGCGCCGGCGAGGCCGACCTCGTCCTGCTCGCCGCCGAAGCCGCGCACGGCACCCGCTGGTTCGCCGTCGACGCCGCCGCGCTGGACATCCGTACGCACGAGAGCGCCGACCCGACCCGCCCCACCGCGGAGGTCCGGGCGCGCGGGGTCGCCACCACCCCGGACCGGCTGCTCGAACTGGACGCGTCCCTCGTCCGCGACCTGGCCTGCACCCTCTTCGCCGCCGACGCCTGCGGCACCGCCGCCTGGGCCCTGCACACCGCCGCCGAGTACGCCAAGGTGCGCGAGCAGTTCGGCCGGCCCATCGGGCAGTTCCAGGGTGTCAAACACCTGTGCGCCGACATGCTGGTCCGGCTGGAACAGGCCCGGGCGCTGGCCTGGGACGCCGCACAGGCCGTGGACGAACCCGCCGACGTGCGCTCGCTCGTCGCCGCCCTCGCCGCCGGGAGCGCCCTGGACGCCGCCTACACCTGTGCCAAGGACTGCATCCAGATCCTCGGCGGCATCGGCTTCACCTGGGAGCACGACGCCCACCTCCACCTCCGGCGGGCGCTCGTCGCCCGCCAGCTGCTGGGGCCCGGCGACGGACACCGCCTGCGGGCCGTACGCCTCGCCGCGGGCGGAGCGCGGCGCGAACTGCGCCTGGAACTCCCCGCGGAGGCCGAGACCCACCGCGCGAAGGCCCGTACCGCCATCGCGGACGCGCGCGGGCTCGACCCGGCCGCCGCCCGGCGGATCCTGGCCCCTACCGGCTACGCGGCCCCCTACCTCCCGCCGCCCTACGGTCTCGGCGCCGGCCCCGTCGAGCAGCTCGTCGTCCAGCAGGAACTGGCCGCGGCCGGGGTCAAGGTCGCCGACCTCGGGATCGCCACCTGGGTCGTGCCCTCCCTCCTTGCCTACGGCACGCAGGAGCAGCGGGAGGCCTACGTCCTGCCGACCCTGCGCGGGGACCTCACCTGGTGCCAGCTCTTCTCGGAGCCGGGCGCGGGCTCCGACCTCGCCTCGCTGAGCACCAGGGCCGAGCGGACCGGGGACGGCACCTGGAAGGTCAACGGACAGAAGGTGTGGACGAGTTCCGCGCACAGCGCCGACTACGGGATCCTGCTGGCCCGCACCGACCCGGACGCGCCCAAGCACAAGGGGCTCGGCTACTTCGTCGTCGACATGAAGAACACCCCCGGCATCGACATCCGGCCGCTGAAGGAGATCACCGGCGAGGCCCTCTTCAACGAGGTCTGGTTCGACGACGTGGAACTCCCGGCGGACGCCCTGGTCGGGGCGGCCGACGGCGGCTGGAAGGTCGCCCGCAACACCCTCGGCAACGAACGGGTCCACATGGCCGACCAGATGACCTTCGACTCCGGCCTGGAGGCGCTCCTCGCGCGCGCCGCCGACCTCGACGGCACGTACAGGGCGCGGATCGGCGCCCTCGCCGCCGAGGCGCACGCCCTGGCCTGCATCGGGCTGCGCACCACCCTCCAGCAGGTGTCGGGGCTGGAGCCGGGCGCGGGCGCCTCCGTACGCAAGCTCGTCCAGACCCCGCACCAGCAGCGGACCGCCGAGCTCACGCTCGAACTGCTGGGACCGGCGGGCGCCGTACGGGAGGGGGCCGGGGCACGGGCGGTGCACGGCATGCTCATGTCCCGCTGCCTGACCATCGCCGGGGGCACCACGCAGGTCCAGCTCAACGTCGTCGCCGAGCGGATTCTCGGCCTCCCCAGGGACTAAGGGACTAGGAGTCATCGGGCATGAAGTCGCACAAGTCGTACATCGTGGGCGTCGGCATGACGAAGTTCGAGAAGCCGGAGTCGCGGGACTGGCAGTACTGGGACATGGCGAAGGAGGCCGGGACCGCGGCGCTCGCCGACGCGGGCGTGGACTACGGACTGGTCGAACAGGTCCCCGTGGGCTACTGCTTCCAGGCCTCGACGGCCGGCCAGCGGGCGGCGTACGAGCTGGGGCTGAGCGGCGTCCCGGTCTACAACGTCAACAACAACTGCGCCACGGGCTCGACCGCGCTGATGATGGCGCGGCAGTTCGTGGAGGGCGGGATCAGCGACTGCGTGCTGGCGCTGGGCTTCGAGAAGATGAAGCGCGGAGCGCTGGGGGGCGGGGCCGACGGCGGAGACTTCAAGACCTCTCCGGTCGCCCGGCACTACGGGATCATGGCGGCCGGCCACGGCTTCGAGATGTCCCCGCCCACGGCGCAGATCTTCGGCAACGCGGCACGGGAACACATGGAGCGGTACGGGACCACGGCCGCGCAGCTCGCGGCGGTGGGTGCCAAGAACCACCGGCACTCGGCGAACAACCCGAACGCGCAGTTCCAGGACGTGTACTCGGTGGAGGACATCCTGGCGGCGAAGGAGATCCACGCGCCGCTGACGAAACTGCAGTGCTCGCCCACCTCGGACGGGGCCGCGGCGGCGCTGGTGGTGTCGGAGCGGTTCGTGGTGGCGCACGGGCTGCACGACAAGGCGGTGGAGATCGTCGGCCAGGCGATGACCACGGACACGGAGGAGTCCTTCGCGTCCGGCTCGTGCATCGACGTCGTCGGCAAACCGATGACGGCCGCGGCGGCGCGGCGGGTGTACGAGGACTCGGGGCTCGGCATCGAGGACGTGGACGTGGTCGAACTGCACGACTGCTTCTCGATCAACGAGCTGCTGACGTACGAGGCGCTGGGCATGTGCGGGGACGGGGCCGCGGGCAAGCTGGTGGAGAGCGGCGCGACGACGTACGGCGGGCGGTGGGTGGTGAACCCCTCCGGAGGGCTGATCTCCAAGGGGCACCCGCTCGGCGCGACGGGGCTGGCGCAGGCGGCGGAGCTGGTCTGGCAGCTGCGGGGCGAAGCGGGCCCGCGCCAGGTCGACGGAGCGCGTGTCGGGCTCGCGCACAACATCGGCCTGGGCGGGGCGGCGGTGGTGACCCTGCTGCGGAGGTGACGGGCCGGGCCCGGGGCTGGGGCTCCGCCCCAGCCCCTCCCCCAGACTCCGTCCGGGGGGACCCCCACGCCGCAAACGCCGGCGAGGCTATATTTCAGCCCCGCCGGCGTTTGAGGCGCGGGGGTACGGGGCAGCGCCCCCGCAACGGCGCCGCACCTGCGCAGCTGCGCGACGGTCAGAGCTTCTGGATGTCCTTGTGCACCACGTCGGAGCCCAGGTGGTCGGCGTACAGGCGCACCTTGAGCGGGTGGCCGACCGGAGCCTTGATGATGATGCCGGGGTACTCGCCCATGCCGCCTCCGTTGCAGGAGGGCTCGGTGGTCAGGTTGGACCAGCCGTTCCAGTTGTCCGGGTCGTTCCACGACACCCAGGCACAGTCGCGCTCGCCGCTGGTGATGTGCACCGAGATGATCCTGACCGCGTTCACCTCGCCGTCGACGCGCTCGTAGACCACCGTCCCGCGGTTGTGGTGGAGGCCCTTGCCGGCCTCCAGCTCGACCGGGGGGACTCCGGCCGGGGTGTCGGCAGCGGCCGGAGCCGCGCCTCCTGCGAGGGTCGCGACAACGAGCGCGGCGGCGGCGGACAGGGCGGATACGCGCATGGTTTCTGCCTCCACGAAGCTGGGTTCAGGGGTCTCATCCTGGTCCAGCAGGTGGACGCGCGCTGCTGCGGAATCCGTCATTCGGTGGCCGGGATCGAACGGTTGTGCCTATTTCAAGCCGGGTCCGGAACCGGCGGTCCGGAGTTCGCAGCGGCCGTCCACGCACTCCCTTCGGAGCCGGCCGCGGGAAAGGGTCTGGGCCAGGCCGATCGCCCAGCACATCGGGCAGCCCCGCAGGGCGACCAGGCCGACAGGGGCGAGGAGCAGGGCGGCCGGGCCGAAGGCCGGGATCAGGGCGAAGGCCGCGATCAGCGCGCCGAAGCCCACCGCACCCCGCGCCAGGTGCCGCGGCACGGACGCGCTCGCGAAATCGGAGCCCGAGGCGGACAGGGGGGAACGGGTGTCAGTGGAGGGCACGGGTGTCTCCCAGGGAGTGCTGGACGGCCGCGCGGGCCCGGTGGAGCCGCGACTTCATCGCGGCCGTGCTGAGGCCCAGGGACTCCGCGGCCATCCGCCCGCTGTAGCCCTGGACGTCCCGCATGATCAGTACGCGCCGCTGGTCCGCCGGCAGCGCGGCGATGGCCTCCGCCACCCGCCCCGCCTCCAGCCGCTGCAGCACCTCGTCCTCGGCCGACATCACGGCGGTCTCCGGCACCTGCGCACGCTCCCGCGGCATCAGCCGGGCACGGCGCAGGCACTCGTTGCGGACGATGCGGAACATCCACGACGCCAGTGCCCCGGACGCCCGCAGCATCCCGATCCTGCGGTACAGGATGATCAGCGCTTCCTGGGCCGCGTCCTCGGCGTCCTCGCGCGACGCGCACAGCGAGTGCGCGAAGCGCCGTACGTTCGGGTGCGATCCGGTGACCAGGGCGGTGAGCGAGTCGAGGTCACCCGCCTGCGCGGCGACGATCAGGGCCTCGCCGGGCCACTCCGTCCGGTCAGCCACGGGTCCGGCCCCGTCCACGGCGCAGTACGAGGACGCACGTGCAGAGCAGGACGAGCGCGCCGGCACCCACGAGAACAGCGATCACGACAACCTCCAGGTCATGTGCCGACCTTGGCATCGGCACGTACACACAAGAGGCGCGACCCCCGGAAAAGGATTCACCCCAGGGTCGGGTCCACCACCGTTTCGCCCATCGAGGCGCGGCGGATCGAGTCCGCCAGGTCCTCGATCGGGCCGTCGCGCAGGATCAGCCCCGCGGCCCCGGCGGCGAGCGCGGCGTCGGCCAGCCCGGGGTGGGCCGAGCCCGTCAGGACGAGGATCCGGCACTCCGGGTCCTCCGCCAGGAGGGCCGTCACGGCCTCGACCTCCTCGACCAGCGCCACCGCCGGCCGGGCCGTCAGGTCCCGCACGACCTCGATGTCCGGCACGAGGCCGAGCTGGAGCGCCAGGGCCGGGTTCTGCGGATCCAGCAGGACCCTCAGGGCGCGGGCCTGGCGGTGTTCCACGGGCATTTCTTCCACCGGGAAAGCCTATCTGACGTGAAGTCAGGAGTCTCCTCGACTGGTCTTCCCAACTGCGGGGGCGTGCGTTATACATTCCCTCACCGGCCGGTCCTAGAACGCGTTCTAGAACCGGCCCCCGTATACGACCTCGGTGCGGCCGACGGTGCGGACGGCCGCACCGAGGTCTTCCAGGGCAGCGACACTCCAACGACAGGGAGCCGCATCCTCATGCCGATCGATGCCGCCAGGGCCCTCGCCGCCGACCCCCGCCAGGGGAGCATCGGCTGGGACCACAAGGACATCCAGCTCTACCACCTCGGCCTCGGCGCGGGCCTGCCGGCCACCGACCCCGACGAACTGCGCTACACCCTCGAATCCAAACTCCACGTCCTCCCCAGCTTCGCGACCGTCGCCGGCGCCGGCATGGCCATGATGGGCGGCCTCGCCGCACCCGGGATCGACGTCAACCTCGCCCACGTCCTCCACGGCGGCCAGTCCATCGAGCTGCACCGGCCCATCCCCGTCAAGGGCAGCGCCACCTCCTCCGCCAAGGTCGCCGCCCTGTACGACAAGGGCAAGGCGGCCGTGATCGTGCTGCGCACCGAGGTCGCGGACGCCGACGGGCCGCTGTGGACCAGCGACGCGCAGATCTTCGTACGGGGAGAGGGCGGCTTCGGCGGCGAGCGCGGCCCCTCCGTCAAGGAGGAACTCCCCGGGCGCGCCCCCGACCGCACCGAGGAGCGCCGCATCCGCGACGAGCAGGCCCTGCTCTACCGCCTCTCCGGCGACTGGAACCCGCTGCACGCCGACCCCGAGTTCGCCAAGCTGGCCGGCTTCGACAAGCCCATCCTGCACGGCCTGTGCTCGTACGGGATGACCCTCAAGGCCGTCGTCGACACGGCCCTCGGCGGGGACGTCTCCCGGGTCCGCGCCTACCGCACGCGCTTCGCCGGGATCGTCTTCCCGGGCGAGACGCTCCGCATCCGGATGTGGCAGGAGCCCGGCCGCGTCCTGGTGTCGGTGACCGCCGCCGAACGGGACGACGCGCCGGTCCTCGCCGACACCGTCGTCGAACACTCGTAGTCGTACGCCCTCTTAAGGAGCCGCACCGTGCGCGCAGCACTGCAGAGCGAGATCGGCCAGGACAAGCTCGAAGTCGTCGACGACATGGAAGCCGTGGGCTTCGGCCCCGGCAAGGTCAGGATCCGCATCAAGGCCACCGGCCTGTGCCACTCCGACCTCTCCGCGATGAGCGGCGTACTGCCCCAGCCCGCCCCCTTCATCCCCGGCCACGAGGGCTCCGGCGTGATCACGGACGTCGGCGACGGGGTCACCAGCCACAAGATCGGCGACCGGGTCCTCGTCTGCTGGCTGCCGCCGTGCGGGCACTGTCCCTCCTGCAAGCGCGGCCAGGGACACCTGTGCCTGGAGGCCTTCGGGAACGTCGCCACCCCCAACTTCAAGCGGGCGGCCAGCGACATCTTCGGCTTCGCCGGCACCGGCACCTTCTCCGAGGAGATGGTCGTACCGGCCCCCTGCGCCATCCCGATCCCCGACGACCTGCCCTTCGACATCGCGGCGCTGATCGGCTGCGGCGTCACCACCGGGCTCGGCGCGGCCATCAACACCGCCAAGGTGGAGGCCGGCTCCTCGGTCGCCGTCATAGGCTGCGGCGGCGTCGGCATATCCGTCATCCAGGGCGCCAAGGTCCAGGGCGCCGCACAGATCGTCGCCGTGGACCCGGTCGCCTCGCGGCGGGAGGCGGCGCTGCGGTTCGGCGCCACCGAGGCGGTCTCCCCCGAGGAGTTCGCCGACGCCAAGAACCGGATCACGGCCGGTGAGGGCTTCGACTACGTCTTCGAGGTCGTCGGCAAGTCCGCGACCGCGCAGAAGGCGTACGAGATGACGCGGCGCGGCGGCTCCGTCGTCATCGTCGGCGCGGGCGCCCTCGACGACAACTTCCAGATCAACATGTTCTCGCTGTTCTTCGACGAGAAGAAGATCCTGCCGTCGATGTACGGCGGCGGCGACGTGCTCCGCTCCTACGAGCGCACCATCGCGCTGTGGCGGGCCGGCCGCATCGACCTGGAGAACCTGATCACCCACCGGGTCAGCCTCGCCGAGATCAACGAGGCCCTCGACCAGATGCGCACGGGCGTCGCCCTGCGCACCTGCATCGAACTCTGACCACCCGTTCTGCCGATTCCGAGGGGAACCGTACGGATGTCACTGCCACTTGAGGGACTCTCCGCCATCGTCACGGGCGCGGGCCGCGGGCTCGGCCGGGCCGAGGCGATCGAGCTCGCCCGGCTCGGCGCGAGCGTGGTCGTCAACGACTTCGGCCAGCCCGGCCGCGACGGCTCGGGGGAGGCTTCGGCCGCCCCGGCGGAGGAGGTCGCCGCGGAGATCCGCGCCGCGGGCGGCCGGGCGGTGGCGCACCTGGGCGACGTGGCCGACTTCGAGCAGGCGCGCGAACTGGTCGAGCTGGCCGTGACCAGCTTCGGGAAGCTGGACATCCTGGTCAACAACGCGGGCATCCTGCGCGACCGGATGGTCTTCTCGATGTCGGAGGAGGAGTGGGACTCGGTGATCCGGGTCCACCTCAAGGGGCACTTCAACACCACCCACTTCGCCTCCGTGCACTGGCGCGAGCGGTCGAAGGCGGCGGGCGGCCCGGTCTACGGCCGGATCGTCAACACCTCCTCCGAGGCCTTCCTCGGCGGCTCGGCCGGCCAGCCGAACTACGCGGCGGCCAAGGGCGGCATCGTGGGCCTGACCACCTCGACCGCCCTGGCCCTCGCCAAGTACGGGGTGACGGCCAACGCCATCTGCCCGCGCGCCCGCACCCGGATGACCGAGGACGTCTTCGCCGGCTTCGAGGTCCCGGAGGACGGCAAGCTGGACGCCCTGGCCCCCGAGCACGTCTCCCCGCTCGTCGGCTACCTGGCCTCGCCCGCCTCCGCCAGGGCCAACGGCCAGCTGTTCGTCGTACACGGCGGCATCGTCGTCGTCATGGAACGCCCGAAGGTTGCCGCCAAGTTCGACACGGGCAAGGAGGCCTTCTCCTACGAGGAGCTCGACGAGGTCCTGACCCCGCACTACGCCTCCCGCCCGGCGAACGAGACCTTCGCGGCGACGGAGGTCCTGGGCCTCAAGCACGCCTGACCGGAAACACCCCGCCCGCCTTACCTCCCCGACAGCGGAGCCTGCTGGAGGGGGACCGGGCGCGGCGGGGCCGGCGGCGGGTCCAGGCGGACCGGCGGGGGAGGGGAGACCGGCAGGGTCAGACCGACGATCCCGCAGGACACGTCCGGGGTCGCGTACGGGAGGTGCAGGCGGCCCTGCGGGCTCCACAGGCCCGTACCGCCGAGCCAGCCGGCGGGGGCGGCCAGCCGGAACACGTGCCGGTCGGCGGGACGCCACAGGCCGATGTCCCCCTCGGGCAGCCGCAGCGCCACCCCGCAGGTCTCCGGCATCAGCGCCTGCCCCGGCTGCGCGGCGAAGGGGAGCGCGTCCCCGAGCCGCAGGCACTCCGGGAAGCGGACCGGGCGCGAGCTGCCCAGCACCCCCCAGCCCAGGCGCGGTTCGCCCGGGGCGTCGGAGCGGATCAGCAGCAGCCCGCTGTCCGGGTCCGCCAGCAGCAGCCGGTCGTCACTGTCCTCGGCGATCTGCAGCAGCGGGGACACCTCGCCACGGCCCAGGTCCACGGCGACGGCCTTGGTCGTGCCCTCCAGCTCCCGGTCCAGGGCCAGCAGCCGGCCCACCCGGTCCAGCCACACGCCGCCCGAGCACCGCCCCGGGATCCGGGCGACCGGCTGCGGCCCGAACGCGCACCCGGCCACCTGCCAGACCGTGGTCACCCCGTCCGCCGAGGCCAGCACGAAGGCGCAGGCCCCGTCCGGGGACGGGGGGAGCAGGGACACCCGTACGCCCTCCTCCGCGTCCACGGCGCCCAGCTGCAGCTCCCCGGTGCGCGGCCCGGCCGCCGCCCCCGTCGGGTACAGCAGCGCGAAGGCGTGCCGCTCCGCGACCCGCCGGTGGATCAGCACCCGCCCGTCGGCCAGCGGCAGCACCTCACTGTCGGCCTCCTCGGGCTGCCCGAGCGGCAGCGGAACCGCGTACGGCTCGGGCCCGGCCAGGGTCCAGCGCTCCACGAAGCGCGCCTCCCCCTCCCCGGCGAGCCGGGCGGCGTACGACCCGTCCGCGGCGATGGTGAACGCCGCAACAGCCACAGCACAGGCAGTCATTCTTGTCCTTCGTGGAGAGCGCGGAGATCTCTTCGACGGGGGTGCCCGTCATTCAGCGGGCGTGGGCCCTTCGGGTCGGTTGGCATAGGCGTAGCCGTCGGCTCGCTGGAGGAGACGGAAACGTTTGTGGCGGATGCCCTGGACGAGACCGTGTGCGGTCCTGATGTCGAAGCCGCCGCCGGCGCGGACGGCTATGCGACCCGTGTGGGTACCGGCGTTCTTGCCGGTGGGCACGACTGCGCGGGCCAGGTCTCCGGTCTGGTACCCGAAGAACTGCTTCTGCCTGGGCAGGCGGAGGCGAGGGAAGCCGTGCTTGTCGGTGCGGGTGCGGCTGTACGAGCCGCGTCCTGTCGCGGTGACCACGAGGACGCGCGCCGGGGTGCGGTTGATGGCCTGGAGTTCGCCGACGCACAGGGCGTCGAGTGTGTGGCTCTTCGGCGTGCCGGTCCGCAGCCGGTTCCACTTGGTGCGGCTGCCCGATGCCGTGCGCACGGTGGGGAACGCGGCGTCGAGGGCGCGCCACAGAGCCCAGCGGGTGGCGTTGACGGCTGCCGCGTCCTGGAGTGGGGCTTTGGCCTGGGCGAGGACGAGGGCCAGTCGCTGCGGTGACTGCCGGAGGAAGTCTTCGACCGGCTGGTTGGACTTGCTCTCGTTGCAGGGGACGCACGCGGTGCACAGGTTGGAGATGCGGTCGCTGCCTCCGCGTGAGCGGGGGTGAATGTGGTCGATGTTGAGCGGGACTCCGGTGGCGCCGCAGTAGGCGCAGGCCTTCCCCCACTTGGCGAGGAGGTAGGCGCGGACCTCTGTGCCGTACAGGGTGCCGTGCTGGTAGGCGACCCCCGCCAGTGGTTCGCCGTTGGACATGACATGGGTGTCGAACGCGACTCGCTCCACGTGCACCGCGCGGACGGGTGCCCAGCGGGCGAGTCGTGTGGTCCACGACATGGTGGTGTCCACGCGGTGACGCAGCGAGGGGGCGAGCCAGTCCTCACGTCGGGTTCGATTGGAGAAGCGGGGCTTGCGATGGCGCAGGTTGCGGGTCCGCCGGCCGCGGCGGTAGGCGGCACGCCGGGTGAGCGCGTCCCGTATCCGGCTGCCCCGGTGGGCGAGTTCGATGGCGTACAGGCCGCGGCGGTTGCCGTTCCTGGTGGTGGAGACGGCGACGCCGGTCTGCTTCGACCCGGGGTCGATCCCGAGTTCCACCCCGTCCACCTGCGACTGCTCCGCGGAGCGGTCCTTCAGCCTGATGACGAACGGGGTGTGCCGGACCACGACCGCCCGACCCTGATGGAGAAGCTTGCGGGCCCTGGCGGGGCTGGTCGGTTGCAGGGGTGTGTGGTGCCGGTCCAGGACGAACACGACAGGGTGACCCTCACGGGCCTTCTCCCCCACCTTGGGGTGGGGGGTGACGCCGTCGATGCCAGGTGAGGCATCGGCGGTCTCCCCTCGCACATGTTCCACGCCGGTTGCCGCACAGCGGCGTCCGAGTCCCGTTTCGTCCCCGATCCGGGGGGTGTCTGCTGACTCGGATTCCAGAGCAGCCCGCTGAGGAAGCACGGGCTGGTGGGTCTGCTCGCCTACGTGGAACGTAGCCAACTTCCTTCACCTCGGCATGTGTGCTGTTGGCTGATGCTGGTACCGGCGGCCCTCGACCGGAGCAGCCGATCGGCTCCATCCGCCGGAGGGGGATCCCGGTACCCGTGCTTCACCTCCGGGGTGGAAGCTAGTTTTCGGGGTTCCTGCCGAACAACACCCCCACCCCGGCTTCACACATACGGGTGTCCGGGCAGCGATTTGTTTGTGGTGGACGAGGCGATTGTGCTGTGCGATATCGGGGCGTTTAGGGTGGGGCGAACTTAGGTATGCCTAACCGGATGCTCGGTTGCCGTCCGCTCCCCCACCCCGAGGAGTTCTGACATGTCCCTCCGACGCCGCGGAACCGCCGCCGTCGCCCTCGCCGCCGCTGCCGCGCTCGCCCTGACCGCCTGTGGCGGGCAGGACGGGAAGGAGGCCAAGGACAACGGTTCCGCCGGGGGAGGGAAGGTCGTCGCGCAGGGCGGCAAGGAGTTCGGGGATGCCGCGGCGAAGACCGCCGCGTTCGGGACCGCCGCCGCGCCCGGGCAGTTCCCGCGCACCGTCACCCACGCCATGGGCGCCACGGAGCTCAAGGCCGCGCCGCAGCGGGTCGTCGTCCTCGACGTCGGCGAGCTGGACAACGTTGTCTCCCTGGGCCTCAAGCCCGTCGGCTACGCGCCGTCCGAGGGCGACGCGGGCATCCCCGACTACCTCAAGAACGAGGCCGGCGCCCCCAAGTCCGTCGGCACCATCAACAGCCTCAACCTGGAAGCGATCAACGCGCTCAAGCCCGACCTGATCCTCGGCAGCCGGCTGCGCGCCGCGGACCAGTACCCCGCGCTCTCGAAGATCGCCCCGACCGTGTTCTCCATCCGGCCCGGCTTCCCGTGGAAGGAGAACTACCTCCTCAACGCGGCCGCCCTCGACAAGAGCGCCGAGGCCAAGGCCAAGCTCGCCGCCTACCAGGCCAAGGCGAAGAAGCTCGGCGACGACCTCGGCGAGAAGAAGCCGACCGTCACGATGCTGCGCTACATGCCCGGCAAGACCCGCCTGTACGCCGGGGCCTCCTTCATCGGCACCATCCTCAAGGACACCGGCCTGCCGCGCCCGCAGAACCAGCAGGTCGAGGACCTCGCCGTCGAAGTCGGCCCGGAGCGCATGGACGAGGCCGCCGCCGACTGGATCTTCACCGGCGTCTACGGGTCCAAGGACAAGACCAAGCGGGACTCGGCCGAGGCCAACCCGCTGTGGAAGGGCCTGGAGGCCGTGCAGCAGGGCCGGGCCAAGGACGTCCCGGACGAGACCTGGTACCTGGGCCTCGGAGTGACCGCCGCCGACAAGGTCCTCGACGACCTGCGCGGCTTCCTGGTCAAGTAGTCCGGGCAGGTCGCGGTGACGGGGACGGTAGCCTTGGCCCGTGCCCCGTCTCTCTGAAGTCATCGCAGCGCTGGACGCTCTCTGGCCCCCCTCGCGGGCCGAGCAGTGGGATGCCGTCGGAACGGTCTGCGGCGACCCCGAAGCCGAGGTCGGCCGGGTCCTGTTCGCCGTGGACCCCGTACAGGAGATCGCCGACGAGGCGGTGAAGCTGGGCGCCGACCTGATCGTCACCCACCATCCCCTCTATCTGCGGGGCACCACCACCGTCGAGGCCGGCACCTTCAAGGGCCGCGTCGTGCACACGCTGATCAAGAACGACATCGCGCTGCACGTCGCCCACACCAACGCCGACACCGCCGACCCCGGGGTCTCCGACGCCCTCGCCGGCGCCCTCGACCTGCGGATCACCGGCCCGCTGGTGCCCGACCCGACCGACCCCGAGGGCCGCCGCGGCCTCGGCCGGATCTGCGAACTGGACCACCCCGAGACCCTGCGCGAGTTCGCGGCCCGCGCCGCCGCCTGGCTGCCGCACACCGCGCAGGGCATCCGTTTCGCGGGCGACCCGGACGCCCTCATCCGTACCGTCGCCGTCAGCGGAGGCTCCGGCGACAGCCTCTTCGAGCAGGTCAGGGCCGCGGGCGTGGACGCCTTCCTGACCGCGGACCTGCGCCACCACCCGGTGTCCGAGGCCCGCGAGCAGAGCCCGCTCGCCCTCGTCGACGCCGCCCACTGGGCCACCGAGTGGCCCTGGTGCGAGCAGGCCGCCGCGCAGCTCGACGCGATCTCCGAGCGCAAGGGCTGGGGTCTGCGCACCCATGTCTCGCGCACGGTCACCGACCCCTGGACGGCGCACGCGCCGTCCGTCACACACCCTTCTATCCCTGGAGCCCCCAACTGAACGCCGAGCCCGCCGACCAGATCCGACTTCTCGACGTCCAGGCGCTGGACGTCCGGCTGTCTCAGCTCGCCCACAAGCGCAAGTCGCTGCCCGAGCACGCCGAGCTCGACTCGCTCACCAAGGACCTGACGCAGCAGCGCGACCTGCTCGTCGCCGCCCAGACCCAGGCGAGCGACACCGCGCGCGAGCAGACCAAGGCGGAGCAGGACGTCGACCAGGTGCGCCAGCGCGCGGTCCGCGACCAGCAGCGGCTGGACTCCGGCGTGGGCATCTCGGCCCGGGACCTGGCGAACCTGCAGAGCGAGGTCGTCTCCCTCGCCAAGCGCCAGGGCGACCTGGAGGACGTGGTCCTGGAGGTCATGGAGCGCCTGGAGGCCGCGCAGGAGCGGGTCACCGAGCTCACCGAGCGCGTCTCCGCCCTGGAGGCCAAGGTGGCGGACGCCACCGCGCGCCGGGACGCGGCCACCACCGAGATCGACGCCGAGGCGGCGAAGGTGACCAAGGACCGCGAGGTCATCGTCACGTCCATGCCGACCGACCTGATGGCCCTGTACGAGAAGATCCGCGTCAAGCAGGGCGGGGTCGGCGCCGCGCGCCTCTACCAGCGCCGCTGCGAGGGCTGCCGGCTGGAGCTGGACATGGCCGAGGTGAACGAGATCAAGGCCGCCGCCCGCGACCAGGTCGTACGTCACGAGAACTGCGGCCGCATCCTGGTCCGTACGGCGGACTCGGGCATCTGATGCAGAGGTCTGCCGGGTTCGTCGTGGAGGCGGACGGCGGGTCCCGGGGCAACCCGGGGCCCGCCGGCTACGGCGCGGTCGTCCTCGACCCGGCGACGGGCGAGACGCTGGCCGAGCGCGCGGAGTACATCGGCGTCGCGACGAACAACGTGGCGGAGTACAAGGGGCTGATCGCCGGTCTGGAGGCCGCCCGCGAGCTGGACCCGGACGCGGTGGTCCTCGTACGCATGGACTCCAAGCTCGTCGTCGAGCAGATGTCGGGCCGCTGGAAGATCAAGCACCCGGACATGAAGCCCCTGGCGGCGGAGGCGGCGAAGATCCTGCCCCGCGCGCAGGTCACGTACGAGTGGATCCCGCGCGAGAAGAACAAGCACGCGGACCGGCTCGCCAACGAGGCGATGGACGCGGGCAAGCGCGGCAAGCAGTGGGAGCCGTCCGGCTCCACGGCCGCCCTGGACGCCTCGGCGGCCCGGACCCTGGGGACCCCGCCGCCGGCCGGCCCGCCCGGGGACGCCGTGGCGGGCGCCGCGGCCGTCCGGGCCGCCCTCGCCTCCGGCGTCGGCGCTGGTAAGGGCTCCCGTGGTACGGGCTCCCGCGGTGCGGCTGAGCCGGCTGCCGATGACACGCTGTTCAGCCCGGACGAGACGGGCGTCCCCGCCCGGGCGGAAGCCCCGGCCTCCGGCACCGGCTGGGGCCCGGACATGGGGGCCCCGGCCACCTTCGTACTGCTCCGGCACGGGGAGACCGCCCTCACCCCGCAGAAGCGCTTCTCCGGCAGCGGGGGCAGCGACCCCGAACTGTCCCCGGCCGGCCGGGCACAGGCTGCCGCCGTGGCCGAAGCCCTGGCCGCCCGCGGCACCGTGCAGACGATCATCAGCTCCCCGCTGCGCCGCTGCCGCGAGACGGCGCAGGCGGTCGCCGACCGCCTCGGCCTGGCCGTGACGGTCGAGGAGGGGCTGCGCGAGGTGGACTTCGGCGCCTGGGAGGGCCTGACCTTCGCCGAGGTGCAGGAGCGGTTCCCGGACGACCTCCAGGCCTGGCTGGACTCCCCGAGGGCGGCTCCCACGGGCGGCGGCGAGAGCTTCACGGCCGCCACCCGCCGGATCTCGGCCACCCGCGACCGGCTGCTGGCCGCGCACGCGGGCCGGACGGTCCTGCTCGTCACCCACGTGACCCCGGTCAAGATCCTGGTCCGCCTCGCCCTGGGCGCGCCGCCCGAAGCGCTGTTCCGCATGGAGCTCTCGGCGGCCTCCCTCTCGGCCGTCGCCTACTACGCGGACGGCAACGCGTCGGTCCGGCTGCTGAACGAGACGTCGCACCTGCGGTAGGCCTCGCCGGCCGGGCTGCGGGTTTCTGGCCGGGGCTCGGCGGGCGGGTTGGCTGCGCCGGTGGCCTGGCCGGCCGGGTGCGATGCGGAGGCCGGCGGATCGGTGCGGCTTGGGCCGGGCGTGCCGCTGGCCTTGCCGGCCTGGGTGCGGGCTTCGGCGGTGCGGCCTGGGCCGGGTGTGTTCCGGGGCGTCTCCTCGGGCGTCGAACGTGTCGGGGGGTCGGTGGGCCGGGGCACCTTGTGTTCGACGCCCTGCGGGGAGCGCCCCTGCACACACCCGTCCCCGCACCATCCAGCCTCGCCGGCGTTTGAGGAGCGGGGTTCGGGGCGGAGCCCCGGTCTTTGAGCCGCACCGAGCCACCCCGCCAGAGCCGCGCTGGGGGTCGGCGGGCCGTGGCACCTTGCGGGAGGACAGAACCGCCCCGGAGTGGGAGGGGCAGACGAGTCGGCCTGTACGCCGGGTTCTGTCGCCCGGTGACCTCGCGGTCGCCGGGGAGACGGCCATCCATCTAGGACCGGTGTTGCCACCGGCCTCGTGCGGTCTACCCGCGAACTCGGGCGGGCAGCCCTCGATCGTTCGCGCAGACCCGTCCGGAGACGGATCCTCTTGACCTTGCTCCAGGTGGGGTTTACCTAGCCGCCTGAGTCACCTCAGGCGCTGGTGGTCTCTTACACCACCGTTTCACCCTTACCGAGGACCGAAGTCCCCGGCGGTCTGTTTTCTGTGGCACTGTCCCGCGGGTCACCCCGGGTGGGCGTTACCCACCACCCTGCCCTGTGGAGCCCGGACGTTCCTCGGCGGGATCCGAGGATCCCGACGCGGCCGCCCGGCCGACTCGTCTGCCGTGGTGGACATGTTACCCGGGGCGACGGCCGCGCTTGACCTTGACGCAACGGCAGGGTTTCTACTGGGCTCATGCGGATCGGAGAGATCGCCGCGGTCGTCGGGGTCACCACCCGGGCGATCCGGCACTACCACCATGTCGGGCTGCTCCCGGAACCGGAGCGGCGTTCCAACGGATACCGGGCCTACAGCCTGCGGGACGCCGTCCTGCTGTCCCGTGTCCGGCGGCTCACCGAGCTCGGGCTCAGCCTCGACGAGGTGCGCGACGTCCTCGCGGACGACGCCGGGCGCGAACTGGCCGACGTACTCGAAGAGCTCGACGCCGATCTGGCCCGGCAGGAGGCCGAGATCGTGGAGCGCCGACGGCGGCTCGCGGTGCTGCTCGCCGCCGGGCCGGGGGAGGGCGAGCCCCTGTCGCCCGCGCTCGCCGAGCTGCTGGCGAAGGCGCCCGCGACCGGCTCCCCGACCGCGGCCAAGGACCGCGAGCACCTGATCCTCCTCGACGCGGCGGGCGCGGGCGGCCAGGAGATCTACGCCGCCCTCGGGCCGCTCGCCGCGGACCCCGCCGTGCTCGCCCTGTACGAGCGCCTCGACGAGCTCGCCGACGCCCCCGTGGACGATCCGCGGATCCCGTCGCTGGCGGCGGAGCTGGTGGCGTCCGTCCCCGACGAGGTGTTCGCGGCGATCCCCGCCGAGGGGCCGGTCGTGGCCGGGTTCAAGGAGGCGCTGCTCGCCGAGTACGCGCCCGCGCAGGCGGAGGTCGTCCGCCGCGTCATGGAGGCATTCATCGAGAGGGGGCGGGGATGACCCGCATACGGGCGGCGCGGATCGCCGTCACCGCAGTGGTCCCGGCGGAGCTGGCGCTCGTGGTGTGTCTGGCGGCCGGGGTGCGCGTGCCCGGCTGGGCGCTCGCCGCCACCGAGGTGGTGCTCGTCGCCGTGCTGCTGCTGGAGGCCCGGGTGCTGTGGGGGCTGTACGCCGCCGGGCGCGCCCGCGGGGCCGGGCGCGGGGAGGCCTGGCGGGAGGCCGTGCGGGCCGTGGTGCCGGTCCAGGTGCGGCGGCTGCTGCGGCACGAGCTGCACGCCCTCGCCGCCCTCGGGAGGTGGACCGTGCGCAGGCGGCACGGGGTGCGCCCCGGCGATCTCGCCGCCGCGTACACCGGACCGCAGACGGCCATGATGTACGGGATGCTCTTCGTGTCGGTGGTGGAGACGGTGGCCCTGGCCTTCCTCATTCCCTGGCCGGCGGTCCACCGGGTGGTGCTCGTGCTCGACGTGTACGGGGTCCTGATCGTGCTGGCCCTGCACGCCGCCTGTGTCACCCGGCCGCACGTGGTCCGTCCGGACGGGTCCCTGCTGATCCGCTACGGCGCCCTCTTCGACCTCGCCGTACCGCCGGACGCGGTGGCCTCGGTACGGGTGGAGCGCCGTTACCCCGAGGGCCGGCTGGTCACGCTGTCCGAGGACGGGGTGCTCGACCTGATCGTCGGCAGCCAGACCACGGTGACCCTGGAGCTGAACCGGCCGCTCCCCTTCACCCGCCCGCTCGGGGCCACGGCCGAGGCGCGGACCGTCCGCTTCCACGCCGACGACCCGCGCGCGCTGGTCACCGCCCTGCGCCGGCAGCCCGCCCCCTCCTAGACGGGCGCGAAGAGGATCTTCGACGTGCCCGGGTCGGCCTGCGTGAGCCGGACCCGGATGCGGTCGCCCAGCGGGAGCGCCCGCGCGGTGGACTCGACGCGTCCGACGACCGCGGGGTCCTCCAGGTGGACGATGCCGGCGAGCGGCTCCCGTTCGTCGACGTCGATGACCGTGGCCTCGAAGGTCTGCCCGACGCGGTCCTTGAGCACGGCCGCCTCGACGAGGTCCACGGACTCCCGCTCGGCCGTGTTCGCCAGCCGGGTGCCGTCCGCCATCTCCCGGGGGAGGGTGTCCAGGGCCGCGACGGCCCACCGCGGGGGCTCGGCCCCGGCGACCGCCGCCACGCACAGCTCGCCGGCGTACCGGTCGGCGAGCCGGCGCAGCGGCGCGGTGCAGTGGGCGTACGGGGCCGCCACCGCGGCGTGGATCGCCGGGTCGGGGGTCTCGCCGCCGGTGAAGACGGTGTAGCCGGCGCCCCGCAGCAGGGCCGTGCACTCCTGGAGGAAGGCGGCGTGGGCGGGGCGGTGCGGATCGAGGGAGCGTACGAGTTCGGCGTACGGGACGTGGTGCGGCCAGTCGATCCGCAGGGCCTTCGCGGCCCGGCGGAGCCTGCCGACGGCGCCGTCGGGGGCGCTGGGCAGCGTACGCAGGATGCCCGTGCCGGTGGCCAGCATCAGATCGGCGGCGGCCATGCCGGTCATCAGGGAGATCTGGGCGTTCCAGCCGTCCGCGGGGAGCGGGGCGCGGTAGGCCAGGGAGTACGTGCCGTCGTGCTCGACGACCTCCTGCTCGGGCACGTTGAGCGAGATGCCGCCGCGCTCCTGTTCCAGGGCCTCGCGGAGCCGGCCGACGTCCTTCAGCAGGGCGAGCGGCTCCTCGGCCGTGCCGGTGTCGATGGCCTTCTGGACGCGGTCGTAGTCGAGCTTGGCCCGGCTGCGGACGAGGGCGCGCCGCACGTCGACGGTCTCCACGCGGCCGTCGGGGTCCAGGTCGAAGCGCCACAGCAGCGCGGGACGGGTCCGGTCGGGCAGCAGGCTGGCCGCGTCCTCCGAGAGCACGGCCGGGTGCAGCGGGACCCTCCCGTCGGGGAAGTAGAGGGTGGTGACGCGGCGGTGGGCCTCCGTGTCGAGCGGTCCGCCGGGGGTGACGAAGGCGGCGACGTCGGCGATGGCGTAGTGGACGCGGTAGCCGCCGGAGGCGCGTTTCGCCAGGTGCATGGCCTGGTCGAGGTCCACGGAGGACGGCGGGTCGATGGTGAAGAGGGGGATGTCGGTGCTGTCCAGGTCCGGGAGGCGGGGGTGCGCGGCCGCGTGCTCGGCATCGGCGAGGACCGCCGCCGGGAACTCCGAGGGCACTCCCAGCTCCGTCCGCAGTTCACGCAGCGCGGCCCGCAGAGCAGCCCCGTCTGCGCCGGTCATGTGCATCTGACGGCGTGGCATGGATCGAGCCTATGGTCGGGCGGCCCGGACGGCACGGCGAGCCGTCTACCCTGGCCGGGGGGCCGCATCCCCTGCGCCGTGTCGTATTGAAGGAGAACCACCGTGCTCGTGCTGCTGCCGCCGTCCGAAGGAAAGGCCGCCGGCGGCTCCGGCGCACCGCTGAAGCCGGAGTCGCTGTCGCTGCCCGGTCTGGCCCCGGCCCGTGCGGCGGTGCTGGAGGAACTGGTCGAGCTGTGCGCGGGCGACGAGCTCAAGGCGCGCGAGGTGCTGGGGCTGAGCGAGGGCCTGCGGGGCGAGGTCGCGAAGAACGTGGAGCTGCGGTCCGCGGTGGCCCGCCCGGCGGGGGAGATCTACACGGGCGTGCTGTACGACGCGCTGGGTCTGGCCGACCTGCCCGCGGCGGCGCGGGGGCGGGCGGAGGACGCGCTGCTCGTCTTCTCGGGGCTGTGGGGTGCGGTGCGGATCACCGACCGGATCCCCTCGTACCGCTGCTCGATGGGCGTGAAGCTGCCGGGGCTGGGCGCGCTCGGCGCGTACTGGCGGGGGCCGATGGCTTCCGTCATGCCCGAGGCGGCGGGGGAGGGACTGGTCCTGGACCTGCGGTCTTCGGCGTACACGGCCGCGTGGAAGCCGAAGGGGGAGGTGGCGGGGCGGACGGCGACCGTTCGGGTGCTGCACTCGCAGGTGGTGGACGGGGTGGAGAAGCGGTCGGTGGTGAGCCACTTCAACAAGGCGACGAAGGGTCGCCTCGTGCGTGACCTCCTGCTCGCGGGTTCCGCCCCCGAGTCGCCGGCGGAGCTGGTCACGACCCTGCGGGACCTGGGCTACGTGGTCGAGGCCGAGGCCCCCGCGAAGCCGGGCAAGCCCTGGTCCCTCGACGTGGTCGTCACCCAGATCCACCACTGACGCGCCGCCGCCGCTTCACTGCCCAAGCACACCGCTCCGCGGTAGCCGGGGTTCCACCCCGGACCCCGCGCCTCAAACGCCGGCGAGGCTGAAAGACCCAGCCCCTCCGGCGTTTGAGGAGCGGGGTTTGGGGCGGAGCCCCAAGGCCGGGCGGAGCCCGGTCGCTTGCGCGGCGGTGCCGCACCCGGGCTGGGGCGGAGCCCGAGAGGACGTGCGGCCTCGGCCGCCGGGGCTAGTGGCCCAGGGGCCAGGCTACGGCGGCCGGGGTCAGATTCGCGGTACCCGCGTAGGCGGCACAGGCGTCCGTCAGCGTTTCGAGGAGGGTGAGCGGGTCCGGGAGCGGGTGCTCCATGCCGCGCAGCCAGGTCACCGCCAGGTCACCGGGAAGGGCCGCCGGCGGGACCAGGACGTAGCTGCCGCGGCAGTGCCAGCGCAGGCCGGGGTGTTCGTCCATCGTCTCGGGGTGGCAGTCCAGTTCGCACGGCCACCACTCGTCCTCGTCCTCGGGGGTGCCGCGGGTGGCGGTGAAGAAGAGCATCCGGGCCTGCTCGCCGGTGCCGCCGGACTCGGCGACGGGGCCGACCTCGATGCCGGCCTCCAGCAGGCGGGCCAGCGCGGCGGCGCCGGCTTCCAGCGGGACGTCGAGGACGTCGTGGACCATGCCGGTCGCGGTGATGAAGTTGGCCTGGGGCTGGTTGCGCGCCCAGCGTTCGACCTGCGCGCGGTCGGTGGTCGACTGGGTCTGCCAGGCGAAGGAGATGGGGTGCCGTGCGGGCGTCGGACAGCCGATCCGGTCGCACGAACATCGGTAACCGGCGGGATGGGCGGCGGGGGCGAGCGGCAGACCGGCGGCGGCGACGGCCAGGAGGAGCGCCTCGCGCTCTCGTGCGGGGTCCTCGGCGGTGGGTTTCTGCCGCCGGCGCAGCCACTGGGAAATCCTGCTCTGCTCGCCGCGTTTGACGCGGCCGGACTCAGACCCCATCTATCCCCTCACCTCACCGTATCCCCGGCGGACCTTCACATCGTCCCACCATCCTGCGCCTCGGGTGACCGCTCTTGACGACCGGGGGGCCGGGGAGGGGTGACCGGCAACCCCCACATAGCCCCACCATCGGGGCAAATGGTCTCGGGTGTCCGCCGGTCGCCGGCCGGCTAGCGGGCGGTGACGTTGGCCACCCCGCCCAGCACCCGGTCCACCAGTGCGTCGGTGTAAGCGTGCGTCAGGGGCGCGGTGCGCATGAGCCAGCGGTACGTCAGCGGCCCGAGCAGCATCTCCACCGTCAGCCGCAGATCGGTGTCCGGTGCGAGCTGGCCGGCCTCCCGGGCCGTCTTCAACCGGGCCTCGTACAGGGCGAGCTGCGGCTCCAGGAGCTGCTCGGTGAAGCGGGCGCCGAGTTCGGGGTCGGTGGCCCCGGCCGCCGTCAGGGCGCGCGCGGGGGCCGCGTACTTCTCGTCGTTGAACTCGTCCACCGTGGCGCGCAGTACGGACTTCAGGTCGCCCGCGAGGTCCCCGGTGTCGGGGAAGCCGGTCCAGCCGCCCTCGGTCTCCGCGTCGCCGGCGAGGGCGAGGGAGGCGTCGAGGAGGACGGCGGCCTTCGACGGCCACCAGCGGTAGATGGTCTGCTTGCCGACGCCCGCGCGGGCGGCGATGGCCTCGATGGTCAGCTTGTTGTAGCCGACCTCCCCGACGAGGGTGAGCGCGGCGTCGAGGATGGCGCGCCGGGAGCGGTCGCTGCGGCGGGTGGCGTCAGGGGTCTTGGTCATGGCCCGAAGCTATCAAAGCGAGACGTCTCGTCTTTCTATGGTTGCGTAAACCACCCGGTCAGTTCACTGTGTCGTCCAGCGGTAGGAGAGACGATTCTCTTCCGTACTCGTCCAGAGTCGTGAAAGTCGTGAGGAGCCTTCTTTGCGCAGAGACGCCACACCCCGGCGCTACCTGATGTGCCCACCCGCACACTTCAAGGTCACGTACTCCATCAACCCGTGGATGGATCCCACGAAACCGGTGGACCTGCCCCTCGCACACGCCCAGTGGGAAGACCTGAGGGACCGCTACCGCTCCCTCGGCCACACCGTCGAGACCCTCGTCCCCGAGCCCGACCTGCCCGACATGGTCTTCGCGGCGAACGGGGCCCTGGTCGTCGACGGCCGGGTGCTCGGTGCCCGGTTCGCCTACCCGGAACGGGCCGCAGAGGCCGAGATCCACCTCGACTGGTTCCGCAGCCACGGCTACCAGGACGTCCACGAGCCGTCCCACGTCAACGAGGGCGAGGGCGACTTCGCCGTCACGGCCGGCTACATCCTGGCCGGCCGGGGCTTCCGCTCCAGCCCGCTCTCGCACGACGAGGCCCAGGAGTTCTTCGGCCGCCCGGTCATCGGCCTCGACCTGGTGGACCCGCGCTACTACCACCTGGACACGGCGCTCAGCGTCCTCGACGGCGACGAGATCATGTACTACCCGGACGCCTTCTCGCCCGGCAGCCAGGGCGTGCTCAGGCGCCTCTTCCCGGACGCCCTGATCGCGGACGGCCGGGACGCGGCCGCCCTCGGCCTGAACGCGGTGTCCGACGGCCGGCACGTCCTGCTCCCGCAGGCCGCCACCGGCCTGCTGGCGCCGCTACGGGACCGGGGGTTCGAGCCGGTCCCGATGGACCTGGGTGAACTGCTCAAGGGCGGCGGCAGCGTGAAGTGCTGCACCCAGGAGCTGCGGCCCTAGTCCTCTTCGGAGGGCGGCGGCCAGGCCTGGCCCCAGTCGGCGTCCCGCGCCGCCTTGTAGAGGTCGCCGTGGCGTTTGGTCACGTTGACCCGGGTCAGGCCCTCTCCTTCGGGGCCGCACAGTTCCAGCTGGACCAGCCCCTTCCGGATCTGCGGCTTGCGCGTGATCCGGAAGGCGGCCGGCTCCACCGGGAAGCGGGTCGCGGCGACGTAGCTGAACTTCTCGTCCTCGTACGGGAGCGAGCCGCCCTTGACCTTGCGGTGCAGGGAGGACCGGCTGACCCGCGCCGAGAAGTGGCACCAGTCCTGGCCGACCTCGATCGGGCAGGTCCCGTCGTGCGGGCACGGGGCGGCCACCCGCAGTCCGGCGGCGATCAGCTGATCGCGGGCCTCGCGGATGCGCAGGTAGCCCTCCGGCGTGCCCGGCTCGATCAGCACCACCGCCTGCCCGGCCCGCGCCGCCTCGGCGACGACCGCCGTACGGGCCTGCGGGGTCAGCTCGCCCAGCACGTACGAGACCGTCACCAGGTCGGCGTCGGGCAGGGACAGCCCGGAGCCGATGACGGCCCGCCGCCAGTGCGCGGCGCGCAGCACGGGCGAGGCGGAGGCCCGCGCCAGCTCCTGGCCGAGCTTCAGCGCCGGCTCCGCCCAGTCCAGCACCGTGGTCTCCCGCGGGCCGTCCCAGGTCGCGTCCACCGCCCAGGTCGCGGCGCCCGTGCCGCCGCCCACGTCCACGTGCGAGCCCGGCGCCCAGCCCGGCGCCGCCTCGGCCAGCCCGTCCAGGGCGGACCGTACGGCCTCGAAGGTGGCCGGCATCCGGTACGCCGCGTACGCCGCCACGTCGGAGCGGTCGCGCAGTACGGGCGCGTCGGTCGGGGTCTGCCCCCGGTAGCTGGCGATGAGCCGCTCGACGGCGGCCGCGGCCTGCTTCGGCGGGAGGCCGTCGAGCAGCCCGCCGAGCGTGCTGCGGAGGGTGTCGGCGGTGGTGGGGGCGGAGGCGTTCACCTGCGAAGTTTATGTCGCAGGCCGCGGTGGCCCCGCCAGCCGGGCTCCGCCCGGACCCGGGGCTCCGCCCCGGACCCCGCGCCTCAAACGCCGGCGAGGCTGAAAGATCGGGGCTCCGCCCCCGGCCCCGCGCCTCAAACGCCGGCGGGGCTGGATTGTGCCGGCGCGGCCGGATCAGGCCCGCGCGTCCTGCTTGCGCCACGGGCGGCAGAGGCTCAGGAAGGTGGTCAGGGCCAGGATGGCGCAGATCAGTTGGACCAGGGCCATCGGGACGGCCGTGTCCTCGCCCGCGATGCCCACCAGCGGCGAGGCGATCGCGCCGATCAGGAAGGAGGAGGTGCCGAGCAGTGCGGAGGCCGAGCCGGCCGCGTGCGGGGTGCGCATCAGGGCCTGGGCGTTGGTGTTCGGCAGGACCACGCCCATCGCCGACATCAGGACGAACAGCGCGGCGGCGATCGGCGTCAGCCCGACCTCCCCGAACACGCCCGTCGACATCAGCAGCAGGGCCACCGTGGCGGCCAGCACGGTCCCGAGTCCCACGGCCAGGACCTTGTCCAGGCTGACCCGGCCGACCAGCAGCTTGCCGTTGATCTGGCCGACGAGGATCAGGCCGACCGAGTTGAGGCCGAAGAGCAGGGCGAAGGCCTGGGGGGAAGCCCCGTAGATCTCCTGCACCACGAAGGGGGAGGCCGAGATGTACGAGAAGAGGGCGGCGAAGGAGAAGCCGCCGGTCAGGGTGTAGCCGGTGAAGACGCGGTCGCCGAGCAGCCCGCGCATGGTCCGCAGGGCGGAGCCGACGCCGCCGGTGTGCCGCCGCTCGGGCGGCAGGGTCTCGCCGAGGCTGCGCCAGACCATCAGGGTGAGGACCGTGCCGACGCCGGTGAGGACGACGAAGACCCCCCGCCAGTCGGCGAAGCGCAGCACCTGGCCGCCGATGAGCGGGGCGATGATCGGGGCGGCCCCGGATATGAGCATCAGGGTGGAGAAGAAGCGGGCCATCTCGTCGCCGTCGTACAGGTCGCGTACGACGGCGCGCGCGATGACGATCGCGGCGGCGCCGGCCAGGCCCTGGAGCAGCCGGAAGGAGATCAGCAGCTCGGCGGTCGGCGCGAGGGCGCAGATCGCGGTGGCCAGGACGTAGACGACCATGCCGGCGAGCAGGGGCCGGCGGCGGCCCCACTTGTCGCTCATCGGGCCGATGACGAGCTGGCCCAGGGCCATGCCGGCGAGGCAGGCCGTCAGGGTGAGCTGGATGGTCGCGGCGGGGCTGTTCAGGGCATCGGTGACCTGCGGCAGGGCCGGCAGGTACATGTCCATGGACAGCGGGGGGAGGGCGGTGAGCCCGCCGAGTATGAAGGTGACGAGCAGGCCCGTGCGGCGTGCCGCCGTCAGGGGCTTCGTCGTGGCGGGGGCGGAGGGCGATTCGGGCGACGAGTCGTGCGAGGCGGCCGTCGCGGGGCCTCTCTCCGACATGCGGAACTCCAGTCTTCTCATCTGCTTTACGCACCCCTGACCGATCCATGCTCTCAGCAATCGGAACGTCCGGGGACCGGGCCGCCGTGTGACGTACCCTGCGGCCCCATGGACGAACGTACGAAGAAGATCGCCGTGGTGACCGGCGCCGGCTCCGGAATCGGCCGCTCCGTGGCGCTGACCCTGGCCGCGGCGGGCTGGTCCGTGGCCGTCGCGGGCCGCCGGACCGAGCCGCTGGAGGAGACGGCCGCCGCGGCCGCCGCGGCCGGCGCCGACGCCGACGTGCACGTCGTCCGGGCGGACGTGAGCCACCCGGACGACGTGACTGCTCTGTTCGAGTCAGTGCGCACCCGGTACGGGCGCCTCGACCTCCTCTTCAACAACGCGGGCACCTTCGGGCCCGGCGGGGTCCCGCTGGAGGACATCACCTACGAGGCTTGGCGCTCCGTCGTGGACGTCAACCTGACCGGCGCCTTCCTCTGCGCGCAGGCCGCCTTCCGGCAAATGAAGCAGCAGGACCCGCAGGGCGGCCGCATCATCAACAACGGCTCCATCTCGGCGCACGTGCCGCGCCCGAACTCCATCGCCTACACCGCCACCAAGCACGCGATGACGGGCCTGACGAAGTCCCTGTCGCTGGACGGGCGTCCGTACCGGATCGCCTGCGGCCAGATCGACATCGGCAACGCGGCGACCGAGATGACCGAGCGGATGCAGACCGGCATCCTCCAGGCCAACGGACAGCTCGCCGTCGAACCGGTGATGGACGCCGCGGACGTGGCCCGCACCGTCCTGCACATGGCGGAGCTCCCGCTGGAGGCGAACGTGCAGTTCGCGACGGTGATGGCGACGTCGATGCCGTACATCGGGCGGGGGTAGAGGGGGAGAAGGGGGTCAGCCGGCCCCGTGCCGGGTGCGAGCCGTGAGCAGGCCCTGGAGGAACGGGTCGGCGTCCGGGGTGTACGGGCCCCGGTGCGCGGCCAGGTGCTCCTCGATGCGCTCCCACTCCGCGACGACGGCCGGGTCGGTGCCCTCCGCGCGCGCCGCCTCCAGTGCGGCCTCCGCCTGGTGGTGCCCCATGCCGACCGCCTCGGCGCGGACCCGGTCGACGGCGGCGCGCTCGCCCGGGGCCGGGTCGTGCGGCTCGTGGGCGGCCTCCACGGCGGCCTCGTCAGGGTGCTCCGTCATGGTCGTCCCCGTCCTCGCGGTGCGGTGCAGGTCGCCCTTGCGCGTACCCCGCCGCGGCTCGTCCATCCCGCCCGGTGCGAAAGCCCTGGACCCCGCACGGCACTCCGGACGATCATGGCCGCATGACCGACACCGAGGCACTGCGTTACACCGCCTTCTCCCACGACCCCGAGGGGGGCAACCCCGCCGGGGTCGTGCTCGACGCGGCCGGGCTGGACGACGGCGCGATGCTCGCGATCGCCGCCCGGCTGGGTTACAGCGAGACGGCCTTCCTGACCGCCCCGCCCGAGGGACTCGGCGGCCCGGCGGGCCGGTCCTTCACCGTGCGGTACTTCAGCGCGAAGGCGGAGGTCCCCTTCTGCGGGCACGCCACCGTGGCCACGGCCGTGGCGCTGGCGGAGCGGATCGGGCCGGGGGAACTGCTCCTCGCGACGCGGGCGGGCGCCGTGCCCGTGTCCGTCACCGCCGAGGCCGGCGGGCGGCTGCGGGCCACGCTGACCAGCGTCGAGCCGCACGTCGAGGAGATCGGCGCGGCCGACCTCGCCGAGGCGCTGGCCGCGCTGGACTGGCCCGTGGGGGACCTGGACCCGGCGTTCCCGCCCCGGATCGCCTACGCCGGAGCCCGCCACCTCGTGCTCGGCGCCGCCACCCGGGCCCGGCTCGCGGACCTCGCCTACGACTTCGCCCGGCTGGAGGCCCTGATGCGGCGCCTGGACCTCACCACGGTCCAGCTGGTGCACCGGGCGGGCCCCGCGGAGTTCCACGTACGGGACCCCTTCCCGGTCGGCGGCGTCGTCGAGGACCCGGCCACGGGGGCCGCGGCGGCCGCGTTCGGCGCGTACGCGCGGGAGCTCGGGCTGGTCCCGGCGGACGCCGTGCTCACCCTCCACCAGGGCGAGGACATGGGTCGGCCGGGGGTGCTCACGGTCGAACTCCGCGCGGGTGACCCCCGGGTCAGGGTCGGCGGCGAAGGCACCCGCCTCCCGTGACCGCGCCACCCGTCCCCCAGACCCGCCCGGGTACG